>NZ_WJFC01000123.1 GCF_009725235.1 Scytonema sp. UIC 10036
GGGTAGGGGGTAGGGGCGCAAGGCATTGCGCCTGCACAGGAGAATCCTTCTGCAACAATTGCAATTAACTCATCCACAGGCAAATTCCCGACAGCTACAGCAGCGATCGATGTGGGTTGATACCAAGTTCGATGAAATTCTCTCATCTGCTGGGGCTGAAGTTGTGAAATGACTGATTCCGATCCCAAAACCGAACGCCGATAAGGCAGTTTATCAAAAGCTGTCTCCATTGAGCGTTGAAAAGTACGACGGCGTGGATTGTCTTGCGATCGCCGAATTTCTTCTAAAACCACCAATCGTTCTCGTTCAAAGGCTTCATCAGGTATGCTGGCATTGAGTACCACGTCAATTTGTAGTGGTGCGAGTTCTGCAAAATCTTTCGGAGCAGTGGTTATGTAGTAGTGAGTGTAATCCTGGCTGGTAGCCGCGTTTGTCACAGCGCCTCGCTCTTCAATTCGACGTTCAAACTCGCCGCTCGCCAGTTGCTCGGTTCCCTTAAACACCATATGCTCTAGAAAGTGCGCCACACCATTAATTTCGTCAGTTTCTATGGCTGAACCAACATGAATCCACAAGCTCAGGTTTACAGCTTCAATTGGCACTTGCTCAGCAACTATTGTTAAACCGTTAGGCAATTGGTGTAGTTTGGGAGCGTTCAGGCGAGGAAACTTCAGCAAGGTTGATGTCATTGTTACTGACTCGTAATAGGGCATTGGGAATTGGGCATCGGGAATTGGCATCGGGAATTGATTATTACTATCTTTCCCATTGTTCCATGCCCATTGCCCTTATATCTTAACTAGTCACTGTCACCTCGTTCCCAGGCTGAGCCTGGGAATGCCTTAGTAGAGGCTCCGCCTCCTGTGCTCTACCTGGAATGGAAGGCAGAGCCCCCTGTGCTCTACCTGGAATGGAAGGCAGAGCCTCCTGTGCTCTACCACAGAGTGCGAGGCGGAGCCTCGCTGTCTGCATTCCCAGGCTGAGCCTGGGAACGAGAGTGGGGGGTCTGTCCACTTACCCATTAAAATTTATGATTTTTTGATACGTGTTTTAAGATTATGATAGAATTATTAAGAAATATGTAGCAGACATCAATGCCCGGTCATAGTATTGGCAATAGCAAATCTCGTGTCGCAGTTATCGGTGCCGGAATAGGCGGGCTGACTGCTGGTGCATTATTAGCTCGCAAAGGGTACAGTGTTTTAATTCTGGATCGAGCCCTCGTTCCTGGGGGTTGTGCTTCCACCTTCAAACGCAAAGGGTTTACTTTTGATGTGGGAGCAACTCAGGTTGCTGGGTTGGAACCTGGAGGAATTCACCACCGCATTTTTTCAGAGTTAGAGATTGACTTACCAGAAGCAACGCCCTGCGATCCGGCGTGTGCGGTATATTTACCCGGTGAGGAAACGCCTATTAATGTTTGGCGCGATCCGCAGAAGTGGAACGAAGAACGACTTCGGCAATTTCCTGGTAGCGAACCGTTTTGGCAGTTGATAGCTACTTTGTTTAAAGCTAGCTGGAAATTTCAAGGACGAGATCCAGTGTTACCGCCCCGTAACTTGTGGGATTTGTGGGAGTTAACCAAGGCAGTACGTCCCGACACACTTATAACTGTTCCTTACACCTTATTTACTGTAGGGGATGCTTTGTTTGCATGTGGGCTGGGACATGACTACCGCTTGAGAACTTTTTTGGATTTGCAACTCAAGTTATACTCTCAAGTTGATGCTCGAGAAACAGCTTTACTTTATGCAGCAACAGCATTGAGTGTATCGCAAGAACCCCAAGGACTTTCCCATCTTCATGGAAGCATGCAGGTTTTGAGCGATCGCTTGGTAGAAGCGTTGGAAAGATATGGTGGCAAATTGCTTATGCGCCACACTGTAGAGCATATTAAAGTCGAGAACGGCAAAGCAACTGATGTCGTTATTCGCAATCAAAAAACAAAAGAGGTATGGACAGAACCTGTTGACCATGTTGTTGCTAACGTAACTGTGCAAAACTTGGTGCAGTTGTTAGGCGAAAAAGCACCGAAAGGGTACAAGCAACGAGTGGAAAAATTACCCCCGTCATCCGGTGCATTTGTGGTGTATTTGGGTGTTGATGAAAGCGCTATTCCTGTAGATTGTCCCCCCCATCTTCAATTTTTATACGATCCTAACGGGCCTGTTGGTGAGAATAATTCCTTATTTGTATCTGTAAGCCGTCCCGGTGATGGTCGCGCCCCTTCAGGACAAGCTACAATTATTGCTTCCTCATTTGTAGATCCAGAGCAATGGTGGCGTACTGAAGATTACGAAAGTTTAAAACAGCAATATACACGAGATGCGATCGCTCGTCTTGCCAAATTCTTCTACCTCAAACCAGAAACCATCGTTCACATAGAAGCAGCAACTCCCCGTACTTTTGCCCATTACACAGCCAGAGATAGAGGCATTGTAGGCGGTATCGGTCAAAGAATACCCACATTCGGTCCTTTTGGTTTTGCCAATCGTACACCAATCCAGCATTTATGGCTTGTAGGCGATTCTACTCATCCAGGGGAAGGTACTGCTGGGGTGAGTTACTCAGCGCTAACAGTGGTACGACAGATTCTTGCAGAGCGAATATAGCTGACATAGTTCTTCAACAACTTACGATTCCATAGATTACTCTTGAGTAAGAAGATTCCAATACTTGTCGGTTAAGCTCAAACAATGAAATTACGTAGGTTGGGTTGAGGAACGAAACCCAACCTACAAAAATTCTCAGCCCTTGCAGTATTGAAGAAGATTCTTGCTACTTTTTGGTAATACTATGGAAGTTGAAAAGCTCTCAGTTTCTTTACCAGTGTCCCTGGTGCAATTTATTGAAAGTTACAAAGTAGCCCATTCCTGTAAATCTCGCTCCCAAGTCATTGAAATGGCATTGCTGTTGTTGCGAAAACAAGAACTAGAAGAGGCTTACCGAGAAGCATCTACCGAAGTTGACAATGATTGGGATGTAACAATCTCAGATGGATTAACAGATGAAGTCTAGTGAGATTTAGTATCATTATGCAATTAAAAACACAAAAACCCTATTACACACCTGAAGAATATTTAGAACTTGAAGAAAAAGCGGAATTTAGAAGCGAATACCGTAATGGAGAAATCATTCCGATGACAGGTGGTACTACCAATCATAATAAAATTGCTCTGAATTTCGCTGCATCATTAAAGATTGCTTTGAGGGGTAAAAAATATGATGTTTATATGGCTGATGTCAGATTGTGGATACCCCGGTATCGGCAGTACACCTATCCAGATGTGATGGTGATTCAAGGGCAACCTGTTTATACAGGAACAAATACGACTACCATAATGAATCCCTCGCTTATTGCAGAAGTTTTATCTAAATCTACTAAAAATTACGATCAAGGAGATAAGTTTTTATATTACCGCTCAATTCCCGAATTTAAAGAATATATTTTAATTGACCAATATTCTCATCATGTAATGCAATATGTGAAAACTGCCGAGGGTCAATGGTTATTCACTGAACTCGAAAATGAATCAGCAAATTTATCGCTACAAACGATGAATTTTCAAATTCAACTCAGCGAGCTTTACGACCAAGTGAATTTTGCTGAAAGTGGTGATGAAAATTAGTTTATTCATAACAACTAAAAGACGCGATCGGTCGCGTCTTTTGTTTCAAGATTTGCTTTTTCAAGATGGAGATAACTACCCTGTTTTGTACAATTAACTACTTAAAGACTTTTGAAGACAAGCAGACATTTAATCTTGGTCGAGTGTGAATGAACTAGGAGCCGTTGTTGTATTCTGCAATTGGTTGCCTTGAGGAGTGCCTAATCTACCCAGAGCTTCTACATCACCGTAGATCCCAGTTTTTAGATTGGTGCCGTTAGTTATCAAATCTATAGTACCAGCACTTCCTACCGCACCAGCTGTATTGCCATTTGCACCGTTAGTTGCTGTAGCACCTGCGTTTTGCTTACCAACGGCTGCACCCACAGCAGCTCCGGTTACTTTACCTGCTCCGTTTAGTGTAAAGCCTGCAGCTGCAGCAGCGCCACCTTCACCTGCAGAAGCTACAGAACCAAAGCCGAAAATACCAGTGGAAGCTGCAAACAAAGCAATTACAAGTGTTTTGTTAAGTTTCATGGTCGTTTTACCAATTGATAAGGTGTTACGAAAAAGTACAGTAGAGTCACTTGATAGTAAAGAGTTTTTAACTCTCTTACGCATATTCATCTTTCTAGATACTAGTTTCAAGGTAGAAAAGTAACGCGTGTAAAAGTTACCGAGCCTTATAGTGATATCTATTGAATCTGTAGTAATGTTACAGATTTTGAACTCACTGTTAACTGGTATGAAGAGAAAGAATATGTGTCAAAAAGACTGTGTGTACTAACAACCGTTACTTACGTAACTGTCGTATATATCTACACTAATAAATCTTTTTGTGAAGTAAATGAAATGGAAAAAATTACACTGCTTTTTACCGTAAAATTACATGAATGTGATTTTTGAAACAAAAGCTATTTCACACTATTTACTTTGCTCTTTGTTTGGTGTAATGTCCATTCTATTTTTTTATTCGTAGACTTGGTTTAAAGACCCCTCATTCGCCACTCTCTCGATCCGGTGCCTCTGGCACAGAATGCAGCATAGCAGGGTCTGCAGAGCATAGCAGCATCTCAGACAGGAGGCGGAGCCTCCGATAAGGCATTCCCAGGCGGAGCCTGGGAACGAGGTGAAGAGGTGGGGAGTTGTATGGACGATCGCTGCAAACAAGAAGAAATTTTTCTCGAAGTAGTATAAAAGTTAATAAGCTAACAAGTGAAGATACTGTAAAAATGAGTTGCTAAAGAAGAAAAGATACGGACAAAACAAAGCTATTTAGTAACAGTGATCGGATAGAGCATCTGTCAAAAGACTGATATTGCAATTATTTTGTGTATACTGTTACTTGTAAGATAAAGCTTGCATTATGTTTTACTTCAGCTGCTGTTCTACTTCCTAAAGCAGCTTGTGCTCAAACAGACGCAAATGTTGTATCGGAGTTAGATAGCTTAAATAGCGCTAGCAGATCGGAGTTACCATTATCTCCCGAACATAGCACTGGGACTTCTTTAGTGGAAGATACCCCAGTTGGAATTATCGAACCAGAATACTCAAAGGATTGGGCAGAATTAGAGCCAGAAGTTGACGCGAGCGTGTCTGGCTGTACTCTCGATCGCGTAGTTCAACCTGAATTTACCAAAGTCACTGATTTAGAACATAAGATTCCCAATTTATCTGCTTGCACTCCCGACAATGTAGCTCAACCTGAATTTACTTCCAAACCCTCGCAACAGCAATTCGGTCATGCGGAACTTGAGACAAAGCACCTATCTCCAACATCTTATGCGTCTCACAATCTACCTCTTGTTGCAGAACTTGATAAGCCGCCTAACCAAGAACAGCCCGAAAAGCCCAAACAAAATTCCTCAGACGATCCAAATTACATTGCTCCCCCTCGCAAATCTCCTAAAGAAAAAGTCGATCCGTTGACAACAACCTTATTCCTTAATGGGACAGTCATCAGCCATTTAACAGAAGGGGAATTCGTTGTAGGTGTCAATTTTGGTAATCAAAATACAATCTTTGATGTGAATGAAATTGTTAAGCTCAACAGCGAGAATAAGAAAAGCTTAACAAGAAATAATATTTTCACCCTAGAGCAAACAGGAGATTATTTACAACTACAAACTGTGAGACAGTCAAGGGAAGTTGAAGTTTCTATCAAGGAACCGCAAACGTTACTGGGTACACAGATTCAGTTAAGCCTAACTGCGTCCTGTACTTTTCCTGGTACTAATCCAGAGGATATATGTACCTATACACCTGGTATTGCAACAGATAGGAATAGTGTCGATCCCGATACTTTGATACCAACTAATATTTTTCAAGCTTCCCAAGTAGGGAAGGTAGTGACACCAGAATCACTAGCAGCTATTAAAGAACCTGGTTTTCAAACAGGAGTCAATAATGAAGGTATTGGTGTCGATTTATTTTTTCCCAATGCTGGTTCTACACCTGGTAACAACCAAGGAAATAAAATTTTAGTTACCAGAGAAGAATTATCAGAAAATACACCTGTAGCTATTTATTCTAGAGTGAGACAGATTGTTAAACTCAACGATCGCGAAGCTGTTCTCGGTCGTACAGTTCGTGGTTTTGGATTTATCTTGAATGATGAAAATACTCTGTTAAATACTATCTTGCAATTAAGTAACTTAGCGTTACCAGATGCAATTCCTAAAATCAAAGGTAGCTCACAACCAGCCAACTCAAATGTGAATAATAACTTATTCTATGCTGCTAATAATGTCAGGCTTCCACCAAACAGCTTTACAATCTATCATGCTGGGTTGGGAAGAGCGGAAAGCCTCCAAGGAAAAGTTGCAAACCTAAGTCAAGTTCCTCCAGCCATATTTAATGGTATCTGGCTTGGGGTTACGCCAGTGATTGAACGCAATTTTTCTGCCAAAACTCGTTACGAGATTACTGGTCCTCGGATTACCTTATTTGAAGATGGTGAAGAAGGAGGACCGGGTTCCAATGTCAGTGTTCTGTCTGTTATTAATAATGAAAGTTTTTCTACAGGAACTTTGAGAAATTTCTACTCTCAAGTCTATCTAAAGAATTTTAGCCAAGACGTGAATTACACTACGACTTTCATGAGTAGAGAAGAGACGAATTATGTTCCACACATTAGCTTTACAGGAGATATTACAGGAACGAAAGATATTATTAGATACTACACAGGTGCATTTGGGGTAAATAAAATTCAAGGTTATTTAGGTGCAGACTTTACCAGGAATACCGTGAAGGGATGGGTTTTTTCAGGAGGAGCGATCGCCTACGTTAATCCAGATAAAGACTACTACAGCCAGGTTCAGGGTAGTGTTGTCAAAAGAATTCCTTTGAGCCAAAAAGCCAATTTGATTTTTTCATCTGGATTCAATTATGCCTTAGACCGGGAATTCCAGGGACGTGATTTTGTAAATGCGCTGACAGTGGGAGCAAGAATTAACATTGGCGATGTTTCAATGGGTTTGGTTAATTATTTTGGAGATATTTTACCTGATTCTATTGAGAATACTTTATTCTTAGATTTAACAGTTAAGTTTAATGATTATTTTAACATCACTGCATACTACACCCCCATTAACGAAAGTTCCAGTCGTTCACGAGTTGGGGCTAGGGCAGAATTTAAACTAGGCAATAAATACAACAGTTCAACCCTGACTCTATCTTGGACAAACAGCGACTATAATCTAGGAACTCATCCCTCCGGAGAAGGATTGGGCGTTACAGATAATGTTTTTACCGTGTTGCTAAGGTTTGGAGAACCAGCCAATCCCTTTAGAGTGACCAAACCTGCAAAGCGAAAATAGTGGGGGCTAATACGGCAGATTGAGGCTTTGCAATTTTAAGCTCCCTGTTTAGCAGCGCGGCGTGCTAAAGACATAACAGCAGGACGCCCTGTAGCGGTTAGTGAGAAACCCAATCCCAAACGAAAGATTTCAGGCATATAGTAATCGTCTTTTTCACGAATGACTACACCGTTATCTTCTAATATCTTCATTTCTTCTACAGTGAGTCGTAGTTGATCTCGTGTGAAAGGAATTTTTCGCTCTTCTTCAAACAACTCCCTTAATTTAGTAAAAACATCTTTCAAAGCAGTATTTTCTTGCTCGATTTCCTCAATTTTCTTAGTGCTGCATTCAGGCAAAGCAGCCCTAATAGCTGCAGGGATGAGAATGCGATCTGAATAGCGACGATCGTTAACAGATTCTTGAGCCGCTAAATGAAGAAGACGTACTAAGTCCCTGGATTGAATTTGTCCTCTAAAATCTGAAAGCGCTGCAATTACAAATCTAGCAGAAGCAGCTTCTTTTGAGGTATCGGAACCTAGCTTTTTACCCCACAGAGGTATTAAAACTTGGGTCAGTTTTTCTTCCCTCATATCTTGAAGTCTTTCAATATTAGTATTGAGTGGGATGTTTGATAGCGTAGCTACCCAAGCCACGAGTTTTAACGCCTCTTCTCTATTCCACTTTAAAGCATAAGGTTCGTAACGTGCGATCGCTTGAGCAGCATTTTGGCGTACAGCAGCCAGCACCATATCACGTCTAATGAAAATTATAATACCTAGAGGGCGACCGGGTTGTTGTCCAAGCCACTCTGGAACTTCCTGAATTAAAGCCCGAAGAGCCGTCTGTTGAGTTTCATCGCTTGCAAAGTTTTGGAACAGGTCTTCCAAACCATCAATAATAACAAGCAGTCGCTGTTGAGTCTTTAGCAGATTTTCAGTCAATGCTCGACCAGCACCTTCTTTGTGAGGCTGAAATCCAACACCCCAAGCAATGAGATCTAACCAGCGTTCTCGCCACTGACCTTCGTGAAGATTCAGAGGACAAAAATCTCCAATATGGTCGCGAAGACTTTGGATGCTTTGGGGATTATCAAAACCCAATGCCTGTGCTGTCTTTTTCTGAACTTCTCCTACCAATTGAATTGCGGGAGTTTCAAGGTTTTTCGATGCTAAAACAGGGCAAATGAAAGCGTTTATTTGGACTTGAGTTGCACACGCATCTTCTGCAAAAGTTTGCCAGTTCTCTCTGCGAATGATTTGTAAAAAAGTGTCAGTTTTTCCCGAACCTTTGGCTCCAACCACAACTGTTATTGGCACTTGGCGTCTGTGATCTGAAGCTAAGTGACGTAAAGGAATAGTAGCTAAAAAATCTTCCGCTTCTGCCGTTTCTGCAAACACCAATTTTTTAGTAATATCTCTAAGAGTTTCTCTTTGAGATTTTAATGTTGGAAGGCTTTCCTTAATAATAGTTTGATTCTGCTTTGCAGGTAATAAATCTAGCAATGGACGTACTGCATCTACAATACCTGAACGCTCAAGCCGAGTGTTTACCTCTTCCCACATTGAGGGTAACACAAGTAAATTTCTATCAAATCCTGTAATTATTCTAAGAAGTTCTCGGTTGTCTCCTATAAAGAATTTAGCTGACTCAATTAGCCTTTTTTCCGGCTCAGATAATAAACTCTTATTTGGATCGGGTAATAGCTCTGTATCTTGAACGTCTTTAGGAACCTGACTAATAATCAATGTTGGTAACGGATCGGTATCCCGTGTAGAAGGTGCTCGCTCTCCCAAAAGCTCCAGAAGTCTAATTGTTCCTGAAATAGATTGTCCGCTCAAAGTGGTAACAAAAATGCGATGAACTCGTGGATCTAAAAGAAGACCAGTAGAAAGTTCAGAAAGCCCCGCACGCAAATCTACTAATACAACATCTACACCTAAAGTTTTTCCAAGATTTGCGAGTATTTGTGTTAAGACAAACGGGTTTTCAGCACCTTGAATGAGATGCTCGGGTCTAATTTCTAAAGAGGAAAATCTATTAGTTGAACGAAATGCAGGTAGGACGAAAATATTATCAATTAAGGCGCTTTGGAGGCGATCGGCAGTTGTTCCTTGGCAGGCAACTTAGACATGAATTCTTGAATGTTTCTAAGTTTTATTAAGAGTTTGAGCGATAAATAATATATACTTACAATCTGCTGTATATTAAGTAATTTAATATCAATTTAATGTATATAGGAATTTATAAATAATTTATGATAAGTTTTCAGTATTGTAGGGTTGGCAATGCTCACATACTGCAAATATCGGCAATTTTCGACCCAAACTTTGTGTTTTTTACAATTCATATCAAATCCGTTTGTATCGGAATTATTCCTCTGTCCTCTCCCTCTGCGTCCTCTGCGTCCTCTGCGGTTTTTTAATCATTCAGATGCTACCGGATTTCATATCATGTTTGGATAAACACTTAAATATGATGCATGCGCTGAAGCGCAACTACGAACGAATTATTTGATAAGTTATTAACGAACACGGTATCAATATTTTACTGATACCTTGCTCAAATTTATCAATTTTAGGACTTACGCATAGACCCCTTGACATTACTGCTCTTGGGTAGTTGCAGGTTGCTCAGTCGTGGGTTGCTCAGTCGTGGGTTCCTCAGTAGGGGTGGCTTCCGGTACTACCTCTGGTTCAATTTGTGGTGCGGGAGGATTGAGAAATTCTTCCCAAGCTCTAATCTGATCTCGTGCTGCACTATACGCAGAAGTCCCTCGCGGAATTAATCGCGCTGTCTCAATACCTCTAGCCATGTCAGATTCTCCTTGAGCACGAGCTATATCTAACAATTGCTGGCTCCATTGATCAACAGCTATACTGGCATCGCTCCATAATGAGCTTCCTTCTGGCACTCTATTTGCTATCCGAATTGCTTGTGCCAATGCTTCCGGAGTCCCAACAAGTGCTGTTTCTCTTGCTCTCTTCCAATTTTCTCTGGCGCGGAGTTGACTTTGCCATTCATTTATGGATGCTTGTGCTTCTTGTGAAAGCGCCCTCCCTGGGCTAATTTGTCTTGCTGTTTCAATGGCTGAGGGTAAGTCGCCGCTGCTAGCAAGTGCTCTTGCTCTGTCTAGGTAGGGCTGATCTTCAGTCCGTTGAATTTTGTCCGTCCAAGTGACAATTTTTCTTCTGGCTTCTTGATAAAGCGCACGTCCTCTGCGAACTTGACTTGCTTCGGCGATCGCTGCTTGCAATGAATTCACGTCATCAAACAGGGCGATTTGATCGGCTCGATCTAAGTAAGGTCTGTCTTCTATAATTTGTACTTGGGCAACCCAACGACCAATCTCTTGTCTTGCTTCCCGAGCGCGGGGATTGCTTGCAGGAATCAGTTGTGCTTCAGCTATAGCTGCTGATAGATCGCTTACTGTTCCTTGAGATGCTAGCGTTCTTGCTTTTTCCAAACGGCTCACATCTTCAATCTCTAATTGCCATAGAGCAATCAATTTTTGTGCTTTTTCATACACGGGTCGAGAAATATCTATTTGCTGGGCTTGGGAAATTGCTGCTTCCAAACCTGACACCGTACCCGTCCAAGCGCTGTTTTGCGCTTCTGCGATCGCTATAAAATCCTCTACTTCTAACTTTAACCCTGTTACGGCTGGAACTTTCTGTACGAGTTCTATTGCTCCATCTGCATCGCGCCGATCTAATTTTGTTTGTGCGATCGCTAGTATTTTGCGTCCAAATTCTGTCAGGGTTGCTTGAGCTTTCTGATAAACATAACTGTCTTTCTCAATAGATTGAGCCAGCTTAATCGCTTTGAGTATATTTTCTACCGAGCCACTCTCTGCTATCCCCCGAGCTTTTGCCAACTTATCACCATCTTCTCGCGCACTCACAATTAGACGGTTGAGTTGATCGTACTTAGTTGTTGACCAATACTTATTCTCTACTCGCAACAACTTAGCAGCTAGCATAAATGCTTGATGCCAATTTTGTTCCCGCAATTGAGCTTCTGAATTTTTATAGGTTTCTTCTGCTTTTGACCAAATTGTTTGCCATTTGGTAATTTGTTCTTCCACCACTTTATAAGCGGAAACATCATTTGGTACTTTTCGCGCCGTTGCGATCGCGACTTCTAGCCTTCCTAACTGAAAATTTTGGTCAGCTAGTGCCAAGATATCTTTTGACCAATCTTCCATGTAGCGATCGATTTCGCCTCGCAGTGGATGACTTGGCGGCAGTTGCCTCACAAGATCGATCGCTTGCAGAAGATCTTTGACTGTCTGTTTAGAAGCTGCCAACTGAGCGCAATGCAGCCGTACTGACGCACTTGCCAGTGGCCAGAAAATCGATGGACAGTTGGGCGCTGAGGGCAACTTTAACAGCATTGCGGTTGCCATGAAAGCTATGGCACCGGGAACCATTGCTAATAATAACGTCCACAGCACCCAACTTTTTGTCCATTTTGGCAATTTTCCATAACCACTGGATGGAACTAGTTTGTCGGACTGACTATCTGAAAGCGAATTTTCCGACGAATTACTGTCTTTTGGGGGTTTCACAGACTTGGAGTTAGAACCAGTTGCTGGTACACCAGACGCGTCATCGCTGTTATATTGTTTCTTCGGGGATAATCCTGTCATATCATCTGACTCTCTTGCTCGACCCGGCAACCAACTTTCTGGCATATCCCGCTCTGCTGTCATTGCTCACACCACAAGTAAACGAATAGCGACTGTTATAGCTCCAAACCTTTGCTGCTGCCATAGTAACTTTCTCACTATTGGAAAGTTCTACTATATCCCATTATCCACATATACCATGAATTTCCTACATTTAAAAGTACTTTTTTATACTTTATCTGCACGACGCTTCTGCTTGCAAGTCTACAATAAGTTGAGCCAAATCATCTCGACTTGCATTATACACCGTCCCGCAAAAATGACAAGTTGCTTCAGCACCATTATCTTTAACCATCATATCTTCCAGTTCTGCCTGTCCCAACATTTTCAGTGCTCCTAAGACACGGTCAAAAGAGCAACCGCAGTGGAAGCGCAGCATTTGTCTTTCGGGAAATATAACCAATCCCATATCTCCCAATAAGTCTTGAAAGATTTCTGTCAAAGACTTACCTGCTTGCAACAAAGGTGTAAACCCTCTTAAAGCAGCGACTCGTGACTCCAACTTTTCCACAAGAGCTTCATCTCTAGCTGCTTTAGGCAACACTTGTACTAGTAAACCGCCAGCCGCAGTGACGCCACTCGGTTCTACAAAAACACCCAACACAACTGCTGAAGGTGTTTGTTCGGAAGTCATCAAATAATGAGCTACATCGTCGCCAATTTCACCAGAAACGAGTTCCACGGTGCTTGAGTAAGGATATCCATATCCAACATCGCGCACAACATAAAGAAAGCCCTTACCAACTGCACCGCCAACATCCAACTTACCTTTGCTATTTGGCGGTAGTTCCACATCCGGATTGTCTACATAACCACGTACCGTTCCATCTAGCCCTGCATCGATCAATATGCCACCCAAGGGTCCATCACCTTTCACTCGGACATTGACTCTTGAGCCAGAACGCTTCATACTAGAAGCCATTAAAAGACCGGCTGCCATAGTCCGACCCAGAGCTGCTGTTGCTACATAGGAAAGTTTGTGTTTCGCTCTTGCTTCTTCTGTCAAACGTGTGGTAATAGCGCCTACTGCACGAATGCCGCCATCAGCTGCTGTAGCGCGAATTAATTGATCGGCCATGAAATGAAAACCTTACCAATAATGTTTGACCGACATACCCGGTCTTTGTTAAGCACGGGTAAAATCGTTACTTTAGTATAACAAAACTTAACTTAAAATAGGACTTACGCATAGCCCCCTTTTCAGGGATGATGCGGTTATGCAACGCGTGAAATCCCCAAAATATCGTTGGCTCATCTACAATTAGACAACGTAATTCGCAGTTACTAATAATGAATTTATAAAAAATGTTAGGTAATTTTCAGAAAAGTCAACTACGGATAGAAATAGAAGCATCCGCGATCGCAATTCGTAACAGTATACTGCGTCCAGCAGAACTAGAAAAATGGCTACCTCATAGTCGTTTTGCCTCTGGAATGCCAGAAGAGCTTAAATCTGGATTTGAGTTTGTTAGCCGTACCGGACTGATTGCGATTCACCATCATGTGGATGTGGTAGGTTCCGATTGCCTGCGCCTGATTCTAAGCCAAGGAATAGACGGGTTTCACGAATGGTACTGGGGAGACGGGTGGGTACAATCTCACATAGAAGGAGTCACACTATTACCCCTGTCCTTGGGGCAAACTTTGAGTTTGTTGAGTTTGCGTCAATTTTTAGGGGGTAGGGGGTAGGGAGTAGGGGGTAGGGAGTAGGGTATCTCGCGGGTTCACCTCGATCCGGTCACCTCGTTCCCAGGCTCCGCCTGGGAATGCCTTACTTAGAGGCTCCGCCTCATTTAGTCTGCAAACGAGGCAGAAGTCCACTGGAACTGCGTTACAAGGCTAAGCCTTGTAACGAGGAAGAAATTTCTCTTCCCTACCCCCTACTCCCTACTCCCTCTACGTAGCATCTTGCAATTGAGCGGTGCGTATCGAAACTTGCTGAGTTTGGTTGCCTCTTTGCACTTTCAACTGCAATGTTTGACCAACTCGACTATTTTCTACCACTTCCAGCAACTGTTCTCCCTTACTCACTCGCTGTTTATCAACTTCAACAATTACGTCTCCCGGACGAATGCCAGCAGCAGCAGCAGGAGAGTTTGGTACAACACGAACTACGAAAATACCATTAATTTCTGGGATTTGCACCGGAGAATTAGGATCGGAGTTGATTCGCCTTGCCACTTCAGGGGTTAAATCCTGCATCTGTATGCCTATGAATGGGTGATCGACTTTTTCCCCTCGTTGCAGTTTGGCGGCAATAACTTTGGCTTTATCAATGGGAATAGCAAACCCGATACCCATAGCATCGCCACGGATGGCTGTGTTGATACCAATCACTTCACCCAGACCATTGAGCAGAGGACCCCCAGAATTACCGGGGTTAATAGCTGCATCAGTTTGAATAAAATCCAAGCGCTTGTTACCAATTCCCACCTGAGCGCTAGAACGTCTGAGGGTACTAATAATACCTAATGTTACAGTATTATCTAATCCTAGGGGATTTCCTAATGCGATCGCCCAGTCTCCCACCTGTACGTTTGAGGAAGAACCCAAGGGAGCAACTGGTAAATCCCCACCAGCGTTGATTTTTACAACTGCCAAATCGGTGACTTCATCAGCACCCAGTACCTTTCCTTCAAAAGTGCGATCGTCTTTGAGGCGGACTGTTACCTTATCAGCCTTATCTACCACATGGGCATTAGTAACAACTAAACCACTTTTATCAATAATAAAACCCGATCCTAAACCGCGCATTTGTTCTTGTGGCATTTGTCGTGGAAAGGAGTCCCCAAAAAATCGGCGGAAAAAGGGATCGTCAAAGAAGGGATCGGGAACGCGACGAGAAACAGTACGTTCGGTATCAATTCTCACAACTGCGTTCCCAACACGATTCACTGCGGCTGTCACAAAGCTATTACCACCAATAGCAGTGGTTGTTGGTGAGGAGCGTTGAGCGAGGAGTTGTGGTGAATCAGCCGTTGGCGAAATGGGTGCTGGTTCTGCTTGGGAGGGTGACACGCGCAAAGTGCTAACAGTTAACACAACTCCCAAAACAATTGCTAACACGTGAGTAGTGAGTTGACGTATTGACCGAGGTAATTGGGAAAATCGCATAATCACAACCTATAGTTTTAATCTAAATTGTTGCTAGATGAGAAAATAGTCTCTATACCTATTTTTACAGTTTCATAACAATCACTGTCCATTGACGGTTGTTTTCTGCTCTAAGTTTCCTCAACTTCCCTTCATACGCCTCATACCCATTTCTTTCCTCTAGGTTAGGATTTAATTGACTGGCTGCACTCTCTCAAGTAAAACCATGAACGCATCGAATCGATTACCCAAACAATCCTTACCCCTGTCCCAACGGGAAGAGGATTTACTTTGTGACAATAACAATCAAGAAAATACACAACACCATCACGAGCACGAACATTCGGTTCATTCACACGTTCATAGTGAAGAGTCTTTGCGGCGAATTGTCAATCGGCTATCGCGTATAGAAGGACACATTCGGGGTATTAAGACAATGGTGCAGCAAAGTAGCCCGTGTCCTGATGTATTATTGCAAATTGCTGCTGTCAGAGGAGCTTTAGATCGAGTAGCGAGAATTGTTTTAGATGAGCATTTAACAGAATGTATTGGAAGAGCAGCAAAAGAGGGCAACATTGAAGATGAACTTGAACAACTTAAGGCGGCGTTAGATCGATTTTTGCCTTAAACACGTGCTTTTATCTAGTACACCTCGTTCCCAGCCTCAGGCTGGGAATGCTTACCGGGAGAGGCTCCGCCTCCTCTACTCTACCAGCATTGCTCTACAGAAACTCGCAGCCTGTATTATATGATAAAACCACCGATTGTGATGCTGCGTTGCTAGTCTAAAGATAGTCGCTTTTAAGGCAATGTATATGTTGAGTGAAGAATCGTTTGCACAAAAAGAGAGCGATCGTTTTGGCCAAAAAGTCTTGATTGTTGGCGGAGGACCTGCTGGACTTGCCACCGCATTAATGTTAGCTAAACGTGGTTGGACAAATATTACAGTTTTAGAACAACGTGCTACTGCTGATTACTATGAACCTGACAAATCATTCAACTATCAAATTGATGGTCGAGGTCAAAAATTCACAGATTTCCTCGGTCTGACGGAAAAGCTATCAGAAATTAGCGTTCCAAGCACAGAATTTTACTTAACCAAAATAAAACCAAATGGTAGTTGCACAACATCTAAATTGCCTACTGTAGATCCAAACCGGAAAACTGCCTACTGGCTGCCACGCAAAGCATTTGTTCTTTTATTATACCAGGAAATCGAACAACATTGGCAAGACCGCATCACTGTCTTGTTCAATGCAAAGTGCGTGCAAATCAACAAAAAAGGTAGAAATAATCCACATCAGGAAAAGTTAGAAGTTGTTGTCTCCATAGAGAACGAGAGTATTGTCACATTTGAACCCAATCTTTTAGTTGGTTGTGATGGTCTTCACTCCATCGTCCGTAACACCTTAAAAGAGTGGGACAAACCGACATCAGACAAATTTGAAATGAAGCTTTTTCCCTCGCCCAGTTCGTCTCTGAGATATAAAGTTTTAACCCTGCCACCAAAATTTCCTCTGGATCGTAGTGGCAAGGAGCGTGCCGTAAGCACTGTAGCATATGCAATTCGTGGGGCTTTGCGAGGTCGCAAGCGTTCTGTTTCTCTTGGTATATTGCCTCTGAAAAACCCAGATGAACCCCGTTCTGCAAATATTATTAAGTACCCAGACCATCAGATATGGGAATTGAAAAACCCTGAGGAGCTGTACAATTTTTTTGAGAAAGCTTTCCCACAATTGCCTGTACGTCAAATAGTGCCGCTTGAAGAAGCTGAGAGATTTGCGAACAGTGAAGGCGGTTACTTCCCCATTCCCCAATACTGTTCTGGATTGTACTTCTTGTTAAGTCAAAAACAAGCCTCTCACGAAATACCTGAGTATAGAGCAGATGGAATTGTACTTTTAGGAGACGCCATTCATTGCTTTCCTCCAGATATCGGACAAGGGGTAAATTCAGCACTGGAGGATGTATACATTTTGAATGAAGCGCTTTCTCAAACTAACGACGAGATTTCGCGGGCTTTGCCTTTATACGAATCTTTACGGTTACCTGATACAAAAGCCTTGGTATACCTTGCCCGAGTTGCTTATCCCTGGCAGTATAACCAAGATTCTCTTGGCAAGTTGTTGTGGTCTGTCAACTTTTTTCTGCGACTTGTACTGAGTCGGTTAATGCCCTTTATATTTAATCCTCCAGCATTCTTTCTCATTCAGAATCATCAACTTTCCTACGAGCAAATCTGGGTTCAGGGTAAACGCACTACTACAACGCTTTATATACTCGGTCTGATACTCCTTTGTGGGTCGTTGGCTTTCTTTTTGAACGCGATTCAGACATCAATCGCTCACTTTTGATAATGACTAATGAGTAACTTTGATACTTTCATAATTTTTTAAATTGTTCTAAATTAACGGCAACCCCTATCATCCTACTGTTAAAACATTTGTTAAGAAACTTTACAATGCTCTTAACAGAAGGAAATATTTCGTATGGCTGTTGCACTTGACAATAATGCACGACATGAGGTTGTTATCATTGGTGGAGGCTTTGGTGGACTGTACACAGCAAAACATCTTGCTAAAGCTAATGTGAATGTTACTCTCATCGATAAACGTAACTTTCATCTATTTCAGCCGCTTCTATATCAAGTTGCGACAGGTACGCTATCACCTGCTGATATTTCCTCACCATTGCGAGCTGTATTCAGCAAAAGCAAGAACACGCAAGTGTTGCTGGGAGAAGTCAATGATATCGATCCAAAAGCACAACAAGTGATAATGGGCGATAAAGTAGTACCTTACGATACACTAATTGTCGCCACAGGTGCTAACCATTCCTACTTTGGTCAGGATAACTGGAAAGAATTAGCTCCTGGCTTGAAAACTGTTGAAGATGCGATAGAAATGCGCCGCCGCATATTTTCAGCATTTGAACTAGCAGAAAAAGAAACCGATCCCGAAAAACGTCGTGCTTTGTTAACTTTTGTGATTGTGGGTGGTGGACCTACAGGAGTAGAATTAGCAGGTGCGATCGCCGAGTTGGCATATAAAACTCTCAAAGAAGATTTCCGCAACATCGACACCGAAGAAACGAAAATTTTACTATTACAAGGGGCAGATCGCATCCTCCCACACATTTCCCCGGATTTATCCCAAGTCGCAGCAGCATCTTTGCAAAAGTTGGGTGTGATTATCCAAACGAACACCAGGGTGACAAACATTGAAAATAATATCGTGACTTTCAAGCAAGGCGATGAAGTCACAGCAATTGCCTCAAAAACTATATTGTGGGCTGCAGGTGTTCAGGGTTCCGCAATGGGGAAAGTCCTAGCAGAACGTACAGGTGTAGAGTGCGATCGCTCCGGCCGTGTGATTGTAGAACCAAACTTAACCATTAAGGGTTATAAAAACATTTTTGTCGTAGGAGATTTAGGCAACTTCTCCTATCAAGATGGTAAACCCTTACCTGGTGTTGCACCCGTAGCCAAACAACAAGGAGAGTATGTAGCTAAACTCATTCAAGCACGTCTTCTAGGTCAAAGTTTGCCCCCATTCCATTACAATCATGTGGGTAGTTTGGCGATGATTGGGCAAAATTTAGCTATTGTCGATTTAGGCTTCCTCAAACTCACAGGTTTCCTGGCTTGGGTATTTTGGCTAATCGTTCACATCTACTTCTTAATTGAGTTTGACACTAAATTGCTAGTAGTATTCCAGTGGGCGTGGAATTATATCACTCGCAATCGTCGCTCTCGATTGATTACAGGTAAAGAAGCTTATGTAGAAGCACAAACGGTTAACAATATAACCCAAGTTGCTAATTAGGTTAGGGGTTACACGTATTCGTAGGGCTGTTGTTGATACTAGGCGTGTTGTGGATCGTGCTCTGTCCGCCTGTGGTTGGGTTTACCGTCGGAAACCAACAAATTCGATCGCATAAATGTTGTTTTCGTGCTATCTCAATACTGTCGGTTAAAGCCGTTTTTCCTCCCCTGCAACCCCTGCAACCCTGCACCCCCTGCTTGTCTCTCGCGACAATTTCTTAACGAGCAGTATTTCGTGCTATCTCTGCCTGTATATCGCATAAATGTTGGGTTTCGTTCCTCAACCCAACCCAGCAATAATACTCAGTCGCAATCTCTGTTTCTGCTTCCTCTCCCTCTCCCGTAACGCCACACTCTTCTCAATAAACCATCGCTGCGCTTTACTAACTTCCCCATCCCGTTGCTGCAACCAATCCTCCGCTACAGCCAAAGGCCGCACCACCCATTGCTGCAACGCCACCATCAACCCTTGTTGCCAAACACGAAACTTGCGGTTCTCCTGCATCCATCCCCGCAACCGTCCCCAATGGCGAATCAACGCCTCATGGACGACTAATGGCATTACTGCCAAACTAACCCCTAAGTTAAAATAGGAATTAAGCACCGAAAGAATTAATATAGCTTCGCTAAACTAGAGGTAGAGATTTGTCGAAATTATTTTGGGTTAGGCTATGGGCATTGATGAAATACTTAAAGCTTATCGGGAAGAAATTTTGAGAATTGCGGCTTTGTACGGAGCCTATAATGTCCGGGTGTTTGGTTCTGTGGCGAGAGGAGAAGCAAGACTAGACAGTGATGTAGATTTTCTGGTGGAACTTGAACCACAACGAACCTTAATAGACCAAATTGCTTTGATGCAGTCTTTGTCAGAATTGCTAGGACGTAAAGTGGATGTAACTGAACCAGAA
Organism: Scytonema sp. UIC 10036; assembly: GCF_009725235.1. Next base: position 19,920 of record NZ_WJFC01000123.1, read on the forward strand.
ACTCTACATGAATTGATTAGAGATAAAGTGTTGCGGGAAGCTGTGGCGTTATGAGAGACGATCGGCTGTACTTGAACAACATCTTTGAATGTATCGAACGCATAGAGTCTTATACTCTGCCACCTGTAAACTCAAGAAGAAAATACTTCAAAAACTCCTGCGCTACCTTATCTGGTACGCTTAGGCGCATCACAATCACTTGGGGAATATTCAATTGTTCTAATTCATAGGCAATACCCAAACCATCGCAAGAATTGAAAAATGCTATCTGCAATCGTCTTTTTATGGCTATTTGCAAAGCATCCCTCAATTCAGCCATTGTCAAACTCTCATGACTATTGAGACGAATTTGTCCTTGTTTACCCTGAGAAAGAGAATGCCCAGAGAAAAACAGAATATCCCAACCAATATTATCTTGTAAGTGCTGATGCTTTGAAGAAGAACGCCGTGCGATCGCATCACTAGAAAAATCAGCCAAGGTTAATGATACATGGTTTATTTTGGGTTCAATATTGAATAATTATAATCAAGAGCAGCCCGTAAATAAGAGAGTCGCTAATCTTAATCAAACCTTTCAGGGTTATACTGACCATACAACAGGACATTTGTCATTAGTAAATACAAATACAGATTGTATTCAAAGCTGTCCGTTTACTTACTTGATAACATTGGTATCTTGGATCGAACAAGAAAAGTTACCTGAAAATCTGCGACAGCCGCAAGACTTGAGAAATAATAATTTACGTACCGATCTCATAACATATTTAGATAACGTTCAAGAAAATTCATCATTAAAACAAAAAATTCGGAAATTACATCTCTCTAGACTAAGTAGCTTTTCTGAATATTTTGGGGAAGCTTGCTTTTACCCAATCATAGATTATTCGCTACCACCTAATCAAGTTTATCAAGTCGTTAATGCAGGTAATTATCTCCAAAAAAATACTATTCTCAACCAAGAAAATTTAAAACAGCAAGTTGTATTAATTGGTACTGCTGGATACAAAGATTCGGGACTATCAAAAAACCATAGTGATACTTTTCCTTTACCAATGGGGGTAGCTTATTGGCGGATACAAAATCCCAAAAGTGGTTTCTTGCAAGATTTTACAGGAGTAGAAATCAATGCTTACATGATTCAAAACCTGATAAAACAAAATTTAGTTATTCCAATTCCCGATTTTTTGATGATTGGAATTGCGGTATTTCTTAGTAAAGGGATGCAGCTATTACTGCTGCAACATCAGTATAGTAAACGCGATAGTCGTTTATTCATTGCTTTACTTGCAGGCGGTACTTTAGTTTATACATTGATATCAATGCAAATGTATATATCACTCAAACTTTTATTACCGTTGTTTTTACCATATCCGCTTGACTTTGTTGGATGTGGTTGAGGGTTTTGAGGACAACTATTTTACCCGTTCGTTGTTCGATGGCGCTGTAGGTGATGCCGAAGCCACCGCCTCCAAGGACTTTTTGAATGATGAAGCGTCCGTTTTGCAATGGCTGATTGGGTGTCCAAAGTTTCATTGTTGTCACTTACACTTTAGGCATGGCAGTTTTGAGATTTTGGATGATGGCAACTCAGCCATCTATTGTTAGTCATCTGCCAAAAGGATGATACTATATTTTGTAACAAATTTTTCCTATTTTTTTCAATTACACAATTGTATGGTAGACTACTGCCAAGCTTCTCATTCAGTAAGGCTATCCGTGATTTTTCAGAACCCGGCACAAATTCCCCCATTATGGCAAGAACTATGAGATCCTAAATAGGGGATGCTCACAAGTAACTTACCCCATCTAACTTAATTAACAATGAAGAAATAGGTAATCCTGTGCTGGTTCGGGAGTAGCTTCACCCAGATTAGGGGTGATGATTGGGGTTATCGCTCAGTAACCCAAGAGCTACTGCAATCTCGGAGAGGCGGTTGTCAGCTGTGAGAAAGATCAATTGAGTAGATTGTGTTGCAGGGAAAGCGGGTTGAATTAGCAGCACTGACGCTAGTTGAACGGCATCATAAGCGCGTAGAGGGTATTGACTAACCAACTGACCCGCTGTTTCTGCAAGTGTTGAATCGAGTTCAATCACTTGGTACTGACTATTCATGTCAAAGCGAAACCTCTGGGTAATTAAATTTGCATCGGTTACAGTCAGACTTCTTTCCCTTTGCCTTCGAGCGATCGCGCTTCTAACTTCCACCCAAGTAATTCGGGCAATGATTAATGAGTTGCCAGTATTGAGATCCGAGATTGCCCGTATCCAAGCACTGCCAGTTTCCGGCACGTACCGTTTGACCAGAGCACTGCTATCTAAAAAGTAGACAGTCACATTAACCCCGTTCTTCAATAATGATTTCTGATAGGGGCTTGCCGGGGGATGCTTCCAGTCTTTGGGTTAGTTCACGCCACGCTTCTTCTGAAACTGGCTCAACATCTTCCTGACGGGGGGGAGAACTTACGAGTCCTGCTGCCACCAGGGATTGAATTATCTGTTCGGCATCCATTGCTGGTTCTTCAGTCAAAACTTGAATCTGCACAGTTTGGTGCTCTTGTAGGGATAAGGGATTTAAAGGGCGCAGAACCCCGTTTTCATAGACAGCGGTGATAATTTCTGGCATGGTTTGCTAGTTGCCTTTCCTTTGTAAGTAAACCTAAAAGATTAACTAAAAGATCATAGCAGAAGATACGATCGCCAATTTGTACAGTGCGTAAGTCCTAATATAATGGGTCATCAGCTCCATTCCCTTCCTTGGTAGCGCTGACTAATGGCATTCCCATTGGGTCAAGGGTTGCTTGCCCAGAAAGTTGCCAGATGACTAGGCATCTGAATGTAATTGGTAATTCGTAATACTTATCACCTAAATCAATCATAAACCGGTGATTCTGAATGAGTAGCTAAATAACGGAGTAAACCGGAGTCAAACACCATCATTTCTTCACTTTCTAGGCTCACTCCGTAGTCGCTTCCAGTAGCAAGCGGATCGTAGACCCAACCACTTGGAGCGTAGTTCGGTAGGAACCATTAGGCAGTCTACCCAAGCCTAGTACAATGAAAGTGACAAAAACTATCGCCATTCACCCAAAAAGGTAAAAGCCGCCCAGTAATTGGGATGACGCCATTTCTCTTGCTCCCACATCTTCAACTGTGTCGCCCTTAACGCCTCATTTGCAGACTTTCGTCCCTGCCACATTTGCTTGTAAAATTCCTGCATAAACTCAGATGTACCTTCATCGCTAACTTGCCATAGGGATACGACTAATCTTTCTGTACCTGCATACATCAATCCTCTTGTCAATCCCACTAAGCCTTCACCTTGAATTTCTTTACCCAGTCCAGTTTCACAGGCACTCAGCACAATTAAATCTGCTGGATAATCGAGGTTAAATAAGTCTGCTAACCGCAGATACCCCCGGATGTCTTGACCTTGTTCGTTGACTAGCGACAGCACAATTCCTGATAACTCTGGGTTAGCATCATTAACAAAGCCGTGGGTAGCAAAGTGTAACATCCGGAATTGGTTGAGATTGCTGCTCGTAGCCCAAGTGTAGTTAGCAGCAAAATCAAAGACTTGCACGCCTTGGAATTTGGGTACTAGCTCAAAAATTTTCTCTGCTTCTGTGCGAGTCCCGAAAAGTCGCGGCCAACCTTCGACACCGAGAAGATCGGCAGAACGTTTGAGAGCAGAACGTTCTAGCTGCAAGTCGATATCATCTTGCTTTTGAAGTTGTTTATTTTGAGCACTGATAACTCGCTCATCGGTAGCGCTGTATACTGGATCGGCGAGAATCGCTAAGGCTTGAGGTGCAGGTTGACGTTTGACTTATTTGATAGTAATACTACTGCCCAAGCGAAACAAGGTTTACAAGCACTTAAGCGCGTTACTCCTTTACCTTTGGGACAGCAAGAAGTGCAATATATTTTTGGGCGCATGACCCCAGAAAGAAATCAGAGATTGCAGCAATTGAACATACCAAATCTACCAGTTGTAGGCAGTTTGGGTTTGTTTTTCCCATCACTCGACCAAATCATTCCTAAATCTTTTGGTGATGCCAATGAAACTGTTGCTCAGGCTGTAGAACGGTTAACATCTAAATTTAAATCTTTATTGGCTGCACGAATTATCAAGCAAATGGTAGGCAATACCAACACATCCAGGTTAAAAGTTACAGCCTCAATGAACATTGCTGAAAGCCAAAAAATTATCAGCCAAGCCTTTACAGTTCGAGGTCGTGCCAATAGCAAACAACCTGCAAGACCAGTAACTATTACAGGTAATGATATTCCTAAATTACCTCTAGAGACGCAAGTAGCCTTTCAAATAGAAAATCAGGAGCCAGTTGACCTTTACGTCAGCATTTTTGTGATTGATGCTGAAGGTGAAATAGCCACTATCTTTCCTGACAATCAGTTGATTTCCCTATCAGAAGAAGCAGCTTTAATCAGAGCCTGGGAAAAGCGAATCATTCCTGATGATGAGGAAGAAGATGCGTTTACACTGAATATCAATGAACCATTGGGCATCACGGAAGCATTAATTATTGCTAGTACATCGCCGTTGAGCGAATCCATCAAAGCCCTCCAGAAAATAGTGAAAAGAAGAGGTGCTACCAAACGTAGTGCAATCCCCGTAACCGACGAGTTTTTAGATATGGCAGATAAATTACTTCAAGACTTAGATACCGCTACTCGTCAGCTAAAGTATTGAGATAGATTTTTTTAGCATTTTCAGTATTTGAAATTCCTTGTCTTCGTTTATCAGCTATTTCATGTGCTGTACGACTCAGAGGAATTGTAAAAGATGTTTGCTCGGCGTTCATGATGAATTATCCTTGATATTATTGTGCAGGAGTGAATGATTGTGACTTACTGTAAGTATCTACAAAAATAATCGATAATGTTACGCTTCTTCATACTGCGTTGATATAGCTCTGAAAGTCTTGGTATGGGATGACCTAATTTTTGAGAAATCTCTGACCATTTCTCTTCACTCAGATCTTGCACCTCTCAGTACAAACCCAGGTAATGTAAAAATATCCGCGATAAGGATACTTAATTCTTGCTGGCTTTTATCGCTAAATCAAGGGTTTTCATTTAGTACTGTGTAATAAATTTATATCAAATTTCCTTGGTGCAAGATGTGAGTTAACCCATACTGTAAAGCGATCGCCATTTTCATTCAATCTATATCGTCAAGGCGATCGCACTCCCGATCCCACCCATATTTTCCATGCGATTTCACTTCTTAGTTAACCCTTACTGTAAATGCGATCGCTCATTGACCATCAACGCGAGTAGGTCGTCACACAAACGCATATATTCTGCACTAACATCGGGTTTATTATTGAGATAATCGTGCAGATTGAACTCCTACAAAGAGTGAATCTCACGTCTCGATAATGCTCGCGTTATTTAATCCACTGAAATTTTTAGCAAGAGGGAAAAATGAGCGTCGTCATATCAGATGATACTTTGGGGAGCATCCCAATTTGGAAAAAACACGCTTGCGATTGAAATCACGCCTACACAAACGAAGTTCGCAAGGCAAGGACTCATTGCTAAAATAAAACCACCTGCTGTCACAATATAAACTATGACCTACACCCCACCCAAGCTTCTCACTTTCCTTGCATTTCTCGCTGAATATGGGGATAATCCCCGTTACGAACTTATAGACGGAGAATTACGTGACATGGAACCAACTGGTTCTCATGAAGAAGTTTCAGGAAATATTGCTGGTAGAATTTCTGCTGAAATTCTTCGTACCAATTTCAACTGGTTGATTCCCAAAACTTGTTTGATTAAACCACTCGCAGCAGAAGCAACAGCATTACGTCCGGATGTAATTGTTTTAGATAAAGCAAAACTTAACACTGAACCGCTTTGGCAAAAGGAACCTATTATTTGTAATGGTAATACGATTAAGCTGGTTGCTGAGGTTGTGAGTACTAATTGGCAAGATGACTATGCAAGAAAAGTGGAAGAATATGCAATTCTTGAAATACCGGAATATTGGATTGTAGATTTTCGGGGTTTGGGTGGTTTGCAATTTATCGGTAATCCCAAACAACCTACTTTTACTGTATGTCAATTAGTTAATGGTGTGTATCAGCAGCAACAATATCGCTTAGGAGATGCGATTTCCTCTTATTTGCTTCTGAATTTAGAGCTTAAACTTGATGATATCATGCCATAGCGATCGCCCACGCTGTTGAGGTGGGATGAAAGTTTAGAAAAATCTATCTTAGAAGAACTTTGAACTGTGTTTATCTAGACTGCTTTGATTTTCCAATCAAAATCTGAAGAACTTGTGAAGAATCTGTAGTACTAGCAAAAAAAAGCAGAATTTTTAGCTTTCTTTCTGCAAATGTCGCTTGAAGAACTGTGTAAGTTGCAGCCAAGCATCTTCCGCCGCCAAGCGGTTGTAGTCGGAGCGTTCGTGACAGAAAAAACCATGAGTTGCATCGGGGTAAACTTTCAAAGTGTAGTCTTTGCCAAGTTCCTGGAACCGCGACTCAATTTGCTGAATGCGATCGCACGGAATGAACGGATCGACTCCTCCAAAGAACAAGTGAACAGGTACAGTAATATCTCTCACCGCATCAATCCACTCGTCTAGCACCATGCCATAGAAGGGTGCAGCAGCAGCAATTTCGGCTGACAACTTGCAGGCGGTGAGAAAGCTTAATCCGCCACCCAAGCAGAATCCAGTCACGCCTATGCGATCGCGATACACATCTTTTTGCAACTTCAAAAAAGCCAATGCTGCTCGAATATCTGCTTCTATAGATTTAAGATCGAGGCGATACATCATTGCCATCGCTGATTCCACCTCATCGTATCCAAACTTATTGTTAGGTAGCTCGCGGTAGTACAAATCGGGGGCGAGTACTACATATCCTTCCCTAGCAATTCGGATTGCTACATCTCGAATATGAGACGTTAAGCCAAAAGCCTCCATCAGTAAGAGGACGGCAGGCTTATGGTTAGGCTCGTTTGGTGTAAACAAGAAAGCAGGCATTTGTCCATCTGGTGTGGAAACCAAAACCTCAGTTTGTTCGATTGTCATCATATTCTCTATCTAGTAGAACCTATTGTTAATAATTTAAAAAAGTTGCTATTTAGGTCTCTAGAAGAAAGTTGCGGTATTTTAGTAAATTATTGCGGCTTAACTAACGTATAAAGTAAGCTAAAATACATTTAACTTACATATTTTTTAAACTTGATAAAAAGCACCAAACTCTTCTCTCTCTTACTCTGCGCCCTCTGCGTCTCTGCGGTTCAATATGCAAAATAAATATGGAACAGCTTATGAACCCAATTCCATTAGTAAGTTGAGAAGCTTGTATGCACCTATCAACTTATTCTTCATCCTTCATCCTTTATCCTTCATCCTTTTTTTGGGAGTCACCCCAACCATGCGTTTAAAGCATCTCGTCAAGTGGCTTTGATCGGAAAAACCAGTTCTCAAGGCAATATTCGCAATACTTAAATTGCTATGTTGTAATAGATATTTCGCCTTTTCAATTCGACTCTGTAGAATATATTGATGTGGGGTTATACCCACTTGTTGCTTGAACAGACGCAGAAAATGATAGGGGCTGATTTGAGCGATCGCACTCAACTCTACCAGTTTCAAGTTCCCATCAAGATGCTCGTGGATATACTCCCTCACTTTTTGTAAAGTTAATTGAGATAATCCATCTGAATGACTCGAAAGCTTAGGTTGTGTGGTGCAATATTTCCGTAAAAGGTGAATTGCCAACGTGGTTTTAAGGCTATCAACCAGCAGATCGCCACCAATTTTGCCAACTTCTACTTCTTCTCTCAAAGTTAAGAAAATCCCTTGGAGCAGTGCATCCTGACGATTCATAAACTCAGGTATGAGTTCAATGCGATCGCCATTCACAATATCCTGACCAACCTGTTGGAGAAGTGCAGGCTCAAGTGCCAAAATTGCGAACTCAACCGAACTGTCCCAGTTACAGCGATGGGAAAGACCTGCAGGAAGAATTGCAATATCTCCCTGATGTCGTGTCTCGTGGTGCAACTTGCCATCCAACCACCGTTCTCCTTTTGAGGATGCGGGAAAGCCAGAGGAAACTGTAGCATGGGCAATGACGTGCATCGTATGTTGATGCTCTATGATTTCAAATTTTGGCTGTTGGTAAACTTCTAGGTGCAGGTGACTCCAGCCACAGCTTGAGAGGATGGATGGTTTGGGCAATAGTGAGTTTGCAGCATTGACTTTGCGGTAATCAATGAGCGCTACTTTTTCTGCTGACATCTCATACCTCTATACGCTCGCACGAACACTCTTTCATTGTGCCAAACTCGCGTAAAGCTTTGCCATGCCTTGCGGTTCGTGGCTGTATTTGCCACTGTGCGACGGTCGATATGTCTCATTATACAAACACAAACTGTTGGGATTCTTCATCACAAACTGCATCATCCGCCGATGTGCTTCGCCTCGGAAAAACTGTTTCAGGTCATGTTCTGAACGCCAGTAACTGACCATGATAACTTCCTTGGGTCCACAAATTCCAGCTTTTACTTGCACGCAGCCTTTTGCTGTAGCAGTTGCACTCTTAATCCATGACAGATTTTTCCACATCCAGAAAAATCCTATGCGATCGCGTGTCAAAAAGCCATTAACAAAGGCAACAGCCTCTGGATGCTCCGGCAAATTAATTTTATAAATGGAATAGTTCATTATACTTGTCCTCTTATGACTGCTTGATGGTGTTGCTTGAGGTCAATTTTATATTCAACAAAAGTATTATTCACTAAATTGAATATGCAATCTATGTTATATTCAATTTAGTGAATATGTCAACTGTAATTTTTATGTCTCTCAGCTATGCCATTCTGTCAGTCTTAATCAATGCTCCTAGCAGTGGATACGATCTAGCTAAGCGGTTCAATCCGTCGGTAGAAGGGTCGGTTGGTTTTTTTTGGAGTGCTAGTTTCCAACAGATTTACCGAGAACTGAACCGTTTAGAAGAAAAGGAGTGGGTGCAAGCAGAATCAGTACAGCAAGAGAATCGTCCCGACAAACGCATTTATACAGTGACGACATTGGGTAAACAGCAGTTGTGTCAGTGGATTGCTGAGCCAGAAGACATGGCATTAATCAAAGATGAATTGCTCGTGAAACTCTATGCTGGACATCTAGTGTCCTGCGAGACGATAGTGGCAAAGTTAGAAGCCCATCGTCAGAAACATCAGCAGCGATTAGCTATTTATCAAGAAATTAAGAACCAGTACTTTAAAGATCCGCAAGTGTTGTCGAACACTCTAAAGTTTGAGTACATGACATTGTTGCGCGGAATTCACTATGAAACCAGTTGGCTGGCTTGGTGTGAGGAGATCGTAGCATTGTTAAAATAGGGCAAAAGCTCTGAGAGTAACTGAAACAACAATCTATACAATCTATAAAAGCGGTTATTCGTGCCAAAATAGGAGGTGAAGTTGGACGAACCTACTTTTAAGCAACTACAACAGTGATATCGACTGAGCCACTTGCTGACCAACATTTTTCTCAAACCAGTGACTCTTGTAAGGATAGATCGACGGAATGGAGACTTAGTGATTTTATCAGGTGAGGAAATTGATGTATCTGTAGATAAACAAGGAAATGTAAGTTATGACCAAACCGGATTTCAAAATGATGAGTAAAGCTGAATTAAGAGCATATGTGTTACAGCATCCAGATGATGAAGAAGCATTTTATGAATTATCTGACAGGATAAAGGCAAATGCGAAATCAGTAACGTTGGAAGAGTTAGAATTGGAATTAAGCAAGCAAATCAACTCTCAACATTAGTCAACTGCTTTTAAAGTTCGGTGAGGCGAAATTGTTGAGTCCTACTGCGCTTGAAACACCGTAGCGCGAGCGTAAATTAGAAATAATTTGAGCCATTGCAGTTGAGCCATCAACAACTTCGTCCTTTTGAGATGCTGCCAACCCAATACTTGCTTTGTCTTGAAGTTCTTGCAATCGCCCTTGATAAATATCTTCTTGCTGTTCTAGGAGTTTTACGCCTGCAAAAATAACTTCGATTGCGCTTTGATACTTACCGCTTGTGAGTTGACGTTTTACTAGGGCTTCGACTTCAGGTGACAGAGAAATTTGCATGGATTTTTTTTAACCTATGATTAACTATAATAATTGTAAGGGCGTTGCATTTCAACTATAGCCTAAGTACACGCAATAACCTCATTTTCCTATAGGGGAACATTGTGATTCCATTTACCACTTCACCAGAACAGAAAATTAGAGTATATGAAATATCTACAAAAATGGCGAAAGTAGGATTATCAGTAGAATTTATTACCGATACTGTAGCAATGATTGAAGAATGTGAAGGTCTACACGATCTCATGGTTCTTTGGGATGAAGAAACTGATGTAGAAATAAAAGATGAGATTCTTGCAGATATTCAAGATGAAATCGATAGACATAAAGAACTCCCACATGGTATACAGAAAAAACCATATATCTCCTTTGATGACTTAGATCGGATTGCAAAAGATATCATGGAGTTCAAAAAATCTCTTCGTGATGAGGTAGATAGATGGGGAGGAATTACAAAACTTTCAGAAAAAACCGGAATTCCGGAGCCATCATTAAATAGGTTTTTTAACTCTGCTTCCATGCCATATCGTACAACACTTTATAAAATTGCAAATGCTCTTAAGCTTACAGAAAGTCAAATTCTTTCCAAGTGGGCAGCTTGATGTAATTAAGTTTTTGCTCAAAGCAGGCGTTGAACCAGAAACATTTGTAAATGATGATGAGTCAGTTTTAATAATTCTTCTGTTGCTCATCTGCGAAACACCACAGCCATTGCTCTCCTAATTCTGCTGAACTAATCACCATATGTCCGCTTTCTTCGTAGTGACGGCGGGAATGTTGATGTTCAGACGAGTCACAGCACAGCATCTTGCCACAAGTCTGACAAATGCGAAGATGCACCCAACGACCATTAATCCGTATGCACTCTTCACAGCGAAATACTGGGTAATTTGCTTTAAGGATTAGGTTTTCTAGAGTCAGTTCATTCAGATGTTGACAGGACATAAAGCTTCTTGATCGATAGATGACTTGGCGTTGCTCATCGAACGCGTCCAACTTTAAAGTTTAACCTAACGGTGCGATCGCGAACAATCAAAAGCTAGGAAACTTATGCAACTGATGTAGAAACTATACGAAGTTCTTTAGATTTTCTTAATGTATTAATTTCTTGGAAGCCCGGAATACTACTTTAATGACGTGTATTATTTGATAAACAACTTTAATGTATCAGTAACTACCAAAACAAAAAGGCTGAAAAGGTTCGCACGCTCGGACGACAACAAATCTTCAAAAGCATTAGCTTATTGCTCTTTGACTCGCTTTGGTCAGAGAAAATTTGAAATCTTACTTTCCATATTAAGTCCCTGTATATGAATTTTTTTTATACATATACGACTTCCAATCGCCTCAATTATTCTTTCTTTAGAGGGATAAAAGAGCGCGATCGCAACAAAATAAGTTCCTCATTTATGTGATAGAAGTCACACGACAAGTGAACTGATAGCAAGAAGTCATTTTAGTTAATCAATTGTTTATTTACTTTAGAGGAAAACAAAGAAAAATGACCGATCAAATTAATCAAACACCGAATATTTACGCATTATTAAATAGTTTTTTAATGGGGGTATCAAAGAGAATTTAAAGAGCGTTGATCGTAACAAATTCCTTTCTTGATTTTGACAGCCCCTCAGAATGGAAACTCAATTTATTGTTCAGTTAGCTAATGACAAAATCTGAAATTTTTGTAGATGACTGTGTTAGACGTTGAGGTTGAATTTGAACCTGTAAAGCAGGGGCGATCGCTTTGGGGAAACCTAACAAATGTCTGTAAATGTTGGGTTTCGTTCCTCAACCCAACCTACGTGTTTTCGTATTTTTTGGCTTAATCGACAAGTATTGATACCTATGCTTCATCTCACCTCTTACCTCTGCGTACTCTGCGCCTCTGCGGTTAAATAAATGATTTTTAAACCGCAGAGGCGCAGAGAACACAGAGAGAGAAGATGAGGAATTGCTACTTAATTTACGGTGTTCCGAGTGCTCCAGAGTAAACCAAGCCGCGTTGTACATCCATCGTCAAAATCGCTCCATCGCGAATGACTTCTGTTGCATTTTTAACACCAACAATTACGGGAACGCCAAGACGCAAACAAATCACGGCTGCGTGACTTGTAAGACTTTCATCCTCAGTAATAATTCCAGCAGCTTTACGAATTGCATCAACAAAATCAGCACTGGTACTAGGCGCAACCAAGATTTCCCCGTGATTAAAATTACTAGCATCCATACCAGTGTGAGCAACTCGTGCGCGACCGCTGACAGAACCTTGTCCCAATCCAATACCCTGACCGAGGACTGCTGTCACCACTTCAACTTTAATCAAATCTGTAGAACCAGAAACCCCTTGGAGAGTTCCTGCAGTCATGACTACCAAATCTCCCTCAGACAATAAACCCCTTTCTTGAGCAACGTTCATCGCTGCTTGGAATGTTTGACCTGTAGAAGGTAGTTCCAACATCAACAACGGTTTCACTCCCCACACCAGTTGCAATTGCCGTGCCACATTCACGTGAGGTGTTACTGCCAAAATTGGTGTCTGGGGACGAAATTTAGAAACATTCCGCGCTGTTGCTCCTGTTTGTGTCAGTGTCATAATTGCTGCTGCACCCAGCTGTTCTGCAATTTGACCGACTGCTTGGCTAATAGCGTTGGGAATGGAACGCTTTGGATCTTTCAGTAGACTTGTGTTGCTGTTTTCTGCTTCTTCTTGTTCGATACGTTCGGCAATTCGCGCCATGGTAGCGACTGCTTCTACTGGAAACTTACCAACTGCGGTTTCGTTTGAGAGCATCACCGCATCTGTACCATCTAAAATCGCATTAGCCACATCCGATACTTCAGCACGAGTTGGACGGGGGTTGCTCACCATGCTGTCCAACATTTGAGTCGCGGTGATAATGGGAATACCCAAACGATTGGCAGTGGCAATTAACCGTTTTTGCAGTATAGGTACATCTTCAGCTGGCAATTCTACGCCCAGATCGCCTCTTGCTACCATCACGCCATCGCACAACGCTAGAACTGCTTCCATTTGTTCGATCGCTTCGTGCTTTTCTATTTTGGCAATCACCGGTACTTGCTTGCCCGTGCTGGAAATCAGCTCTTTAATCTCAATCATATCCTGAGGATTGCGGACAAAGGAAAGAGCTACCCAGTCAACGCCCTGATCTAGACCAAAAATCAAATCCTCTCGGTCTTTTTCTGTCATTGCCTTAATGGACAAGTAAACTCCTGGAAAGTTCACTCCTTTGTTGTTGGAAAGCGTCCCGCCTACAGTCACGCGACAGTGCAAATCGCCTTTTTCGCGATTGATATCCTCTACGAGCATTTCTACTCGCCCGTCGTCTAGCATAATTCGTGACCCTACTGGCACTTCATCTGCCAAATATTCATAGGTTACGCAACTTATATCCTGCATCCCAACAACCGGGCGATTGGTGAGGGTGAAGCGATCGCCTTTTGCCAAGACTATAGATCCATTTTCAAACTTTCCCAGACGAATTTTCGGTCCTTGTAAGTCTTGAAGGATAGCTACTGGTTTATTGAGTTCAAATGCGGTTTGTCGAATGAGGCGGATATTTCGCTGATGGTCGGCGTGAGTTCCGTGGGAAAAGTTGAGTCGCAGCGTTGTTGCACCAGCTTCAATAATAGCTTTCAGCATTTCCGGGCTGCTGGTAGCAGGTCCGATTGTCGCGACAATTTTTGTACGGCGAAGGGAATCTTTTAATTGCATAGGAGCTGAACTTAGGGAGCTACTCTGGGGATCATCCTAAAGTTAGGATGATTCTCTTGTCTGTCGCTACAGAACCAATCGTGAACGACTCGCTTGAAATCATACCCTTATTCTGCTGCTAATATCTGGAAATGATGATAAATTTTTTAGATTAAATTTACTTTTTGCAATTTTGCCTGTCAAAACTTAACTTTCATTTATAAAAAAGTGGCATTATCTAGATAACCAATTGACGAAAAAGGAGTTTATGATGCTGACGTCGGAGGCACCAAAGCCACTGACAGTCCCCCCAAAGGATTTTCTAGCGCCTCCGGGTGATTTCAACCCGACGCTGCTCATGTTTTTGGTAGCGGTGGCAATACTAGTGTTATCTAACTTTGGCTACTGGGTTTGGGAATGGCAACACTGGGTGTGCTTTACTGCTAACACTCTTGCGTTACATATGGCAGGTACGGTGATTCACGATGCCTGTCACCAATCTGCTCATCGCAACCGAATCATCAATGCTATGCTGGGGCATGGTAGCGCTCTGATGCTGGCTTTTGCATTCCCTGTTTTTACAAGAGTTCATTTGCAGCATCACGCTCATGTTAACGATCCAGATGACGATCCCGATCACTACGTCTCTACAGGTGGTCCTTTGTGGTTGATTGCTGTACGATTTTTATACCATGAAGTGTTTTTCTTCAAGCGGCAATTGTGGCGCAAATACGAACTACTCGAATGGTTTATCAGTAGGTTGATTGTCGTTTCAATCGTTTATATCTCGGTTCAGTACCACTTTTTAGGTTACATTCTCAATTTCTGGTTTATTCCTGCCTTTGTTGTGGGTATAGCACTGGGACTGTTTTTTGATTACTTACCCCATCGTCCTTTTACAGAACGCGATCGCTGGAAAAATGCTCGCGTTTACCCCAATCCCATTCTCAACCTTCTGATTATGGGGCAGAACTACCATTTAATCCATCATTTGTGGCCCTCTATTCCCTGGTATAATTACCAGCCTACTTATTACCTGATGAAACCTCTCTTAGATGAAAAAGGCTGCTATCAATCAACAGGGTTGCTGCAGAAGAAAGACTTTTTCGGATTTGTGTATGACATTTTTTTAGGAATTCGGTTTCATCATAGCAACTAGTTGGGCGTTGGGGATTAGGGATTGGCGATTGAGCCGTAAGTAATTTATTCCACCTTGTCCCCCTTGTCCCCCTGTCCCCTTGTTCCCACTCCCTACTCCCTACTCCCTACTCCTACTCCCTCAAAACAGGTAGACACCAATCAGGGCGCAAACCTGCGGCGTGACGCAAATAAACATGATGAATTGGGGCTGAAGCAGGAAGATGGACGTGAACTAAAAAACGGATGCACCGTTCCAAACCGCCCTCAACGTGCATCTGTTGTACATCCATCATTGGAACCACATCCCAATACAGACGCTTGCGTGCAATCGCCGCCGGAAAAATTGCATTTAAATCACTTGTGACACTAAATGTCATGCTAATAATATCTGTTGGATGCAATTGATTCCGTTTTTCAAGTTCATCAAGTAATTCCATCACCGCTTCTTGCATTGCTTCTACCGTATTTTCTGTTACGGTTGTTGCTCCGCGAATCCCCCGCATTCGCCACTCCACTTAGTTTTCCTCCTTAATTTAGTCATTGGTTATTGGTCAAGTGTCATTGGTCATTGGGCATTGGTCAAGTATCTTTATACAAATGACAAATGACTTTTGACCAATGACACCGATCGCTGTTTATTCATTGTCTCAAACAAAGGACTTTTGACAAATGACTTTTGACAAGGGATAAATGACGATTTTTTCTTTATGGTCTATATAACCATAAAGGCAATCCACTTGTCTTCATTTCAAATTCAACCCAATCTATTCCAGCACTTAACGCTGGTGAAGCTTGGATACTTCCTTGTACAAGACGGTTGAACAGAGGCTTGCGTTCTTCTAAAGTATAAACGGGAGTTTTTTCAGGATCGAGATTAACAAGTTCGCAAGCCCAACGGCGAGCATCTTCTTCTGTTCCCAATCGGTCTATGACACCTAGCTCTAGTGCTTGCTGTCCGGTAAAAATTCGACCATCTGCAAAACTTCTCACTGTTTCTACACCAAGGGAACGTGCATCAGCTACCGTTTGTACAAACTGTTGGTAGCTTATATCAATCAATTCTTGCAAAATATTTTGTTCTGGTTCTGTCAGTTCTCTGTCAAAAGCCAAAATATCTTTGTAAGGTCCTGACTTAATTACCTTAAAAGAAACACCAATTTTTTGCAACAAGCGTTCCAAGTTGTTACCGCGCAATATCACCCCAATGCTACCCGTAATCGTACCGGGATTTGCCATTATATGCTCTGCTCCCATACCGATGTAAACCCCACCCGAAGCAGAAATGTTGCCAAAACTAGCAACTATTTTTACTTTTGAGCGCAATCTTTTCAAGGCACTGTAGATTTCTTGGGAATCCCCTACCGTACCACCAGGGCTATCAATCCGTAGCAGCAGTGCTGGAAATTTTCTTTCTTCTACTGTTTTCAGCGCTTCCAATACCCGCTTGCGAGTAGCACTGGCAATTGCACCAGTAATTTCAATCCGAGCAATTTGTTTCTGGAATCTAGGTTTAAAAGGCCACACCATGAGCAGTTAAAAAACTCCTAACAGACTTAGACACTATATGCGAAGCACGCATGATGCCTGCTTTTCTATGTTAAGAAAAACAAGCAGGTGTTGCGAATCTCACGGCTTTTGTAAAAATTTTATATTTTCTTTAGCTTTATTTGTAACTTTGTTTGTTAATATTTAACCAGAAAGTAATAAAAAACTATACAAATATTTAAAGCTTAACTAAAGATCGACAAACAATGCTACAAAGCTTCAGATTGCGGTGAAGAAGCCAGGGTAGAAGGTATTTGTTATAGGTAAGTGAAAATTGTACCTACTGTAAAAACTAGGGTGGCGAAAGTTTAAGGAGATAAAACTTTACAAAAGTTATTAGTGTATTTGATAGAAAGCAGTAGAATTAGCGTAAAATTTGACACCTGTAGTAGGCATAAACCTCGAAGAGTGCTCCCACAACACTAAAGGTGGAACAGATAACAAAGAGACCGCCAAGAGGAGTTCCACTGCCAAAGATAGAAAGAAACTCCAAGATAGGAGTAGCGATCGCATCAGTTATGGTTTGTAATCCGGGAATATAAGCTAAGAGAGAGACACTCAGCAAGAAACCACCGATAAGAAGCATGGGGGCAGTAAAGCTGAAAATAACCGATAGTAAGAGAGAGCGGAGAAAGTTCGTAATAATGCTCATTGGGCAAAAATGAATTAAATGAGTGGGTTAACAAAGCAATCCCATGACCAATTTCTACAATAAGCGCGATCGCCCTGTTTCAGCGGAGAGTTCAAAAATCTTAAGTTTACATTAAAATACATACACAATCTTTCCAAGATAAGTTCTGCGATCCCCAAGAGTAGAATCTGCTGCGATCCTAGAACAGTCGGCATTTGACGGTAAACTTGGGTTCTTATTGAAATGAGAGCGAGTATGAGCAACGCTTGATTTTCTGAAAAGAGCTTTAAACTTAGTTAACGTAAACCAAAAGGGACAAGGGGGATAAGGGGGACAAGGGGGATAAGGG
>NZ_WJFC01000124.1:0-7500 GCF_009725235.1 Scytonema sp. UIC 10036
CCCCCCCCCCCCCCCCCCCCCCCCCCCCCCCCCCCCCCCCCCCCCCCCCCCCCCCCCCCCCCCCCCCCCCCCCCCACGGGGCGAAGGGGAGGAACGGTATATCTCGAATGCCTGACACAGAGCTGTTACGGCGCGATCGCAATCCGTGTCAGCAATGACACAGCTGACCTTCACCTCACTAGTAGAAATCATGCGGATATTAACACCCGCTTCCGCAAGCGCAGCAAACATTTGAGCCGCAACACCAGGACGACCTATCATTCCTGCGCCTGCAATACTGACTTTAGCAATATCTTGCTGTACCATCACTTCCGCTTCTTCTGGGGCAGTGCTATTGTGAGACCGAAGAACTGGGGCTATAGCTTCAGCCACAGCTTCTGCCCGATTTAATATTGATGTCACTACAGTAAAGGCAATATCGTTTGTATTCCCTTCGTGAATTGACTGAATAATCAAATCGACATCTACGTCTTGACGGGATATTTCGCCAAATAACCGTGCTGCTACACCTGGTTTATCAGGTACGCGCAACAGAGCAACTCTTGCCTGATTGGTATCAAATTCTACCTTGTCTACCGGACGGGCAATCTCTAAATTAATTAATGGTCGTGGTTGCGGTTTGGGTGAAATAACCCAAGTACCGGGGTCATTTGTCCAGCTAGAACGCACTACTAAAGGAACGCCATAGTTCCGGGCAATTTCTACGGCACGGGGATGTAATACTTTCGCCCCCAAACTAGCCAGTTCCAGCATTTCATCACTGGTAATTTCATCCATCAACCGTGCGTCTGAAACCAAACGGGGGTCAGTGGTTAAAATTCCCGGTACATCGGTATAAATCTCACAAAAATTCGCTTGCAATGCAGCTGCCAACGCCACTGCTGAAGTATCCGATCCACCACGTCCTAAAGTTGTAATTTCTAATTCCTCAGTACTTGTAATACCTTGAAATCCTGCAACTACAACAACTTTCCCTTGATTGAGATGGCGCTGAATGCGTTCTGTTTCAATCCTTAAAATGCGGGCACGAGTGTGTTCAGCTTCTGTCACAATTCCCACTTGTGTACCTGTGAGCGAAATAGCGGGCTGTCCGAGTTCCTGAACCGCCATGCTCAGTAAAGCAATAGATACTTGCTCTCCTGTTGAAAGCAGCATATCCATTTCCCGACGGTTAGGAGTTTTTGCTAATTCGTAAGCTAGTTTAACAAGTCCGTCTGTGGTCTTTCCCATTGCGGAAACTACCACTACCAGCGAGTTTCCTGCTTTAACAGATTGACACACACGCTGTGCTACAGCTTGTATGCGTTCTACAGAACCAACCGACGTACCACCGTATTTTTGAACAATGAGAGCCATAACCTTATATAGTATTAAATATGCTTCGGGCAAGCGGTAAGGGATTAAACTAATTTATACTAAGTGAATTATACACCAGTCATATGATACTTTTCCGATCTTACCTTGGAAGATTGGTTCTTCCTCTATTTTTATGGAGAATTAATAGTAAAATGCCAGTTTCATAGACTGCGTAATCGAAAATTGTTAAAGTTACGAAAGCCATAGCCAAGTCTTTTAATCAACTTAAGTTTGTTATTAATTCCTTCAACCGCACCACTTGTAGTCCTCTCATCAAAGTAGCCTACTATTTCTTCAAACCATCTAATCATTAGTTGACACATTTTTCTATTGTTAAAACTATTCTCATGCCTTCCATATCTTGACAATCTAACACTTTCATGTCGGCAAGATTCAGCATTTCCTCTACAGCAAATTTTATAACGATAGGGCTTAAGCCCTTAAGCGCTAAAGCGCTTATCGCATAAAACTTTTTTTATGTTTAATTTATATTATATCATTTTGATTATTTCGGTTTATTTGAATTTTTGTAAACCACTACCATATCTACACTTCAGTCATTGATTCTGTTAAATTTTAGTTATACAAATCTTGTTAAATTTAATTTAAACCATAAAAGTAGCGCAAGAACCGGAAGATTTTTTAGAGTTTTTAAGAATAAATTGATACAGCGAGCGGTTATGGAGCGGGTACCAATACTGCTCGGATAAAAATTTTTGTAAGTTGGGTAAACACTTGGAGAAACCCAACAAATGTCTGTATATGTTGGGTTTCGTTCCTCAACCCAACAAACGTGTTTTCGTACTTTTTAGGCTTAACCGACAAGTATTGGAGCGGGTACTATAACCGCATCGGCAACTGTATAGTTATAAAGTTGAGGTTTTATTTTCAGCCACTTGAATAAAGGGCTCAAATTGACCTTTAGGAGTCCATTGAATTGCACCGTCTCTTCCAGTAAAAAAGAGTTTTGTCTGACTTTGTTGCAGTTCTGATAGCGTTTTTGGATCGAGATTTGCACTTGGTGCGATCGCAACTTCTGGTTGTAGTGCTGGAACAAGTTCTTTCAATAAGCGGCTGGAACACCACAGCACTTGCGGGCGTGGAAGTCCTCCTGTTATTAGCTGGCGTAATTCTGTGGGCTCAATATCCCCTACAAATAACCAATTTTGATTGACGAATTGCAATTGTAATATGGGTAATTTATTGTTGATTAATTGTACAATGATGGAATCTGCATTTACCTGTTGCCCAACTGATAAAGGTTGATAAATTCCTTGGTTCTTTTGTAATTCATTTTGAATTGCCAAGCTAGCTACGTTATTTTCTGACTTAGGAGAATATTCATAGAAAGTTGCTATTGGTAAATCTTGTAGTATTCTTGCCCACCCATTTCCACTGTTGGATTGGAAATTAGCAGCAATTGCCAAATCTATTTTATTGACTCCTTGTTGTTTTAAAAATGGCAGTACTGTCAAGTTTCCTGGTTCTTCCTGACCGCTATTAATGAGTGTTATCTTTCCTTGATTTTGAATGACAACAATGGGTTCTTGACCAGATGCTAATAAAGTGATTCGAGATAAGTTATTTGCCGAATGCCAAATGGGGATAAATATTAAACCAAGAGCGATCGCACCTGCAAACCACCATCGCTTTTGCCACCAATTGACTAACCAAACTAAGATAAGCAATCCATAAATTGCCAACATTTGTCCGATAGATATGCTGCCAACAGCTACAGTTTTTCCTGGTAAATTGACAAAAAATTCTACTAATTGAATTAACCAATGTGTGGGATAATAGAGTGCAAAAGATAATGTACTGCCTAAATCGCTTGAGATTAAGCTGACTAATGCAGTTATGACTCCACCAAGACTAATTATAGAAATCAATGGAGTAGAAAGGACATTGACTATTAAGCTGTAACTTGGTATGACACTAAACAAATGCAGCGATAGAGGTAGCGTCCAAATTATAGCAGCAACGGGGACTGAAATTAAGAAAGCAATGCTAGGAGGTAACCACTGTAATCGTTGATTTATTGGAGTGGCTGTAGTCATTAATCCAAATGTTGCTAAAAAACTTAGCTGAAATCCTAAATCCCAAATCCATTGTGGATTAAAGAGCAACATTAGTACTGCTGCAATAAGTAAAGCGCCTAATTGCTTGACTTTACGTTTCAATCCCACGCCAACTAATGCGGCAAATCCCATAATTACAGCTCTTACAACTGGTGCAATGGAACCTGCTAAACTGAGAAAGATTAAAAGAGCCGCACTTCCAAGTAGAATTTGGGTTCCTCTTTTTGCCTGAGATGTTAGCCCCAATACCACACCTAAAATCAGAGAAGTTTGAAACCCTGAAGCTGCTAAAGCGTGAGCTAACCCTACTGTGGTAAACCAGTCTCGAATATCGTAGGGTAAGTCAACAGCTTTGCTACCCAAAACCATTGCACTGACAAGGGGACCTTCTGGAACACCCAACCACCGGACTTGCGATCGCACAATTTGTTCCCGAATTTTCCACCATCCCCATTGAGTTCCTTCATCTAAAATACTCATTTGCCGTCCGCTTAAACCAGCAAAAGTACCTTCTTGTTTGAGAAATTTTTGAAAATCATAACCACCGGGATTCAGGGCTGGTTTTGGTTTATATAAAATACCAGTGATAGCAACTTGCTGATCTGGATGCAATCCAGTCGCTTGCAGTACAGGTACAGTGACGTATAATTTACCTCCTACCCCTTTACTTGTACTAGAAGTGCTGCTATCGCTTTTGACTTCATCTAATTGAGTTGCTTCTAACCAAAATTGTCCTCGCTGATTGCGGGTAAGACGAGGTGTACTGAGGACTTCACCTCGAACAATAAAAAGTTGTTCTTGATTGTTATTGTTTGTAGGAACGAACTGACTGATGTCGTTTTTTGCTGGTTGAGGGATTCGCAGTTGAAAATAGATGCTTGCTAATAATCCCACAACTCCAGCTGTTAAGCAGACTTTGGGAGAGATAGGATGCGATCGCAGTGAAGTTTGAGTTAAGGCTTGAGAATTTTGCTTGTTTGTAGGAAATTTTCTCCGGTTAATTTGTTTTTGCCGTGAAACAACCGCACCTGCTATGCCTAAAGTCAGTACGCAAAAACCACCCCAAGGAACTGCTGTTAACAGTAACCCCAGAATATAGAAAAGACATATAATGACACCACTTGTCTGAATCATCTAACATATACCTGGGAAACAGAATTCGCAGCTAAAAAGGCAAAGCCCGCTTTTAGCGGACTTTATCTATATCATTAAATTTACTTAGGCAAGCTGCACTTGTACAAGTTTAAACTTCGAGAAAGCGTTGTTAAAAACTTGTACCTAGCTTTATACCAAGCAAGGCGTGTACGAACATGAGACAAATTGCTGTACTGCCTAAATAAGCATGAAGCATACGTAACGAACCCTTATTTCCCCCAAAGCCGCTAAAGGAAATTGCAGCATTGATGAATAACAGTAGCAGTAAAATCGAGCCTGTCCAAAAGTGAGAACTTTCCAGAATGGGTTGGCGCTGCATTACTAAAGATAAAACTCCGCCTGTGTAACCAAGTGCCATGAACAAAAACATCCATGGTGCTATCTTACGGTGAGCGCTGCGGCTTTGGATTGCTGCCTCTTTGTCTTCTACAAGTCGTCCCCGCCAACCTGTGAATCCCACAAAGCTACCCATAACGAAAATTACAATACCCATCATTGCGGGGTGTCCCCAATGAACTATGATATCGGGGATACCTAAAGAACGAAACCAAGCTGCAATAGGTTCTAAAGCTTCAGTAAGATTAACCATTCGTCACAAACCTTGATTGTTGGCAAAATCACACTTCAGTAAAAAATTATCCTATTTTTTGAGAAGCGGAAAACCTAACTTTTCTCTTTGCTCTACATATAGTTGTGCTACTTTACGTGCCAGGTGGCGGATTCTTCCAATATATCGAGTCCTCTCTGTCACAGAAATGACGCCTCTAGCGTCTAAGAGGTTAAAAGTGTGAGAGCACTTGATTACGTAATCCAAGCTGGGTAAGACTAGTCCTCGTTCTGTCAGTTGTTGCGCTTCTTGCTCGTACATATTAAATAGTGCAAGCAGCATTTCCGGATTGGATGCTTCAAAGTTGTAAACGCATTGTTCAATTTCTCCTTGGAGGTGAACATCTCCATAGGTAATGTTATCTGTCCAATGGATTTTTACCATTGCTTCTACTCCTTGGAGGTACATTGCTAATCTCTCTAAGCCATAGGTAATTTCGATTGAGACGGGACGGCAATCAATTCCTCCGCATTGCTGGAAGTAAGTAAATTGAGTGATTTCCATCCCGTCCAACCAAACTTCCCAACCAGTACCCCAGGCTCCTACAGTTGCATCTTCCCAATTGTCTTCCACAAATCGGATATCGCGATCTTCCGGACGGATACCTAAAGCCCTTAAGGAATCGAGGTATATCTCTTGAATATTATCTGGCGACGGTTTAATCAGAACTTGGTACTGATAGTAGTGTTGGAAGCGATTGGGATTCTCGCCATAACGCCCATCCGTAGGACGGCGACAAGGTTCAACGTAAGCTACAGCCCAAGGTTCTGGTCCCAACGCTCTTAAAAAAGTATGCGGGTTTTTGGTACCTGCGCCTTTTTCCATGTCGTAGGGTTGAGCAATGAGGCATCCGCGATCGCTCCAAAACTTATGCAAGATGGCTATTATCGACTGAAAATTCACAACTTACCTCTTTTATATACGAAGCGTGCATATCCCATTGTTGCCTAAGCCTGTCAATATAAGGGTTTGGGATGCTCAAAAAAAGTCAGAAAAAAATTTTTTCAGAAATAGTTGACAGTCTGAAGGTAGGTCGCTACTATAGAAAAGTGCCTGATGAGGCGGGCGCACAAACAAGCGCCGCCATACAGGTGCCGAACCTTGAAAATTTTATAGTTTGAAAGCAATTATACAGCGTTAACTTGGCGTAAGTAAAGAATAAACCCGTAGTTGAAGGGAAAAATTCAACTAGATATAAGAGCTAAACAAACACTTCAAAACGGAGAGTTTGATCCTGGCTCAGGATGAACGCTGGCGGTATGCTTAACACATGCAAGTCGAACGGTCTCTTCGGAGATAGTGGCGGACGGGTGAGTAACGCGTGAGAATCTGGCTTCAGGTCTGGGACAACAGTTGGAAACGACTGCTAATACCGGATGTGCCTTAGGGTGAAAGGCTTGCTGCCTGAAGATGAGCTCGCGTCCGATTAGTTAGTTGGTGTGGTAAGAGCGCACCAAGACGGCGATCGGTAGCTGGTCTGAGAGGACGATCAGCCACACTGGAACTGAGAAACGGTCCAGACTCCTACGGGAGGCAGCAGTGGGGAATTTTCCGCAATGGGCGAAAGCCTGACGGAGCAATACCGCGTGAGGGAGGAAGGCTCTTGGGTTGTAAACCTCTTTTCTCAAGGAATAAAAAAATGAAGGTACTTGAGGAATCAGCATCGGCTAACTCCGTGCCAGCAGCCGCGGTAATACGGAGGATGCAAGCGTTATCCGGAATGATTGGGCGTAAAGGGTCCGCAGGTGGTCACTCAAGTCGGCTGTCAAAGAGTCTGGCTCAACTAGATAAGGGCAGTGGAAACTGAGAGACTGGAGTCTGGTAGGGGTAGAGGGAATTCCCGGTGTAGCGGTGAAATGCGTAGAGATCGGGAAGAACACCGGTGGCGAAAGCGCTCTGCTGGACCAGAACTGACACTGAGGGACGAAAGCTAGGGGAGCGAATGGGATTAGATACCCCAGTAGTCCTAGCCGTAAACGATGGATACTAGGCGTTACGCGTATCGACCCGCGTAGTGCCGGAGCCAACGCGTTAAGTATCCCGCCTGGGGAGTACGCACGCAAGTGTGAAACTCAAAGGAATTGACGGGGGCCCGCACAAGCGGTGGAGTATGTGGTTTAATTCGATGCAACGCGAAGAACCTTACCAGGGCTTGACATGTCGCGAATCTCTCTGAAAGGAGAGAGTGCCTTCGGGAGCGCGAACACAGGTGGTGCATGGCTGTCGTCAGCTCGTGTCGTGAGATGTTGGGTTAAGTCCCGCAACGAGCGCAACCCTCGTACTTAGTTGCCATCATTAAGTTGG
>NZ_WJFC01000124.1:12500-37051 GCF_009725235.1 Scytonema sp. UIC 10036
ATTTGTTGAGGAAATCGGGAACCTAACTAATTATTTTGGTTCGGTATTTATTAGTGATTGAGTACCTAAAACCGAACCTCCATACTTTCTATTTTTAAATAACATAATAATCAAAGCAAGTTAAATGCTGAATTCATTAAATAAAATCTTACAAAGAGAGGCACAAATATGACACTAGCTCGTTGGAATCCTTGGCAAGAAATGAACGCTTTACAACGTCAAATCAATCAGTTTTTTGATGATGTTCTTGTACCATCAGCGTTGTTAGATAGAGAGTTTACAAAAGTTCCCGCAGTTGAATTGCATGAAGCAGGAGATGCTATTTATCTCAAAGTAGAACTTCCAGGTATGGAAGCTAAAGATTTGGATGTGCAAGTTACAGAGAAGACTGTTTCTATCAGTGGAAAACGCAGATCGGAAACTAAGACTGAAGAAAAAGGTGTAACTCGCAGTGAATTTCATTATGGTAAAATTCAACGCGTCATTCCTTTACCTACGCGCGTTCAAAATACTCATGTCACTGCGGAATACAAGGACGGAATATTAAACTTGACTCTGCCTAAAGCAGAACAAGAAAAGAACAAAGTTGTTAAGGTTAACCTCAATTAAATAACTGCTAATTTGTGTCTTCAATCATTAAGTCTTACCTTTAGGCTATTTAACTGAAATGCACAGTAGGTTAGCCTAAGGGTTAAGCCCAGTCATTATCTTACGACTGGGCTTTTTTAATGAATTGCCCTCACCTACAATCCAACTTCTTGAGGGAGAAAAGCGTAGCGTCTCCCCAAAGAAACTGGATTGCGTGGCATTTCTTTACCAATGCTCTAGCACTATAACCTGTTGTGGCAATTGGCTGACAGGGGCAGGTTTCATTTCACCGCGAAAGTCTAGCAGTTGGACGAGGATGAGGTAGGCAATTGCTAATATGATAGAAATCGCACCTGTAATAATTGCAATTATCTTTCCACGATTCATGAGGGTTAGTTGTTAGTGGTTAGTTGTTAGTAGTTACACCATTTTACTAAATGATTGCCACATCCGATTCCCCTTAATTAGAGAGGTTGGAGGGATCTGATTTCTCTCAAGGATATGCGGGAATGGTATTAGCTGACTATCTGCAAACCATTAACAAATCTCGCCAAACGTGCAACTGAATTGGTATAGATTCTAGTAATAGTCGTAACTTCATCCATAGTTCCTCCGTTGAA
Organism: Scytonema sp. UIC 10036; assembly: GCF_009725235.1. The sequence continues at coordinate 13,709 of NZ_WJFC01000124.1, forward strand.
GACTGGCTTGTTGATATCCGAGTTATCAACAAAGTAAACTAGTTTTCAACGGTTAGACTACATCCTTTAGACTAGCCCAACTGGGTGATTTTGACGCTCGTTCGTCTATCTGTAGCGGTAAACGAGTCTTAATGACAAGATTTGCTGTTCTAGAAGCTATGTGAAGTCTAAATAAAAGAAGTTAACACGGATCGGCAATTCATGCTTTTCCAACTGGATAGTTATTTTCAGGAGCCTGCACTAGCTTGCCCGAATTGCTAGACTGAGAAGCTAACCAATGGTCGTATATTGCTTGTATCTGCAGTATAATTGAATCAATTGCCTTTTTGGTTAACAAAAGACGACAAACAATACTCTCAGCCAAGCGGAAGCCACAAATAGATTGAATGAGATGGTAAGATTGCCTGCCATTATCTCGCTTGAACTCAGGAAAGACAATTAAAGCCTCTTTTAACAACTGCAAGTATTTTGAATAATCATCAATCTGCAGTGCTTCCCTGGACAAGTCAAAGTAACATTTAGCTAACGCATAACGATACTTGATAGAAAGTAGGTTGAGTTGCTTTAGTTTTTGTTCTGCTTTAATCAATACTGAACGATGACTTTCTATCCACAGAGGTTTAGAACGAGTAGATACTGTGACATTTCCATATCGTCTGTAAACAGCATGACAACCTGGTTGATAGACAACTTTAGCACCTTGAAGAACGACTGATAAGAAAAAATCTCTATCCTGTGCAGCTTTTAAATTTTCATCCCAACCACCACTTCTCTCAACAGCAGTTCTTCTATAAAGTAAAGAAGCAACCGCAGTCCACCAATCAGCAAGCAAAGATTCAATGATATCTGCTTGTGTTCCAGGACGTTCTATATCACCTAAAAAACTGGTGCCATCAGGTAAATGATGCCTAAATCTCCAATCACCGTAAACAACATCAGCTCCTGTTTCTTCTAGGAAGGATACTTGCCTTTCTATTTTATTAGGCAAGATGTAATCATCTGCATCTAAGTACTGAATGTACTTGCCTTTTGATAATGTTAAACCTTTGTTTCTAGCGTAATTACCTCCTCTATGGTCTACACTCTGCCAAATCACTTTTTTCCCATAGCTTTTGATAATTTCTAAAGAATTATCAGTTGAGCCATCATCAACAACAATAATCTCGATGTTTGGGTAGGTTTGTTGCAAGCAGCTATCAATTGCTTCTGCTATCCATCTTTCTGTATTAAAGCACGGAATAATGACTGAAACGAGAGGTGGCATATATTCATTTCCTAATTTTCAAAAGAACAGAGGGAATACATCAAAACAGAAGCCAATACTTGTTTTTTTCTTTTTTTCAACCCCAAGCTTATTTATTAAAAACTTTCCAATACCTTGGTTGATAAAACAAAGATTGACTAATGACTTTATTCGCTCTTACTACAAATCTAAAAGACTCCACTATATCGAAAGAGCGTATGCCTTCTTTCACATAGATTTTGGCGCTGTATAATCCAGGTAACAGGCAACAATAAGGCATTTGCATCTGTATTTCAGCTTTACCTGGAAGTATTTCAAGGAATTCGTTATCACTTGATGAAGTAATATACAAAACTCGTTCGTTCTGTCCGGATAAAGCAGTAATTAATATACCTATATTGATATTCTCTACTTGAATGTGTGCTGTACATTCGACACAGAAGTAGGCCGATTCGCCAGATAGAAGAGTATCAACTATGTTTCCATGATCATCCTTAAAACATAAGGAAATAACATCAACACCAAGACTTTCACTCTTTTGTTTTTCGGGTAAATACATCACTCCTGAAGGTGCTTCTGTACCTCCCAAACAAAGGTCTTCTTCATAGTTGCGAATCACAGACTCTGTCTCACCATAAGTTATCAAATTGCCTTTTTTTAAATAAATCGAAGATTCACAAACATTTAAGACAACATGAGGATTATGAGAAACTAAGATAAAAGCTGTACCCTGTTCTCTGAGTTTTGCTAATCTTTGATAACATTTCATTCTAAAAGAAATGTCTCCTACAGCTAGCACTTCATCAATAAGCAAAACGTCTGGTTCGATGTGAACTGCACACGCAAATCCCAATCGTGCTGCCATTCCAGAACTATAAGTCTGTACAGGTGCATCAATCGCATCTGCAATTCCGGCAAAATCAACAACTTCCTGAAATTTCTCTTCGATTTCTTCAGTAGCTAAACCCAGTACAGACATATTTGCATAGATATTTTCTCGTCCCGTTAGGATAGGATTAAACCCCGCACCAAGAGCAATTAGAGGCGCGACTCTACCCCTGACTTTTACGGTACCAGTATCTGGCTTAATCAAACCACTAATAATGCGTAGCAGCGTACTTTTTCCAGCTCCATTGGAGCCAACCAAGCCTAATGCTTCTCCGCGCTTTAGATCAAAGCTAACATCATTCAGCGCCCAAAATTCTTTTGTTCTTAAAGTATCGCTTTTTCTATTTCCTCCTGTTAACTCGATCGCAATATCTTGAAGCCCATATAACAAAGAGCTTTTTAAGTCCCTACAAAACTTTTTAGAAACATTTTTAGCTGAAATAACAACTTCAGTCTCTTCAGGATGAGCCGTCATTTGTTTTTCTATTAAATTAGTCATTGCTAAGAACTCACTCGCTCAACAACAAAAGGCATTGCCAGTCGAAAACTCACCCAAGTGAGTAACAATCCGACAAAGGAAAGTACACTAACAACCCAAAATCCTAAAGGGTTGGAGATAACTCCTGTTGTTGCTAATTCTCGTGCTGTCACTAGTAGAGGAGTGACAGGATTTAGCTTGACTAATAACCCAAATGTTCCTTCATTGGGAACTGGATAAACCACAGGAGTCAAAAACAGCCAAAACCCTGTAATGAGAGTTAACCCTTTAGAAACGTCTTGATACAAAATTCCCAATGGAGCCAACAAAACACCAATGAACGTCCCCAGAACAACCAAATGAATCAAAGCAACTGGTACTAATATGGCTGTCCAAGTGATAGAAATACCAAACCAGACGTACAATCCCACTATTAAAATTAACTTGATAGCAAAGTTAAAAAACACTTCGCCTACTTTTGCTAAAACGAGAGATTCTCGGGGAAAATTCACTCTGGCTAGCATTGGTTTTGCGACTGTCACGGCTTGTACCGGACCATTTAATGCTTCTACAAATGTTTGCCATAGGGCCGTACTAAATATGACATATGCTGGGTACGGTATGTCAGTTTTCCCAACATTAATGACATTAGCATCATTTGCAAGAGTAAAGCTAACAGCCATGACAATTGGCGGTAAAAATGCCCAAGCTACACCTAAAAATGATTGACGGTATTGAGCCGTAATATCTCTTACCATCAATCGCCATGCAAGCTCGCGAGAAGCCAGCAAATCCCGCCACATTTGTTTAAAAAGGTCAATTGGACGCCGCAGTTGACTTTCTGGCGTATAAATAACTTCAGGTAGTTGCGATTTTCGGCTCTCTTTCTTTTTCAAAGTTCTTCACCTTACTGCATATTCTATGTATGCTTGTGGTGAGTATCTTTCACCACACACTTTCTTTGAGAGCGAACTCTTCAGGATATCATCCTTGTGTTGAGGCTACGCTCGGATGCACAATTTTTGATGAGACAGGGTTTTGTTTACCTTGCAAATATCTCTGAGCATAGCGGCTAGTAATATACCTGTTCAAAACCTTATCCATTTCATACAGTATTTTCCCAACCACCCGTGACCCAAATCTACCAAAAGGTGCTTTACGGGCGATGGAACTGATAATTGTCATATCGCGACGCCATCCCAACCGCTTGTACTTATTTTTAAAGTATTCATCTTCCGTCAGGTTCCACTTGTCGCGCAGGCGTTTTAAGCTTGTGAGTTCCCACTCATCACTCCAACGCAACATATAGTAGTGTAAGTCTGTCCAATCAAGTGGAGGTCCCGGTACGTAAGTAACAAGAGAGTCAGGTTCTAGGTAAACTGTACCACCAACTTCAGCCACCTGTATGCACAAATCGACGTGTTCTTTGGTGTTCAACAGAGCTTCATCCAAAAGACCAATTTTCTGAAATATCTCCGTGCGTACCATCATGCAGTGGAATTCTGCTAGCCCAGTTTTTTGGCGCTGCAATTGAGGACGAACTTCTGAAACTTGACGACCTTGCTTGTATATTTTTTCAATTATCCGCCGTCTTGTTGCTTTGCCTCTGGTTTCTAGCACAACTCCAGATTCTCCACCCGCACAATGAACTTCTTCATGCAAAGGAGTCCCCTGACAAATCAGAGGGCTGACTACAGTCGCTTCCGTTTCTTCCGCACAGGACACTAAAGCCTTCAGCCAACCAGGGGTCACTACAACGTCGTTATCAATAAAAACAACATACTTGCTGTTAACTTGACGCAAACCAATATTTCTAGCGTGGTTTGGAGAAAGATAATGTTCGGTGCGGATCGCTTGAAATTGCTTTTGGATGGCTTGCTCTGCTAGGTACTTTTTTATATGAGACGGTGAACCACCATCCACGTAAATCAACTGAAAAGGATATTCCGTACACGCGTAGATGCTTTCAAGAGACTCACGGGTGTAACTGAAGCGTTCCCGTGGAACGACAACAATCGTCACTTGCGGGTTTGTTACTTCTGATGAGTTCATATCCAAGACCTCTGGTAATGTCAACTAACTGCGTGTATAATTTAACAATGAAACTGAAAGCACCCCTTAATCGTCATACTACTTATAGTGTAACTACTAGTGTAACTGAAGCGTGTAACTACGGATTAATGTATTTGCGATTTGCTCTGACCACTGGCAATTCCGCTTGATTTGATTGAGGAGGGGACGTTGCTAGTAGTTGGTAAATATTGACGAGCTTATCGTTCAACTTATTAATATCGTAGTTTTCCTCTACGCAAGTACGACCCATTCGACCCATTTGTTCCCAAATATGGGGATGCTCGATTAAATAAATTAACTTTTCAGCTATGGCATCTGCATCTCTCTCTGGAACGAGAAACCCAGAAACACCATCTTGCACGAGTTCGGGAATACCACCATGTAAAGTACCTATGACTGGTAAACCCATTGCCATTGCCTCTTTTAAAGTGTTAACTGGAGCGTCTTGATTGCCATCTTGAGCAGTTACACTTGGAGCTATAAATAAATGAGAATTATCTAGAATGTCAATAATTTCTTGCTGATTTTTCCAGCCCAGCAGTTTGACTTTATCTGTTATTCTCAATTCTTCTATCAACAAATGTAACTCTTCTTTTAAGTAGCCATCACCTATGATATTGTATTCAACATTTGGATGAACATTTGCCACTTTGGCAAGAGCGCGAATACCATACTCTATACCTTTCTTCTCAACAAGACGTCCAACAGTAACAATCCGAATTTTGTCATTTAGGTTAGGACTACGCACTTTAAATTGAAATCGACTACAGTCTATTCCAGAACGAAGAACCACAATTTTGTCGCGCTCGCAACCCAAATTTATGGCTTTTTGTCTGAAAAATTCACAGTTAGCAAGAAAAAAATCTCCTTTGACAAAAAGTTCATTATAAACATCTTCACCACACTCTTGAACGTAGTAGCTAATATCGTAACCTCGGAATGAAGTGATTAGCCTGCCTTTTATAGCACCAATATCTCGAAATACCTGACCTTCGATACCATGCATTCCAAATTGTCCGTGAATAATATCGTACTGCTTGGGTGGAAGGAGTGGTATCACCGAGTATAACAGCCGCAGAGAAATTGCGTATTTACCATATTTAAAAAAGTTGAGCGATCGCAACACAACCAAGGGGCTTTTGTGTAAATTACTGACTATTAATCCCAGCCCTTTCAGCACCCGCACTAAGTAATTTGTTGCAATTGAAGGTACATAGTAAGTCCTTTTCAGAAGCTGATATCGTTCTACATCTGGATGCATTTTAGACATATCATCCGGACGAGAACCGTAAATATGTACCTCATGCCCTCGCGAGATTAACCCTGTAATTTGATTCAGGATAAAAGTTTCTGATAAGACAGGAAACTCACCTACAATGAATGCTATTTTCATAGAAAAATCACAAATTAACACTTATTTCGATTTGCTTTAATACCGACTTTTGTGGTTTTATGGCAAATAATCCTTAACTACCATAATTACTTTTTTTTATAGAAAAGCTATTTTTTGATTTTTCTTTACCGTATCTTTATCTTTTTAAAGATACGATGAATTTTCAGACATTATCAAATTTATGTAATGACAGTGTGGTTTGTAGAACTACTGAATACACTGCCCGCACAGTGAAATCAAGCATCTGCGTCACTGAGCATTAAATTTTGCTCATACCATGCGTGGATTTTAGATTTTAGATTTTGAATTGAAAATTGTAATAAGAAACACTTTGCAGTATATTTGCAAAAATGCGAACATATAAGGATAAGGATGTGCCAACAACATTAGTAATCTTTTACAAAGAGGAGGATGGAAGTGTCCCAGTGCTAGAATGGTTAGATAATCTGCCACAAAAAGCTCAAGATAAGTGCCGTGTGAGAATTGAGCGACTTGCTGACCTAGGACACGAACTACGAAGACCAGAAGCCGACTTTCTAAGAGACAAGATTTATGAGCTTCGAGTGAGTCTACAAGGTATCCAATACCGAATTCTTTATTTCTTCTACGAAAACACATCAGTAGTTCTTTCACATGGAATAATCAAGGAACGGGAAGTTCCACCAAAGGAGATTGACAGAGCAATTCAAAGAAAGAAAAGCTTTGAAGAAAATCCAGAAGTCCACACATATAAGGAACAAGAGCAATGAGAGAACACAAAATAACCAGTAATGCCCTCACAATTATACATCAGCGTTATTACCAAGGAAAACCAGATCGTATTGCGGCACTCCAACAAGCAAGAATTAATGATGAAGTCGCTCGAAAAATCAATCTCCTTAGAGAGGAGAAAGGACTTTCTCAAGATGAACTGGCTCAACTTGTTGGCGTAGATACATCAGTTATTTGCCAACTTGAAGATGCTGACTACGAAGGGGATGCGATCGCCATGCTAAATCACATTGCAGCAGTTTTTGATAAACGTGTGGCTATCGATCTAATACCTATCTCTAATAACTGTTTATTTTCATGATTGACGAAATAGACAAGATGTGAATTAGCTATCATCAAGAAAACAAGATGCTATCGTGACTCTTTAATTAGGCATTTTGTATCCACGGTATGTCGTTTGTATAATGTTTAATATATTCACTCACAGAGATTTAATTAGACAATGAGAATGACAATTAATTATGACTTTAGTTTAAAAAATGCTAGCGTTACTGAGGCAAGAGAAAAAATTGTTGCTTTACGTAACTAGGCTTTACGACTTCCTTTTAAGTTTGTTGATGAGTTGGTGGAAATTTCAGGAGATGATTGTTATTTTGATAAAGATGATTTCAACGTTCCCCATTGTTTTATTAAAATTCGGGCATGAAAACCAGTAGAAATTGCTATGAATGGCTTTTCTCGGGAAAATTCTACCTATATTATTGGTTTTGATTCGCTTCCAGGAGAAGGTTCTGAAACTCCTATTTTTGGTTTGGCTACCCACTCGGAAATCAAAGATGTTAATGACTGGATGTGGACGGGTTTTTGTAAAACTCAATATGCTAGCAATCCCGAATATGGTGGTTTGGAGAATTTTCTCAAGTGTCATTTACTGATTGTGAAAATGCTCGATGTGGCTTGTGAATTAGGAATTACTTGCGATGTGAGCGATGAAGGCGGTTACTGGGAGAAACGAAATATAGAAAAACTTGTTTCAAATATTCGCAAACATAATATTTTAATGGCGGCTTTGACGGGAAAAATTAAAGATGATTTAGCTGTTATAGGTAATATTCCTGTTCTGTCTCCTATTTTTGATTATCCTAATTTTGAGCATTTGGAAGCTGAAGGGAGGCAGACACCAGATTTGTAATTCGACAAATCCATTCCCTCACCAAATCCCAGTATCTCCCAAATACTGGGTTTCTTTATTACATAAATGATTTAGGATTCCTAATAGAAGGAATTTACGGTGATGGAATTGGCTTGTATGTCGCTAACAGAAGAAATTCTCTCGCAACTACCTGGTAATGTTCTAGAAGGGCTACGTCAAAGCGATCGCATCTTAGCATCCATAAGAGAAGGTAATACACAAAGACTAACATTTGTCAAGGAAACAACCCAGCCTTTAGGTACCGTAGATTGGGACATTATCATTTGCGGTGGAACCTTGGGCATTTTAATTGGCTCCGCCTTAGCTTTAAAAGGAGTGCGAGTGGCGCTCCTAGAACGGAGAATATTGCGGGGTAGAGAGCAAGAATGGAACATTTCCCGCAAAGAATTACAAGTTTTTTTAGAATTAAATTTACTGACAACAGAAGAATTAGAAAAAGCGATCGCAACAGAATACAATCCTGCGAGAGTCAGCTTCCATAACGGTACAGAAGTTTGGGTGCAAGATGTCCTAAATATTGGCGTAGATCCAGTTTACCTATTAGAAACCTTAAAACAGAAATTTCTTACCTCTGGTGGAAAATTATTTGAGAACACACCATTTACAGAAGCCGTCATTCATCCCGACGGAGTCAGAGTCAACAACCAGTTCACAACCAGGTTGCTCATTGACGCAATGGGACATCTTTCTCCCATTGTGCAACAAGCACGAGCAGGACAAAAACCAGATGCACTGTGTTTGGTGGTAGGAAGTTGCGCTCGAGGTTTTCCGGAAAATCACACGGGGGATTTGTTGTTATCTTTCACACCCTTGCGCGATCGATACCAGTACTTTTGGGAAGCTTTCCCAGCAAAAGATGGTAGAACCACCTACCTATTTACTTACATGGATGCACATCCACAAACCATGAATTTGGAAGCACTTTTTGAGGACTATCTGCGCTTAATGCCAGAATATCAAGGTGTGAAGTTAAACCAGCTGACATTTCAACGAGCACTATTTGGCTTTTTCCCCTCCTACCGACAAAGCCCTTTAAAGACACCTTGGAACCGCATATTACCAGTCGGAGATAGCAGTGGTAACCAGTCTCCCTTAAGTTTTGGGGGATTTGGTGCAATGGTACGTCACCTACATCGTCTGACAATTGGCATTCATGAAGCACTACAAACCGATCGATTATCTGCCAATGCACTCTCACTGCTACAACCATACCAACCCAGTTTAGCTGTAACGTGGCTTTTCCAAAGAGCCATGAGTGTAGGAGTGAATCAAAAAATTGACCCCAATCAAATTAACCAACTCCTGTCTGCAGTCTTTCAACAAATGGAACAATTAGGCGAACCAGTCCTTAAACCATTTTTGCAAGACGTAGTTCAGTTTCCAGCACTAACACAAACCCTCATCAAAACTGGTTTGACACACCCTGGATTAGTCGCCAAGGTGATTCCACAAGTGGGATTGGGAACTTTACTCAATTGGATGGTGCATTACGGAAATTTAGGGGTTTATGCTGCTTTGTTTTTGCTCAGTGAAATGTTACAACCGTGGATGAAAACTTTGCCTGATGTTTCCAAATACTATTGGCATCGTTTTGCTGAGGGTTGGAAGTATGGTTCTGGCAATGATTTTTAAATGGTTAGTGGTTAGTGGTTAGTGGTTAGTGGTTAGTGGTTAGTTTAGTGTTAGTGTTAGTGGTTAGTGGTAGTGTTAGTGGTTAGTGGTTATCGCAACAACTAACAACAACAACCAACAACTAACAACCAACAACCAACAACAACAACCAACAACCAACAACTAACAACCAACAAACTAACAACTAACAACTAACAACTAACAACCAACAACTAACAACCAACAACTAACAACCAACAACTAACAATATGCGAGGAATTAAATATTTTGCAGTACTGATTGGCTTGCTGCGAGAACGACAAGCATTTTTAGAGGATATTAGCCAAGGGGTGAGATTGCCAACTAAAATCATATCCTTACTTGTATGTAGTTCTCTATTCCTTGCCATCTATGGTGGAATCATTGGTGCTTACCATAGTTGGATGCAGGCTTTGTCCTCAGCTATTAAACTACCAGCCCTCTATCTAATCACACTACTGATTTGTTTGCCTACACTTTTCTTTTCTAACATCATTTTTGGGTCAAAACGCACTTTTGGTCAGCATTTTGCCTTAGTACTAACAGCCGTTTCTGTAACGAGCGTGCTGTTATTTAGTTTTGCTCCTATCACACTGTTTTTTTTAATTACAACAAATAATTACCAATTTCTCATTTTGTTAAATGTCATTATCTTTGCTTTAACAGGATTTATTGGTATTTCTTCTTTATATCAAGCAACCAGCGTAGTTTTAGAACAAGATGGGGAGGGGAGCACTACCCGTAAAAAAATTATACGTTCTTGGTTATTTCTTTATGCTTTTGTTGGAAGCCAGTTAGGATGGACTCTCAGACCTTTCTTTGGTACACCTGATTCTACTTTTCAATTATTTAGAGAAAGAGAAGGAAACTTTTATTTAAGCGTCCTACAATCCATTGGTTATTTGTTGGGGTTTCGTTAGTTGTTAGTGGTTAGTGGATAGTTGTTAGTTGTTATTCGCTATTAATAATTAACTAAAATTTGTTAACCATTAACCACTAACTATTAACCACTAACCACCAACCACCAACCACTAACCACCAACCACTAACCAATAATATGATTCAAAAACAATTTCAAGGCGTACAACACTTTTCTGTCCTTCTTAGCTTACTGCGCGATCGCCAAGCTTTTCTAGAAGAAATCCGACAAGAAATCAGGCTGCAAAGCAAAATCAGTTCTCTGCTGGTTTCAAGTTCCATATTTTTTGCTATTTACGGGGCGATTATCGGTTCATCCCACAGTTGGCTACAGGCAATTTCTGGAAGCATCAAGTTACCAGCATTTTATTTACTGACTCTCATCATTTGTTTTCCAACTTTATTCTTTTTTAATGTTTTATTTGGTTCCCGTAGCAGCTTTGTACAGCATTTTGTCGTGCTGCTAACTGCTGTATCGGTAATTAGTGTCCTCTTGTTCAGTTTTGCACCCGTGACGCTGTTCTTTTTAATTACAGCTCCTGACTCCTATCAGTTTTTTAAACTGTTAAATGTTGTCATTTTTGGGATTACGGGTTCTTTTGGAGTTAAATTCCTTTACGAGGGGATGCAATTACTTTCTCAACAAGATGAGGTGGGCAAAAAAACGCGCACAACTATATTGCGATCGTGGTTGTTTCTTTACGCGTTTGTGGGAATGCAGTTGGGATGGTTTCTCAGACCATTTTTTGGTGCGCCCGATTCTCAATTTGAGTTGTTCCGGGCTGTACAAGGTAACTTTTATCTTGATATTGTCTCAGCGCTTTCAGAAATTTTTGGCGCACGTTGAGTCCACCTCGTTCCCAGACGGTACTTACTTCCCCGACTTCTTCAAGAAGTCGAGGAACTCACATCTCAAGTACTAATCGCTACTCAATAATTTCGTCATACTGATTGGTATCGTCTTCCTGTAATTGTTTCATCTCCACCAAAACATCTGCCAAAGTTTTTTTATCTAGCCATTGATGACGTTCTTTGGTATAATCTCCTTTACCTGAACTGAAATATTGAATAAACCGAATAGTATCGGCAACTCCCAGAGAATTGATTAGGGCATCATAGCCCTGTTTGATAATTTCATTTTGGGTTTTCATCATTGCTTTCCTCAGCTTGTATGACTTCTCCAAGGCATTGAACGGGGTTATTAATGTTTACATTAATCAATTGAGAGTTTTTTTGGGCTTTTTTGAAAAGTCTGTCGTCTGTTGTAAGAAATACATCTGCCTGACTTCTTTCAGCGCTGGCAATATGGATTGCATCATAGCTGGAGAACCCTAATTTTTGGATTTGGGCTGCTCTTTCTTTAATGAATGTGCTATTAATAACTTTTATTTTAGCAATCAAGAGTAATTTTTTGAAATTTTGTAGTCTTTCTAAATCAGATATTTGGTTTAATTCGGCGATTAAAGCACTGCTGTTAATTAATTTCCAAGCCGCTGTTTGACATTGGCTGAGAATTGTCATAACTGCCTGTGCTTCCAAATAAATACGAGATTGGGTTTGGTCGTCAAATGGACGATTGAAGCAACAAGCATCAAGATAAATTTTATATTGTTTACTCATAATGTTCAATTATTTGAAAGTTCTAGAGTAGGTAGTAGTAACTAACTATTAACTATTAACACTCTTCACGCTAAATTAGATGCATAGCAGCGTATCAACAATCATGAATAGACAATCCGGTTACTACAGGTTTCCAACAATTCACGGTACCAATGTTGTTTTCGTGTGTGAAGATGACCTTTGGAGTGTTCCACTTAGGGGCGGGTATGCTGTACGATTAACCTCAAATCTGGGAGCAGTCTCTCACCCTTTTTTTTCTCCCAATGGAAATTTACTGGCTTTTATCGGACGAGAAGAAGGTCATTCAGAAGTATACATGATGCCTGCTGATGGTGGTGTTGCCAAACGACTGACTTTTTTGGGAGCAAGTACAGCAGTTATAGGTTGGAGTTTGGATGGTAAGTCTATTCTTTTTTCCAGTAATGCAGCACAACCTTTTCGGCGAATACACAATCTCTACCGTATTAACCCAGAGGGCGGAATGCCAGAACGCCTTCCTGTAGGATTGGCTCACCACATTTCCTATGGAGCGAATGGTGGTGCGATCTTAGGTAGAAATACGAGTGACATTGCTCACTGGAAACGCTATCGAGGTGGAACAACTGGAGTCCTTTGGATCGATCCATCAGGAACAGGAACGTTCCAAAAGCTTATCGATTTACCGGGAAATATCAGTGTTCCCATGTGGGTAGGGAAGCGTATTTACTTTATTTCTGACTATGAGGGGATTGGAAACCTCTATTCCTGTACTCCTAGTGGGGAAGACTTAAAACGACATACCTACAGTCGCGAATATTATGTCCGTAATGCAACTACAGATGGCAAACGAATTGTCTATCATGCAGGTGCGGAACTTTTTTGCTTCGATCCAACCTTAGAGGAAAATTTTCAAATTGAGGTTGACTTCCACAGCCCTCAAGTTCAGAGACATCGCAAATTTGTGGATGCTGCAAACTATTTGGAAGAATTTAACTTACATCCAGAGGGACATTCTACCCTAATCACCTGTCGGGGTAAAAGTTTTTGGTTTGGGAACTGGGAAGGTGCAGTGACTCAAATTGGGCTTCCAGATGGCGTGCGTTATCGTTTAACTCGTTGGTTGAATGATAAAAAGCGATTTGTGACTATCTCTGACAATGGAGGAATAGAAGCACTTGAAATTCACAGCCTAAATTTGAATGCACAACCAGAACGTTTGGATGGACTGGATTTAGGTAAAGCCGTTGCAATGGATGTTTCACCAGTGGAGGATTTGGTGGTTCTATCTAATCATCGGTTTGAATTAATTTTGGTAAATTTAAAGACTCAAGAAAGTTGTATAATTGACTGTAGCAACCACAATCGGATTGGCGGACTTTGTTGGTCTCCAGATGGTAAATGGATTGCCTACAGCTTTTCAGAAAATTCAAAAGTATCGGTAATTAAGCTATATTCTGTTGAGGATGGTAGTACTCATCACTTGACAGAACCCTGTTTCTGGGATTTTAGCCCTTCTTTCGATCCAGAGGGTAAGTTCCTTTATTTTCTTTCCTACCGAGAATTTAATCCGGTTTACGATCGCCTCTACTTTGACTTAGGTTTTCCTCGCGCAGTACGTCCATTCCTCATTTCTCTCAAAAAAGATACACCATCACCGTTTGTAGCCGTTCCCAAACCACTGACAAAGCAGTCCCAAAATTCAACGGAGAAATCATCTGGTGAAAATGGCGATCGCGAAGAAAATGGAGAAGCAAAAAGCGCTCTTGCATCTGAGAAAAAAACTCCAAAAATTGAAATAGATTTTGATGGTATTACCCATAGAATTGTTGCTTTTCCAGTTCCGGAAGGGAACTACCAAAAAATTTGGGGGTTAAAAGGAAAAGTCTTGTTTAGTTCTTTCCCAATTCAAGGAACTTTGGATAATGATGATGACTGGTTTCATGAAAAAGATGAAAAAGCATCGTTGCTTGTGTACGATTTTGACAAACAAAAACAAGATACAGTAGCTAAAGAAATAAGTAGTTTCAAAGTAGCTAGAGATAACGAAACAGTCATCTATCGTTCTAAAAATCGATTGCGTGTCTGTACGGCTACCCCTCAAACCAATCACAAGCTCGAAGATGAACCAGGGCGAAAAACGGGATGGCTCGATCTAAAACGAGTGCGAATTTCTGTTGTTCCCACTCAAGAATTTCAACAAATGATGCGAGAAGCTTGGCGGTTGCAAAAAGAGCATTTTTGGGTGGAAAATATGTCGGGTGTAGATTGGGAAAGGGTTTGGCAACGCTATCGCCCTCTGTTAGACAAAGTTTCTACTCGTTCTGAATTTTCAGACTTAATCTGGGAAATGCAAGGAGAACTGGGGACATCCCACGCCTATGAAATGGGTGGCGATTACCGGAAGTCCCCCTCCTACCGATTGGGGTTTTTGGGTGCAGATTTTTCCTTTGATACTAATGCAGACGCTTATCGGGTAGAACACATTGTTCGTGGTGATTCTTGGGATGAAAAAGCAGATTCTCCCTTGAATCGTCTTGGTACTCATGTTCAAGTAGGCGATTTACTGTTAGCAGTGAACGGACAAAGAGTGAGTCGCGATCGCCCTTTGCAAGAAATGTTAGTTCACCAAGCCGAATGTGAAGTTTCTCTAACGTTTGCGGGTTCTTCTTCTCCTGAAGAGTATCGCACTATGACTGTAAAAGCTCTCAAAGACGAGAGCAAAGCTCGCTATCGGGAGTGGGTGGAGCACAACCGTCAACTAGTTCATAAAAAAACAAGTCATCGGGTGGGTTATGTCCACATACCAGATATGGGACCGAGGGGTTATGCTGAATTTCACCGCTATTATTCTGTGGAAGCACAGTATGAAGGACTGATTGTTGATGTGCGATATAACTCTGGGGGGCATGTATCGCAACTCTTGTTAGAGAAGTTATCACGCAAGCGGATTGGCTACAGAGTTCCTCGTTGGCATCAACCGCAACCCTATCCATATGATTCTGTTGCAGGATCAATTTTAGCGATCGCAAACGAATACTCTGCTTCAGATGGAGATATTTTCAGTCACTGCTTTAAATTAATGAAGTTGGGGAGTTTAGTTGGTAAGCGAACTTGGGGTGGTGTCATTGGTATCCGCTCCCGCCATTCTTTAGTCGATGGTAGTATTTTGACGCAACCAGAAAATTCCTCTTGGTTTACAGATGTTGGTTGGAAAGTAGAGAATTATGGCACAGAGCCAGATATTGAAGTGGAAATGACCCCTCAAGATTGGGTACAGGGTAAAGACACCCAATTGGATCGCGCCTTGGAACTTATTTTAGAACAGTTGGTACAAAACCCTGTCAAATTGCCAGATTTTAGCGATCGTCCTCAGTTAAGATTACCAGATTGAGTGAATTCCTAAGCCGAAAAATAAGAAAACACGTAGGTTGGGTTGAGGAACGAAACCCAACATTTACAGAGTCGGTTAAGCCGAAAAATAAGAAAACACGTAGGTTGGGTTGAGGAACGAAACCCAACATTTACAGACATTTGTTGGCTTTCACCATTTCTCAACCCTTGCTGTATTGAATTCCTACAAAGATTTTTTGTTTGGATGAAATACAGTGAACTCATCACCCACATAGTCTTTCTTAATTTCCAAACCCCAAAAATATATTTTCTTTAACTTATACACTTTCCCAATTCCTACCAAGGCATAATAGCGCCTATCGTTAGAAACCGCATAACCTATCTTGCCATCATCCTGTTTGGTAGGAATAAATTTAAAATTACGAGATTTTAAGTCTACTTGCGCTGTTAACTTCTGAGAAATATCTATTCCTAACTCTATTGCTAACATTTTTTTCAATTCATCATAAGTAGGAAATAATCCTTTATGGCGATTTGCATGCTCTTGAATCAAAAAATCAATTATACTCAGTTCGCGTGGAATGCTTGTAGATTGACTTGCACAAGCACAAGCTTTAGATATAGATGCGAATTCCGATGTACTTAGACCCCACCAAAGGATTACTCCTAAAACACTACTAAGTAGAGCGTACTTGATTAAGTATTTTTTAAACAACATTTTGGTTTAACTGCAAGAGACTACTTTAGATTTGCCGCTTCAGAATAGTCATTACCTCAGCAGAAATAACGAATTTTTATGAAAATTTATCAGGGCGATCTCTTGTTCCTGGGCTGCTGGTTGGGAATGCAGACTGGTGGGCTGTCGCCTCGCGTGTGGACTACTTCCTTCGGTGCTATAAGACTACCGAACTTCTTGTCCTCTTACTCCCTTGCTCTTTGCGTCGAGTGTGGTTCATTTAGATAGGTAATCTTTGGGCGGGAAGGGAGTAAATCAGGAGGCGGAGCCTCTTGTAAGGCATTCCCAGCCTCAGGCTGGGAACGAGGTGGAACGAGGTGGAACAACACGAACATCCGTAAAAATACTAGGATGACACTAGCAGAATGTATTAGTTAATATATGTCTCATCTTTCATAATTTAAAAGAAGTTAACTAGACAGTATTGGAGTTCCATAATGAAAAATCAATTTTTGCCCGCCACTTTACTAGTATTATTTAGTTGTCAAACTAATCTACTGACTGGCTCTAAAGTATTAGCCTTAGAAGATGCTAATTCTCAAAAGGTAAATTCACCTCTTCAAATTGCCAGTACTCCTGCAAATAAAGCAAATCCTGATAGCTTGCGAACTATTAGTAAATATTATCAACAAGGTGATTTTCAAACAACCGTCGCCAAACTCAAAGTCTATTTGGAAGCCAAACCAAATGATGACTTAGCTTGGACTATCCTTGGTAATTCTTACGAAAAATTAAAGGATGATAAAAATGCTGAATCTGCTTACACGAAAGCCTTAAAAATCAATCCCAAACGATTTGAAGCCTTAACTGGCATGGGTATTTTGCAAAGAAAACGAAAAAACTATGATGCAGCAATATCTTACTATCAAAAGTCACTAGCTATTAATCCTAATTATGCTCAGGCATATACTAGTATGTCAGTTATTGCTCTCAAGCAAAATAAGGATAAACAAGCTTTAGAATATGCAAAAAAAGCTGACGAAATAGAGAAAAATGAGCCTGTCATTGCAGCCAATCTAGCGCTCGCCTACCACTACAATGGTATGAAAGATTTAAGAGATAAAATGACACAAAAAGCTCAAGAATTGGGTTATAAAAACATGGATGTTATGCAAAAAATCTATAGCGGAAAAATGACCATTCGCGATTAAGATTTACTACGATAAACGCTACGAATTAAGGCAACATCGCGGATGACATCCAGAGTGTTAGATAAACCAAAATTCAGATTGCGCTGAAGTAGGGCTGTTATCCGCGTATCCTGTCGCCCATCAAGAAGTAGTTGGCGAAGTGTCCTATTTTGCTCTAATCCTGCAATTAGCAACAGCTGTTCGTTCACAAAAACCTCTCTAGAATTACCAAGAGTATGGGGCATAGTTTTTCAGAAAATGACCGTACAAAGGTTCTTCAGGATTTTCTATTCCTTGTACAATGGGATCGTAAATCCTTGCCATCCCATCAATGATATCTAAGGGAGTATAAAAACCTATAGTTTCTTGTAGATAGATTTTCTTTGTATAAGGATTCTCATCAGTAATCCAGCCCGTATCCACACTATTCATAAAAATTCCATCACGAACATAATCCTGCGCTGATGTGCGAGTCATCATGTTTAAGGCAGCTTTTGCCATATTTGTATGCGGATGATATTTTGTTTTGTGAAGGCGATTAAATTGCCCCTCCATGGCTGAAACATTAATAATAAAGCGTCTGTGAAAAGGTGATTTTATTAACAGTGGCTTGAGTTTGCTATTGAAAATGAAAGGTGCAACAACATTAACTAAATTGACTTCTAGCATTTCTATGGTACTCACTTCATCCAGCTTGAGCAGCCAACTATTGACTGGGCGTGTATCTAGTTGCTGTCCATCAGCATCAAATGTATTGGCTGGAAAATACAGGTTGCTTGTGAGTAAGTGACCTGGATATTGCGGTTGGGTTTCTAATAAAATTGAGTTATGGTTAGAAGTTATTAAACCCTTGACTTCAGAGGGTATAATGTTTTGAGGATTATTTTCTTGTGACAACAGGTGCTGATAAAATGCCAATGGACGCTTTATCGTTTGCGCCGCATTGTTGATGATGATATCAAGTGCAGGTTCCGTATCAAGAAGATAACCTACAAATGCTTCCACATTCCCGATATGCCGTAAATCTAACCCGTGAATTTGGAGATGCGATCGCCATTGAGAAAAATCCGGCTCAAGACTAAAGCGGCGAGCGCAGTCACGGGGAAATCGTGTTGTGACAATGACTCTAGCACCATCACGTAGCATTCGTAATGCTATTTGATAGCCGATTTTGATACGCCCGCCCGTGACTAACGCTACGCGATTTGTTAAATCTGTCCGTTGGCTGCGCTTGCGGTAGTTGAGTTCAGCACAAGTCGGACACAACATATGATAAAAGAAATGGATTTCAGTGTAAGGTTGCTTGCAAATGTAGCAATGACTGGGCTTAACAAGCTTGTTTTGTGTAGCCACAGAATTTGGCAAAGCTGCAACTGATTGTTCTTGGAGTTGGCTTTGCACTATTGCTGTCATGGCTTTTAGCTTTTGAGCTTCCTCTTTTTTCTGTTGCTGGATAGCACGGCGCGATTCTTTCTTGGCATTTTTGTAGATTTTGGCAATCAAACTTTTAAAGCGAAGGTGAGAACCTATGAGGGCTGGCTCTTCTGATACTTGCTGCAAAACCTTGAGACAAATTTCCACTTCTTCTGGCGGAATGTTCATTTGTACCATTTTGGATTTTAGATTTTAGATTTGGGATTGAGAAAGCCTTGCTTGGACTTAATTTCATCCAACAATTTGTCTCATTCTTTTTTCCAATTCATCAGAAAAATGGGTTGAAACCCCGTGCTTTTAGCACGGCTTTATCTGCTATAATTGGATGAGTTTTTAAGAGATTCAAATGCAAACAATATCTGTAAAATGCAAGATTGAAGTTCCTGTAGAGTTGCGACAAGAGATTGATACAACTTTGGAGGGGTTTGCTGATGCTTGCAACCAGATATTGTTCGTGGCAAAACGCGAAAAATGCTGGAACACAACCAAGTTGCATCACTTGGTTTACAAGGCAGTTCGCGAGTCTACTGGTTTGAAAGCAAACCACGTTTGTCAAGCTATACGTCGCGTGATTGGGAACGCCAAGGCTGTCAAACAGATTCACGCTTTTAGACCAACGTCTATCAATCTGGATTTGCGGACTTTTCAATATATTGAAGAGTCTCAAACTGTTGGCGTGACTTTGATAAGTGGGCGCAGAAAGTTTAAGTTGAGCATCGGTAATTATCAACTGGGTTTGCTCAAAGGGCAATCTCCGACTGCTGCCACCCTCAATAAAACCAAACGCGGTGATTACTACATCAACATCGCTGTTGACATCCCAACTCAACCACCAGGCAAAACGCCCAAGGTGATTGGCGTTGATTTGGGACGACGCGACATCGCCACCACTTCCACGGGGAAATCCTGGAGTGGCGAGAAGATTCAAGCTACTCGTGACCGCTACAGCAGGGTCAGAGCCAATGTTCAACGCAAACGCACTCGAAGTTCTAGACGGCTTCTGAGACGGCTCTCTGGCAGAGAACAAAGGTTTCAAAGGTGGCTGAATCACAACATTTCTAAAGAAATTGTCAAAGAAGCAAAGCAAAGTAATACTGCTATTGCTTTTGAGGATTTGACCAACATTCGAGAATCGCTCAACGAAAAACCGCGATCCAAAGCGGAGCGACGCAGAACAAACAATTGGGCATTTTACCAGTTGCGGATATTTACCCAATACAAAGCAACCATTGCTGGTGTCTCCGTGGTTCTCGTGCCACCCGCTTACACGTCTCAGACTTGTTCGCGGTGTCACCACATTCATCCGGTCAAGGGTAAGTCGTATCGTTCTGGCAAGTCGTTCAAGTGTGGACATTGTGGTTTTGAGTGCGATGCTGATTTGAATGCTGCGGCTAATATTGCAGTTTTGGGGTTGTCCGTAAGTCAGCCCGAAAGTCCGGGGATGAGTTGTTTGTTGGAAGGACAGCTTAGTCTGTTTCCGACAAATACTTTGAACTGGGCTAAAGCCCCGCACCGCGATAGTCGGGGTTGCTTACATTATTGAATTGAGGTGGAGATTGGGAAGACTTGAACCTCCAGCCTTGAGTTTGGAAAACTCCTGTTCCATTAAGCTACAACCCCCGTTGAGTGGTGGAGGGTGCGGGAATTGTTTGCGTAGCGTCTCCGTAGGAGATGCACACAACTTCTTCAAGTAAATTTGAAGCGTTGTTCCAATTGCAACTAACCCTCTGTGCTACATTGTAGCATAGAGAAATGGTTGTATGCATTCAAACCTACCAGCTTATTTGCTCAGCCAGTTAGAAGAGCATTAGTAATAAAGAAGATATTCATTAGCACGTATACTGTCAGAGTCGCACCTAAGCTGAGGCGTTCTATTCGTAGTAGATTTTTCTTATTTTCACCTTTGTAAAGTTTGTGGAAAAAGGTTTGGAGCGCTGCAACAAACAGAATAAAGTGCAAAAAGCCGTTTACCGAGTAACCTTATCCTTTGCCAGAAGACTATTTTTTGTTGGTGCGATCGCTTTGCGGTGTCTAGAGTAGTATTTTTGTTGCGCTTATACATCCTTTTTACTAGGAATCACGAGTAAATTCCTATCTAAGTTATTATAAAATCGCTTGTTTACGCAAACAGATAAAAAATTGAAAATAAATAAAAAAATGCTACTTACTTGTGTAAAATTAATTATATAAGACTTACGCAACCTCAACGCTATTTCGGAGGTTTCACACGTTGTCGATCTCCTATCTCCCTACTGATACGTGAGGCGGAGCCTCAGTGTCTGCATTCCCAGGCTGAGCCTGGGAACGAGTGGGGGAAGTGTCAAACGAGTGGGGGGAGTGTTACCAAGTTGCCACAACTCGAAAACCGCAAATCCTCAGTCCACCATCTGGTTCATTCCAACTGCGGCTGGCGCTGCGACACACTTCGGGGCTAAAACTCCAAGAACCACCCCGCAAGACTCGGCGATTCTCATCTCCACCAACTTCCCAAGCTGTTCCATCTGTTGGTGCGCCTTCATAATTTTTGTGCCAAGCGTCAGCACACCATTCCCAAACAAGCCCGTGCATATCGTACAATCCAAAGGCGTTGGCTACTTGGAAATTACCTACGACTGTTGTTTCTTTGCGCGATTTGGTTGTGAGTTTGAAAGTGTTAGAATCACTAGCGCTACAATTTGCCACTTCAGCCGTGAGTGTTTCACCAAAGTGATAGGGGGTGATTGTTCCAGCACGACAAGCATATTCCCACTCCGCTTCACTGGGTAAACGATAAAACCGTCCTGTTTTTTCGGTAAGTCTGGCACAGAATTCAATAGCTTCGTGCCAAGAAACGTTTTCAACCGGTCGATTTGCGCCTTTGAATTTGGATGGGTTGGGATTTAAAGATTGTTTGACTTTTGGCAAAGCGGCTACAGCTTTCCAATGTGCTTGAGTGACGGGAAATTTTCCCATAAAAAAAGGTTTGATATTAACTTCGTGTTGCGGGCGTTCGTCAGCATCTCCTTCACTGTCTGGAGAACCCATCATAAAATTACCACCAGGAATTGCTACCATATGCATGATAATTTCTTGACCTAAATCTTCTGTATAAAACTTTGAGGTTCTGCGATCGCTCTCAATCTTATTTCCTTCCTTATCAACTGTGACTACATCAAATTGAAAAGTCTGTAGTTCGGAAAATTCAGAAAAATCTTTTAAATCGGAGGTAACCATTGTTAATTGCGTCTCTTGAGGCGATGATTGTACTAGTTGTGGCGTTACTAAAATTGATGGTATCGCAGATGCTTTTATCGATTTCACATCTTGCAGAACTTCTGTAGCAGATTGATATCTATCTCTTGCCAAATGACTCAGTAATTTATCTAAAATTTGCCCTAATTCATCGCTAATAGTAATATCTGTATTTTGTAAATGCTCGCGCCACAACCACACTCCATTTAAGGGATCGTAAAGAGTATCATCTATCTGTCCGCAATCATCTTGTATAGGTAGGCACCGAGTAAGAAGCCGCACGCAAGTAACACCTAAAGAGTACAAATCGCTGGCGTGACAAGCAAATCCAGCCATTTGTTCGCTGGGTGCATAACCGATTGTATAAAGCACGGTTGCTTGTCTGGATAGACTAGTTTGGGTAACTTGTTTTGCACCGCCAAAGTCAATTAATACCAGTCTGCCATCTGATTGACGGCGGATGATATTCTCTGGTTTGATATCCCTATGGATAACATTCCGTTCGTGGATAAATTCGAGAACTGGTAGTATATCCACTAACAGTTCTCGAATTTGTTCTTCACCAAAAGGTTGTTGCTGAAGTTCTTGTAAGAGAGTTTTCCCTTGAATAAATTCTTGCACGAGATACAAACTAGAACCTTGTTCAAAATAAGCAAGCAATCTAGGAATTTGGATGTGATTTTCTCCCAGTTCGTACAGTCGTTTTGCTTCTTCCTTGAACAATTCTGCAGCTTTAGTACGTTCCGAAGTCCCCTGTACCTGTGGGAAGAACTGCTTGATAACGCAGGGTGCATCAAGTCTATCCGCATCTTCAGTAGCATAGGTTCTGCTAAACCCGCCTTCGCCTAGCAGTCTTAATACACGGTAGCGGTTCCTGAGGAAGTTGCCAAAGTTGTTTTGTCCGCAACTGTTGCAAAATCTATTACCATCAGGATTGAAGGGATTTGAGCAATGGGGATTTTGGCAAATTTGCATAGTGAGCCATGTATCGCATATTGTCCGGAATTGGCTCTTACTGAGCGAGGTTGGAGACAGATGTGTAACTCTGCATACAGAAATTTTCTATCTGTTCTCACTTTCCACTTTGGTAGATACAGATAAAGAAAATTCTCTGTCTTTGTTTATATACAGTTAAAAATTAATAAATCAGGAATTTATCAATTAAATGAATCATTTGTCATTTGTCATTTGTCATTGGTATGGGTTTTATATATTTACATTGTTATATAGCCTTTCTCAATCTCATGAGGTACACCCCCCTTTCATCCCCCCTTGGTAAGGGGGGACAGAGGGGG
>NZ_WJFC01000125.1 GCF_009725235.1 Scytonema sp. UIC 10036
ATTTCACTGTAATCGAGATGCATTTAAATCCTGTCAAGACGAGATCTTTAAAGCGTCACTACATTATCAATTTGTATCTTCCTTTTGATAAAAAGGTATAAGATATAAGACTCCTATGTGATTTTTGAAATATACGTAGGTAGGGCTAAATCCCACCACATGAAGCTTTTGTGCGGCATAGCCCCCCTTAAACAGCCACGGTGTACACACAAGTTGGATTTAGCTCTCTACAGGGTAAACGCATCTAAAAAGGCAGGGTAGGCAGGGAGAGTAAATGGGAACCTGTACTTTTCCCACTTTTCTTACGCAAAAATTATTTATTGAAAATCCCTGTGACTAACTTATCTAGTCTTTTCCCACTTTTCTTACTTAAAAATGATTGATTTAAACGAAACAGAGAAAAATATAGAAACAAGAAGACAGAGGAAAACAAAATTGGTAACCTTGTACTCATTAAGGAGTAGTTGCAAATAGAAAAAGAACAACTGTGTTCGTATTTGTGCTTTAACTTACTCATTATAACGATGAATTATGAACCATTAGGGAAGACCTGGAAAAACATTAGTAATTCTAAAGGCAGAAATTCGATCTCATAATTACATTCCGTGGTAATTTAATCTCAGTTCAAATTCAGTTCCCTTTACTCTGGTCTAGAGATTCTCCAATAGGATCCATACCTTAACATCTGGTGGGCATCTCGTACCATGCAATTCACTAACCGTATTCACTTGAGAAATCTCCGTGGGGATTTATTCGGGGGTCTTACTGCCGCAATTGTTTCATTGCCTATGGCATTGGCATTCGGTGTTGCCTCTGGCGCAGGACCTGTAGCGGGTCTTTATGGTGCAGTCTGTGTTGGCTTTTTTGCTGCTCTTTTTGGAGGTACTCCAACATTGATTTCCGAACCTACGGGACCTATGACCGTAGTAATGACAGGAATCGTAGCAAATCTGACGGCAGCAAACCCAGAAAATGGCATGGTAATGGCGTTCACTGTCGTTATGCTTGCTGGGCTTTTTCAGATCATCTTCGGCATCTTTCGATTGGGTAAATATATTACTCTCATGCCCTACAGCGTGATTTCAGGCTTTATGTCTGGAATTGGCGTCATCTTAATTATTCTCCAGATAGCTCCATTTCTCGGTCAGGCTTCTCCTAAAGGTGGCATAGTCGGCACACTGCAAAATCTGCCCCAACTTCTAACAAACATGAAGCCGACGGAAACAATGTTGGGATTGCTAACACTGGCAATTCTTTTCTTAATGCCATCAAAACTAAAGCGCATTTTGCCACCACAACTGTTGGCATTAGTTCTAGTAACCATTGTTTCCCTTGTCTTCTTTTCTGGCGCTGACATTCGACGCATTGGCGCAATTCCGATGGGGTTGCCCAATCTACAACTGCCAGTTTTTAGCCCCAATCAAATTACAATCATGATGCTGAATGGGGCAGTTCTTGGGATGTTGGGATGTATTGATACATTGTTGACTGCAGTCATTGCCGATAGTTTGACTCGCACACAACACAACTCTGACAAAGAATTAATCGGTCAAGGGATTGGTAATCTAGTTGCAGGGCTTTGTGGTGGATTGCCTGGTGCTGGAGCAACAATGGGTACTGTAGTCAATATCCAGACTGGTGCTCGGACAGCGGTGTCTGGTCTGACGCGGGCATTAATTCTGTTGGTTGTTGTTTTGTGGGCAGCACCATTGACTCAACCTATTCCAATGGCAGTACTAGCAGGTATAGCACTGAAGGTTGGTATTGATATTCTCGATTGGAGCTTCTTAAAACGCGCTCACAAAGTTTCGTTCCAAGCCATGATTCTCATGTATGGCGTGTTAGTTCTAACAGTTTTAGTTGACTTGATTGTTGCTGTTGGAGTTGGAGTTTTTATAGCCAATATTGTCACAATTGAACGTCTCTCCAATATTCAGACCCAAAAAGTCAAGATAGTGACTGATGCTGACGATGATATTGTCCTAAGAAATGAAGAGAAATTATTGCTTAATGAAGCAAATGGACGGGTGTTGTTGTTCTATTTAAGCGGACCGATGATTTTTGCTGTTGCTAAAGCCATTGCCCGCGAACATACTGCAATGCAAGATGCAGATGTCCTGATTCTGGATTTGACCGATGTACCGCTTTTGGGAGTGACAGCTTCTTTGGCTATAGAAAATGTTGTCAAGGACGCTTGCGATCGCGGTCTTCAGGTCTTCATTGTTGGTGTCCATCCAACAATCAAGAGAAGGCTGGAAAGGTTGGGTCTTCTCACACTGATTTCACCACACTGTGTTTTAACAAGCCGCTTAGAGGCACTACAACAATCGGCTAGCTTGGTTAGGGGAAGAGCATCTGTGGGAAGTGGCACTGCTGTTTCGACTTTGTAAATAAAAGGCGATCGCGTTTCTAGTGGTCTACCACATAAGTTTTCATGGGTAAGTGGACAGACCCCCCTCTCTCGTTCCCAGGCTCAGCCTGGGAATGTAAGTTGCGAGGCTCCGCCTCGCCATACAGGAAGCGAAGCCTCCCGATCTGGCATTCCCAACCTCTGGTACAGAATGCATTACTAGAGGCTCTGCCTCGCACTCCAGGTAGAGTACAGGAGGCGGAGCCTCCCGTAAGGCATTCCCAGGCTCAGCCTGGGAACGAGGCGGTACGAAGTAGAAGTGAAGTAGCACTCACTGCCCACCCTACAAGCAGGAGCCAGCTACGCTACAGAATAGCCGATCCAAGTTAAGTAACTTGCATTAAATAAAAAACATACCCATACCAGTCAGAATACTTGCGATAAAACTCTATTTCTAATAGAGAGATATCTAATTCCTTATTCATTGCTTCGTTGTCTTTGTATTGCTCCCGTAAAAACCCGATCCTTTCCTCTAAAGGTGTATAGTAACTATCCCACCATCCCGATTCAGGAAGAACAAAATGCCCTACTTTTCTGTATCCTAAATCTTCCACAATCCTGAGATTACTCTCAATTGTTTGTATATTAGGATAATTATCTTTCCAATATTTCTGCACTTCTTTAGGGGGATTGGATTTCAACCAAGAAAGTTCTGATACAACTAAATACCCTTTAGCTTTTAAAAGAGGTTGCCAAGTTTGAAGACCCTTTTCAAAGCCAATAATATAAATAGCACCTTCTGACCAAATAACGTCAAAACTTTTCGCTTCAAACTCCAGAGATAACATTGATGCATTAACAATCTCAACTTTCTCTGACAATCCTTCAGCAAGTACCTGGCTCTTTAATTCTTCTAAATATGGTTGATAGTTATCTACAGCAGTGATGTTCCCATCCATCAATTTAGCTAATTCAATGGTTTGCATTCCAGTTCCGCAACCAACATCTAAAATAGAGGGCTTTGGTGATAAATCTGTTAGCAGTGAAAACACCTTTCGGGTTGATTCATTATTACCCGGACCTTGTCTTGGTAAGTCTTTATAAATTTCAAAAAATATGTCCATAGGCTTACACTTAGTTTAAATATCTTTTTCCTCGATTCATCTTTATTGATAAATTTCCTCAGCATGAATAATTTCTGTCTCAAGTGAAGCCGCCTTCAGCCACTCCTGCATTGCAGGTAGGGCTAACACGGTTTCAGCATAGGTTTTGCAAACAGCATCTAACTCCACACCGTAAGTTTTAAAGCGTACCACGACAGGAGCATACATGGCATCAGCAATAGTAAAATTGCCAAACAACATATCTCCTCCTGTTCCAAAATTTTGACGGCATTCCCGCCAGATACTGGTAATTCTGTCAATCTCTTTTTCGACTTCAGGAGTCATTCCCTTGCCTGGAAATCTACTCCGACAATTCATTGGCATCCTTTGCCGTAAGTTTGGAAAACCGGAGTGCATTTCTGCACTGATACAACGGGCTATTGCTCGTGCAGCTTTTTCTTTGTGCCACCAATGCAGATTGGGATATTCTTCTGCCAAATATTCACAGATAGCTAGGGAATCCCATACAGTTAAATCGCCATGCAATAACACTGGAACCCTCCTGGTAGGTGAGTATTTCTGCATTTGTGCGGCAGTCTCTGGTGTGTCAAGAGGAATGCGAATTTCGTTGAACTCTAATCCGAATTGCTTCATTGCCAACCAGGGACGTAAAGACCAAGAAGAGTAGTTTTTATTGCCGATGACAAGGGTTAATTGTGCCATATCGATTGACTTGATGGACATTCCTCAGTCATCATAGCGGATCGTGCGTGTTGAACAATGAGTTACAGTTTCATAATCAACCTGGTTGGGAACTACTCCACAAAAGGCGATCGCCGGGATTTTGCCTAAATTTATACAAGTTTTACATCAATTTTACTGGCAGCCTTGGCATTCCGAAAAATTTAATACTATGATGATATCATTCTGATATAAGTTTGGATTGATATTAACTATGGAACAAAAAATCAAGGAATTTCCAGCGTTCAAAGTCAACGGCTTCATCATGCTGGCTGTGGTAGTTGTGCTGACGCTAGTGGGAGGGTGGTATCTTTGGTCTCGCGTGCAGGGACTAGAAGCTTTATTGGCAAGAGGTTTGAAAATTACTGATTTTATCGGTAGTGAGGATAGTGTTGCAGAAGTTCTTGCTTGGTTAGCGGCTACACTCTTGGTTGTTATCATCCCATCGCTGTCAGGCTTCTTTAGTGTTGAACCCAATCAAGCAGTGGTGTTGGTGCTCTTTGGGAAATACATGGGAACCGTTCGGGAATCAGGCTTCTGGTGGACAAATCCCTTTGCTAGCAAACAAAAGATTTCGCTGCGGGTTCGCAATTTCAATAGCAAAATCATCAAAGTCAACGATGCTGAAGGGAGTCCGATTGAAATTGCGGCGGTTGTTGTCTGGCAAGTTTTTGATTCAGCTAAGTCAAAGTTTGCAGTGGATGACTATGAAGAATTTGTTGCCATTCAAAGTGAAACAGCCATTCGGTCTTTAGCCATACGATATCCCTACGACGCTCCAGATGAAACAGAAACGCCTTCGCTACGGGGAATTCCTGATGAAATCGCTCACGCTTTGCAAAAAGAACTCCAAGCCCGTTTGGAAGTCACAGGCGTAGAAGTGATTGAAGCACGACTCTCGCATCTTGCCTATGCACCAGAAATTGCTCAAATGATGTTGCGAAGACAGCAAGCAAAAGCCTTAATTGATGCGCGACGGCAGATTGTCGAGGGTGCGGTGGGGATGGTGAACGAAGCATTGAATCGTCTCAGCCGCGAACAAATGGTTGACTTGGATGATGAGCGCAAAGCTTCAATGATTAATAATCTGTTGGTTGTTTTAACTTCTGAGCAAACTGCCCAACCCGTTATCAATGCTGGAACGCTCTATAACTAAGAAATGGGACAAAAAAAACGATTCTTGTTACGTCTGGATGAAAGACTTTACGAGATGTTAGAGAAATGGTCAGCAGATGAACTAAGAAGTGTCAATTCACAGATCGAGTATCTGTTGACTGAAGCTGTGAAGAAGGCGGGACGCTGGAAGGAGGACAAGGAGAAATCAGAGAAAGAGTGATAAGCAATAGAGATTGGGCGATCGCTCTGACTGGTCTTATTGCAGTTAGTTGTTGGCGCAATTCGCAATTGAGGGAGAAAGCATAGTCAGGAATACCGCCGACTAAGTGAGAATTTAACTCTGACGTGCGACTTTGTAAGTAATGACCAAAATCGAGATTGATAATTGCAGTTACCAACTATACCAACAGAAAAAGTTCTTTTTTCAATCCTCTCTCGAACTTCTTGAATGAGTTTAACTGACTCAGATAGCTTAAGCTTTTCAGAAAAATCTTGTAGTTTACTCAAGTCATTTAACAGCCTGAGTTCAACTTTACTAACATCTATAATAGAACTAGAAGAGACAGATTGGGTAGTTGTTGTTAACATTGCTTGATTCTCCTTAGTAGAGTGTGTAGTAGAAAAAACTCCGAGCGTGAGCGATCGCAATTTTATCGGGACAGAAAAAGAGATTTATGCACTCCCGAATTTGATTCTCGTTACTGTCACTAGAGGCAAAGCTTCCTGAAATATCGTTCCCATGCTCTGCATGAGAACGAAAAGAACGGTGAGATTGAGGAAACTCTGAAGATATAAGGTAAGACTTACACGCTCATAATCTCTACAAGCTGATCTGATAGACGTTGGGCATTACCAAGAATTCGTTGACTTTCAGAACGAATGAAATTGAGTTCTTGGCGTTCAGTTTCATTCATAGCTTCGTTGCGTCCTCTCTTATCATTTAAATCATTAAGAGTTTTTTGGGTGTTATCAAGAAATGTATCAACTTCTTGACGCAGTGTGAGTTTGAGGACTTCAAAAGGAGCTCCAATCTGTTCGTCAATCTTTTGTTCGAGGCGTTCGTCTCGGACTCGCGTGTCAATTTCTTTGAGAATTTTCTCCTTGTAATCTTTGCGAAAGTTTTCTACGCGATCGCGACCAAATACCACTTCTGCTAATTTACCGCCTGTGAGAACCGAGATCAGCCCAGTAGCAATTACCACAGGCCAAAATGCAGCTGCTGTTAATCCAACAGCACCGGCAATGACTCCTGCTAAGAAAAATGTACCAAAACTAGCCCCAGCACCAACAAGCGCACCTTTCAATCCAGCAACACGATATCCAGACCATATACCACCAAATCCTGTAAACACTGATAAAGCAGCAGTGATGGCTTCGGCTGCACCACTAGTTTTGCGGTTTGAACTTCCTTCCACTCCGTCAAACTCCATTTGAATGTTTGTCAGAGCCTGCTCGACTGATTGAGCAAAATCTTTTAAACGTTCAACTTCTTCATCAATACCTTTCTGTACTTCATCCTGGATTTTCTGTGATAATTTATCTGAAGTACGCTGTAGAGCTTTAGAAACTTGAGTGCCTAGCTTTTTGGCTAGAGCCTTTTTATTACCTACTTCTTTTGGTTCAATTGAGGTTGATTGAATTGCCTCCTCGGCAGCTTGTTTTAATTCAGTAGGAAGGTTATAGATTAAAGGTCGGACTAATAACTTAACATTAGCAGCAGCACCATCAATCAGTTTGAGTTCTTTTGTTTGTCTTTCGCGGATGGTAGCAATTTCAGCAACACTTTTTTCATAAGCCGCTTGGAAATCTTGTTGCTTCATTTCCAAGGCATTTTCTTGGATGCTAATAGTGGAGAGAATTTCTTTAGCAGAAGCAATAACCCGATTAGCAGGTACTTGTAAGAGAATGACTCCCCGCTCTTGCGTGAGGAACTTCTCTAAAGCTACCTCAAATTGCTGAAAGCCACTTTTACTTAACAAAGCATCATCACCTTTCTGCTTGGCGTCCAATGCTTGTTTGATATAAAGACCAAATACTTTAGGTTCGCCAATCTTTTGTCTGTAAGTTTTGTACTCTTCTGAATCTCTGCCAAACTGTTCTTCAGCACGAACGAGTACATACTTTTGGATGCGAGCTTTGATATTTTGTAGTACGCGCTCTGCTTGTTCGGGAGTATAGTTGTCCCAAATATTGACAACAAAGATCACACGTCCTAAATCATTTGTCAATAGCTTGTTCTCTAGCAAATCCCTTTCAAATTCAGAAAAAGGTGATTGAGCTAAGATAATCATAATAGCTGCATCGACTTGAGGTAGAACCGACAGAGTGACTTCAGTCATATTTTGGTCGTCATTCAGCCCTGGTGTGTCGATCACTTCAATATTATTCTGACAATATGGTACGGGATACTGGACAATAGCTTCTTTAATTGACTCAGCAGTTATTTCAGATTCAGGAGTTAGTTTTGTAACGTACTCAGTCAATTTGTCAATAGGAATTCGCTCCTTCTTTGGATTGCCGTGTTCGTCTTGCTCTTTAAACTGTATTTCCACTGAGGGGGTGATTCCATATCTAACCCTATTTAGGGTTGCAGAACAAGGCAAAATATCAGAGGGTAGAATATCTTTACCTAGTAAAGCATTAATAAAGGTACTTTTGCCGCGTTTAAACTCACCGACAATAGCAACGGAGAAAGCTCTTTCAGCAACCCGTTTCAAAACTTCATCAATTAATTCAACTGATTTTGTGAGTTTGAGTTTTTCAGCAAAGCCTCGCAATTTATTTAAGTCATTTACCAAAGTTTGCTCGACTTTATTATATTCAATAATAGAATCGAGAGAGATTGTTGGATTAGCTGTAGCTGTCATTTCTAATTTCTCCTTAGTCATGTGAGTATCAATGTTCATTTGATTTTAGATTTTGGATTGTTCGGTATACGCTGTTAGTTATTTGCAAGCAGAATTACCCAGAATCTAAAATTGGTCTTTTCAAATGTAAAAGTGGCTCCTTCATTTTCTTTTCAAGATGAAAATAAAGATTTATGTACTCATCTCAACAAGTTGTTTGGAAATTTTTTGAGTATCGCTTAGAATTTTCTCAATTTTTATCTGCATTTGATAGAGTTCTTGTTGTTTGTTTGCTGCGATCGCTTCTCGATGCCCACAAAATTTTACCAATTGATTTTGAGTACTATCTAATATTGAATTCATTGTCTTTTCAAATAAACTTTGTAGTTCTTCTAGTTGGGAGCAAGCACTTGAAATATATTCCTCAACTGTTTGATTAACATTCATCAATCCCAACTGTTTTTCAATCTCTGTCATCACTTGAGGTTGATAAGTTTCCTTAAATTTATTAGCTTTCATACTCCCACCGACTGCTGCACCAATTGCACCTCCAATTGCACCTCCAACAGGATTTCCTGCTGTTAATACAAAACCAATCACAGCCCCAAGAGTAGTTCCACTACCGCTCGGATTATCAGTAAAAACAAAAATCTCAGAATTAGTAGGAAATGATAAAGATAAACTACGTGAATCTTGTCGATTTAAATTATCGCAAACTTGCTTTACAGAACGAACGATCTCTCTCACTTTGGAGTAAATGGTTGTATCTAGTTCTAGCTGACTCATCTCTAACTTGAGTTTCGGTATGGCTTGGTCAAATAATTCAGCTAAATCCCTTATTTTTTCCAATGCTAAGTTTAATCCTTGATGAGTTTCCGTTTGAATATTTTTACTGAAGTCTTGGGTTTCGTTTTGCATAGCATTTGAGAGCGTACTAGCAAGATTATTGACTTCAGAAGTATTTATTTTATTTGATAATAGAACTTTTTCTACAGTGGCTTTTAGTTCCTTTTCTAGCCGATGATATGTTGTCTGTGCTTGCTGTTTGGTAATGGCGATCGTAGTATCTATTGAATACAAAGTTTCTGTTTTTTTACGACGCAAAGTGGTAATTGTGTTATTGATAGATTGGCTGGTTTTTTTTAAGCTAGCTTGCTCCTGTTCCAAGTGATATATTTCATTGGCAAGAGTTTGGAGAATTTCTGTAGCCCAGTTAATTATCTGATAACTCGTTAATTGTAATTGAATAAATCCTCTCTCTTGATTGATAAGTGTTTTTAGAGCGTATTCAAAGTTAACAAAACGGCTTTGAGCAAGTAATGAAATATTTTTAGTTTTTTTTGCTTGCAATGCTTGAAGTGCAGAGATTCCATGGACTTTAATTTTACCTATTTTTCTCAAACATTCTTGAGTGTTAGACTGTTGTTCTGCCCAATCTAGGATACAACTGTTAATGCGATTCAAAATCAAGTTCGTTATTCTCTCAGCATTTTCTGGACTATACAAATCAATTTGATTGACAACGAAGATAATTTGAGTAATTCCATTTGCCAATAAATTTCTCGTTAAAAATTCTCCTTCAGAAATACCAAAAGGTGATTGAGCAGAAATTACCATGATAGCTGCATTACATTGATGTAAAACTTCATATGTCTGAGCAGACATTGTTGCAGTATCATCATTTAATCCAGGTGTATCGATAATTTCTATATTATTCTGACAAAAGGGGATGGGATAATAAACAATTGCTTCTTCAATTGTGGCGGCTGTAACTTCTGATTCGGCAGTCAACTTTGTGACAAAATCAATTAATTTATGTATGTCTATCTCTTGCTTTCTACCATCTTTAAAGCAGACTTTTGCTTTTGGGTGTGGACTATAAGTAATGCGACTAATAGTAGCTGTAGTAGCAAGGATATCTGAAGGCAAAATTTCTTGACCGAGTAAAGCATTAATGAATGTACTCTTACCACGATTGAACTCTCCTACAACAGCAATTGCAAAGGAATTATTCTCTAAACGACTGAGTGCATTGCTTATTGGTGCAACTAAAGTTATTAAATTTAGTTTTTGAGAGAAATCATGCAGTTGCTTAAGGGCAATTGTTAGGGTAAATATCGATTGTCTATAGTCCATAAAGATGTGGAGGATAGATTAATAGCTTATCTTTGCATTTGAAATCTTTTAGCTATTATCAGGTCAGATTTTTCTGTTTATGCAGGGGATTGTTGTAGCGCGGTGCTCATCTCTGTTTTCAAAGCTGAGGCTGATGCAATGACTTGTTGCCAAGCCGTTTCATTAATACTGACAAAGGTGCTTTCTGCAACGGTAGTATTTTTAGCGGATTTCCAGATAGACTGCTGGTGTTTGGTATCCGCAATTAACTGGTCGTATAAATGGCGCAGTCGCTCTGATACACGCTGACAGTGTTCGTCAAACGCTCGGTCAACAATAGTAGTAAATTGTGCTGTTATCAGTTGTCGTTGTTCTTCCAAAGTTTTATTAAGGAAATTCTCTCCTAAAATGGCAATTCCTAAGTTAGTAATAACACCAATAGGACCGCCAAAAACATAACCGCCAACCATTGCTACACTACTACCAATTCTTGCCATTAAGCGATATTGTTGTAGGTCGGAGAGTTCTAATTCTTGGGGTTTGATCTCTAATGATTGAGTAGGTGTAGACTCGACTGCTTTCCAAGTCATTTGGATATTAAAGGCGTGGGAAACCTCTTTTTGCAAGCACTCAAAATCACGAGCGATCGCACTCATTAACAAATCTTCTGATTTCCGACCAATTGCTGGTAACTCGCGTCGCAACCGGAAAGGCAATTCTCGCTCCCACCAGAATTTGGGATTTTGTGTTCTGCTGATGTCAAAAGTAAGAAGATCTATTAATTCGTCTTTAGCATTGAGGATTTTTTCCTGCAATTTCTTGTAGCATTGCTCGCGTCGTTTGTCAAGTTCGCGGCGAATTTTTTGCCAATGCAGTTCTGATGCTCGCGCTTCCTCTTGCGCCTGTTTCAAAGCTTGCTCGCGTGCGATAGGATCCAGGCGTGCGGTTGCGATCGCGTCTTCCCCAATTTTGACTAGATTGGACAAATAACTTGCAAGTTGTCCCGCAACTTGTTGACTGCGCCATGCACGGCGCGAACCAGATACCATCGTGGCAATTTGATGGCGCACTGCATCTAGTACAACATCCTCTGGAGAATCATCAATGGGATGCAGTGGCAATACGGGGATAGTCTCTGAAATTGCGATCGCTCGCTCTTGGATGTGATGGAGTAACCTTGCTCGTTGTGCTCGATCGATGGTGTCTAAATGAGAAACCACGACAAGAATCCGGTCAATGTGTCGTCCCATCACCTGTTCTTTGAGAAGTGTTGCTTCTCTCATGCCGAAAGGAGATATGGCTGTTACTACCATTACCACTGCATCACACTGACTCAGGACATCGTTCACTACAGCCCCACGCTGCCCATTTAGATCGCCTGTACCTGGAGTATCAATCAATTCAATATCGAGCGATCGCAGCCAAGTATCATTCAGAGTCACCTGTACCCCTGCAAACACTTCCCTTTCATTGCCTGCTGCGTCTATTGCCAGTAAATCGCTCCAAGACAATTCCTCTAGGGGTCGCACTTCGCTATGTTTTTTGGCAAAACGCACTATCATTTGGTCTTGTTCGCCCGCCATCATTGAAGTTACGACTGCTGTAGTCGAAAGGTTGCCTACAGGTACGACAAATCGACGCAACAAACGGTTAATAAGAGTGCTTTTACCGCGATTAAATTCACCGACTACAGCGACTCGAAAACCAGGTAGATGCCAACGTCTTTCCACAGCTTGTAATTCTGCTACTAAATTTTCCCTTAATCCCCCTTGGGTAACGGGAATCGATTCTGCCAGTGTTAGGCTTTTTTGCAACCATGGACCAATTTGGGGAGTTAAATCAAGAGGTTGTTGCCATGAGGTGATATCTGGTAATTTACGAGCAGGCAAAATGTCTGTACCATAAGAATCATCCTTGGAGTGCGTAATAGATGCGATCGCATCACCATTAATCTTGGGAGATACCTGTTGACAAGCAGCAACATCAGGACGCAACCATTCTCTACTTTCAGGAATCAATGCCCAATAATAAAGATAAACTTCAAGAGGCAAAAGCCCAGCATAATGAGGAGCGAGAAAAGCTAAATCCACCTTATCATTGGGTGAAGTGACAACTAGGCGATCCAAAACAGCAAACAGGGCGTTTTCGCGTTGGGTACGGGCGATCGAGTCTAAGGTAATATTGGTATCAGCAGGATGTGCAGAGATTTTTTTATTCTGACGTAGCGATGCAGTATCCTGACGACTGCGGAAGTCAATTTTTTGCACCGCCACCTTCTCTGGCCAAGACCATTCTACCGCAGCCCAAGGTGCAATCCATCCCTGCGAACCATCCTCAAGCTTTGTTGGCACAGCCACAACAGATATCAGCCGCCAATGTCCATCGCGATTAACTGGTACTGGTGGAAAAGCCACTGACTCTAAAGTTATCCATTCCCGTAAATCTGGTGTTTTATGAATGCCACGAGGTAAAGCGCCCACACCAGTTTGCTTGACTACAGGTTTTACAGAATATTGTTTGAGATATTCTCGGTTAATCCGCATCCTAATGTTCTCCTAATTATTTATGCTAAAACCGTCTGTTCTGGCGCATCTGCAACTACCACAAAGTTGCCAAAATCCTCCCAAGCGTTAAGAAAATCTTCTGCATCCACCGCCTTCATTTGACCGTCAGGCGTACCACTATCGTTGAGGATAATTTTCACACTGCCATCTGGTTGTTGGTCAATTCCTGTTACCCAAACAG
The DNA here is from genome assembly GCF_009725235.1 of Scytonema sp. UIC 10036. The sequence continues at coordinate 13,017 of NZ_WJFC01000125.1, forward strand.
CATGACCTGCATTTGACTGTTCCATAGGGGAACCAAGGACGGGGTCTTTAACTGGAGTCCAGATTTCATTGGCATCCAAACCTACAATGACCTTGTCACCTCGTTGTAAAGCATCAGCAATGTCCGTGAGTGTAGCATTGTATTTTTGCTCACAAGGAATTCCAACATGCTCTAAGAATTTACCAACATTTCCGGGACTAGTTCCCGTTTCTGGGTCATACCAACCGTTAGCTTGAGCAATTTGACAAGCTTCAGCTTCTGAAATCTCACCTCCAGTGATTGATTCGTACACACCAATTTGGGCAACCACTGCACAGGAAGTACCGCTTTGCTGTTGTTGCCAACAAGCAGCATCAGCAATGGGATTACCCACACCATCAAATTGAGACGAGTCCCAAGAAGTATCTGCTGCTAACCATTCTGTATAGTTAGAGACTTCTCCATAATGCAGATTTTCTGAGGAAGCTTCATATTCATCTTGTGTTTGTGATGGTGGATCTTCACCTTCATTAGAAGTAGTATTATGCTCTGTCAAATCATTAGAATCATCAGTGCCATTGGCATTAAGAGATTCAACATCAAACCAGTCTTCCAGCGTTTCCAGAATGTTATTTAGAAACATAATGCCTCTTTTTCCATATTCTGCTGACCTGTACTATATTGCAGATAAAACTTTCGCTGCTAGTCTATTCTTAAAAAAGATGCCTGTTAACTGTTCTCATTATAGGAAACACAGAGTAAAGCTGCAATTCCGGAAAACTGTAGGCGTATCAGGACAAATTTTGCAGATTATGCAAGCTAACAGGCAAGAAAATTTAGCACAGCATCTTTATTTATCTGGCACCAACACCACTGCCACCACAACTGTAACACTTAATATTCTGTCCGCCAGACCACTGCACGCCAGTACCACTGCACCAGTAACAACGTCCTGCGGCGGCAAATTTCGGCTCTTGAATCTGTTCGTGCTCCTCTCCCTGAAGGGGAGAATCAGATGAGCGATTCTGGAGTTCATTGTCAGCATCTAGATGCCACGTTTCATCGTTACGATCTTCTACACTTAGCAATGAGTCGCTATCCAAGTTGAACCCATCCTCACTATACGTGTTCAAATTAGTCGTCTTTGATAAACTCTCCTCAAAATCAGTCTGTGAATCATGTCCGTAGTTCATGAGAAAATCATGCATTTTTTACTTCTCCTTAATTACTGTGTAAACAAGGGCTTTGCACCAGACTCTCATTAAAGTCCTGGTTTTAGTAGGTTATGGGTATATCAGGTGAGGTTTTTCAGAATATGCAAGTCACAGTTGTGCTGATTAATAGGACTCGATCGTATTTCTTCTCATTCATGTTGATGTACGCAGCTTATGATAGTTACTGAAATAGGAGCAAGCGTACTGTCAGTTGCAAAGCCAAGTAATTATGAGGATGAGACAGCGTAATACTATCATTGAGATGTTTTCGACGTTTTTATCAGTTAAAGACGATCGCGGTTGCTGCACTGAATGGCAAGTTGACCAAAAGTTAAAACGGAACATGAAAAATGAGCCAGAACCGGGGTTAGATGCAAGCGAACAAGATTGGATAAAGCATTGGCTAGATGCTTTGCAAAATCCATCTAAACCTTTAGCCATAATGCACTTATTAGCTTACTCACACGAACCGTGCTACTGGGCTGTTAAAAAACTTCATCCTCACTTTGCCCGACGAGATCTAACATGGAGAGATTGCTTTCAAATTGCTACAGAAGTGGTAAACACTAATCCAGGAAGAATTTTCAAGAATTACGATCGGACTCAAAGTAGCCCAAAAGCTTATACTCAGATGCGAATTGAAAGTAAAGTAAAAGAATTTCTCCTCCAAGGAAGGAGAATAGATGGAGCTAGTGATTGGAGCTTGTTGAAGTCATTTACTGCCAAAAAACGGCAAAAAACCTTGGAAGCTTTCGGTATCCAAGAACCGGATCTATCTCGCTGTCTGCTTGCTTGGGAATGTTTCGTTAAGCATTATCTCAAAATACCTAAAGAAATTAAGAAAAATCAAAGGCTACCCGAACCGACACCCCAAGAATTTGCAGATATGATTACTGAATACAATAAGGAGCAGTCTCACTGGGAAGTTAAAAATGAAGTCAAAGAAAAAGATATTAGAACTTTACTAGACAAATGCGTGCAAGCATTACGAAATAGCGCTAAAATAGAAACTTGCTCTCTTGATGACCCGAACGTTCCCGAACTATCTTCTGATGATATGCCAGCAGAGGAAGAAGAGCAAGAAGAGGAATGGGAGCAAATTAGGTGTGTTTTATCTCAAGCATTTGCAGACCTCTCTCAAGATGAGCAAACAATGCTGATCCTCCACTATGGTTTAGAATTGGGACAGAGAGAGATTGGTATTATATTTGGTGGGTTGGAGCAGTATAAAGTTTCTCGTAAATTAGCAAAATACAAAGAATCGCTATTGAAAAAATTAATGGAATGGAGTCAAGACAGTTTTAGCGTTGCTATTACTCCTCAAGACACAAAAATTTTTTCTAAACAAATGCATGATTGGTTAATTGTTCATTGCCAAACAAACTTCCGCACTTTTTTGCAAGAAAAAATATCAAAAGACTTGAGAGACAGAATCGATTTACTGATTCTTTGCTGTATTGAACAATTATCACCGAAACGAAAACTCTTGCCAGAAGAAGTTGCAGAAAGATTGAAAATCACAGTTAATCAAGTTCACCAGCAACTTGAAGATTCAAGGCAGTATTTATTAGAACATTTGAAACAATATGTACAAACAACCTTGAATTTACAAAGCAGTATCGAAAGACTTATATCAGTAGATGAACTATTGTTAAAATTTATAGACAACTTTTTAATAACTGCTCCTTACGCAAATTTTAAAAAATCAGAAACAATTTATAAAATATTATAACTTTGGAGAAATAATACTATGTTGAGTTTTGATGAGCTAACCTTGAAGTTTCCCGATCAAATTTGGTTAGAGTTCTCAGAAGACGATCGCAAGCAAGCCTTATCCAATGAGTTAGATTACTCAAGGAGTGAGACGCTGTGGAATGCTTATTTAAATTGCCTCTGTTTAAATCTATTAATGGCATGGTTTCAAGAGGAAGATGAAACACAGCCTTTGGTATTACCTGAAAGGAAGGCTTTACCTAGTATTTGGGAAGTAGTGAATGGTACGGGAATTCAGATAAATGAAACACGATTTGTAATTATTCCGAGTCTTGACATTGATACAGAACTTTCTGTACCTGCTGAATGGGTAGATATTTCTAGTTGGGTTGCTCACTATTATCTAGCAGTGCAGATAAACTTTGAGGATGGCTGGTTGAGAGTGTGGGGATATGCTTCCCATCAGCAACTTAAAAATCAAGGAAAATATGACGAATTTAACCGTACCTATTCTCTAGATACAGAGGATTTAATTGAAGATTTGAATGTGATTTGGGTAATGCAAAAACTACGCGCAGATGAATTGGCGAATGCGATCGAAACTACTCCAGCACTACCCTCTCTCTCATCACAAGAAGCAGACAACCTGCTGTCACAATTGAGTCAACCTTCTATTTCTTCACCCAGATTAGAGGTAGAAGACTTTAGGAAGTGGGCAGCATTACTTGAGAATAGCACTTGGAGGCAGCAGCTTTACGAACGCAGGAGAGGGAGACTATCTATGTCAGAAACTCCATCCCTGTCATTTTCATCTTTTGTTGATTATAAAAAAACTGTTAGCACACTTGTTAAGGATTTGAAGCGCCTGCAAGCATTCAGCCAAAAGTTGAAGCTGAATGATTCAGTTAAATTGATTGAAGATGTTGTGCAACGAGTAGAAAGTGATTCTTTTTCTGTTGCTGTTGTAGGAGAGTTCAAGCGTGGTAAAAGTACCTTCATCAATGCTTTACTAGGTCAAGAAATTTTACCTTCTGATATTATGCCCTGTTCTGCAACAATTAATAGAGTCAAATATGGGTTAACACCATCAGTCAAAGTGCAATTTAAGGATGACAGAGAAGAAAATTACACTATTGATAAATTAGCTGATTATGTCACAAACTTAACACCAGAATCTATGTCCAATGCTGAAAATGTTAAAGAAGCAGTAGTTTATTATCCCGTTCCATATTGTCAAAATAATATCGAGCTTATAGATACACCAGGTTTAGGGGATAGTGTCAAAATGACAGAAATTACACTTTCAGTTTTGCCCCAAGCCGATGTGGCAATTATGGTCATTTTAGCTCAAGCACCTTTTTCTGAATCTGAGCGAGATTTTCTAGAAAATAAGTTACTGACCCATGATTTGGGGCGGATTATTTTTGTTGTGAACGGTATAGACAGATTCGAGCGCCCTGAAGATACTGAAAGAGTACTTAAGCACGTTGAAAATCGCATACAGAAGTATGTCCTTAAGCGGGCAGAAGAACGATTTGGCAAAGACTCTCTGGAGTATGAAGTTTATCTAAAAAAGATTGGCAAGCCTAAAATTTTTGGTCTTTCCGCCTATCAATATTTAAAAGGTAAACAGAAAAATGATGAGACATTGCTCGTACAAAGCCGCTTTGATGAATTTGCATCAGCATTAGAAAAATTACTCACACAAGAACGTGGAACAGTTATTTTACATCTTTTGGCTTCTCGTAAGCTGGCTTCGGCTATAGAAATTCTTAAAACCATTACTGTTCAGGAAAACGCCCTCTCTATAAAAAACGAGCATTTTTTACAAGCGTATACGAAAAGTATAGCTGAAATTCAAGCAATACGCTCTCGTAAAACAGAGGAACTGCACTTAATTGATAGGGCTTCTCTTGAGGTTAAGTATCAAGTACAACCTCTACTATATCGTTTAGAAACAGAACTGAAACGGGAAGCTGAACGGGTAATTGAAATGACAGAAATTCATGCTTCGGAATTCAGAAATATGAATGCCTTAACTAAAAAAATATGTCATAAAGTATCAGACGCCATGCAAAAAGTAAGTCAGAAGTTAGCTGAAACAATTCAACTTGAAATTCAACACAGTGTTATTAAAGAGGTTGAAAGACTCCAAGATTTTTCTAATTTAGTCAATAAAATTTCAAATCAGATTGAAATGGAATTTGTTGATTTTTCTGCCGAAGCAGAACTTCACAAGACTTCAGATAAACGGATGGTAGATGGAGCTTTTGAGGCATTTACAGGGTTGAAAAGTATTCTTACAGGATGGAGTGAAGTGGGGTTAAAGGGTGCGACTGTGAGTGCTAAAATTCTTGGCACAGCCTTTGCTGCTCGTTCTCTGACATCACTCATTGGATTATCTGTTAATTGGTCAGTAGCATTAACTGTTGGTGTTTTGTCAATTTTTCACCCTGGTTTTATGCAAAATTTGTTATTGAATAACGTTGCTCAGATTCAAAAATTTAAGGAAATTTACAAAGCAAAAATTCTCCAAGAAATTACTAAGCAACTACAAGAAAGTAAAATTGAGCAAATAGTTAATGGCTATATTTCAGATACTTTTACTACTTTTAAACAAAAAGTAGATCGAGAAGTAGAAGCTCTGCTGGATAATATTCAAAATACTCTAGTCGAAATGCATCAAAAGCGCGATCGAAATGAATGTCTCACTGTAGTCGAACACAAAGAACTTTCTCAGATGCGTTTTGAAACCGTGGAAATTCTTGAAAATCTTCAGCAGTTGTCCGAGCAGCTTGTATAGATTGTAAGCGAGCAACGCCTAGCGATCGCAAACTCTCTTCACAATTCGATGTGTCCGCAGATCGGGTGCAGAGAACGCCCAGTGAAGAGAGAGGAGATTTTATAAATTAAACTGCCTTACATTAGGTACTTTAAAATCATTGCTCTTATTCAGATTTTCAGAGTTTTTCTTAAGTATTTCTTGCTCTTGGAAGCATTTGCTTCAGTTGGTTGACATAACCTTCAACTTTTTTAGCATCTGCATTAACCAATGCTTCTTCCACATCTTCAGAAATACTGGAAGCTGTAACCATAGTCTCTAAAATATATTTTGCAGATTGTTGTAGTTGCAGAATACCTGTATTAGCTAGTCTTTTTCCCATAATTGGAGTCAAGATAGGAACAACCATATCTAAGCTTTTGCTTATTCCTTTAATACGATCTAAACTTAATGATTGGAGAGCAATTAAAGTTCGTATTAGTTCAATAGCAACCTCTTGGGTTTTATCAATTGATGGCAAATTACTTTGTATCAATAGCAAAATATTATTTGTGATTCTCATTTTAATATAAAGAAAATTTAATAAACAATAAAGTAGGAGTAAAAACCCAGTTATAAACAACCAAAAGCTAGAAAAATAACCAAATAGTGTGATAACCATACTAAGACACAACACTATTAAAATAAAATTAATTTTATGAGAAATGTCTGTGAATGTATTGTTTAGAGAATCGGAAAATTTGTTGGTATTCAAATCGGTAGTCATAGATATCCTTTATTTTGTAACTTGTCGAAGTACTGGATGCTTTAGCTGTTTTTGACTGCTGTTTGTCATCTGCTACTACTTTGTCAGAACAGGTTTTGCAAAATATGCAGTCTTGTCAAGAAAGATGTAATTGCCTAAGAAGCGATCGCTTGATGTAGATTCGCCACAACCTACCACAACCTGTAATTAAGGCTCTTGTGATGAAGTTTGCTGCTGCTGCTATTATTGGGGCTTTAATCAAATTCATAGTAGTGAAGACAGGTATTAGTATCAGTGCTGCTGTAGTCATTGTTCTTCTACCTATCCTTGGAGCGGTTCTTGCTCACGAATGGATGAGCTTTCCAAAAAACTTAGGAGAAGACATATCTTCTTCTATCTGTGAAGAGCTAGATGCCGACTTTGTAAAAACAAATAAAGAAGCGTTATCAAATGTATTCCAAGAACTCTTGGAGAATCAAGTAGAAGCTATTGGGAAGCATTTAGCAGACGATGAAGAAGTTTCGGAGAAAATCGGCGAAGTTCTCAGCTTTCTTCACGCTTGAACTAGGTTTCCCTATTACACTCTGTCAATGCGATTTTGGGGAATTCAGTAGAATCATATCTTAACTTAACTTAACAGGATTTTCTCTTAACTATGCTACAAAACTCTTTGAATCGAATCGTCGCTGGTGTGTTATGGGGATTGCTTTGGACGGCAATTCTTGTCTTAGCCATCTTTTTAGTTTTTCCGATTCTGAACTTAGCTCTAGTAGGTGGGATTGCTTTTCTATGTGTCCTAGTTGGTATCTTTTTAAATCTTAGAGTTGTAGAGCAGCCATGTCCTAAATGTGGGACTATCTTCAAGGTCATGCCAACTGGGAGTAAGTGTCCGAGTTGCGGTCATTTTGTTAACAAAAATTAAAACTAACGAATTAGGCTACACAGGTAATTACTGCCAAAAAATGCAACTTTATGGAGATTGATTATTATATGATACTTCTTAAAGGATGGCATCCTTTATTTCAACAGGGCTGTGTTACGCGCTCGGATTGAGTCGCTGGTAGGAATCTCGACTGGGGGAAACGGACATGGAAAGAAAATGGATGTTATTACGACAAGGTAGCCAAATTTCCACAACTGCAGGAACTAATTTTGGTCCCGGTGATGGCGGTAACATAAATATTAATACAGGTTTCCTAGTCGCGCTCCCTGCTGAAAACAGCGATATTACTGCCAACTCTTTCGGTGGTCGAGGTGGCGCAATTAACATCAATTTATAAATTGATTTATAAGTTTAAGGGAAGATGGAGAGTACTATTATTGAAATCAGAAAGCAGAATGCAGAAGGCAGAAGCAGGAAAAAATGCACTTGTTTATCGTGCTTTCAAGCTATAAAAATTTGGCATAAAGTATGGCTGTTTTGTACAGTTTTTGTCTATATAACCAACAGCAGTCAAACAGCGATCGCCAATTCTGTAGAAGTCTTTTCTCCCCAAATCGACTCGATATCATTAAAAGAATCAGAAGTCTCTTCCATTACAAGCACAACCTTAAGTCAAATCCCTTCCCCAGTGACCCCAACAGTTCCCGAACCTGCTCCCACGCCCACACCATTTCCCGACGAAGAACTCTTACAAACCCCATCGCCCAATCAACCTATACCACAACCCATACCTGAAGTTCCAGAAACATTTGTCATTAAACAATTTGAATTTATTGGTAATACCGCCTTTAGTAGTGAAGAATTAGTCAAAGAAATTCAGCAATTTATTGCTCGACCCATTACCTTTGCTCAACTCTTGGAAATTGAAGAACTTCTTAATAAAAAATATCTGAATGCTGGCTATATCAATTCTGGTGCTGTAATTCCCGCCGCACAGAAATTTCCTCGTAAAGGAGGAACTATCAAAATTCAAGTTGTCGAAGGTGGAATTGAGTCTATAAAAGTTAGAGGTACGCGCAGACTAAATCGCGGATATATTAGCAGTCGTTTAGCCATTGCCACAAAGAAACCTTTAAATCGCAACCGTTTGTTACAAGCACTGCAACTTTTACAACTTGACCCTCTGATTAAAAACATTTCCGCAAATCTTACCGCAGGAGCGCGTCCAGAGTTAAGCTTACTGGAAGTAATAGTTGTAGAAGCAGACTCATTTACAACTAGAATCTTTGCAGATAACGGTCGTGCTCCCAGTGTTGGTACTTTTCGTAGAGGTATCCAAATTAACGAGCGCAATTTACTGGGGTTTGGTGATGGAATTCGAGCCACTTACACGAATACTGACGGTAGCAATGCTTTTGAGATTGGCTATACAGTTCCTTTAAGTCCGAGAAATGATACAATTACAGTTAACTACAGCAGAAATAATACTGAAGTCGTAGAAGAACCATTTGACCGTTTGGATATTTTAGGGGATTCCTACGCTTGGGAAGTGACCTTACGTCAACCTGTGTTGCAAAAACCATCTCAGGAATTTGCCTTGGGTTTGACCTTTTCGCAGCAAGAAAGCAAGACTGAATTGCTGGGGTTTGATTTTCCCCTTTCAAGCGGCGCTGACGATCGCGGTAGAACTCGTATTTCTGCACTAAGATTTTTCCAAGAGTGGACAAGCCGCAATCCCAGAGAAGTTTTTGCACTGCGATCGCAATTCAATCTAGGCATCGACGTATTCAATGCTACCACAAATGATAGACCACCCGATAGTCGCTTTTTTGCTTGGCGGGGTCAAAGTCAGTATGTGCGTTTGCTAGCGCCAGAAACATTGCTAGTGCTGCGTTCTGACATACAATTAGCCACGAGTGCGCTTGTACCATTAGAACAATTTGCGATCGGTGGATTTGGTAGCGTCAGAGGTTATCGACAAGATTTACTATTGACAGACAACGGTGCATTTTTGTCTGCGGAGATACAGTTACCAATTTTAAAAGTACCAGACTCGCGGGGGATTTTACGACTGGCTCCATTTATTGATTTTGGAGTGGGTTGGAATAGTTCTGGAGGTGGTGAACCAAATAACACTTTGCTAGCAACTGGTTTGGGTTTGCAATGGCAAATGGCTGATTGGCTGGATATTCGCTTGGATTGGGGTATCCCGCTCATTGATGTTGCTGGGAGGAACCGGACATTGCAAGAAAATGGGTTGTATTTTTCAATTAATTACAGTCCGTTTTAGATTAGTAAAACTTTTGTATTATCTTTTCTGAAATTTTATAGAAAATCCTTGGCAAAAACACAATATAATTCAGATATTTAAATGCAGTACACCCCTCCCCAACCCTCCCCTTGGTAAGGGGAGGGTGCGCGATAGCGGCGGTGGGGTTAAGTTGAAATCTGTTGTCATTCCTTTAAGTTTAGCTTTGTTAAGTAGTTTTTTCCTTCCCAACTCCGCCAACGCTCAAATAAACTCTGATGGTAGTTTATCAACTCAAGTTGATACTTCAAACAACATAAATTTTGTCATTAATCAAGGAAACCGAGTAGGGGAAAATCTGTTCCATAGCTTTCGAGAATTTTCTATTCCCACCAATGGTTCTGCGGTTTTCCAAAATGATTTAGATATACGAAATATTTTTAACAGAGTAACTGGTGGTTCTTTATCTACTATTGATGGTTTAATTCAAACCCAAGGCAATGCAAATTTCTTTTTAATCAATCCTGCGGGAATATTATTTGGACAAAATGCCAGATTAGAAATAGGTGGTTCATTTTTTGCAACAACAGCAAACAGTATATTGTTTGATGATGGGATTGAATTCAGTGCTACAAATTTACAAACACCACTGTTAACAGTTAATATGCCGCTTGGATTGCGATTGCGAGACAATCCCAAAAGTATTACTAATCAGTCTGTAAATTTTGATAGTAATGGGATTCCCGTTGGTCTTCAAGTGAAACCAGGAAAAACTTTGGCACTGGTAGGTGGTGACGTTAATTTCAATACAGGCATAATATCAGCACCAGGAGCAAGAGTTGAGTTAGGTGGATTAGCTGAAACGGGAACAATTGGATTAAATAACGATGGTAGCTTGCTTTTTCCTAAAGATGTCGTGCGAGCAAATGTATCACTCATTAACTTATCTTCAGTTAATGTACTAGGTGGTGGTGAAGGTAGTATTGCAGTCAATGCTCGCAATTTCGACCTTTTGAGAGGAAGTACTGTTTTTGCGGGAATTGCATCAGGTCAAAGAACTCAAAGCGATCGCTCTGGAGATATTGTGATTAATGCTACAGATAAGGTGAAAATTGCAGGGGAAGCTAATCTTCTCAGCAACATCAACAATACTGTCGGCTTACTGTCATTAGGAAATGCAGGAGATGTAATTATTAATGCAGGTTCTTTGGAAGGAGTTGGTAGTTTTGCAATAGGTTCTGCCACTTTTGGGGAGGGAGACGCAGGAAAGGTAAGCATAACAACTAAGGATAAAATTTCCTTAGAGGGATTGCAGAATACAAGTAGCGGCATTGTCAGCGCTGTGTCACCCTTTGCAATCGGGAACGCAGATGACATTGTTATCAACACGCGATCGCTCTTCCTATCCAACTTTACTTTACTGGGTACATCGACTCTTGGACAAGGGAATGCAGGGAATATCAGAATTAATGCTTCTGAGATAGTTTCTGTAAAGTCTAACTCAGTTATGCAAGCGGTAACAGGTAGCTCAGGGAACGCAGGCAAGATCGTTATTGAAGCACCGAATGCAGATGTCTCCTTAGATGGGTTAGGAACCGGAGTTAGCACAGCAGTGAGTGGCAAGATAGAAGTATCAGGAATCGAGTTTGTAGGTACTGGACAGGGTGGTGATGTTTCCATACAAGCACGCAACCTGTTTGTGACTAATGGTGCTCGAATAATTACTAGTACTTCCGGGCAAGCAGTACCTAATAATGAATTACCCAATGCTGGCAACATTACACTCAATGTTGCTGGCTCTGTCAATCTTACAAGAGGTTCTCAGTTGCGTTCAGACACTGATGGACAGGGGAATGCAGGCATGATTAATGTTTCGACGGGTACGCTTTCACTCACAGAAGGGTCACAATTATTGTCTAGTACCTTTAGAGAGAAAAATGCAGGTAATGTGATAATTAACGCCACTGGGAATGTCTCTTTTGATGGTGTCAATACTATATTTGGAAGTGAAATTCCCAACAGTGGAGTGTTTAGTAACGTGGAATCTGGGGCAACTGGTGACGGTGGCGACATTAATATAAAAGCAGGAGCGCTTTCCATAACCAATGGTGCTCAAGTACAAACGGTTGTGCGTAGAGGCTTTGGTAACGTCCTCCCAGGAAGGGGAAATTCAGGAAAAGTGACAATTGCAGTTGATGGCACACTCAAACTCGATGGTGTCAGTGAGATTTTTAATTTCAATGGATTAGATAATAGTAGCCCCAGCGTGATTACCACTTTATTAGATTTCGGAAGCTCAGGCAGCGCTGGTGAGATTGATATTACAGCTAGAGAGCTATTTGTGACTAATGGTGCTCAACTATCCACTAGTACCTTTGGACAAGGAAACGCCGGTAATGTAACGATTATTGCTAGTGAAAGTATAACTTTCGATGGCTTCAATACTAGATATGAAAATGGAGTTCCAGCTTTCTTTAACAGTGGGGTGCAGAGTAATGTCGTATTTGGAGCAATTGGTGATGGTGGCAACCTTAAAATTACAGGCAGAAACCTCTCTTTAAGTAATGGCGCTCAAATAAATACCAGTACTTTTGGACGGGGAAATGCAGGCAAAGTGAATATTGATGTCCGTGAGGCTGTAAATCTTTCTGGTTTTTCGACCACAAATTTCAATGGAATTAATATTGGAATATTCAATGGAATTTCCAGCGAAGTAGGAGAAACAGAATTAGGCAATGGTGGCGACATCAACATCAAAGCCAGGTCTCTTTCAATGAATGATTCTAGCTTTGTTTCTACTGCTACATTTGGACGGGGAAATGCAGGTAAAGTATCAGTGGAAGTTGATGATTCAATCACACTTGCTAACTTGAGCAACATTAGAAGCAATGTAGGATCGAGAGGCGAAGGAATTAGCGGTGATATCAGCATCAAAGCGCGATCGCTCACCCTTACAGATGGCAGTCAGATCAGTGCCATTGTTCTTCGCGAGCGAAAGGTTCTCGACAATGGAAAAGAAAGGATTATCCCTGGTGGAAAAGGTAGAGCCGGAAATATTGATATCAATGCTACAGATTTTGTCAATATCTCCGGTGTCAGTAACGTTCAATTTCCCGTCATTGACCCCCTTTTTCCTTCTACAATTGTGCCAACAACAGGTTTTTCTAGCGGATTGCTTGCCAGCGCTGAAAGAGGTTCAACAGCAACCGATCCTCAAGGGGCAGGAAATATTACTGTAACCACTGGTGATTTTCGCTTAGCAGATGGAGCGGTGGTCGATGCATTAACTACTAATTCTGGTGCTGCTGGAAACATTACCATCAATGCCAAAACTTTTACAGCTATTGGTGGTGGACAAGTCATCACAACGACTCGCAGCAGTGGAGATGCTGGAAGTATTACTTTGAATATATCCGATCGCATCACCCTTTCTGGTAGCGACCCGAACTTTAATCAACGCGTTGAACAGGCGCAAAGATTTGGCGAAGCATCAGACATAGTGAATAATCAAGGTTCTGGAAGCGGTATATTCGCTAACACTACACTTGGTTCCCAAGGAGATGGCGGGAATATTTTTATTGACCCCAGATACATGGTGATTCAAGATGGTGCGGGTGTTGCAGTTAACAGCCAGGGGGAAGGCAAAGGCGGTAACATTGAAATTCAAGCTGGCAATCTCACTTTAGATAATAGGGCTTTTATATCAGCAGAAACTACTAGCAATCAGGGCGGAAATATTACGCTCAAAATTAACGATGTCTTGCAATTACGCCGTAACAGCAATATATCTACCACCGCAGGAACTACCCGTGGTCCCGGTGATGGTGGTAACATTACCATTGATAGCAAGTTTCTGGTTGGTATCCCTCGCGAAGATAGCAATATCACTGCTAATTCCTTTGGTGGTAAAGGTGGCGCGATTAATATAACTACACAAGGAATTTTTGGCTTAGCAGTTCGCGATCGCTTAACACCCTTGAGTGACATTACAGCCTTCTCTCAGTTGTCCCCTACCCTGAATGGCGAAATCACTTTAAACATTCCCGATGTAGACCCCAGTCAAGGATTAGTAGAATTCCCCCAAACTATTATCGATCCAGATGCACTCGTTGCCCAAAATCCTTGTGCGAGGAGGACAGGTAGTGAGTTTATTATTACTGGAAAGGGAGGACTGCCACTGAGTCCAAACCAAGCATTAAGTGAGGATGTTGTAGGACTTGACTTAGTTGAACCTGCACCATCGATCGCAACTCAAAAACTATCGTCAACGAACGATTTAAACAATACTTTAAATCAAAAAAATACTTCAATAAACACCAGCACGATTGTACCAGCGCAAGGGTGGGTTATTAACGAACGAGATGAAGTCATCTTAACAGCTTACTCCGCCAATGGTAACGGAATTCAACGACAAACACGCAGTTCTCAAGGTTGTCCGTTGAAGTGAGATAAGGGAGACAAATAACAACTGTACGGGCGCAAGGCAATGCGCCCCTACTAACAACTAACTACTAACCACTAACTACTAACATGAACATTCGTAAATTCAAGTTGAGTTTTAGGAGTCGATCGCGCTTTTTAATTCTAGCTATTGTCATGTTAATCTTCGCGATCGCCACTTCTCCTGTTGTTGCAACGGTTGCAGAGCAAGCCAATGTTGTACAAACCCAACAGAGTGGATTGCAGTTAGCTGCAAAAGCCAAGTCTTTATATCAAGCAGGACGATTTACCGAAGCAGTGGAGGTTTGGCAACAGGCTGCTAGTGCTTTTGCAAATGTGGGCGATCGCGCAAACCAAGGGATGGCATTAAGCAATCTTTCTTTAACATACCAACAATTAGGACAATGGCAAGCAGCGCAGACGGCTGTGACTCAAAGCTTAAATTTACTGAAGACTGCCTCAGATAAAACTCAAAAACGAATACTTGCTCAAGCTTTGTCGATTCAAGGTCAACTGCAACTAGCGACCGGACAATCAAAGCCAGCATTAGAAACTTGGCAACAAGCTGATGCTGTTTATGCTCAAATTTCTGACCAAACTGGAGAAATTCAAAGTCAAATTTACCAAGCACAAGCTTTTCAAGCTTTGGGACTTTATCGTCGTGCTTTAGCAATTTTAACAGAACTTAAGCAAACTTTAGATAAACAATTAGACTCACCATTAAAGGTAATGGGGTTGCTGAGTTTAGGAAATGCTCATAGTGTAGCAGGTGATTTGACAGAAGCTGAGAAAGCATTAAAACAAAGCTTAGAAATTGCTAACAAGTTGCAGCCCGCTCCAGATCGAAGTACAATTCTTCTCAGTTTGGGAAATGTGACTCGTGCAAAAAATCAGTACTCAGAAGCAATTAGTTACTACAAACAAGCATCACATTCGCCCTCTTCTAAGGTACGAATTAAAGCAGAACTCAATCAACTCAATTTATTAGTTGAAACTCAGCAATGGCAAACTGCTAAAAGTCTGTGGGCACCGATTTTAACACAATTAAATAACCTACCTCCGAGCCGCTCAACTGTTTATGCTCAAATCAATTTAGCTCAAAGTTTATTCTGTTTAAAACAGCCAAATCTAGAAAAAAGTGCATTTCATTCGCCAATTGTACAACAGTGTGTCAACACGACTGATGAAAAAACACAGATGAAGAATTTAACGCAATCTCATGTTGCATCTGTAACTCCAGAATGGACAGACATCGAAAAACTATTAATCGCGGCTAATGATAGCGCAGTCGCCATACAAGACAAACGAGCAGAAGCTTATGCTCTTGGCTATCGAGCAGGATTGTATCAGCAAACACAAAGACTTTCCGAAGCGGAAACCTTAACCCAGCAAGCACTAAATTTAGCTCGTACTATCAACGCAACAGATATTACCTATCGCTGGCAATGGCAATTAGGACGTATTGCTAGGGTGAGAGCAGATTTACCAAAGGCAATTTCTGCTTATACCCAAGCCTTTAAAAATCTTCAATCCTTGCGGGGCGATTTAGTTGTTACCAACTCAGATATTCAGTTCTCTTTTCGAGACAGTGTAGAACCAGTATATCGAGAATTAGTTGATTTACTTTTAGAACAAAAACAACCCAGTCAAAATGATTTGAAGTTAGCTCGTGAAGTCATTGAATCATTACAATTAGCAGAATTAGATGATTTTTTCCGCGAAGCCTGTGTGGATGCGAAACCACAACAAATTGACCAAATAGTAGAACAAGCACAACCACGTACAGGTGTTATTTATGCTTTCTTCTTAGAAAAAAGTTTAGAAGTGATTCTCAAATTACCAGGACAAGATTTACTACACTATAAAACTGCTGTAAGTCGAGATGTTGCCACAAATACCTTGCAGAAACTACAGGAAGTGTTACCTTTAGTCGATAAAACTAGAGAAGTCAGACAACTTTCACAGGAAATTTACAAATGGTTAATTGAGCCTGAACGAAAAACATTAGACAGTAGCGGGGTAGAAACTTTAGTCTTTGTGTTAGATAGTGGACTCCGAAATATTCCCATGGCAATGCTTTATGATGGCAAAGAGTATTTAGTGCAAAAATATGCGATCGCTCTCACACCTGGACTACAACTTTTGAGTCCCCGTCTCCGGGAACAGATAGAATTAAAAGTCTTGCAGGCTGCTGTGAGTCAACACAGACAAATTGAAGGACGAGATTTTAGCCAATTAACAAACGTAGAATCAGAACTAAAGCAAATTCAATCTCAAGTTGCAGGTAGCAAACAACTACTCAATCAACAATTTACTAAACCAAATTTTCAACGCCAAATTAATGCTAATAGTTTTTCTGTCGTACATTTGGCAACACACGGTCAATTTAGCTCAGATCCAGAACAAACTTTTTTGATGCTTTGGGATCAACTTCTAAAAGCGAAGGAATTAAATAATTTGCTACGAAGTACAGGGGGAAATAGAAGCAAAACTATCGAATTACTCGTTCTTAGTGCTTGTCAAACAGCCACAGGTGATGACCGTGCTGCGTTGGGGCTTGCAGGTGTAGCAATTCGTGCAGGAGCACGTAGCACCATCGCCACTCTCTGGTCTGTAAACGATGTATCCACCAGCACCTTTATGAAACAATTTTATCAGGAACTCGCTAACTCTAAAATTACCAAAGCCCAAGCCCTGCAACACGCTCAAGTTGCACTACTGTCACAGCAGGGATTGGAACCTTATTATTGGGCTCCTTATACCTTAATAGGTAATTGGTTGTGAAAAATACTAATTAAGAATCTACCTAATTAATATCGCCCACAATTTCTTTGATAAGCTATGTATGAACCTTGGTAACCTGAAACCTGCTCAAAGTACCTGTCCCCAATCCTACATATTTCCCTATTTTCAGCAGAGATTACTGTAATCGCCGTCAAACAATTACCAATCTTTACCTGATAGTTGGAAGCTAATGCAATGTTCATTCCTGGAAGAATTCCACTATTAGCTTTAGCACTCGCTGTATTAAAGTCAGAGACATACATTTTATACAATGGAAAAGCACATTGCTTCCTAAAATACTCATAGTAAGCTCGACTATTTACAGTCTGTGCATGAGCTTTACTTTGCAAATATCCGGTTGACATCAATAAAGCAGTCATTATTAATGAAGAGGAAAGTCCAAGAATCTGACTACTAAACATAGTTTTATCTCCCTTGTTACTTTATACTTCGATTTGTTTTATTTCTGCGCTGTACAACAAGATAAAAAAGGCTCTTTGGCAAATTCTATTAAATCTCCATCTTTTAAAAAGGCTATCCATTCCTCTTTACTTGTATGAGTTTGCGGTGCTGTCTTGATATTTTCTGCTAGATTAGTGAAGTTATCAAACCAAATATTTTCAGTCGGATATTGATTTGGTGAAACTCGTTCTACTTTGCCATCAACCAAAAAATATGCTGATTTATCTTGAGGGTTACAATTAATTTTAAAAAACCAGCGATGTGTTCGATTTAACTCCAAAACCTTTTGATTAGTCGCTGGCAAAGTAACACTAATAATGCCGGATTTTTCAGGCAAAGTAAATGATGTGCGGTAGACATCGTTATATTCTGGGTCTTGCAAGATAAATTCACTCATCCTTGCTTGAGGAGGGAAAACAGGAACATAAAACCAGAAGGTGGGACGTTCAGAAAATGTCAGATTTAGGTCTCTGGCTGGAATTAAAGCCACAGGTGCTCTGTTTAAAATCGGACAACCGTTACGACTTGCAGCAGCTATACGGTTTCCAGGTGCTCCTCGGTTCGGTGGTCTAAAGGTTGATCTTGCACGCTTTTGATTGGTGCTGGGGGTTTGGGCGTTCGCGTAGCGACTGCTTTGCAGCATCGCCACTGGTAAACTGTTGATGAAGTTAAGAAACGTAAATATGACAGCTAAAGTCAGAATTAGCCTTTGGAAGAGAATTTTGTCCACATCACAACTCCGTTATTTGGTTTTTGGTTTGTCAGTTTATCAGGAAAGGAATTGGAAAATATGCAGTTGCTAAAAATAATTATTTGATAGGGATCATCTCCAGTCGCCCTAATCCTTAATAAGGTAGGTACGTTGACGCTACCCTATATGCAAATCATATGTTGGGATTTCCAGGGAATAAATTATCTTGTATTGTGAGACGGTAGTGCCCGCCCGTCCTGTATTACTCCCTTCGGTGCTATAAGATTACCGATATTCTTTTCCTCTTTCTTCGCGCTCTATGCCTACGAGCGTCGGCACGCTTCGCGTTGCCGCAGGCTATGCCCGTAAGGGCTATACGTGTCTTCGCGGTTCATTTATCTTGACGTAGCCTTGCCAAAAGCTGCCAAAACCTTTAGTTGTCGTTGCTCAGACAATTTAATTATCGCTTAATAGTTTAGAGGTTGCATATTTTGCAAAAACTGTCCTGAGATACCATTGATAGGCAAAATTCAAATTGAGCAGCAATTTTAGTTGTATTTAACAAAGTTAAACTCAACCAACCTAATAATAAAGGGCTGCAAAGCAAAAAACTATTTTTGTCCACAGTTCAATATCAACATATGAAGTCTATGAAAATTTTACAAATTGAGTCGGTATATATATTAATTGAAGATCCTCGTTGTATTGACCTTATCTCCCAAGCTTCACAAAAGGCTTCTAGGGGAATATCTGCCGAAGAATTTCTTAAATACACAAAAGGCAAAATTCGTATGGGAGCTAAGCTTGGTAAAGCTCTTGCAATCAAAATGGGTATTAGTTCCAATACAGAAAAAATTATGAATTTATCAAGTTATTACAGCTATATCATTCTTGCATTACTATGCTCAATAGTAGAGCAGGGCTTTTCGCTAAAAGACATTGAAGAATCTGAAAGCAAAAAAGAATGTTTTATAACTGCGGATATTCCCTCATCACCTCTATCTGTAGAAGGTAAACTTCATGCTCAAATTGAAGGTAATCCGGAAAGTTACAATATCAAGCTTTCAACTGCTTTTTTAGGACAAAAATATGCTTGGGGTAGAGGAAATCGTATCTTAGATAAACTTTTCCAGAGAACAGAGCAATATATTAGCGACTTCAAGAGTCTGAATTTCTAATGAGATTTACCTTGAAAGTGAGGGCAAAACTACTCCCATCCTTTCGGATTTTGGCCGTAATAAACAACAAAACCACCACTAACAAGTAACAAAGCGAAAATAGAAGGAAGCAATGGTACCCAATAACCGTTGATGAAGAGAATTAAGCATACTCCAGTCAGGGCAATATTTACAGCGATAATAACTACTACTAACAATAAAGGTTGGAGCGATCGCCATACCAGTAACCCGCCAACAAACGACCATCCCCAAATCCACAAAATATCAGCTTCCTGCGACCAAGTTTTTAATAAAGACCGTTTTGGTTTATCCAGTACAGCACTCAGTATCTGGCTGACTTTGTGTGCTTGCAGTAAGACTCCTGGCATTTCCCTGTAGGGAGTATTAACAAAATCTGTTGAACCCGTGACACCGATAATCACTATTCGATCTTGTACTGCTTCTGGTTTAATCTTACCGTCAAGAAGTCGTGAAAGAGTCACTTTTTCAGCAACATTGCCAGTAGAACGGTAATTTAACAGAATTTGCGAACCTAATCCATCAATATTATGGTATCCGCTAACATTACCCGAAACAGGCAAGGGTTGAAAAACAACATTACCTAATTGTAAGTCACCTGTGGGACTGGGTTTTGGCTGAATATTATGTTTTGTTGCTAGGTAATCGAGTGCAAGGCGAACACTGAAAGCATGGTCTGTTTGACAGGGAGAATTATTTTCTGGAGTCAGAAACAGAAGATGACGACGCACAACCCCATCTGAATCTCGTACAACATCAGCAAAACCCAGACGTTCTTGTGGTACTCCTGAGGGTGGTTCAATACCGGGATTGTTCGGGTCACGTGTGTCACTAACCCGACAAACGGCAATGACGTTATTATTCTCTCGTAGCTGCTTAACTAATTCAGCATGACCAAATTTTTTTGGCTCCTCACGATAGATATCTAAACCAATAACTACTGGTTGATACTGCTTTAATTTACCGATTGCTTGAGCTAAAATTCCATCTGGGAGGGGAAACCCATATTTATTTTTATTAATATCGAGTTCTGTAGCTTCTACTACTAACAACCGCGAGTCTGGTTTTTCTGTTGGACGCATTTGTATGAATTCGTCATATGCTGCTATTTCTAATTTTTGCAGCATTCCCATTTGCCGAATCCCCCAAATAATACCTGTTGCAAATATACTAGCCAAGAGTATATTGATAAATTTCTTTTTTCTATTTTTTCTTTGGTTGTTACCTTTTATTGATGAAGGAAAGTTTTTCAGTCTTGATAAATTATTTGGGTTTACTATTTCTTGCTCTAGTTGGATTTTTCCTCCTAAATCTTCCCAAGTAGGTGGTATATGAGCAGGATTTTGGTAAATTACTGGTAACCAACTAGCACTAGGAAAAATTTGTTCTAGTCCTTGCAATCTTTCTCGTGCTTTTCTAACGGCTAGATAAAAAGACTCTCCGAGAGAGAATTCCTTCAAAAAAGACTTCAAAAATTCCTGTGCTACTTTATCTTGGACATCTTCACGCATAACAATAATTTGCGGAATGTGCAAATCAGCTAAATCATGCGCCAAACCTAAACCATCACAAGAATTAAAAATAGCAATTTGTAAACCTCTATTAATTGCTGTTTTTAAAGCAAATTTCAATTCTTCGACCGTCAATCTATCGGTTGTATTAAGATAAATCTGACCCTTTGTTAATTCCGTTTGACTGTGACCTGCAAAAAATAAAATATCCCATCCTTCTTCCCAAAGTTGATG
This sequence comes from Scytonema sp. UIC 10036, assembly GCF_009725235.1. The sequence goes on from NZ_WJFC01000125.1 coordinate 33,899, forward strand.
ATTAATATCTTGCAGTTGAGGCTCAACTAAAAGTTTCACATTAGCACCAGGTAATTTTTCCAAAATCTGACCATCTGCTTTTACATCAATCCCAGTACTATCACCAAGAATTGCTAAGATTTTTACCTTATTTGAAAAATTATATCCAGGCTCAACTTTTTCAAAGGTTGATGGACTTATAGCAATTTCAGCATGAGGATAATCTGCAAAAAAATCCCACTCATGCCAAGGTAAACGCTGGAGTTGGATCTCTTCTGTTTCTAATAAGAAGCGGACAATATTAGATGGCATTAATTGTTGGCATAACTTGTCTCGAACAGGCAAAAACTCGATAGATTTGAGCCAATCATTAAAGCTATCAATTAATTCTTGTGCAGCCAGTTTACAATCTTCACGGCTGGAAACATTTGTGACTTGCATTTCTGGCTTTTCTAGTTTTCTTGTATTCTTGCCAATCTCGCTATATGCCGAACGCCATTTTTTATACAGTCGAGGAATCTCTGTTGATTGTGGTAGCCTTGCTGTTACTTGAACAGGGAATTGTTGACCTTCTTCTCCCAAGAGCAAAGTCACTGGAAAACCTTGCTCAAAGCTTCCTTCACCAAGTTTGAGGATAACTAATTTGCTCATTGCCGTGCCAGAGCTAAGTTCTATATCCACTTATATTTAAGTGTAGAGACTTTGACTTACAAAAATCAAAGTAACGGCAATTTTTAATAAAAATTCATATTGGGAACCCAACTATATTTTAGCCATAAATTTTCAAATGACAAAATCTTCTGTAACAAATGCTGTTTCTAACGATATTGTCACACTAAATCTATCGCCTGGAGAACCACTAAACTTTAATTGAATAAAATTATCAGCCTTCCTAGTTTGTGCTTCTAAAAAAGTATTACCATCTTCATCTAACACTGTCATTTGTAGCGATTCAGGTAAATAATTCTTATTACCCATTGGATAAACTCGCAATAAGACAGCTACCTTTCGATCGGGTTTTTCTAAAATGGCAACCATCAGCGCTACTGTATAACCAGCTAGTTGCATTCCCCAATCTTTAATTCTTTTCTTTCCAGCCAGAGGATTGTCTGGTTCAAGCATCCACAAGCATTCAGCAACAGTCCAACGAATTTCCTCATTAGAAATTGTACGTAATAGTTTTGCCAGTTCAGAAACAGCGTCTGAAACTAAAAATGTGACTTGTGGGTTTGTCTTGTCGATAATCAGGTGCGATACAAGGTTTTCTGTGACTCTTTTAGCTGTTTGCTTGCATTTATCATCATTGGGATGAGTTTTGAGATACTCAATTTGAGTTTTGATAGTTTCGAGATTGTCTGGAACAGTTCTTCTGTTACGAAAGGCAAAAACTAAATCCGTCTCTGTTTTACCAAAAAACTCCTCTACTGTTTGCCATCCTATATCAAATACATTTCGTAACCAATTTGATAAGTTTACTGGTGTGTTTTGATGTGATGTCAGTTGTCTTTTACGGTTCGCGTACAAGTGTTCTCTCCAATTATCATCCGCTATTAATGCTCCCCATTCTTTAAAAGAAATTTCTAATCTTGGTGAATAGGGAGATGGTTGTGAAAGTTTTTCGACTAATTTTTCTGCTTGCATTGATGATAAAGATGGTAATTTTTCAATTACTGCTACAGCAACTTCAAATTGCTTGGGGTTGAGTTCTTGACTTATCCATAAAACATTTAAATCAGTAATTAAATCTTCTTTGTCTAATGAATAAGTGCGTTCAAATTCATCGTAAATTCCTTGAGTTTTCAATTGCTTATGAGTTGTATACCCCCAAATCCTTAACCATTCGTCAGCTAAATTGACTTGTACTGCTAGATAATAATGTCCAGCCCAACTGGAAATATCTACCCATTCTTGAGGTACAGAAAACTCTTCAGTCTCGATAGCTTCGCTTAGAATTAATATCAATCGAGTTCGCTCGACTTGAAGCGCAAAACCATTAACCACTTCCCAAATACTAGGCAATGTTTCCACACTAGGATAAACTGTGACTTGGGAACTACCATCAGCTTCTAGCCAAGCTATACATTTATTTAAACACAAAAGATTTAAGTAGCTATTCCAACGTGCAGCTTTGTTGGAAAAATTTTCTGACGAAAACCATGCTTTTTCGCGATCGCTTTCGCTAATATAACACCATATTGACTCTGGATAAAGAATTCGTAATTTATCTAAGCTAAACATTATATTTCCTCTCTCTCTTGTAATTCAAAATTTCCATAAGGTGCGGTGCTTAAATATTCATCAACTAAAGCAGCAATTTGTTTCTCTGCTGATGTTAGTGACACTAAAGAAATCGATAATGTATTTTGTATTTGTTCCTGGAGTTGTGTCTGTAGGTATTGCTTAATTCGCGTGAGTCTGAGAGCGATTACATCTTCAGTTTTTTGAAGTTTTAAAGCAACTGCCTTAAGAGATAAATTTTGACCAAATCGCAGTTTTAAAAGTTGAATATCGTCCCGGAAATTACTGCATAAAACATCTTGAAGATATTGATATAATGGGCTTTTGCAATAAGGTACTAACCATTGATACATTTCCTTAGATTTTTGTTCAATTTCTTTTGAATTAAGACTCAAGCCAATATTTTGTGAACACCATGTAACTAAATCTATTAACAATAATTATTCTAATCGTTTGATTTCAGGAGACACTTGATACTGAGATTCAAAATAAAAAAATA
>NZ_WJFC01000126.1 GCF_009725235.1 Scytonema sp. UIC 10036
CTCCCTACTCCCTACTCCCTACTCCCTACTCCCCCCATCACTTCCTACAAGGAATACCAGCGTCTAGCGGAATTGCCATTGCAAGAGTTTTTCTTCATACTCCAGCGCCCATTCAGATTCAGCAATATCACGTAGAAGACGTGGAAACTGAATGGCAACGTTTGCGGATCGCCATTCAAATTTCAAAAGAGGAAATTCAGTCCCTCCTCTCACAAGCATGTACACAAATTGGGGATGCAGAAGCTGCAATCTTTGATGCCCATCTGCTATTTTTAGAAGATCCCGTACTGTTAGAGGCGGTTCACCAACGCATCTTCCAACAGTATCAAAATGCAGAAGTTGCTTGGCAAGCAGTTGTTGAAGAACTAGTGAATAACTACCGTACTTTTGAAGACCCGTACTTACAAGAGCGAGTTGCAGATATAGTAGATGTAGAGCAAAGGGTGTTGCGTCTGTTGACTGGATTTCAATCTCATATAAGAACTTCAGATTCCTCTCCAGACGATCTGAATCCTTCGGAACCAGCTATTTTGATTGCCACAGATTTAAGTCCTTCGGAGACAGCTAGGTTAGATCCAACAAAAGTGCTGGGCATCTGCACGACGAATGGCAGTGCTATTTCTCACAGCGCTATCATAGCCCGGAGATTGGGTATTCCGGCAATTGTGGGTTTACCAGAAGAAGTTATGCACTTAAGCAATGGTGCGATCGCAGCACTGGATGGTGATAGTGGTAGGATGTGGGTTAATCCAGAATCTGAAGTTTTGAATGCACTAGAAGCAAAGCGCAATACACGGCAAGCGGTTCACCAAGAAGCACCAGCAATAGTATTCAATCCAGCAGTGACACGGGATGGAAGACGGATTGATGTGTTTGCTAATATAACAGGTATAACAGATACAGAGGAAGCACTAAGATTTGGGGCAGAAGGAGTCGGGCTGTTTCGGACGGAGTTCCTTTATATGCAACGAATCACTCCTCCTTCTGAAGAAGAACAGGAATTGATTTATCTAAGTGTCGCCCAGAAACTTGGTAACCGTCCGTTGATTATTCGGACTTTGGATATAGGGGGAGATAAACCAATTTCTTACCTCAATTTACTCTCAGAAAATAATTCCTTTTTAGGTTGGCGTGGAATTCGCTATTGTCTTGATAATCCCGAAATTTTTAAACCTCAGTTACGGGCAATTTTAAAAGCCAGTCCCGGACACCAAATGAAAATCATGTTTCCGATGGTTGCTACTGTGGAGGAAATACAAGCAGCTAAGGCAATGCTGGCAGAAGTGCAGGGTGAATTACGTCAAGAAGGTATTCTCTTTGATGAAGAAATGGAAGTGGGCATTATGGTAGAAGTGCCTTCAGCTGTTATGATTGCGGATAAGCTGGCTGCTGAAGTTGACTTCTTTAGTATTGGAACCAACGATCTCAGCCAGTATGTTATGGCTGCCGATCGCACGCACCCACTCGTAGCAGATTTGGTAGATGCCTTTCACCCTGCGGTGTTGCGAATGATTCAACAAACTGTCCAAGCTGCACGTACAGCCGGAATTTGGGTAGGTTTATGCGGTGAACTGGCATCAGATCCTCTATCCACACCGCTCCTACTGGGATTGGGGCTGAATGAAGTTAGCCTGAATCCTCAGTCTATTCCGGCATTTAAGCAAGCGATCGCTCAGTTGACTGGGGAGCAAGCAGAAGCGATCGTAGCCTCCGCATTGCAACAAGATTCTGCACAAAAGGTTAGAGAGCTACTCGTACAAGTAGGGAGTAGGGAGTAGGGGGTAGGGGTTAGGGAAGAAGGATTTTCATAATTAGATGATGAAATTTTTCATTGGGATGCCTTCTGCTTTCTTGTTAAAATCTAATCCCTAATTGTCCGTTGATTCCTCGAACAGAGTTGTAGCCTACACCCACGAAAACGTTATCAGTAGCCCTTGTCTGAACTCCACCAGAAAAAGCAACACCCTTATCTTCCGAATAGTATCCCACTCCTACATATGGTGAAATTACGGGTAAAGGAATAAACTTGAGTACATCTACCCCAACAGCACCATCAGGACCAACACCTAATTCAGCCCCAAAACTTAGAGCTTTTGCACCAACAGAATAGGTAATATCACCTTCTTTGCTACCTACTGACACCCAAGGTTGTGGTACTAGTTGAGCGTAAGCACTTTGTGGAGCAAATAAAGCTAACAAACTCACTGACGCCAACAATGTTTTTCCAATAACTGCTTTCACGTTTCACTCCTTCACTTTTTGCCAATTTAATCTGAACACCGAACCCTCAGTCAGTACTGATAGCAGCCTGTCAAAAAGAAAACTGAAAATTCCATCTGTACGCTGCTGTTAACTAAGGTGTGTCTATTATGACTAACAGAGACGGAATTCGTCATGCCTTGGTGCCTGGTTTGTGAAAAATCTAGCAAATTGCTTGGGAAGTGTCTCATTTTATTTCGCGATCGCATTTAAATGTCTGTTGAATGCGTAAAACTATTACGTGACAAATGTAATGCCCTCATCGTGACATTTCTTAGATGCTTCTTCAAAGTTTTACCAATATCTTAAAGTTATCAAGTTGAGGAAAAGGAGTTTTTCATGAACTATCTTTCTCGTCGTCGCTTATTACAATTCGGTCTGTTAACGCCTTTAGCAGCCTTGCCACTCTCTAGACAGCCCAGTGCATTTGCTGTATGTTGTATAGATGGAGAATGTAATAATCCTACACGAATTACTGCTTCTAAACCTGTCGGTGATATTCCTGGAGTTAGTAACTTTATTTGGCCGATTGCTGGTGCGCCAAATACACCTTACTTAATCGGTGACGCTTTCGGTCCCCGTCTTATTGGCAATCCTGGCAAATATGATTGGCATGAGGGGATTGATATTAAAGCAGATGAAGGAATTGACGTAGTTGCTAGTTGTAGCGGATTTGTCAGGATTTCAGCAGATTGCGATGAGCGTTATAAAAATAGTGGAAAGATAATTCAGATTGAGGGATATGAGTATGACAGCAACAACAAGATAACCCAGAAATATCGCATCAACTACAATCACTTGAGTGAACGACTAGTTAAAGTAGGTGACATAGTTAGCCAGGGAACTGTCATTGGTAAATCTGGATGCACGGGGGCAAACTGGCCTCACCTACATTTAGAAATTCGCAAAGATGATGTTCCTCAAAATCCATACTTTTATTTAACTTTTCCCTCAACAGATTCTCATACAGTTGCAATTCAAGGTGTAACGAGCAACGCTAATGGCACTCTTAATGTGAATCTTCGCGTTATGACTCCTCGTACAAAGCTAGACATCAATCGTATCAATGTTTTTGCCTTAGACAGCAATAATAATACAGTAGATTCCATGTACGTTGATTTTAATGAGAGCCACAATTGCGGTCGTATTAGTTCAAGTAGTACTAATAGTTATACCTACAGAGAAAGTATAACAAAAGCAGTCACCATTACCCCAGAAAATTTTTGGTACGATATTACTGAATGGACAGTCAACTTTACCTTTTCCGGCTTGTTACTATCAAATACAATAAAAATCAAAGCAGAAGCATTAGATAGATCGGGAGTAATTGCTGAAGATATTAAAACGATTTAGAACGTTACTCATTCAATTGCGATCGCATTAACCAGCGATAAACTTTTACCCACTTTATTTAAATCAAGAAGTCATGAATATCAAATCCTTAGCCTTAGCAATTCTTCTAATCGGACTGTGCTTTACTGGTTTCACTTCCCCCGTTTATGCCGATAATAATGATATACCAATTATTCCTATCCGGGGTTGCACGCTTAATACCTTAAAATCAGGATACGGAGTACAGGTAACTGGAACATTTATTTCTCTACCGTCTTTTCCTCCCGGTCCTTTTGGTCAAACAGGTTTGTTTTCCTTTGATGGCTTAGGAAAAATGTCTGGAAATGATACTGTCAGTTTGAACGGTAATATTGTTTCAAGACAATTATCAGGAACTTATACCGTCAATTTAAACTGTGAAGTTTCTTTAAAGATTTCTGATAAGAATGGTAACTCAGCTACCTTAAAAGGTGCGATCGTGAATAAAGGACAAAAAATTCTTTTTATTCAAGCTGAGCCAGACAAAGTAGTAATCACAGGAGTAGCAGAAAAGATATAAACCAATACGTCCTGTAGCAATTCTATTTGATTTGTGAAAATTGCGCTCCATCAGATCTCCGGTTTCTTAAAGCAACCGGGGGTTTCAGTTTGCAGGAATGATTGAAACAAGAGATAACACTTAAGCGAGCAGTAACTCCACCGCTCCTAAAACTTTCAGCGTTGTTCTCTGAGCCTCTGTTATCCCTGTAACACCTATAATATTCATTCCCTCATAAGGACCACTAGCCTTAAGAGTGCTCAAACACTTCCCCGTATTAACATCCCAAAGCTTAATCGTTTCATCCATACTACCACTGGCAAGGATTTGTCCATCCGGGCTCCACGCCACTGCATCTACTATATTATGATTACCCTGCAAGGTATTAAGGCATTTACCGTCACAAGTGTCCCACACCCTGACTGTATGGTCACTAGAGCCGCTAGCGAGGATTTGACCAGTTGGATTCCATGCCACTGAGTATACCCAATTTGTATGACCCTGCAAGATATTAAGGCAGTGACCGTCACGAACATCCCACAACCTAACTGTGCGATCGAAACTACCACTGGCTAGGGTTTGCCCATCTGAACTCCATACGACTGAGTATACCCAATTTGTATGACCCTGCAAGGTACTGAGGCATTTACTGTCACGAGCATTCCATAACTTTACCACACGATCAAAACTGCCAGTAGCGAGGCTTTGCCCATCTGGACTCCATGCCACTGAAAATACCCTGCCTGTATGTCCTTCCAAGTTATTGAGGCATTTACCGTCACGAGTGTCCCATAACATCTGCTTCTCCCCAATCAATTCGTTTTTTGACGATGTCTATACTGGTTTTTACGGAGGCTGTTTCTTGTAAATTCGTATTGTCTAAGTCAGCGATCGCTCGCCAGTCAAGAGCTAATTTAAGGCATATTGCTCGAAAATTTCCTGCATCTACTGGCTTACCCGTAAGAAATTTACTTAATGTCGCCAACGCTATTCCCATATCCCGAGCAAGACTTTTTTGGCTGGAAAACCCATTGTGCCTCAAAGCCAATCTCACTTTCTCAAGACATTCTGGACGAACATTGAGCGATCGCGACATCCGCAACATAAAGCGACAGAGTAATTATACGTAAACATCTTACTCGAAAGTTGGCAGAAGGGGGGAAACAGGAAATTTATTTTCCTCCCCTTTATAAGGGGAGGAAAGGAGGGGTAAATTGGTATAAAAAAAGTAAAAATTTGAGGCTCTTCAGTACTTGTTATTTTAGCATAACAAGTACTGAAGAGCCAAAATTGATAGAAACATTAATTTCCTGTTCTATTCGGATTGCTAAAGGCTGGATTTTTCACAAACTCTTCATCGGTCAAACTTTTTAAAAAGTCTAACAAATCCTGCTTTTCTTGAGAAGTCAACTTAAATCCAGAAATAAAATGGCTCTTCAATGGATTTTGACTTCCTACTCCTGCCAAGGTACCACTAGCAATAGTCCTTCCACCTGCGGCATAATGAGCGATCGCTTCTTCTAAAGTAGCAATACTACCATCATGCATATAAGGTGCAGTTAAAGCAATATTTCGCAAAGTAGGCGCTTTAAACTTACCCATATCTGCTGATTTCTGAGTGATTTCATGTATTCCTGTATTATTAGCGGGATATGCACCTTTTCCATCTAAATTATAAAGTCCTGTATTATGAAAAGCAATTTCTTCAAATGCCAAACGCTCGTGTTTAATTGAATCGCTAAAATTCAAGCCACCGTGACAGTGAAAACATTCTAAACGTTCGCTATTAAAGAGTGTTTCACCTCGCTTTGCTGATGCAGAAATTGCATTTTTATCACCCCCATAGCGATATTTATCGTAAGGTGAATTGACCGAAATTAAACTGCGCTCAAATGATGCTATTGCTTTGGTTAAATTATGAAGATTGATATTATTATCTCCCCGACCAAATGCAGCAGTAAATAACTTGCGATAATTAGCATCTTCCCGCAACATCTTTAATATGTCTTGTTCCTTACCTGCCAACCCCATCTCTACTGGACGTTCCCCAAACATTGGTACTAAGGCTTGGACTTCAAGTTTTTTCATTCCTGGATGCGCCCAAGTTAAGACGGAATTATACGCTATATTTGCAAGACTCATCGCATTACGAGGGTGCTTTTCTCCTGTTGCACCAACTGATACAGGTTTACCATCGGTAAATGCTAATGCTTGAATGTGACAGGACGCGCAGGAAAATTCACTGTTCACAGAAAGGCGCTTTTCGTAAAATAAATAACGACCAAGTTCTACCTTTTCCGCTGTCATTGGATTATCACTTGGTACAATTGGTTTGGGCATCCAAGCAGGAATATCCCAAACATAAGTATTGCTGGGAAATGGTGCTGATAAAATATGATTAAAACCAATGGATAAGCTGAATGCGATCGCGAACACGCTCGACAGTACAAACCAGCGTTTCCATTTAAAAATCATGTGTTTCACTTCACACTAAACAAAGTTTGTTGTACAGATATTTTACCGCCAAAAGGAATACCCAAAGTTGCCATAATTCCAGTACAATCTTTATCGTTGGGTTCCGACATACATCCTGGTGATGTATTTGCCTGATTGCGGCTTAAATCGGTGTTAGATAACAGTTTAGCAAGATCGACAATAATCGCATTTTTACTGGGTTCAAAGTCAGTTAAGGTAATGGTTGATGTGTTAGGATTTCTACATTTAGTTATCGGTTTTTGACTGGAAGTTTCTGCTTGACAACCCGTGCTACCTAAATGAATGAGAAAGGAATTACTTTGTTCTTTTTCACCATGTTTGTGTTGGTTTGTTTGATTTTGGTGTTTACCTGTTGATTGAGTTTTAGCTGAGAATGCAAAATCGATGCGAGCAAACTTATATCCAAATTGCCAACTCCACCACAACGAGGTCAAATTTAAGGGTGAAGGTGCAAGCGTTGAATCTTCGTGGTTGAGGTTTTCTGGTAAACCTAAAGTAAATTTTATAGCTTTATATTTACCTTGAGGAAGTGTACCCACTACTAAATCGCGGGTTTCCTCCGTTCCATTAGCACAAGCACCTGTTTTATTTTCAAAATCGATTAAAGCGACGTTTTGATATTGCCATTTGCCATCTTGAGTCAGGGATAAAGGAATGGCTTTATTATTATTATCAATTAGAGTAATATCGGAAACATAAAAGCGAAAATCTAAAGGGGTAACAGTTGTTGCTGGTTTACCTAAATTGTAATTGTTGCCACAGCGAAAAGGTTGATTTCCAACTTGACCGATAAATTTGATTGCAATTTCTTGATTTTGAGCAGCATTGACTTGTGGAAAAATATGATTTTTAAACAAGGGTTGGATAGCAAGAATTGCTAGGGAAAAAACAGCAAACTTCTTGAGATTTTTCATGTAGAATTTAATGAAATTCATGTAACAGTATAATGTATAATAGTCCTATTGGATAGAGAAAAATTATTAACCATCGCAGTAAACACGTAGGTAGGGCTATGCCGCACATATAAGGCTTTTCTGCGGTATAGCTCTACTTACAGTACTTAAAAAAGATAGTTACAATCAATACTGCGTAGGTTTTGCATAAAAAGTTGCCACTTTTTTTTGATAATGACTGCCCATTTTTACTGTCTAAACCAAGCAAATATATACTGCCATAATTGTTCTTTTGAATACCTCAAATGACTTAACCATCTTTCTAAACCTTGGGGCGGTGTTCCAAATGGTTCTGCTCTAGTTAGTTGTTGAATATGTTTGTTGCAATCGTACATACAAGTATCAATCCCTAGAAGATGATAAAGTTTATAGGCATGACGATAAGCATCAATTGCATCTGATTCTCGATTGAGATTTTCTAATGCAAGACCAAGATTAAACCAAGCTTTGGCTTCTTGCAGGTGGTCGCCAATCTTCCTAGCTATTTCTAATTGCTGCTGATAAAATTTTGTAGACTGTTCGTACTGCTTAAGACAGTAATAAACCATAGCTAAATTACCTAAGGAAATCCCTTCTCCTCGGCGATCGCCAATCTTCTTTGCTATTTCTAGATGTTGTTGGTGGCGTTTTATTGCTCTTTGATACTCCTTCAGTCCACAGTAAGCGGTACCTAGCCCACCCAAGGCAATGGCTTCTCCTTGACGATCGCCAAGCTCCCTAACTATTTCCAATTGCTTAGAGTGAAATTCTATTGCTTGTTGATACTGTTCGAGCAAGCTATAAGCAGCGCCCAAACCGCTTAAAGCAATGGCTTCTCCCTGAAGATCGCCGATTAAAATTGCTATCTCCAAAGATTGCTGACGGAATTCTACTGCCTTTTGATACTGCTCCATCCAATAGTAAGCAGTGCCTAAACCATTTAAAGATTTAACCTCGTGCTGGCGATCGCACAAATCTCTTGCTATCTCCAAAGACTCTTGGTAGAGTTCCATAGCTCTTTGATACTGCCCTAATAAGTTGTAAACTGTGCCTAAATTATGTAAAGATTCAGCTTCTTGCTGGCGATCGCTAATTTTCCTAGCTACCTCTAAAGATTGTTGGCGAATTGAGATTGCCCGTTGGTAATGTCCTAGCCAGTAGTAAGCGGTGCCAAGGGTAGTAAGGAGGGCTTGATATTTCTGATTTTCTTTCAAGCTCATTTTTTTCCAAACCCCGATCATCTGCTCGCAGAGTTCAACTTGAACGGTGTAATAACCTTGTAATTTTAAGAAATTATTACAAATCCAAATGCTATCAAAAGCCCTTTCGTAATCTCTCAATTGGTAATAATGATAAAAAATTTCTAAGTGTGCTTTGACATCATCAATTGTTTGCCAAGGTGGTAGTTTAGCGACTTCTTTGTAGTAAGAGATTGCTTGCTGATGTGCTAAAGTTTGGTCGCCTGCTTTGTACCGCAAATATTCCACTACCACAGGTTGAAATTCAAACTGACGCTGCTCGTTAAGTTTTTCTAATAAAAAGGAACGTTTAACCAAGTTTTTTAATTCTTTCTCAATGGCTGTCGCTTCTTGCTGGGGTGTGAGAGCACTTGCCGCTCGAGAATCAAAAGAACCACGATAAACACTGACATTAAGTAACAGATCTTTTTGACAATCATTCAATCTAAGGAAGCTAGCATCTAAGACCAACGCCATTCCTACTGTTTCCCGTCGGTGCTGACCTACAACTTGCCCATCCGTTAACAATTGCTGCAAATTTCCTAACCCTAAATCTGCCAAATACTCTAAATTAGGAGCGTGAGGATATTCTTCTTTCAGTAAACAAGCCACTAATTTCAACAGCAGGGGATGTCCATCCACTAACTTGGTAAATGCCTCTAAATCTCCTTTAATACCTAATTGAGCTAGTAATGCCGTTCCTTCTTCGATTTTTAGACCTTTAAGCGATAACCACTCAAAGCCCCGTAATTGGGGTCTTTCTCTAGTCGTGACTATGACTGTACTCCTGCTGCCACATTCTACCCAAGCTTTGAAAAAATCTTCATAGAACTGACTGTACCAGCACCCATCTGGTTGCAATAAACTTTCCAAATTGTCAAGTATAAATAAACAATCTGCTGATTGCAAACACTTAATTAGAGCTTCTATGAGTTGTGATTCTCGTTCTGGGATAGGATAGCCAAAATGGCTTAACACTTGATAAGCTAGGTCACTAAAAACAGATCCAGAACCCACATCTGCCCAAAACCGCTTGGGAAAACCCTTAGCTTCTTCATAAATTTTGCTAGCCAGTGTTGATTTTCCCGTACCACCAATGCCTTCTATACCAATTAAAGTGATATTTTTATCGTGTAACCACTGTTCGAGTTGCTGTAATTCTGCTGTGCGTCCCTGCCAATAAGCTAAACTTTTATGAGGGTCGCCTGCTTTGAGAACTCCAGTGGATGTCGCAGAGCTATTCCCTAAGCGTGCTTCTACTAGCTCTCGTTGTTTTCTTTGAAAAACTGGAGTTTGCCCTTCACAAAAATGTTCTAGTTGAATTGCAACTTTACCTTCCTCAAAAGCCCTTTGATATGCATCAAGATTATCTGGAGTTGCATAGCCCAACCCATCATAAAACCCAGTTGCAAATGCGATTGCAGCCTTATCTCCAATTGGCTGATTCATCCCAATCGCACAATTGATATGTTCGCTAATTGCGATCGCTGGTTTGATAGAATAACAAGCGTTAAGCAGTACGCATTCTACATAATTTGTATGCAATTGAAACAGTGATGCTAGTCCGGATGCTGGAACGGGCTTGTTTTCTCCCCCATCGTCTTCTAACAGCAAGCTGCCATCTTCTAGCCCGTGTCCGCAAAAGTGGACGATAGATGGTTGTTCTTCTGCAAGAGCGTGGCGAATATCCTGAGGGCGAACAGCAGTTCTCATCTTAATCTCAAATAAATCCCGCTTGACAGCACGTCGAATAGCTTCTTCAATTGAGCGAATTTCCTTATCCAGACGCAAACCGTGAGGTATAGCAGCCAGAATCAGGATTGTTTTGACAGGCGTACTGCTATGCATGAGAGGTTGAAAGAAAAAATTAGGACTTACGTATTGACATTGTAGACAAAATATGGATAGTCGGAAAGTTGCCAAGAAGGCTCTCACTTATTTAGACCACACTCTTAATTCTTTTGCGCCTTTGCGACGGCAGGCGCTTCAACTGGTGGTAACCACAAGCTAGCGCTGCCTCGCCTTTGCGTGAGATAAAAAAGATGTAGTTCATTTACCTGAAAATAGCTGTAAGCTGTTGGTCGAGCGCGTGCGTCTTGTTTTGCTTTCAACCATGCGATGATATAACACAGTAAATACGTTCAGTACAACAGTGTCTGTTGACAAAAAAGAATTGGTACAAGCGTATCGAAGCAAGTCATTGAGGGAATTGGCACGAAAGAAAAAATGAACTCAAGCAATTTTCTAGAACAAGAACTCATTCGTTGGAATAATGTTATTTCCACTCATCCTCATGACCCCAAAGCCTACGTACACCGGGGTATGGTTCATTTCAAGTTAGCTAACATTAATGACTCCATTGCTGACTTTGATACAGCTGAAAAACTAGACCCGCGCTTAACTCCTTACTTGTGGCAAAGAGGATTGTCATACTACTACGCCGAACTATTTGCTGAAGGGGCAAAACAATTTGAGATAGACTTAACTGTTAACTCTCAAGATTTGGAAGAAACAGTTTGGCGCTACCTTTGCATTGCTCGCCTTAACGGTTCCGCCCAAGCACGACAGTCTTTGTTAGAAGTCAGAAACGATCCCCGGTTTGTCATGCGGCAAGTTTACGATCTCTATGCTGGCAAGTGCTCTGTTGATGATGTCTTGGCTATTTCTTCAACCAATAAGCCTACTAAATTTTATAGCTGTCTTTATCTTGGGTTGTATTTTGAAGTCGAGGGTCAAATAGAATCAGGACGGCAATATATCAATCTAGCAGTCAGTCATCAAATTAATGATTATATGTGGCACTTAGCTAGCGTACACCAAAAGTTACGCGGGTGGGATTAATTGTTACATGAATATATCCTGTGTTCTTATAAAATTTCCGAACAATTTCAACTCATGCTAACAAGAAAAAAGAAAAGAAAGTGTCTATTTATTTTACTGGCGATCGCTGTTAGCTTTTGTGTACTGATTCTGTATGCTTTCATCGTTGAGCCGAATCGTTTCGTCGTCACACGTCATCAGCTAAATGAACAATTCGCCTCACAAAAGAATAGCTTCAAGATTGTTCAAATAAGCGACCTTCATCTCAAAGAATTTAACAATCGGGCACAACATATTGCCGAAAAAGTTAATAAACTTAACCCAAATATTGTAATATTTACTGGAGATTCCATTGATAAAGTCGAACAGCTTGATGGATTTGCTCGCTTTTTATCGCTCCTTAATAGGCAAACAGCTAAGTATGCAATTATGGGAAATTGGGAATACTGGGCTGGTGTTGATTTAAAACGTTTAACTGAAATTTATGCCACTTATAATTGCCGCTTATTAATTAATGAAAGCATTTTACACAATTATGGCAATGACTCTATATTAATCACGGGATTAGATGATTTAGTCAGCCAACCCGATTTAATCAAATCACTCGAAGGTTTTACTCCTCAACAAAACCATTTATTACTTGCCCACTCACCGGCATATCGAGATTCATTGTCAAGCTCGGAGTTAGTGGCGATCGCACAGTACAAACCACAATATATGTTATCAGGACATACTCATGGCGGACAATTATCATTATTTGGCTTTGCTCCAATACGTCCAAACGGTAGCGGACGTTATGTCAGTGGTTGGTATCGAGATGGTGCAGTTGCCCTCTACGTATCGCGTGGATTAGGAGTTTCGATTTTACCAGTGAGAATGGGTGTAGTACCAGAACTGGGCTATTTTGAGTGGTTTCTGAACTCGGCTTGAGTCAAAATTATGGAGCTGTTTCATCCACTATTCTAACATCTGTATTA
Source organism: Scytonema sp. UIC 10036 (assembly GCF_009725235.1). The sequence continues at coordinate 12,593 of NZ_WJFC01000126.1, forward strand.
CGATGAACGATTTAGACTCATATATTGTTGCACCCATTTATGACCGTGTTGTGCGCCGTTGCGGTACTCAATGGCATTTTGTTAAAGGAGAGTCTTTTTACAACCCGCTTAACTTACCATCTATGTCACTGGATGATTTGTTTACTTCTTTTGGTATAAGCATGCGTGAAGCGGCAAGCCAACTCCATAAAATTAATGGTGGTGAAGAAGGATTTTATCTTGTTGATATTCTGCACAAACATTATTATTACTGCGGTGTTCTTCCAAATAGTGTTAAAGATAAATTAATTGAGCTTGGAATTGGGCGGAGAGAACAAATAACCGGACATTAATACAATCAAAAAGAACTTGTGTCTGTTCCCCCTGCTCCCTGCAAAAGTGTCTCTGCCATGACTTGTGTGTATACCGTAACTCATTTTCCGCAAAAACTATGAATGACTCAGAGGACTTGAAAAGGTATTTGGATGAACAAGGACGCGTGAAAGAATGGCCATCCAAACGAAATAGGAGCAGGTTTCAGCAATTGGTTTTAGAGTATTTAGCAAACCAATTTGAGTTTGATACTATTTATTCTGAAAAAGAAGTCAACCAATTGCTGAACCAGCACCACACTTTTGGTGATGCTGCTTTGTTAAGGAGAGAGTTGTTTGAGCGAGGACTGATTGACAGAAAGCGAGATGGTTCGGCATACTGGCGCAAGGTTCAGAATTGACGAGACCAGTTGCTAGGCCAGCGTTCTACAACAACTTTTGTTTGAGTAAAAAATTCGACTGCGTGGTTGCTTTGACCGTGTAAATCGCCAAAGAAGCTTTCTTTCCAACCGCTAAATGGAAAAAACGCCATTGGTGCGGCAACTCCTATATTTATACCTATATTACCTGCCTCAGCTTCATAGCGAAATTTACGTGCTGCTGCACCACTTGATGTAAATAAACAAGCCATGTTCCCATATTGACCTCTGTTAACTAGAGCGATTGCTTGCTCAATTGTCTCTACATGAATTAGGCTCAGTACGGGGCCAAATATTTCTGTACGGGCAATTTCACCGGATGGATCTACGTTTTGCAGAATTGTGGGACGTACAAAGTAACCCCTTTCATAACTTGGTATACTAGGAGACCGTCCATCGACCAATACTGTCGCCCCTTCATCTGCTCCCTGCTGAATTAAACCCTCAATTCTGGTCTTGCTCTGAGCAGTAATAACGGGACCCATTTCTACACCTGGCTCTAAACCACAACCAACGACACGCTTTTGAGCAGTTTCTGCGATCGCTTCTGTGAAACTCCGACGTGCTTCTCCAACAGTGACAGCTATGGAAGCAGCAAGACAGCGCTGTCCGGCACAACCAAAAGCACTATCAGCCGCAATGCGTGTTGTCATCTCAAAATCGGCATCTGGCAAAACAATCAATGGATTTTTCGCACCGCCTTGGCATTGAACCCGCTTGCCGTTGGCGGCTCCTCTACTGTATATATACTTAGCAACTGGTGTAGAACCAACAAAGCTAATCGCTCGAATTTTGGGATCGTCCAAAATCGCATCCACAACTTCTTTGGCACCATTGACTAAGTTAACAACACCTTGAGGCAATCCGGTTTTTTCCAATAACTGAAAAACTTTTTGCATTGTCAGTGGAACTTTTTCTGACGGCTTAACGATGTAAGTATTTCCACAAGCAATGGCATAGGGCAAGAACCAAAAGGGGATCATTCCTGGAAAGTTGAACGGAGCAATAACAGCGCACACTCCCAAGGGTTGTCGGATCATCATTTCATCAATCCCCCTAGCAATGTCTTCCAAGTTAGTTCCTTGCATCATCATAGGGATTCCACAGGCGACTTCAACATTTTCAATAGCACGGCGCATTTCACCTTTGGACTCAGCCAAAGTTTTACCGCATTCTAAGGTAATGGTGCGAGCCAAGTCTTCAAAGTGTTCTTCCAGTAAATTCTTGAGTTTAAATAGATACTGTACTCGTTCTGTCGGTGGTGTTCGCCGCCAACTGCCGAAAGCATCAGAAGCTGCAAGGGATGCTTGCTCTACCTCAGAAGCTTGTGATAGTGGGACTTTCGCCAGTACCTCTGTCGTAGCTGGATTGATAACGTCCAAAAACTCTGTAGCGCTAGAGGTACACCACTGATTGTTAATGTAATTGGGTAATGCGATCGCGTTTTCCATCAGTTATGTTGCTATGAGTGCAGGCTATGAATATCCTACGGGCAAAGCATTACAGTCAACAATCTAGTTTTGAAACCCGTATTTCTTTGGACGTGGATAGGTATTAAGCGGAATTGCAGTTCGCAAATTTTATTTTTTTGTTATAATAGGGGCTTTCTGTTATACCTGTTACCGATATGTCAGTTGAATAAATCTCGATATATAATATATATAGTAAGTTTATCCAGCCAATGTAGATTAGTAATTTTTTTAACACACCACAACATTCTAATTATGTTCGTAGTTAGTGTTGTGCTACCTTGGTATTACTTGTAAAGCAAAGTTATTGAACAATTGAGAGGAAAACGTTATCGTAATTCAAAAGCAACTCATCAACTCACAAATCAAGTCACCCCAGGTCTTCTTGATTGACCACGAGAATAATAATCGTGGTTTGACTGACACCCGTGAAGCTCTACAACTAGCTGAGAGCGTAGACCTAGACCTAGTGATAGTCTCCGAAAGCAAAGACGCCCCAGTGGCGAAAATTCTGAACTATGGCAAGCTTCAGTATCAAAAGAAAAAACGTCAAACACAGAGTGCTAGACCCTCGGTTAAGGAAGTTCGGCTTCGTCCAAATGTAGGTGCAGCTGATTACAGTTTACGTATCAATCAAGCTACTCAATGGTTAAGCAAAGGCGATTCAGTAAAGTTTGTGATTCGCTTAAGAGGTCGAGAAAATCAATATCGCAATAATGCCGCAGAATTGCTAGACCGCATTGTAACGGATCTGAGTTCCGTGGGGAAAGTCCAATCACTGGATAAGCGATCGCTGATTGTTCAAGTTGTACCCGCATAAATTAAACTTTTAGGGATTTTTTTGAGATCCCTTCCTCAATAGGCGCTAAATGAGCGATTTGAGTTACAGGCTCAAATCGCTTATCTGTAATTTTAGGTTGAACTACTTACAAAAATTAAAAAAAGAAACAGGTGCGAAATCTGATAACCTCGCACCTTCAAAAACAAAATTTTTCCAAAAGGGAATCCTTTGTATTTAAAAATAGAGAAACAAAATGGAGACTTTGTGAAGGTTTGAAATGCGATCTTCATAAACAATTTAAGTACTGTAGGTAGGGAAGACAACTCACCACTAGAGCTTTTGGTAAGCAATGCCCAACCTACGTGTCTTTGACAAATCAAATAGGATTGCTATAGAAGCAATATAACAACAATAACAGGCGATAAAAGGAGGTAAAAAATGGTAAAAAGCCAGCCTTGTAATTGTGCTAACTGTGGTAAGCGTTTATTTGCTTGGATGATGTCTTTAGATAGAGGGGGTGAATATGATAAGGCTGTACACGATCGCAAGCAATCCCTCTTTGGTAGTCTCAACGGCAATGTTTTAGAAATTGGTCCTGGAACTGGTGTCAATCTAGCTTACTTTCCCAAAAACATCAATTGGATAGGAATTGAGCCAAACCCGTTTATGCATTCCTATCTTAAACAAGAAGCTGAAAAACTCGGTTTCAACAACATTGATATCCGTACTGGTACTGCTGAAGGGATAGATGCAGAAGACAATAGTATGGATGCTGTCGTAAGTACCCTCGTCCTGTGTTCAGTCCCAAATTTATCTACTACATTACAGAAAATTTTACGAGTGCTTAAACCCGGAGGACGTTTTCTATTTATCGAACACGTTGCTGCACCCAAGAAAACACTGTTGCGAAAGGTTCAAAGTACAATTCGTCCTGTATGGAAATTAGTGGGGGATGGTTGTCATCCAGACAGGGAAACTTGGAGTGCTTTAGACAATGCCGGATTTTCAAACTTAAATTACGAACATTTTCGCGCTCCAGTTCCTATAGTCAGTCCTCATATTGCAGGAGTAGCAACTAAGTAGGAAGGATAGTTAGGGGATAGCAGTTCAGCCGAAGCTGACCCCAAGATATTATTGATTGACTTTTAACGCTCTTGAGAAGGCGATCGCTTCAGAGTTTGGCTCAAGAATCTTTAGATGGTTTTGGCTTGCTGATGGCTCTAGTTGATTGATAATTTCGTTCAATCGGTTGTTGAGAGTTGTAGGACGGTTTCTGCTCATGGTAGTAGACCCTAATAATATTGACTGTTCTTGAGAGAGTATTTTTATTTACAAAATCGGTTGGCTATCAAAATATAAATTCTGCGATCGCAGTAACAGTATCTAAAATGTTTTCAATATATACATAATAAATAGTTTTGAAACGAGTATTTATTCTCCGCATCTATCCGAAGGTTGTTTTCCTTCTTTAATTTTATCTTATCATAAAAAAAGTATTTACCCTGAAAAAAGAGTATTATAAAATCTAAAAAGTTTATTTATCCGTGTTATTTCTGTGCTGAAACATCTTGCGCTCTCTATGTGAAATTTTTAGAGAAGCGCTTAAATATCAGGTTGTCAATAAGTATTGAATAAACTTCCAGTATTCCAAATTGTAACTTTTTATTTAGTGCTTCGGTTTGTAGTTGCGCTGTCTTGGCATGCATCGCAACTGCAAACTGACATCAGTCCATCATCATAGCACAAAAAAATCCCGTTATGTACAAGTAGTACATAACGGAATTGTTTATAAAAAGCGATACTCAATCAGCATCTTGTACCCCCTTTGTCAGAACTTAGTAACCCCAAGGCGGTAATGGAGCATACTTACTCAGCAGTAGGCTCTAACAGTTTGATATTCGAGAAGATAAATTCTTGGGTATGGACTTGGTTATCTGTTTCAGTCCGAATTAAGCGGCGATTTAGGATAACGTAGTCGCCAACTTTCTCATACTCATCCTCAAATTCACTTCTTCCACCCTTCTGTTCTCCTGTTTTTGGATCGTGGTAAACAGAGTCATATGTGTGGGAAAGGTAGCCTTCACCTGTATCGTGACTGCTAAAAGTATTAATAGTTACAACAACACCATGAATGTGTCGGTGGACAAGACACACCTCGTTATTGCGAACTTTATATCTATCTCCTTCTGCCTTACCGCCCATCAAAATCTCAACAGCACCAGTTTCATCAGTCGCGCCATAGCGAAAGGTGTTTGCTCCGTGGGTTTCTTCAAAGGTACGACGAATGCGGTGAATAGCTATTTCCCACAACTGATTGTTCAGCGCCCGGTTTGCTTGTTCATCTTCTACGTCAAAAACTTCTGCCTTGAGATTGGCGTTGACACGAACATTTAGAGCAAACACTTTCTCACCATGCTTATAGGTTACATCTGCAGTGTAGCCAGGGAAATTGTTATCCCAGGTGTAGCGATTTTCGTAAGCAGCCCGAAAGAGCTCTTGGGCAGAGACTTGTGTTGCGGTCACGTGATTCTCCTATAGTTACTAATTATGTAAGTTTTTTGCTTTGCTTCTATCAGTTAGCATAGAAATAATTGTTAAGAATGCATAGTCCTCAAGTGGGTACACTTATATTGCAATGGCTAACTCTCTTCATGACCTATTTCAGGCGATCGCTAAAGCTCAAAACGAGCAAGAACTACGACTAGCTGTCATGGATACAGTTGGCGAGTACTTTGGTGTGCAGCACTGGGGTATATACCTAGTAGACGATCGTTACACGGCTGAGGCTGATGTAAACTCGATCCCAGATGTTTGTTTGGAAAGCAACCCAGTAGGGCAATATGTGGTTGAGCGTCACGCTCCAGCTCACGAACAATTGGTGTTACCTTCGGGAGACTGGAAAAATTTTTGCTCCCGCCACGATCACGAACACGTCATGAGCGGACCAATCGTTTGTGAAGGACGTCTTGTGGGAACACTAAATTTAACACGTGCTAGTGGTGCTCCAGCCTTTGATGCTAACAATCTTGCCGATCTCAGTGCATTGTGCTTGCACTTATCAGCAAAAATTGCTACTTTACAGGCGCAAGCGAAACCAAAAACCCTTAACTCACCACTAGCCAATCCCCTAACACCACGAGAATTAGAAATTGCTGCACTAGTCGCACAGGGGTTAACAAATGCAGAAATTGGGGAAAAACTTTGGATTACACAAAATTCAGTTAAGCAAGCTTTAAAAAGGATGTTCCGCAAGTTAGGAGTCTCAGCACGAACTGAGATGGTAGCAAAGCTACAAAATGTTTTAGCATCAAGTTAAGTTAGTCATTGGTCATTGGTCAAGTGTCATTAGCAAAATGCTTTGTCTAAATAACGACCAACCACTTCCCATTCCACTAGTCATGCTTCTGTTTTGCTTGGTTTTTTCCGTTAAAAAACGAGCAAGTTGCCGAGAAACAAATGGATGTCACCCGCTTTACAAATGAATTTGTCTGAGAGTTTCTTAATCAAATTCCAATCCCATTAATTTGCCAATATTTGTCAGCACATCTTGTGTTTTTTCTTAGGAAAAAGGCGGCAAAAATATTTCTTTGAAGAAGCTAAACACAGGATTTGTTGACACTCCTTCTTTGTTCCACTTATTAATCCGATTGCAATCTGGATGCAAGTCAGCGACTAGAAGCGATAATTGACGTTGTTCTTGGTTTAAAACGCGCAGCGCCCCAAAACAAGCATTAAATTCTTCGGAAATCTGAGTTCCGCTTCCGGACCAATCCATTGGGAGGGCTAGGGTGGGGTAAATTAATTAAAAACCACCCGATCTCGTCCCCTCTCTTTGCTTGTATCAGTGCTCTTTCTGCCGTTATCAACAAAGTATGAGGATCGGTTTGTGGTTCAGGAATCAAGCTAGCAACACCTACACTGACTGTTAAAACATCAGCAGGAAGTCCCCCAATATTGGGATAATCACAAGGAATTTCCAGTGCTTTTACTTCCTCTCGAATATCTTCAGCAACGTGTAAAGCACGAGCTGCATCTGTTTGAATGAGAATTGCAAATTGCTCGCCTCCATAACGCGCAACTAAAACCGAATTGCGATCGCTATTTAAATCCTCATTTGGAAAAGATTGTTTTACACACTTATTAATAACACGAGAAATTTGTCGCAAACAGTCATCACCTGCGGTAATTCCGTAGGTCTTATTATATATTTTAAAGTAGTCAATATCGCACAAAATTAGTGACAAAGGAACACGTTTGCTCAAAGCTTTTTGCCACTCTATTTGAAGGTAGGTATTAAAAGAACGACGGCTAACCAGTTGAGTCAGTTCATCTAAACCAGAGAGAACGCGTAACTGTTGGTTTTCTTTTTCCAATTCTTGCAAACGAGGATCGCGATCGCTATGAGTATTGAGTTGCTCTCTAAAATACAAGCGGTACAACTCACACGACGGAGTACAGCGATCCCCTTCAATACTGACTAACCCCATAGCATACAGCTTATATGCCACAGGTAGTTCCATTTGTAAGGGACTCCTAGCAGAAACCACTTCACGGAAAGCGTCTCCTAATTCTGGTTTCTCCCGCAGAACCAACAAACATTGCCTGAGATACTCATTATAAATTCCTGCTTCCGTAGGTGCTTGTTGCAATATTTGCCCTAAATGGCGTTCCATCCCTCCCTTACTAACAAGATAATACAAAGCCAACCTCACCAGATATGGGTGTCCTCCCACCATTGTCATCAGTTTGTCAGCGTCAGAACCGTGGAACCAATCCAATCCGTGGCGTTGTGCCAAATCCTGCACTTGTTCTTTTGAAAATACCGTTAACTTGATAGGCAAACCGATATTAAATGGAGAGTGAGTCAGATTGAGAGACAAAAAAAATTCCATCGAGTAAGCCAGAACAAGACGAAGTTTTTGCCACACCTCCACCAATTTGGCTTGTTCGTACCAAGAGCGCAGTAGCGGGAGAAAATCTTCAGCAATGTCTGGATAGTCAAACACCCAATCGACTTCGTTAAACACCAAAACCAGAGGGTGATTGAGAGATGGAAGTAAATAGTATTGGAAATAGAGAGAACAACAGACTTTACTCCCCATATCCTCATCCCAATAATCGTTGAGTTTCGGTTCCAAACCCAACTCCCGGCTAACATTGGCGCAGAACCAGCGCAAAAATTTATCAAGATTTGCAAAAACTGCCCTATCTGCCTGCTGAAAATCTAAATGAACCGTGCTATAACCAAGGCTTGCTGCATGAGCAAGAATCCGTAGAATTAAGGAACTCTTCCCCATTTTCTTAGGAGCTTTGATGCAAGTAACACTTCCTGGTTCTGCGATTTCCGCGTAAGCCAGTTCTTCAATTGGTGAACGAGGAACGTAAAATTTAGAGTTAAGTGATACCGGACCACTAGGAAATTCTAGGGATGTGACCTCATCCTTACGGTTGAATTCCCGGAGCAGTTGTTGTTGCGTTCTGCTTAAACGGCGAGGTTCTAGAATCTGACGGAAGTTGGATTTGCCGATTGGCTCTTTCCAAAAGTCACTCAAAACTTGCCATAAATGAGAAGCGACTTTTCTAACTCTTTCTTCTCCGTAATGTGCTTCAACTGCTATACTTGTATAAGTTTTTCCTTCCCAAGAAGAACGTAACACCATCTCTTGGAGTGGAGTTAAGGAGTTCGGAGTGTTTGCCTTTAGCAGTAATACGATTTCATCTATAGTCATTAGTCATCAGACCCGACTTGTGTGTGTGAACTTTCCCCAAATTTTTTCCTGTAAAAGTTTAATCGGTAAGTATTGATTCAAATGTAGCCTCCGTTTTGTAAGATTGGGTAAGGCTGTTGTAAAAAAGCTACAAAAAAACATTGACAATTCTGTAAAATTATGAGTTCTTTGTCAAGACTAGATTGTAGCTTTTTTAAAACATTCCACACCAAATCTTAATCTATTTTTTGGTAATTTTATATACTTAGTCTTCTGTCATTTTGAAAGAGTAGCAGGATAAAATGTAGCAAATTTTTTTTTGACGATGGTATTTGTGACCAAAGGACAGGTTACATTATTCTATTTACCTTTTTCCAAGTTCCATCGAAATTGTTAATAGGGATTGACGTATCTAGTCATGCCAGTTACAGGGGAAGTAACCATCTAGGAATATACCAGCACGTTCTATGCATATACCATTACCATTAGGGTGCTAAGGCAGCTATTGAGCTACAAGCTATTTTCCTTATCAGACCAGCAGCTATGTATACAAAAGGATCGGCTACTCATCATAGGGAAGCTCTACTTTCATCACGGAACGCCAAAGCGTTAGCAAAGCAAGAGCAGCAGCAGACACACCAAGCTTTCACAGAACTTTGTCAACGCTCGCACGCTAGTTTGCAAACAGCACTAGCAGCAACTGGCTTGGGTCTATGGGATTGGAATTTAGTGACTGACAAGACATACTATGACCCTCAGTGGAAGCAGATTTTGGGATATGAAGTAGAAGAAATAGAAAATCACCACAAATCCTTTGAGAGACTCGTACATCCAGAGGACTTTTCCAGGGTGATGGCGGTGTTAGAGGATTATTTGGAAGGTCGCATACCAGTCTACGAAGTCGAATTTAGAATGTTAGCTAAATCCGGAGAGTGGAAGTGGATTTTTGACCGAGGGAGAGTGTTGCAGTGGGATCGATCGGGTCAGCCGGTGCAAATGGTGGGAACACACCAAGACATCACCGCGCAAAAACATCAAGAACAAGCATTGCAGCAGATGAGAAAACGGGAATCTTTGCTAAATACCATCCGCAAATGTATTTATTCTCGTTCTCAGCTACAGTCAATACTTGAAACAATAGCAAATGTTGTACAGCAGTTTTTACAGACAGACCGTACAGTCATTTATCGTTTTCCTAACGATGAAAATAACATGATGGCTGTTGAGTCGGTTAAAGAGCAAAATCAATATATCTATACAGATAAACGTCAAACTAAAGCCAGTTTGGTTTTTCCCATCTCTTTAAAATTAGAAGACTATCAAAATACAATATCTCTAATTCCAAATTCTCACTTGCAAGTCGTCAACCAGGAGAATGAACTTCTGGGCTGCTCTTGGCCAAGCAACTCATGGGGCTTGCTGATGGTTTATGATAGTTCCAGTAACCGTCATTGGCAGGAATGGGAGGTAGAAACTTTAAGACAAGTCAGTGTTGAAATTGCGATCGCAATTCAGCAATCCCAGTTAATTGAACAAGTCCACCAAGAAATTGCCTCAAGAGTAATTGTCGAAGCGCAAGAACAGAAAATAGCACAGCAACTAGAAGATACTCAACAAGATTTGAGAAATTGCCGAGAGAAGTTAGTGCAGAATGAGAAAATGGCTAATCTTGGTAAGCTAGTAGTCGATGTAGCTGGTGAAATTTATAACTCCATTAACTTAATAAGTGCTTCCCTACACCCTGTCACTGAATATGCAGAAGAATTAATTCAACTGTTAGAAATTTACCAACAAAGCCATCCCAAATCCAAAACAGAATTTGCCTCACAACTTCAATGTTTTGACTTGAATTTTGTGAAAAGAGATTCTTTAAAATTGCTGTGGTCAATTCGATCTAATTCCGAACGTATTAAAGAAATTGCCTCTGCTTTGTGGAGTTTTTCACGACTTGAAGACGAGCAAATGGTTAAGGTTGATATACACGCTGGTTTGGATTGCGTTTTGAGAATTTTACAACACCGTTTAAAAGAACGCCCTGACAGACCTCGAATACAAATTATTAAAGAATTTGGGGAATTACCGCTTGTAAATTGTTATGCAAGCGAGCTAAATCAGGTATTCATGAACATATTAAGTAATGCCATTGATGCATTAGAAGAAAGAATACAGCAAGATAGTTCTTTTCTTCCCAAGATTTGGATTCGTACAGAAGTTATCAACTGTCATTTATCATTGGTTGGTAACCATAACAGTCAACCATCAAAGCAACGTAAAATTGTTATTCGTATTTCTGATAATGGCAAAGGGATGCTTCCTCACTTGAAGAAGCATATTTTTGAACCCTTTTTTACTACTAAATTGGAAGGCAAAGCAAGAGGAATGGGGCTATCAATCAGCAAACAAATTGTAGTGGACAAACATAAAGGGAAATTGAGGTGTAACTCTCAATTAGGTCAAGGAACAGAGTTGGCGATTGAATTAAGGCATAAAACCTCAACTTATGCTGACATTATACGAAGTACTAGTTTTTAGTCTAAGTTATTAAGTTTATACTCCATTATGCAAAGATTACCTATTTAAATAACCGCACTCGTCGCAAAGGGCACAAAGAAAGAGGAGAAAAAAATTGGTAATCTTGTCGCAGAACAGAAATGGTTGAAATATTAAAGTTTGGTAGCAAGAGAGCAAATTGGAGTGGGGTTTCATCCCGCTCCTTTTTTTTAGCTAAAATATTTAAGTTGATTAGATCCCAATACTTGTCGGTTAAGCCTAAAAATACGAAAATACGTAGGTTAGGTTGAGGAACGAAACCCAACATTTACAGACATTTGTTGAGTTTCCCCACAGGGAACAATACTTGTCGGTTAAGCCTAAAAATACAAAAACACGTAGGTTGGATTGAGGAACGAAACCCAACATTTATCAGCATTTGTTGGGTTTCACACACGGGTTTACCCAACCTACAATTTCCTCAGCCCTTGCAGTATTGCCACAGGGAAAGCTGTATCGGCGCTCTAAAAGCCCGGAGTAACTATAGCAGTTTTCAATTAGGTGCAATAGCCTTTAGCAGACGAACGCGGATAAATCTGTACTTCATTCAAGTGAAAACCGCTAGATCTTACCCGCCAACAAGAACGGGTAGGGATTTCATCCACTCTTATGAGATAATTAATTTTTGACAATTTCTTCAATCCCAAATCCCAAATCCCAAATCCCAAATCCCAAATCTAAAATCTAAAATCCCAAATCCTATATGACTCCAACCATTCCCTTTAAACCTCGAAAGCTACCAACTCAAGCAATAGGAGCAAAGATTTTTCATTGGGTTAATATCATCAGCTTATTTATCATGCTTACTAGTGGATTGCAAATTTATAATGCAAATCCCGTATTTGGCGGGCGGGCTGGTTGGCATATTCCTCCTATATTTACACTGGGAGGTTGGCTGGCGGGCGGTAGACATTGGCATTTTGCTGCTATGTGGTTATTTTCGTTGAATTTGCTGTGGTATGGAATTTATGTTTTAGCCACACGACGTTGGCGACATCGGTTTGTGGGAACGAATGACTTGAAAGCACTACAAAAAAGTAAAAATTCCAAACGTTTAAGTTATGCTTTTCATCGTATTGTTTATACATCTATAATTCCTATCTTGCTTTTGGCTTTATTTACAGGTATAGGAATGTATAAACCCGCTCAATTCTATTGGATTGTAGATATATTTGGAAGTTGGCAAGCACTGAGAATTGTGCATTTTTCCTCTGTTCCAATAGTTATTTTGTTCTCGATGACTCATTGGTTATTGGGACGTGAGGCTGGGGGTACAGAGTTGACTGAATCTATGTTTTGGTAAAAGAGTTAGTTGATAGTTGATAGTTGATAGTTGATAGTTGTTATCAACTACTAACCACCAACTACTAACCACTAACAACTAACCACTAACAACTAACCACCAACCACTAACCACTAACCTATTTTATGAATATAATTCGCGTACATCGTCCTCAATTAACCCGCCGTCAATTTCTCAACATTTCAGGGATTTCTAGTATTGGCTTTCTCCTAGGTGGATGCGGTACACCGTTGTTTGAAGATGTTGTTGGAAAACTTTCCGAACCTTTGAATCAAAAGGTGGAAGCTTTACTATTGAATCCACAAAAGCCCGTTCCAGAATTTTCTTCTAGCGAAATTCAACCAGAAGCATTGTTAGTGAATAGCTTTAGGTATAATCCAGTTATTGACCAAACAAAATACCGTTTAATTGTTGATGGTGAGGTAAAAAATCCTCTCAATCTTAGCATGGCTGACATTCAAGCTTTGCCTTTGACATCTATGATTATCCGCCATGTATGTGTAGAAGGTTGGGCTGCGATCGTGCAATGGGCGGGTGTGCGTCTGCAAGAAATTATTGCTCTTGCTCAACCTCAACCAAATGTTAAATATGTTTACTTTAAATCGGCTGATGGCTACTATTCAAGCTGGGATATTGCTTCCGCCTCACATCCCCAAACCTTATTAGCTTATCAAAAGAATGGTGAAAAATTACCAGTGGAGAATGGCGCACCTTTACGCTTGGCTTCTCCCGTGAAACTTGGATACAAGCAAAGTAAGTGGGTAACTCAAGTTACACTGGTTAGTCAGTTATCGCTTTTTAAGGGCTATTGGGAAGACCAAGGCTATGAATGGTTTGCAGGACTGTAAATTATAAGTTTTCATGAATATGATGATAGTAACCGTGCGCGATCCTGAAATTCTCTCTAATTTAGATCCACAGCAATTAACAACCTACCTTAAAGAAAACGGATGGATTCAAGAGAGACAAGCCAGTAATTCAGAATCAGTTTGGTATAAAACAACAAATTCTGGTGAAGAATTCGATATTACCCTCCCTCTGAATCCCACAATTCGGTCTTACGCTTTGCGGATGTGTGAGATACTAGAAATTTTAGAGGAAGCTTCAGGAGATTCTCAACTAGACATATTAACCCTGATTTCTCACAAGTGTGGCGATCGCTATGAACAAAACCTTTATCCTGCATAGATTTTGGGCATTTTAGACCCAGAAAAAATCATTATGGTGTGTTGACAGGTATTTTACCTCAAGTCTAGGTAGCATAAGCATTTTGGGCAATTTGTTTAAATCTTTGTGAGAAATCCGGGTTAAGCGATCTGATTACGCAACTTCCAAACACTCAAGTTCAAGGCATAGTGGTTCATCTAGAGGAAGGAAAGCATGGAGGTAACATAACAATCATGGGTTTTGTTGTAGGTAAACTTCATCAAATCCGTATTCGACTAAGTGAATCCGAACACCATTTAGCTATGTATTTTACAATAACCTAACATCAGCAGATGGTTCTGTACAACATGAAGGAGATAGTAGAACTGGAGAAGGTTCTGGAGATGATGAGACGATTTCAATCGATTTGAGTAGAGTTGATGCTTGTGTCCAAGAAATAGTGTTTGTTGTAACTATCCATGAAGCAGAACAAAGAAAGCAAAATTTTGGGCAAGTCAGAAACTCATATATCAGAATTTATGACAACGCTACAGAAAAACCAATCGCTAAGTATGAGCTAGAAGAAGATGCTTCAGCAGAGACTGCAATCGAATTTGGTAAACTGTATCGGAAAGATGGAGAATGGAGATTCCAAGCAGTTGGAACAGGATATAAATCGGGGCTGCAGAGCTTTGTAGACCGATATGCAGCTTAGTATTTCTGAAACAAATTCAAACTCGTGAAAGATTGAATGAATTAAATGGGGTAACGATATTGCCTGCCCCATTTTTAGCAAAAACTATAACAAAATCAGGTTTTTAATAAATAAGAAAAAAAGGAATTTGAAATTATTCAACTTACAATATTTTCTCTTTAAAAAGAAGTCTTAATTAAAAAAAAGATAATATTGTATATTGTAACGATGCGAACTCAATAAGCCCCAATGACTACACAAGTTCATTCGCTCTGGCTTCCTTACGCACAAATGAAGACCGTTCCGCCCCCATATCGAGTCATTCGAGCAGAGGGAGTCAAACTCTATCTTGATGATGGCACGGTGCTCATTGACGGTATCTCTTCTTGGTGGTGCGTTATTCACGGGTACAATCACCCCGTCCTCAATCAAGCGGTTCAGGAGCAGCTTGCAAAATTCGCTCATGTTATGCTCGGTGGTTTGGTTAACGATGCAGCTATTCATCTCGCCGAGACGTTAGTCAGGATTACCCCCGATCGCCTCAATCACGTGTTCTTTGGTGACAGTGGCTCAGTAGGGGTAGAGGTGGCGCTAAAGATGGCAATTCAGTTCTGGCGCAACAAAGGAGTTTCCCAGAAGAGCCATTTCGTGGCGCTCCGTCGGGGGTATCACGGCGACACGACAGGAGCAATGTCGGTAAGCGACGACGACGAGGGGATGCACCGATTGTTTAAAGGAGTCATACTCCCCCAGTATTTCGTCGATGCACCGGGCGGGGTTAACATAGAATCTCACGAATGCCAAACATCGCTTTGTCAACTCGCGGAGCTTCTCAAATCGAACAAGAACCAGATTGCGGCTGTCATCCTCGAACCAATATTTCAAGGAGCGGGTGGCTTTCGCTTCTATCCCCCGGAGTATTTATTCCACGTCAGAAGACTGTGTGACGAGCACGGGGTGCTACTCATATTCGATGAGGTGGCGACGGGTTTCGGGCGAACAGGAGCCTTATTTGCAGCAGATCTCGCTAATGTTACCCCGGATATCATGGTGCTCGGTAAAGCGCTGACTGGGGGATACTTCGGTCTATCGGCGACTATCGCTACAAGCCAAGTCTACGAGTCTTTCCTCGGTGACGATCCAGAACTCGCCTTCATGCACGGACCGACTTTCATGGGACATGCGATCGCCTGCGCTGTGGCGTTAGCAAGTATCAACCTTATCGAAACCGAAAACTACCTCAGTAAAGTTAAAGCTATTGAGCAGGTGCTTAAAGAAGAACTCCAGGGATTGGAGGGGCGATCGCTGTGCGACGCACGAGTACTTGGAGCCATAGGAGTCCTGGAGTTTGAATGTCCGTCGAACCTCACAGGATTCAGGGAGTTCGCTCTAGATCGGGGAGTGTGGCTTCGTCCGTACAGCAAGTGGCTGTATACAATGCCTCCATACATCATTGGTGAGGACAACTTGCGGCGAATCACCGCAGTCATGAAAGAGTGGGTGAAATATCTGTCACATCAAGGCAAACACATTTAACCCTGAGCAAAGTCTCAGCTTTACGTTATAGAATTATACATACGTGAAAGCTTTTAAAAAAATATATGAACTTTTTTGATAAATTAAATGGAGCAATTGCACAAAATCAAAGTTTATTATTTGTAGGACTTGACCCTAACCCAGAAATGATGCCCGTTGGATACGAAGCTCAAGGCATCATACCTCGTTTGTTGGATTGGTTGCAATTCATCATTTCCGAGACAGCCGATAAAGTTTGCGCGTATAAACCAACACTGGGTTTTTATGAATCCTTAGGTGTTTCCGGCTTAGAACTGCTACACAACACCCTAGCAGCTATTCCTTCCCATATTCCAATTATTTTAGATGCCAAACACAGCGATTTAAACACGAGTACTATCTTCGCCCGTACCGTATTTACAGAGTGGAATGTTGATGCCATCACTTTGAATTCTTATGCAGGACAAGACCATGTTGCGCCATTTTTAGTTTATCCAGGTAAAGCTGCTTTTATTTTATGCCGTACATCCAATCTTGGTGCTCACAAGTTGCAACATTACCCTACAGATGAATCACCTTTTTATTTACAAATAGTTAAAGAATCCAGAACTTGGGGAACTCCAGAACAATTAGGTTTGGAAGTTGGAACAACAAAGCCTGAAATCATAGCGCGAATTCGTGCAGATGCTCCCGAACGCATTATTATGACTCGTAGTATCTGGGCAGAAGGTAACAATATTAATCAAATTTTAGCAGCAGGTTTAAACAAAAATGGTGATGGTTTGTTAATTCCCGTACCCCAAGATATGTTGTCACGGGAAGATTTATCAAAGCAAGTCCAGTCTTTACAAGAAGAAGTCAATCAAGCAAAAGCTGAAATTAACCTTGATGTTTCTAGCTGTTCTATCTGGTTTTCTAACATTTGTTTGCTCAATCAACATCCCCAACAAGATTTAATTTTGCAACTTTACGATATTGGTTGCGTTATGTTTGGCAACTACGTCCAAGCTTCAGGTGCTGTATTTCCTTACTACATTGATTTACGCAAAATTATTTCCAATCCGCAACTTTTTAATCAAGTACTTAAAGCATATGAGGAAATTTTAAGAACGCTAAAATTTGATAGGGTAGCAGGTATCCCCTACGGCTCTTTACCGACAGCAACTGGTTTAGCCCTACGTCTTCAATGTCCCATGATTTTTCCTCGCAAAGAGGTAAAAGCCCACGGTACGCGACGGGTGATTGAGGGAGAGTTTCATCCTGGTGAGACGGTTGCAGTCGTTGATGATATCCTCATTAGTGGCAAAAGCGTAATGGAAGGAGCAGAAAAATTAAAATCTGCGGGGTTAAATGTTGAGGACATTGTGGTCTTTATCAACCACGAACAAGGAGTTATGGACAGGTTACAGGAAAACGGTTACCGAGGCTATGCGGTTTTAACAATATCAGAAATTACAGAAACTCTTTACACAGCTGGACGTATCGATCGCGAGCAATTTTTAGCTTTGAGCACTGAAGAGTAGTGTGTGGTTTTGGGAGAAGTCGGCTTAGCACCTCTTTATTCTCATATTTTATGACTCAGGGTGGTAGATTTTTTAGTAGCATTAACATATCTAATAATATTATTAGGCATTGCCTAACCCATAGATTCTCCTGAAACAACATGACCATTTCACTTAAAAAATTACTACAATTGTTAATTTTGACACTTATATTTCCTTTATTATTTCTCAATGGATGGCTCGCATTTCGATTCTTTCATTATTTTCAACCCGTTGTTACAACTCTTATCTTAGCTACTTTACTAAGTTTTATTTTGAATTACCCAGTTTCAATTTTAGAAAAACAGGGAATTAAACGCAATTATGCTGTCACATTAGTTTTTATCGTTACTTTAATTATTTTATTAGCTTTGGGATTGACGCTAATTCCTATTATTTCGCAACAATTTAATGAAATGGATGCCGTGTTACCTGAATGGCTCGATTCAAGCGAACAAAAATTTAAAAGTTTAAATAACTGGACTGTAAGCCACGGGTTCAACTGGAATTTAAATCAAGTATTTACTCAAATAGCAAATCGCTTACCTGATGAATTAGAGTATCTTGTCGATAAACTCTTTAGACTCGTTATAGAAACACTTGATAGTATTTCTGAAGCTTTAGTTACTGTAGTATTAACTTTCTATCTTTTATTAGACGGAGGAAAAATTTGGGAAGGAATATTTAAAAAGTTACCTTTGAATTTTGGTCAACAATTAAAACAATCCATTCAGCAAAATTTTCAAAACTACCTAATCGGTCAGATAGCGTTAGGTTTGTTGATGGGATTTTCACTGACCTTAGTATTTCTACTTCTTAACGTTCAGTTTGCTTTACTATTTGGTTTGGGAGTGGGGATTTTAAGTTTAATACCTTTTGGAGATGTTGCAAGTCTTGCCATAGTCACTTTAATAATACTGTCGCACAACTTTTGGTTGGCAGTTAGGGTTTTGGGTGTGTCTGTAGTTGTTGACCAAATTATCGATCAAGCGATCGCACCTCGACTTTTAGGTAGCTTTACTGGGCTGAGACCAATATGGGTCTTAATTTCCTTACTGCTTGGAACATATATTGGTGGAGTATTGGGATTGTTAATTGCTGTTCCCGTAGCTGGCGTGATTAAAGATGCTGTTAACGGTTGGTCATCCCTATCTGATTACTCTCAGAATGTAATTGAGAATCAAGAATTGGTAGAAATAAAGGAGAGTTAGTGGTTAGTTGTTGGTTGTTGGTTGTTGATTCGCCACTAACCACTAACTACTAACTACTAACCACTAACATAAAATACAGGATTGCCTAATAATATCTAAATTGTATGGATCTCAATCACCTACTGATTTGGTTAGTGTGTCTGTCATGTGTTTCAACCATGCTGAATGCAGCACTTAGCTCTGCTAAGAACAATCGTGGTTGGATTGTCATCTCTGTGCTTATCTTAGGTGTTACAGCAGTGAGCGCTTACACCACACCAGCCACAGCAGGCTTGATTGGTGGATGTCTGTGGGTGATTTTAATAGTCACACCTAACATCGGTAACAGAAAAGTTGACCAACTGAGCGCCCAACAAAGTTTTGGTCAAGCCAGCAAATTGGCTAAATTTATTTCTCTGTTACACCCTGTAGATGGCTGGCGCGAACGCCCAGAATTGTTACGTGCTCTAGAATTGGCGCAAAATGGGAATGTAGCTGAGGCGAGTGCAATTCTAGACCGTTACAAAAGCGCTCAAACACCGACTGGTCGATCTGCGATCGCAACATTGTATCAGATAGAAAGTCGTTGGGAAGACTTAGTGCTATGGGTACAGGATAATTTATCATCCGCAACGTTACGCAAGGACTTCGATATACTGAACACCTACTTAAGAGCGCTTGGGGAAACTGGCAACTTAAATGGTATGCTTTTAATCTGGGAACGCTACGAACGCACTTTTGAGAAAATACTTAACATAAGAACGCGAAACTTAGCACGTTTGTTTATCTTTGCCTTTTGCGGTGAAACAGAACAGGTAACGAAACTACTAAGTGGTTCGCTCTTCAACTATTCTGACACTATTAAAATATTCTGGTTAGCAACGGCGGACCAAGCTGCAGGAAAAGACATAATTGCTCGCGAACAATTTTTAAGTATAAGCGATACCAGCGATCTTCGTATCCAAAAAGCAGTCGCAAGACGTTTATCCAATCCTGTTGTCGAAGCTGAAACAGTTTTAACTGAGAGAAGCAAACAAATTTTATCTAGAATCAGTACTGAAATGGAATCTGAAGCTAGATATAACGGTAGAGTAGGCGTTAAACCACGCAAACCACTTGCCACATATTTTATTATTGGTTTAAATTTGCTGGTCTTTGGTCTTGAGGTGAAGCTTGGAGGAAGTACTAACCTTGAGAACTTATATAATTTAGGTGCCTTAGTTCCTAAAGAAGTCGTCGCAGGAGAATGGTGGCGTTTGTTTGCTGCTGCTTTTCTTCACTATGGTTTCTTGCACCTTGCACTCAATATGCTAGGTCTTTATTTATTCGGTCGTTTGGTAGAATTTTCTATGGGGCTTCCTCGGTTTATTCTATTATATTTTACCAGTGCGATCGGCTCAATGCTAGCCGTAACCTTTATGTCACTTAAAGGTTATTCTCAGACAAATTTTGCAGTTGGTGCTTCTGGATGCGTCATGGGGCTTGTTGGTGCTTTTGCTGCAATTTTGTTACTTGACTGGCAAAGGAAAAAAACGCGCATTGCTGCTAGAAGTTTGCGAGGAATTGTCACACTCATTATTTTGCAAGTCATTTTCGATTTAACAACACCACAGATTAGTTTTGTTGGTCATACTTCTGGATTGATTGTTGGATTTTTGGTAGGGTTGCTTTTGAAGCGTAGCTGGACTGGTAGACACTAGTACCTCTATCAAGGCGTAAGCCATAGTTCAGCGATCTGTTATTTCAGAAAGTTTTCTGAGAACTATACAAACGTAACCCCTAGGATTTATTGGGTAACAGATGCTTCAGTATAACTTTTTTCCAGAGTCTTTTGAAAAAAATTGCCAGATAGAAAATATTTTGCAGTGCTTTGTCCAAGTCGAAGAGCAAATAGATTCTCAAAACAAGCAATTGAGTAGTAATGAAGTGTTAAGTTTATTAAGACCATATCTTATAGAAGCAGATATGCAAGTTGAAGAAGGTAAAGCTAAATCGCAAAGAATTCGTGTACCGATTTTATTTGGCTTAACTAACGAAGACGAGAAATATTTTGAACCAGATGCTGTAAGTAGAGATGGCAAGATAGTTCTAGAAGTAGAAGCAGGTAGAGCCGTTGATAATAATCAATTTCTTAAAGATATTTTTAAAAGGGATAATTATCATTGGTTATTAAAGAAATTCGAGTATCCATTTTGGCAAAAGCATTCAGAATAGAATTCTGAAGCTAACTAAAGTCCGCGTAGGCGGACGAGCGTTTGTATAGCCGCGATTTCCAATCGTTAGGCTTAAAAAAAATCCCCTGGTATCGCTACCAGGGTTAAGTTTTTTACCATTTCACCAAATGTTTACCTTGACGAACCTCTAAAACTTCCTGCGCTAGGCAAGGGTTAAGAGGGTTTTTAAATGCTACCAAAAAGCGTGCAGTATAAAGGATAAAGGTTTTTTATACTTCATCCTTTACACTTCATGCTTCAATTAGCCAAGATTTGCGAGTAACAACTCGCGACTCTGAGACTTCTGTACTTTGACCTGACCGTCGTCGTCAACATCTACAACGGCTGTGTCGCCTTCTGCAATCTCTCCGGAAAGCAATGCCTCAGCAAGCGAATCTTCTAACAGGCGCATAATTGCCCTACGTAATGGTCTAGCACCATAGCTGGGGTCATATCCTTCCTGTATAACACGCTCTTTGAAGCGATCGCTCACTTCAAGACTAATTCCTTTCTCAGTCAGACGGCTAGCAACCTCGCGCAACATAATGTCGGCAATTTGCTTGATTTCGTCTTTCTTCAACTGAGTGAAGACGATAATCTCATCAAGACGGTTGAGGAATTCGGGACGGAAGAAAGATTTCAATTCTTCATTCACCAAACTGCGGATGCGATTGTAGCTTGCTTCTGCTGCATCATCTGCAAACTGGAAGCCCAAACCACCGCCACCTTTCTCAATCACCTTGGAACCGATGTTAGAAGTCATGATAATCAGCGTGTTCTTAAAGTCCACTGTACGACCTTTAGCATCAGTCAAGCGACCATCTTCTAGGATTTGCAGCAGCATATTAAACACATCGGGATGTGCTTTTTCGATTTCATCAAATAGCACTACCGTGTATGGTTTGCGACGCACTGCTTCCGTCAGTTGTCCGCCTTCGTCAAATCCTACATAACCGGGAGGTGAACCTATCAGCTTGGAAACTGTATGGCGTTCCATGTATTCGGACATATCTAACCGAATCATGGTATCTTCAGAACCGAAGAAGTAGGAAGCCAACGCCTTGGTTAATTCTGTCTTACCAACTCCTGTAGGACCGGAGAAGATAAAGCTAGCAATGGGTCGATTGGGATTCTTTAACCCAACTCTTGCACGACGGATGGCTCTAGAAACTGCGGTCACTGCTTGCTCTTGACCGATCAAACGTTGGTGCAAAGTATCTTCTAAGTGCAGCAGCAACTCAGATTCGGATTCCGTCAGCTTGTTAACTGGTACGCCAGTCCAAGAAGCAACAATTTGAGCTATATCTTCTTCATCAACAACAGGTCTATTGACAGCCAATTCATTTTGTGATAATTCTCTTAACTGTGCCTCAAGCTCTAACTCGCGATCGCGCAATTGCCCTGCCTTATCAAAATCTTGCGCCCGAACCGCTTCGTCTTTAGATTTGCTAACTCGTGCCAACTCTTTCTTAATCTCGCGATTTGCGGGGTTAGAAGAATAGCGCAGACGAACGCGAGAACCTGCCTCATCAATCAAGTCGATAGCTTTATCAGGTAAAAAGCGGTCGCTGATGTAACGATCTGATAAATTAGCTGCGGCTACCAACGCTTCATCAGAGATTTGAACCCTGTGGTGTTGCTCGTAGGCAGAACGCAATCCCTGTAATATCTCAATAGTTTCCTCAACCGATGGTTCACCTACCATAATCGGTTGGAAACGACGCTCGAGGGCTGCATCGCGCTCAATGTGCTTGCGGTACTCATCAAGAGTGGTTGCACCAATGCACTGGAGTTCTCCTCTTGCAAGTGCTGGCTTGAGGATATTAGCGGCATCCATACCGCCTTCAGTTCCACCAGCACCAACCAAAGTATGAATTTCATCGATAACCAGGATGATATTACCCGTTGAGCGGATTTCATCCATGATTTTCTTCAAGCGTTCTTCAAAATCGCCACGAAAGCGAGTCCCTGCCACCAGTAACCCCATATCGAGGCTAATGACTTGCTTATCTTGTAGAATATCGGGTATATCTTGATTGACAATACGTTGAGCGAGACCTTCTGCGATCGCAGTTTTACCAACCCCTGGTTCGCCAATCAATACGGGATTGTTCTTAGTGCGACGACCTAGAATTTGAACTGCACGCTCAATTTCTTTCTCACGACCAACAACTGGATCGAGCTTACCTTCCCTGGCTAGCTTAGTCAGATTCTTACCATATTCTTCTAAAGTTAGAGATTGGTTGCGCCGTTGACCGTTGCTACTACCACCGCGACTTGCAGCTACCGATGTAGCTTCGCCTAAATTGCGAATCACGGCGGTGCGGACTTGAGAGAGATCCAGTCCGAGATTTTGCAGAACTTTAGCGGCGACACCTTCACCAGCCTCAGTTAAACCTAACAATAAGTGTTCGGTACTGATGTAGTTATGTCCCAGGCTGCGAGCTTCTTTAAATGCTTGCTCAAACAGGCTTTTTACCTTGGGAGTGAAAGGAATTTCCGGGGGGACAAAGCCAGAACCCCGACCAATAATTCTTTCTACTTCGCGACGTGCGTCTTTGAGAGTAACGCCCAAGTCTGTCAGCACTTTGGCAGCAACCCCTGTTCCTTCGCCAATCAAACCCAAGAGAATTTGCTCCGTGCCTACGAAGTTGTGCCCCAGGCGACGCGCCTCTTCCTGGGCTAGCATAATGACTTTTATAGCTTCAGATGTGAAGTGTTCAAACATAGCGGGTACTTGCTCCCTTGCTGCTTGGGCTTCGGGTGATGTAACTCACCCTCACCTGAACATTTGTTTACTTTACTTAATGACAATGTAACTTTATTCAAAAGTGACTGACAGTAGTGAGAGCCGTAAGAGGTAAGGTGTGTTAGCCGATAGGTTAGGGGTTAGGGGTTAGGGG
>NZ_WJFC01000127.1 GCF_009725235.1 Scytonema sp. UIC 10036
CTCCCTACTCCCTACCCCCTACCTCTGCATATGCTGCTCTAAAATCTTTTCAGCTCTAGGTTTGAAGAGTAAATGGAATAAAGTTTCTAGATAGCGTCCCCTGGCTTCACTATTTTCCTGATTGACAAAGTTCCAAAAACTGTAGAGTTTGGCAAGCAGTAATAACTGCTTGGTATGTAATTCCCAGTTGTATTTATTACGGATACGCTGAGTTACCCACTCTGATATTTTATACCAGTGCTCTGGCTGCATATCACATTGGTCAATAAAGTTCGATATTATCTTAGCTGTTCCATCTAAATCTGTAGGATTGACATGAAACTCATTTTCTCCGTCTTCAATAATTTCTAAAGAACCACCAAATTGTGTTGCAAAAATCGGTAACCCAGAACTCATTGCTTCAAGAATGGCTCTACCAAAAGCTTCAAAGCGGGCAAAGTGAACAAAAAGACCTCCTCGAGCGGCAATTGCGCGGTAAGCTTCCCCAATTTCCATCAGGGGAATGTGCATACCTATCCAACGAATGCGTCCGTGAAGATTGTATTCATTAATAATGTTATGAAGCCGTTCAATCTCTCTGGCTTCGTCTGAGTTGGTTGCTTGCTCTGAATGTAATTTGTCAGAAAGGATAATTAAATTGCAACGTTCTTGTAAATCTCGACTTCGACCAAAACACTCTGCCAATCCTGCAAGATTATCTATGGGAGTGGTGCTACCAACAGCAAAAATCGGTCTCTTGTTTGTGTTTTCTAGATGTCCCAGAATTTGCGAGTCTTCGCGGGTAAAGAGTAAGTCTTTGACTCGTGCTTGAAGGTTGGGATCGCGGTTTTCTTTTTGATTGTAGGGGAAGAAAATATGTTCGTTCACCCCTGGTGGTACTGTGTTGAACTTGGGACTAAATAGGTCAATTCCATCTACTACATGGTACAACTGTGGCATTGTAAAGTTTTTGTATGACTCATATTGACCCATTGTGTCGGGTGTCCCTACAATTTCTTGATAGGTCGATGTCACAATAAAGTCCGCCGCATTCATACCAATTATATCGGAGGTGTATTGGGCTGAGAAGTGGTATTTGTCTTCTAAGTCTTGCCAATACAAATTGCTGAATAAGTTTTTGGGCTTTTCTAGGGAATGAGCAATATTACAGTGAGTGACTTTCAAACGGCGTGCTAAAAGAAAAGCAACTAAATTCCCATCGCTGTAATTACCAATAATCAGGTCTGGTTTGCCTCGAAATTGTGCGAGTAACTCTCTTTCTGCGTCTAAGGCAAATGTTTCAAGATAGGGCCAAATTTCAAATTTAGAAATCCAGTTTTGCGTAATATTGGGATTAACGTCTAGGAAGGGAACGCGTAAAATCCAAGCATTTTCTGTACCTTGAACTTTTTCTAAGCGCAAGTTACATTGGGTTCCTTCACAATTGGGAATCAGGCGGGTGAGAATGGTTACTTGGGGTTGGATACCAAGAACTTCTAGCCCAGCGAGTTGGATTTCTTCGCGCAGTTTGTTTTCTAAACTTCGAGCTTGTTCGAGAACGTAGATGACTTGACCTGCTGTTTCGGGTCGTCCCATCACTCCTTCCTGTCCAACCCAGCCATGTACGGAAACAAGTACAACACGGAAGACGGAGGGAACGCGGGAAACAAAGGCTTCTAGAATAGCAGGTTCAGGAGTGTCAATCAGTCGGTTGAGGAGTGCTAAGGTCTCCAGTACGCGAGATGCGGTGTTTCCCCAACCCGGTTCAAAACCCAAGTCTTGCAATTCATAGCGGAATTTTTCGTAGGGTTCGCTTGGGTGGCGATCGCTCAACAAACCAATAGCTAGTCTGACTTGTTGGGCAAACTGAGTTCCTGAGAGAATGCGACCGTTAATCAGTAGAGGAACGCCATCATACTGGCGTCGTTTTAGAACATCGTACAGGACTTCCAACCAATACCCAGGGGCTGTCAGCACTTGAGAACACAAGTACCGATTGAGAAACCCCAGCCCTTGACCAATATTTCTGGGATCGTCAATTTTAGGAGAACCGCGATCGAAGGGTCGGAAATCTATTTCTAAGATTTGAGGCTGGTAGCGATCGACACGGCGATCGCGCACATCAAGAAGTTCTTGCGGTGTCATTTGCTCAAAGCTTGTAAGATTTGCCCCCAATCGCCAAGCTTCTTGAACACCTATCCGAGGTCGGAGAAGGAACCAAGCGCTTTCCTCCTCTAGAATGATTTCATGAGTGTAGTGAATAAGTTTGCCTAAAGAAGAAGAGTGAAAAAAATACGCTGGCTTTTGCGAGTGGTGACAATAGTCCGCAAAAGCTTGCAAAATTTCGTTTCTCAGGAAGTACTTCTTCCCAGAAGCACTTAGATCGTAGACCAACTGACGCAGAGCCGTTTTCTCATCACTGTTTGCGACAGTTTGAACTAGTTCATGCATAGCCAACTCCTGACCGTTAGATAGACCGCAACCTCATTTTTCTCCCTGACTGAAATAACGATTTGCCTTGTTGTGACGCTTTCATAGAGGTTCACCCCCTACGTTAGCGCATATCTTGCTTTGGGATCAGCTTCCTTAGAAAGGATAAAGTATCAAGGATAAAGTATAAACCGTTCACCTCGTTCCCAGGCAGAGCCTGGGAATGCCTCAAGAGAGGCTCCGCCTCCGGAAAGGTAAGCAACCCGGCAGTCTGCATTCCCAACCTTTAGCCAAAAGCGAGAGAAGGACAAAGTATAAATTTTTACATTTAATACTTTCTTCTTATTTCTTAAGTAAAGATTATTTTGAGAAATTAAAATAGAGATTGACTGCTCTAGCATTTCAGTATTATTTTATGTATTGATTGGGAAAAGTCGCCTAATTCAATCCAGTTATGTGGTTAAAGAATCTAAAACACTGGGTTAGAAGCGGAGGAACCAATGTATCGGGGCGAATCTTTGGAGAAAGAGAGGCACCTTCCAGCCTTAGCCCGTCAGCTAACTCCGTCGGCATTGGAAGGAGTATCAATGGTAGAGGCTTGCATTAAGCTGCATTCCTAAGATCCTCCTACATGTAACACACAGCACATCTTAGAAACCCGTGATATCCAGCAATAACCCATGTTTATTGCTAAGTAGATCTAGTTCCAAACTAAGGAGGATAAAATGCCTATCCAAAATCGCACATTCTTTAGCGAACACGTTACCTTTTTGCCAGAAAACCAATTTAAGGAAATTGGTGAGTGTGCAGGTAAAAAACTTTTACTGATTGGTAGAACCAAAGGTTACGGCGAACCAATTGTGGCTACAAGTCAGACAGAAGAGCCAAGCCAAGAAGATTTATACGCCTACGATCTTTACGAACTGCTAAAGTTGGGCAACGAGCCAGTTACAATTGTGGAAGAAATATAAAACAGTAATCAGTACTAGTCATCCGTCACTGGTCACTGGTCACTGGTCACTGGTCACTGATTATGAATAACCGCAGGTTAGATACTTTCTCCCTGGCGGCTTTATTGGTTTCAGCACATTATGGTTTGGGATTTCTTTTAGGAACAGCAGAGAAATCCCTGACTCATGGTGCGGCTGGTAGCCTTTATGCTGTCTCTCTTGGCTTGGGTACAATTGCTCTCATAGCATTGGCAAAGTTTTACTGGACGCAAACAGAACAAATTTGGACTCTCCTTGGTTCTGCTTATGGCAGTGGAGTAAAAATATTTGTAGGGCTAATGTCTTGGGTTTCCCTGATTGGTATTGAAGCCGTACAGTTAATTTCCGCCGCCTTTATCCTCAAAGTCTTTGGCATCCCAACTATACCCACAATGATTGTTTTGGCAACTTTGTTTGCCATTCTCTCTTTGTTACCAGTAGAGAAAGCAGGCTCTATCTTGCGAGGGTTGCTTGTTATCAATTTTTTGGCTCTTCTTTACGGGCTGTGGGTGCTTCATGGGTTTCCTGAGTATTTGCGATCGCCGTTAGAGTTTGCAAATTCACTTCAATTAGAAAGCTTGCCAACAACAATAGGTATAACACTTTCTACGGTTCTGTTGGTGCTGATAGATATGAAGTACCAAATGTATCTTGTTCAAGCAAAAGATATACAAAGTCTCTATAAAGGATGTCTTTTAGCAGGAATTTTGTTATTTTTGCTCGCTTTATTACCTTCAACAGTTGTGATAGCAGCTCATAAGGCTGGAGTTTTACCTGATGGTATAGGTGGTAAAGAAACTCTGCCCTATATTCTATCTTGGATTGCTGGTGGCACTGACAAACCCTTAGGTATTGCGTTGATTGTATCTTTACTAGTTCCTTCACTTGGTATTGGTAGCAGCATATTACGAGTACAGAGCAAAATTATCTTGGATTTTAATATTCTGCCAATTTCTCTTATTAATAGGTTACTTATAACTTTTGGAAATGCGCTTTTTGGTTTGATTGTCGCTTTAAGAGGAGGCGAAATTGTGAGTTTAATTGTGGCTTTTTATGCTGCTTATGTCGGTGCAGTTATTGTTCCCTTTGCTGCTTATTTAATTGCCCAAGGAAAACGCTATACTTTTGGTAAATCAAGTGTCCGGTTATCTTTAATTGCAAGCAGTTGTTCGTCAATATCTCTTTTAATTGTAACTTGTTTTAATTTCCATCTAGAACTCTTAGGGAGTACGGAATTAAACATCATGGCAGCAGGGATTTTCTCTGGAGTGTTATTTTTG
Organism: Scytonema sp. UIC 10036; assembly: GCF_009725235.1. The sequence goes on from NZ_WJFC01000127.1 coordinate 4,679, forward strand.
ATTATGGGTGAAGTTATAGAAAAATACTCCCCCACATCAAGAACAGCGACCAGTGACCAGTGACCGCGCTCTCGTCTCTCGTTCCCTCGTCTCTCGTCTCTCGTTCCCAGGCTCCGCCTGGGAATGCCTTCATTAGAGGCTCTGCCTCTTGTATTCAAAAACGTTGACATCAGCGCCTATATCAAGCAAAGCAGTAACTTGTAAGAAGCGATCGCCATGATTCAACACTAAGTTCAAAAATGGAACATGAAGAGTCAAACCTAAATTATTTTTCTTTTTAGTGTGAGCAAATCTCTGTCCTTTAGACATTTTTACTATGTTTATACTCTTCTAGCATTTTATTCATTTTATAAGCAGCTTCATAAGAATCATAAGACGAATCCATAGAGTCATTTACATGAGATTGAAACTTATTCCATCGCGTACCCTTGGAACCAACACGATCCACCCAATAAGGCAATGTGAATAATCCATCCTCATCTTGTACCAACCATTGCAAAGACTGACTGCGATCGCTTTCTGACCACACTGTTACAGAATTGACTAAATCCCGACTTTCTCCCAAGCATAAACCACCAAAACGCTCTATTGAAGCGGGGTTTGTAAATGCTTGTTCTAACCTTTCTGATAATGTTGTTTGGGATTTATCAGTTTGAGAATCAATCCAAGTAATAAATCTCACATCAGTGAGTAATTCTTGGTAATCTGGTCTGGAGTTTGTTGGATCGTGAATGTCTTTTTTCTTGAAACGGCGAAAAGTACGGATGACGGTTGATTTTTGAGGTTGAGAAAGAACAGCGTTACCGGAGGTCGGACTCCCCACCTCGTTTCCAGGCTCTGCCTGGGAATGCCTTCTTTTTTTTCTAAGTTTTTTTATTTGTGACAGTTAGGGTGCGGAAGCGAGGTTACAAGGTGGTGTACTTGCAGACCTCTATGACTCTTAATTCACATCTACAAATTTTTGTCAAGTTCATTCTTATCAATTTTTAACCATTGTTGTTACTGTACCTCACTAGACTGAGAAATCATATATAAAATGTTTACTATCAAGCTATTATAGTGTAATGTAATGTAATTGATTGAAGTAGCAATAAATTCTCAAAAAATTAGGTACTAAGTGTATTAAGACTTATAATCGTGAATGAGAATTTAAGGAATTAAATGTAAAAACTGCTACTTTAGAAAATTGCTAGATGTATAAACTAGAACAAAGTAAAAAGAAACGCAGACGAGGAGTTACACTAACTTCCATAGGAATTAAACGGTTACAGTCAGCAATTCTTTCCATGGAGATAGTAGAAAATAAAGGCGAGCGCTTAAGTCTAGAAGAACTGAGCGATCGCATTAATGTTTCCAGTAGAACTCTGAGTAAATTATGGTCTTCAAGTGTAGGTGTAGATCAAAAAACACTGAAACTTTGCTTTAGTGCTTTTAATTTGGAATTACAAAGCCAGGATTACACTAATGTAAGTGAAGCAAATGAAACTGAAACATCTGAGTTTTTGTGTGTTGGTTCAAATACAGAAGAAAATTCATTTCAACCTTCCCACTTCACCTCATTTGTAGAAGAAGATCGCAAACAAACCCAACAGATAGAAAAACTTTGGTCATACCCGGATGGTGTTGTACCTTTAGATTCTGACTTTTATATTGAACGTCCGCCACTAGAAAGAAGGGTTTTTCAAGAAGTAACTACTAGTGGCTGCGTGATTCGGATTAGGGCCCCCAAACAGATGGGTAAAAGTTCACTTGTGTTGAGGCTATTAGCCTTTGCACAGAAGCTTGGGTATCAGACTGTGAATCTGAATTGCTACCAATTTGAGAATGAGTGTCTAACTGATTTAAATAAGCTGTTGCGTCGTCTTTGCTGGAAAATTGCAACAGAGTTAGGTATTGAACCCAACCTTAAGGAAAAATGGGATGAAGAAATTGGCTACAGCGTGAGTAGCGGAATCTATTTAGAAAACTATTTGCTCGCTCAATGTCAAAGCCCAGTGGTTTTGGTGTTGAATGAGATTGACCGTTTTTTTGAATATCCTCACATTTGTCAAGATTTTTTTGCTTTACTACGGTCGTGGTGTGAGGAAGCACGACACAATCCCAACTGGCAAAAGCTGAGGTTAGTGATGGTTTATTCAACAGAAGAGTACATCTCTCTGGATATTAACCTCTCACCTTTTAATATTGGTCTACCGATTCGTCTGAACGAATTTACCCAAGGACAAGTAGAAGATTTAGCTAGGCGGTATAATTTAAGCTCTTGTACATCTAAAGATATTGCCCAATTGATGTCACTGGTAGGGGGACATCCAGCACTGATTCAGATTAGTTTGTACTATCTTTGCTCTCAAGAAATGACTCTGCAAGAACTGATAGAGGATGCGATCGCCAATGGTGGCATCTACCGCTATCATTTATGGCGACTCTGGCTAAAACTGCAAAAAAATCAGGCTTTAGCAAAGACTTATGCTAAAGTTCTGGTAGCAAAGCAAGGTATTTCTATCGATCCTATTGAGGCTTACAAGCTTGAAAGTTTGGGATTAATTCGTTTTGAGGGCGCTCTCGTCTTACCACGTTTTGAACTCTACCGTGCTTATTTTCAAAAACTGTTATCGACAATTGTTTAACAATAGATTTTCCAAAGAATGAAAGATGTAATGGCGTTAACTGTTTCAAAATTATCATGTAAGATTTGTTCTGGTTTGATGAGTCATAAAATTAAAATTCTTGGTAAGTAGTAACAATTTGATTTATCAAACTATAATCCATTAATCTGGAAGAAATAACAAGGAAAGTTAAGAAATTTAAGAAGAAAGTAAATATTTTTTTGGGAAAGTTAAGAAAGTTTAGGGTAAAAATAGTGAAGACATTGTTGGCAAAATAAATAGTATCAAATCGTACTGTAAAGCTGATGATATTGATTTTTAATAAATAATCGAAAAATTGGGAATAATTCTGTTATCATTTGTACATGATAATCACATTTCAATATGAGATATCAGGTAGGAGGTAGTCTCCACGGTAACAATCCGACATATGTTGTCCGTCAAGCAGACGAAAAACTTTATGATAGCTTGAAAGCTGGTAATTTTTGCTACATCTTCAATTCTCGCCAGATGGGCAAGTCATCCTTACTACAGCGCACGAGTTACCGTCTTCGAGAAGAAGGTCATAGCTGTGCTTACTTGGATATGACCCGTTTGGGTATTGAGGTGACTGCAGCCGAGCGATGGTACAAAGGCATTATTATCAGCTTGTTCTACAGCTTTAAGCTAGAATCGCAGGTCAACTTTAAACATTGGTGGGAGACGCAAGCTGGCATTTCTTCGGTGCAAAAACTACACTCCTTTGTGGAAGAAATTTTACTGCCAAATGTCAAAAGTGATTTTCTACGAAACGGCCAAGCCGAACGTATTTTCATCTTTATTGATGAAATTGATAGCCTGCTGCGTTTAAATTTTCCCATTAACGACTTTTTTGCTTGGATTCGTCAGTGCTATAATCTGCGACCAGAGAATCCAAGCTTTGAACGCTTGGGATTTGCACTATGTGGTGTAGCTAGTCCCTCTGACCTGATCGCTGATAAACGCCGCACACCCTTTAACCTTGGTAAAGCAATTGAGTTACAAGGCTTTCAACTGCATGAGGTCGCCCCTTTGGTTGAAGGATTAAAGGAAGTAGTCAGTCAACCACAAGTAATATTGCAAGAGATTATTCATTGGACGGGAGGACAACCGTTTCTCACACAAAAACTCTGCGATTTAATTGTCCAACTTGCTGATGAAAATACTACACAAATGATTACTCTGGCTCCAGGCACAGAAGCATTGTGGGTAGAGCAATTAGTAAAAACGCGGGTTATTCAACATTGGCAATCACAAGACGAACCCGAACATCTGCGTACTATAAGAGATCGCCTACTATTCAACGAACAACGGGCAGGGCGATTATTGGGTATTTATCAGCAAGTGTTGCAAGCCGAGTTAGCGCTTGTGCAGGGGAGCAGGGGAGCAGAGGCGCAGGGGAGCAGAGGCGCAGGGGAGCAAAGGAGTAGGGGAGACGAGTTTTCCCCTCAGCTTCATCCTCCTGTCCCGATTGATGATAGTCGAGAACAGACAGAACTGTTGTTATCTGGTTTAGTGGAGAAACACAACGGTTATCTCAAAATTAAAAATCCCATCTATCGCAATGTTTTCAATACCGAGTGGGTATTAAGACAACTAGACAATCTCCGCCCATACTCGCAGACATTCAATGCTTGGGTCGTATCAGGATATAAAGATGAATCGCGTTTGCTGCGAGGACAGGCACTCAAAGATGCTCAAAAATGGTTGCAGGGCAAAAGTCTGAGCGATTTAGATTATCAGTTTTTAGCTGCAAGTATTGAATGCGATCGCATGGAAGTGCAAACGGCATTGGAAGCAGCACGGGCTAAAGAAGTAGAAGCACGACTTATAGAAGAGAAAGCACGACTCGTACAAGAGAAAAAGACAGCTAAATTGCAAAGATTTTTGCTAGTTGTAGTGTGTATCGGGTTTCTCATCTCTACCAGTTTGGGTATAGGGAGTTTTGTTCTGTATCATCAAACAAAGAAAAGCGAAGCTCAAGCTAGGCGCAGCGAAATCCAAGCTAAGAGCAGCGAAATTAGAGCGCTTGTATCTTCTTCTATTGGACTGTTTGCCTCAAATCGCAGATTAGATGCGCTCACAGAAGCAATCAAAGCCAAAGACAAACTGCAAAAGCTAGGAATAGCAAACACAAATCTTGCATCTCTAGTTGAAGATGCACTAGAGCAAGCAGTTTATGGAGCAGATGAGTACAACCGTTTTGTCGGTCATACAGCAAGTGTTATGGCAGTAGATGTCAGTCCTGATAGTTCTCTAATTGCCTCAGCCAGTCTGGATAGAACAATTAAACTTTGGCGACGTGATGGTACAGTAGTTGCAACTCTCGAAGGTCATCAGGGAGCAGTGAGAGCAGTCGCTTTTAGTCCTGATGGTCGGATACTTGCCTCGGCGAGTGAGGATGGTACTATTAAACTTTGGCAGCGCGATGCCAAAGACGCATCGTGGCGAATTTCTAGAACATTCAAAGGTCACACAGCTTCAGTCTGGGGAGTAGCGTTTAGTCGGGATGGTCAAACTATTGCCTCTGCAAGTTGGGACACAACGGTGAGAGTCTGGAAGAGAGACGGCACTTTACTGAAAACGTTTCAAGGTTATAAAACTGGGTTTAGGGGAATAACTTTTAGTCCTGATAATCAAACCATTGCAGCTGCCAATCTAGACGGGACAGTAAAACTCTTGAGACGAGACAATTCAGGCTGGCAGAACGCCAAACCCCTACAACCTCTCCAAGGTCACACAGCTTGGGTTGTCGGCGTAGCTTTCAGTCCTGACGGTCAGACTATTGCGACCGCAAGTGAAGATAAAACCGTCAAACTTTGGCAGCGAGACAGCACAGATGGTAGTTATCGCCTGGATAAAACTCTTAAAGGTCATAGTGCTGGAGTTTCGAGAGTAGCATTTAGTTCCGATGGTCAGACTATTGCCTCCGCCAGTCTCGACAAAACTGTTAAACTTTGGAACATTGATGGTACAGAACTCAGAACCCTGAGAGGACATAGTGCATCTATTTGGGGAGTTACTTTCAGTCCCGACGGTAGCTTTATAGCTTCAGGGGGTGCAGAAAACCTTGTCAGACTCTGGCAGAGTGAAAATCCATTCCAAAAGAGTATCATAGCCCATAAAGCAGGGATTTGGTCAATAGCGATCGCCTCTGACAGTTCCACCATCGCCACAGCTAGCCACGAAAACACCGTTAAATTTTGGAGTCGTCAAGGCAAATTACTCGAAACTTTGACTGAAGAAAGTATAGTCTTCCAGGTTTCTTTCAGTGAGGATAACAAGTTAATTGCTCTTCCCTCTGACGATAATACGATAAAACTCAAGCGACGAGACGGTAAATTAACTGCTAGTTACAAAAATCCTGATAGCAGAATGACAGCAGCAGTATTGAGTCCCGATGGTCAAGCGATCGCTATAGCTAATGTTGACAATAATATTCAGATCTGGAACAGAGGTCGCCTTATACCACAGATTCTTAAAGGACATCAAGGCGAAGTATGGGAAGTAGCATTTAGTCCCAACAGTCGGCTAGTTGCCTCAGCTAGTAGCGATGGTACTGTTAAGCTATGGACGCTGGAGGGTAAGTTGCTCAGAACCCTTGTCGGACATTCAGCAGTAGTATGGATCGTTGCCTTTAGTCCTGACGGTAAAATGGTGGCTTCTGGAAGCGGCGACAATACCGTTAAGTTGTGGACGGTGGATGGCAAGTTATTGCAAACATTCAAAGGTCACACAGCTGCGATTTGGGGGGTAGCGTTTAGTCCCGACAGCAAAATACTTGCTTCTGGGAGTGGAGATGGAACCGTCAAGCTTTGGAAGTTGGATGGTACAGAACTAACGACCCTCAGAGGACATACCGCAGCGATTAGGAAAACTGTCATCAGCCGCGATGGAACTTTATTAGTTTCAGGAGGTGATGATAACACGCTAATTATTTGGAACTTGCAGCGAATTCTCAATCTAGATGTACTAACTTCTGGTTGCAATTTAGTCCAAGATTATTTGAAAACTAATATAGCTTTAGAAAAGAGCGATCGCTCTATTTGTAATCAGCCAAATTCTAAATAAACCTTGTGCTGATGCTTACAAATTTCTACGATTATCCTTGTGAGCTTGCTTACAATAGCCCCTCACTTTTCAAACATCCTTTTAATTGTCTCAAAAATTTGCTTAAATTTCTTAAATTTCCTTGCATTTTTGCTGTGATACTAAGAAGATGTGAAGGCGTATATGCCAAGAGTAATTTATCAACAGTTTTACAAGGAATTTAATGGGTAAACACTGAAGATAAAACTGGAAATCATCAAGCAAACATACAAAATTACACAATATTTAATTTTGAGAAAATTAGTATTAGTTCTCTATGTAAAGTTAGTGTAAAAAAATACTAGTTGCAAATCCTTTTCTTTTCCTACACCCAATACCCCAATTTTTGTCAAATGAAGCCAGAATTCAATTTTTTTCAACATTGGTATCCTCTTTCACCAGTTGAAGACTTAGATCCCAAACAACCGACTTCAGTATCACTTTTAGGACTACGTTTAGTCATCTGGAAACCCAAATCATCTCCAAATTTTCAGGTGTTTTTAGATCGATGTCCCCACCGCCTTGCTCCTCTAAGTGAGGGTCGCATTGATGATGAAACAGGGAATTTAATGTGTAGCTATCATGGTTGGCAATTCGATCGCCAAGGAATTTGTACTCATATTCCCCAAGCAGAAAATCCAGAACTTTTGAGCAAGCATAAGGAAAATCTCTGTGCTGTAGCACTACCAACTTGTCAGCAACAGGATTTACTCTGGGTTTGGCCAGATGCAAAATCAAGCCAACAAGCTACCGATACACCATTACCTTTGTCACCCCAAATAGACGCAAGCAAGGGCTTTGTTTGGTCTTCTTTTGTACGGGATTTAGAGTATGACTGGCAAACTCTTGTGGAAAATGTGGCAGATCCCAGTCATGTTCCTTTTTCTCATCATGGCGTGCAGGGCGATCGCAAACAAGCAAGACCAATCCCACTCAAAATTGTGCAATCAACACCTAATTTGATTGAAGCAACTACAAAAGAAGGTTTGCAAAGAACAATCACTTTTCAACCACCTTGTCGCTTGGAGTATGCGATCGGTTTGGGGGATGACGGCAAACAGCTGGGACTTGTCACCTACTGTATACCTGTGTCTCCAGGTAAGTCTAGAATTGTCGCTCATTTTTCCCGTAACTTTGCCAAAGCACTCCATCATATCACACCTCGTTGGTGGGATCACCTCAGCAATCGCAATCTGGTTATTGATGGAGATATGGTGCTTCTTATGCAGCAAGAGTATTTTCTCCAACAAACAAAATCTACCGAAAGCTGGAAAACTGCCTATCAGATGCCTACAAGTGCAGACCGTTTAGTCATAGAGTTTAGGAGTTGGTTCGATCGCTACTGTCACGGACTACTACCCTGGAGCGAAGTTGGAATCGATGTGCCAACAACAAGGAATATCAATAGCGATCGCCAACAAATCCTGGATCGCTACAAACAACACACCCAGCATTGTCGTAGCTGTCGAGAAGCACTTTTAGTTGTGCAACGCTTGCAAGCAGTGCTTTTAATCTACTTTGCTATTACAGTTTGTGCTGTTGCTCTCCTTGGCGATAGATTGCAACTAACTCTGAGTTTACCCTTAACTGTGGCAGCACTATTAGGTTTAGGCGCTTATGCTTGGCTGAGATTCTGGCTTCGTCCGAGATTTTACTTTGTGGACTACATCCATGCAGATAGATAAAGACAACTTTCAGACATTTTTGCTGTAGTCTGGATTTTTGTAGTACAAAAATACTGCTTAGCTGAAGTGCTAATGCTTACACATTTCCGCCATTAGCCTAGTAAGCTTGCTCACAATAGCTGCTCACTTTTCAAACTTCCTCTTAATTGCCTCAAAAATTTGCTTAAATTTCTTAACTTTCCTTGCATTTTCACTCTGATACTAAGAGTATTTGAAGGCATATATACCACTAGTAATTTATCAACAATTTTACGTGGGATTTAATGGGTGAACACTAATTAGAAAACTGGACAACAATTCTTTCATTTATTAATTGCATTTGCCAAAGAGCGAACTCTCAAAAAAATTAAAGAGGTAATTTATGAACAATCTCAAACAAACACAGCCTGCTTCAGAATTCATGAAAAAAAACTTAGGTATTTCTGAAGCTCCTATTGAAGCATACCTGAACTACGGATATGCACTACTCGCTATTGCTGGAGCAGATGGAGAGGTTTCAGAAGCCGAATTGAACTGGTTACTAAATCATCAACGTCTTGTCGGCGCACCTGAAGAAATAATAGAAAAATACAAAGCATTTGAATACAAAAAAGCTGACTTAGAAAATTTGCTAAGTAAGATTTCAGTTGATGTTTCTACTTGGTCAAAATCAAGATCATTGTTGTATCATGCAATTCAAATGGCTCGTGCCGATAATAATTACTCAATTGAAGAGCAAAAAGCTGTAAAAAAAGCAGCTAAACTGCTGAAGGTTGAAGATGATATTGCACTTGCTCTCAATAGGTTGGTAGAAACAGAAGAAGCCGTAACTGCATTACGTAAGGCGCTACTACAAACTGAGGTTTTAGCTTAGTTGAGCCTATAGTGTATACACAAATGCTGTCTGCACGGGTTTCAAGCCTTCTAGACCCTTTCAGTTGTTATTATTACGAGCGCAGCGATAGCGACGCGAAGTAATGGCATCATCCTGTAGTTATTGCGATTGCTTTGGCGCTCTTCCTCTCTACGAGACGCTATGCGATCGCAATGACGTTCTTCTAGGAGAAATCCAATAGCCCAGAACTAGACGACGAAACAATTTATCTACCTAAATCGAACCATGAAAAAGGCATTGTGGTGCTGTTTTGGGAGTTTCTCAAGAGTAAGCTTCAATGGGACAATTGCAAAACTCTTCTTCAACTGCGACATAAGTTAGCTCAAGTGCTAGAAAATAAACTAGCATTGAATACAAATCCTAACCCAAAGAAAAAAGTGACTATTTCTTTCATGCTTACTATCTTGTATAATTTTGAATTAAAAGTACAAAATCAGCGTAGCTGGATTTTCAATGATTTCATCTGTCATTGGATGTACTGTTGCTACGCCTAACAAGAAAACTTTAGAAATAATTAGGGCTTGCTAAAAAAAAAGAAAAGGTGATAGTCTCTAGATTCTGAGACGAAAGAGGTATGTTCAGGTGCAAGACAAGAAGGTAAGGGACTTCCAGAAAATAAGTATGGGTAGAGCACAGTAGGCTCCGCCTCCCGAATGCGAGGCAGAGCCTCGCCCACTGCATTCCCAGCCAGAGGCTGGGAACGAGAGAGGAAAAATCGTTTTACCCATCGAAATTAATGGGACACTAGTTAGGATTGTCGTACACCTGCTAGGATGAGCGCGATCGCTTCACTAGTATGTTGTTCGAGCATTGCTTTGCTCAACAGCCGCTTACCCTGGGGAATTTGCTGAATGTTTCCTGCACCAATAAAATAGAACAAGCAAGTTCCCATAATATTAATTGCAGACTGAAACGGATCGAGTGGGCGAAATATCCCCTCAGCCACCCCTTGTTCTAGAATTGCGATCAAAGCCGTATCGATACTCACAGAACTACTGTGTTTGTAGTACTTTCCCTGGTTTTGCACTGCTTCGTGAAACATGATAGTCGGGAGTTTTGGGTTACGCGATACACAACCGAGCAATGCTCTCAAAAATCTTTCCAACGCCACTTCACCAGACAAATGCTCCAACTGTAATTGCTGAATTGTTTGCAAAAGCTCCGTATGCGATCGCTCCAACACTGTTTGATACAAACCTTCTTTATCTTTGAAGTAGTAATAAATCATTGACTTTGCTACACCTGTTTTGGCTGCGATCGCTTCTGTTCGCGCCGCCGTAAAACCATGTTGGGCAAATTCTTCTTCCGCAGCTGCCAAAATCACAGCTTGAGTCGCTTCAGCATCTCGAACTGGCTTGGCAGTCTTGACTTTTTCAGATTTTGTACGCGCCACAGTTGTTATAGCATTCTAGGAACTTATGGCTCAGTATATCTTTTTTCGACAGACTTGTCAGTTGACAAAACTGTAGAAAACCTGTTTGATAAAAATTAACCAACTGACAAGTCTGTCGGTAAAGGGGAAATTATGAAAAAAGTCATCATCATTGGTGGTGGAATTGGCGGTGCTGCAACTGCGCTCGCCCTTCTTCGTGCTGGTTTTGAGCCTGTCGTCTACGAGCGAACCAAAGAGTTACGAGAAGTCGGGGCTGGGATTGCGCTTTGGGCAAACGCAACCCATATCTTGAAGAACTTAGGCTTATTGGAAGAAGCAATGCGGGTTGGTTATTTCATTACCAACTATCAATTCAATTCGCAACGCGGCTTTGAGTTAGTGAATATTGCCCTCGATAACTTTGAGTTACCCGTTATTGGAATTCATCGCGCCCAATTGCATCAGCTATTGTGGCACAACGTACCGAATGAAAAATTCATTTTGGGAGAAACCTTTGAGCGATTTGAGCGCAAGGGAAATTGGGTTCGTGCCTATTTTGCTTCAGGTTTGAATGTTGAAGGGGATGCGTTAATCGGCGCAGATGGGTTGCGATCGCGAGTCAGAACTGCCATTTTAGGGGACGATCTTATTTATCGAAATTTTAAGACTTGGCGTGGTTTGACCGATTGTACTCCAAGTGCCTATCGTCCTGGATACATTCAGGAATTTTTAGGACGCGGTAAAGGATTCGGTTTCATGATGCTTGGGCTGGGAAAAATGTATTGGTATGCAGCAGCAACTGCACGCCCAGCACAACCAGATGCTGCGATCGGTCGTAAAAAAGAGCTATTGACGATGTATCAAGATTGGTTCAGAGCCATTCCTGAATTAATCGCTGCTACAGACGAAGCCAATATTTTGACCACTGATTTGTACGATCGCCCTTTAAAACAGCCTTGGAGCCAGCAAAATGTGACGCTACTTGGTGATGCTGCTCACCCCATGCTACCCACGATGGGACAGGGCGCTTGTACAACCTTGGAGGATGCTTACGTCGTCACCCAATGCTTGCAAGCACAACCAGATCCAATTATTGCTTTCCAACAGTATGAGTCAGAGCGTTTTTCACGCACCAAGGAGATCGTCCTTGCATCAAGGCAATCCGGCAAAATGGGGGAATTGAAAAACCCGGTAGCTGTGGGACTTCGCAATACTTTTATGAAGGCAATGGGTTCGGCGATCGGCAACAGTTTCAAGTCTTTCCATGCTTACCGAGCTTAGACCATTGCGGTGTGTTCTCTCCTTATTTTTTTGGGAGGGAATTTTTGCTATTTATTGGGGTAGACTGCTGCCACCATTGCGATCGCGCAAGTACTCCCAAATTTGTCGAATCTTGGTTCGGAATTCTTGCCGATCGCGCTCTGCCTGTTCCCAAAAAGCTTGGCGGTCAATTGCTGCTTGCTGCTTGTCTTGTGCTGCTTGCTCTGCCAAATTGTTGATATTGCGGTTGGTCTGTTCGCTTATATTTCTGAGGTTTTCGCTTAATTCCTGGATGTTTGCTACCAGTACATCAATAGTGGCATCATGTTCTAGAACTTTTTCGCCTACGTTGGTAAACAGTGTTTCTAGGCGGCTGAGTCGTGCTCAACACCTTACGGTATCTAAGGTTTAATCAGCATTCAGGAATAGCGACAGATATCAATTCTTACCATGCGTGCTCAACACCTTACGGTATCTAAGGTTTAATCAGTGGCTTATTGAGGATGTGCGGACCGTGATGGGTGGGTGCTCAACACCTTACGGTATCTAAGGTTTAATCAGGAATTTGGTATCGTACAGGTGCTTTTGAAGAAGTCAGTGCTCAACACCTTACGGTATCTAAGGTTTAATCAGAATAAGAAACACAGACTTTATACTCTTTTTCATCACGTGCTCAACACCTTACGGTATCTAAGGTTTAATCAGAACGGTTTCTTTTCAGGGTGAATTCTTTTCCTTCCGTGCTCAACACCTTACGGTATCTAAGGTTTAATCAGGGTTCTGCCCAATATAGGATTTAATCGCTGTTGAGGTGCTCAACACCTTACGGTATCTAAGGTTTAATCAGACGATACCCCGATCCCGATCCTTGCTTGATGCGGATACGTGCTCAACACCTTACGGTATCTAAGGTTTAATCAGTAGCGATTAACCCTAAAAAACCGTTGTATCGATTTCGTGCTCAACACCTTACGGTATCTAAGGTTTAATCAGAAATTTGAGAGTAGCGACTGCAGCATCTAGGTCTTGTGCTCAACACCTTACGGTATCTAAGGTTTAATCAGGCAATATCTTTACCATATTCTTTTTGACCCATTTGTGCTCAACACCTTACGGTATCTAAGGTTTAATCAGCCATATCTTGCTATTATCCTGTGTACGGTGCATCTGTGTGCTCAACACCTTACGGTATCTAAGGTTTAATCAGACCTTGTCTTGATCCTTCTGTTAACCCGATTATAGTGCTCAACACCTTACGGTATCTAAGGTTTAATCAGGTTTGTCCTATGCCTTTCTGTATTGTCAATGACCTTAGTGCTCAACACCTTACGGTATCTAAGGTTTAATCAGACCCTTGCAAGCTTCTGTTGATGCTTTCAAGGAAATGTGCTCAACACCTTACGGTATCTAAGGTTTAATCAGTTTTCTTGTCAGCGCTCTTAATTTCCAGAATTATCTGTGCTCAACACCTTACGGTATCTAAGGTTTAATCAGTTTTGCTTGGTAGCGTAACCAAGCCACAGCCAAGCATGTGCTCAACACCTTACGGTATCTAAGGTTTAATCAGGCATATAGTTTGGGTACGCCTCCCAATCACCGATCGGTGCTCAACACCTTACGGTATCTAAGGTTTAATCAGTCTCAAGTGTCGCCCCCGCACTCCTGATTACCGAAGTGCTCAACACCTTACGGTATCTAAGGTTTAATCAGATAATACAGTTGGTTGGTTAAGTTTCCCCTCGTCTGGTGCTCAACACCTTACGGTATCTAAGGTTTAATCAGATTAATTCGCAAGTGGCAGTGGAGGACTGCGATCGGTGCTCAACACCTTACGGTATCTAAGGTTTAATCAGGTATCTGGAATTGCCGTGAATGATTCGATAGTCGCGTGCTCAACACCTTACGGTATCTAAGGTTTAATCAGTAATAATTGGAATTCAAGGAAGTGGCAAAGGCATAGTGTGCTCAACACCTTACGGTATCTAAGGTTTAATCAGACGTTCTGACATTCTTAATCTTAATTGTTTGTTTTTGTGCTCAACACCTTACGGTATCTAAGGTTTAATCAGTGGCAAAGGCATAGTCATAAGCAATGCGTTAGATGCGTGCTCAACACCTTACGGTATCTAAGGTTTAATCAGTAATGACCCGTCGTTAAAAGCTACGGGTTTATTTGGGTGCTCAACACCTTACGGTATCTAAGGTTTAATCAGGTCGCATCCTCGTTCCGAGGCAAATTGCCCTAGAGCGTGCTCAACACCTTACGGTATCTAAGGTTTAATCAGAATCCTATCCCCAACTGAGGCTCCACAAATACTTGTGCTCAACACCTTACGGTATCTAAGGTTTAATCAGTTGCCAACGTTGTGCGCGTAAAGTTCCGCGATCGCTGGTGCTCAACACCTTACGGTATCTAAGGTTTAATCAGATGGGGACCAGCGATCGCTCTAAACCCTCTTTCTTCGTGCTCAACACCTTACGGTATCTAAGGTTTAATCAGTCGATTGCTTAAGTTAATACTGTGCAATAAACTATGTGCTCAACACCTTACGGTATCTAAGGTTTAATCAGAGCGAAGGCTGAAAGGCTCAACAAGCAAGCGCTCTAACTCAAGTTTACAAGCACCTTGCAAAAAAACCAATAAAAAACTGAAATTTCGCAATTCTCCTTCCAATCCAACCTGACTTCACCAGCTAAAACCCTTGAGATAAGGCAGTTTGAAAATTTTGCAAGCACCTACAGAACCTCAAAAATCTCTCAAATCTTGTCTTGGTAAGGATTTCAGCGCTCGCGTCTACTTTCATTACCCCAACAAACAGAGATGCTTGTATTTTTCAGACAATCAAAAAAGGCTTATCTGTATTTTCCCATGTACCTGGTCGATTATACTTGGGTATATCTTGCACGCAGCGATCGCTCAAACGCACAAACAAAATACAGTCTTCCTTCGCCAGAATCGTCTCCAACTCCCAACGTAGTTTTTCACGATCGCGTTGATTCATAACGCAGCGAAAAATTGAATATTGTATCCGTTCCCCATACCCCTCCAACAATTTGTAAGCTTTACGCCAACGTTTTGGACAGCGAATGTCGTAGCAAATGATGTAACAATTTCTGATTTCTCCCATATTATCACCTCAACGGACAATCAACTGACCGAACAAACCACCCTCACCCATCCATTCCTTTTCCAAGAGTCGCACTTCCAACTCCAGTAAACGACGATAAGTCAGGGAATATCCTGTTGCTGGATGCTTCCAAGTTTCCTGCTTGCGATTTTCGTAGAGTTCCACAAACTTACGTTTACCAGTTTCGCTCAGCCAAACTTGTTGTCCGCGAATATCAAAATCAGCTTTTATATCCCATTGATTGCGATTGACGGAAGACATGACAATCATATCTACTAAAGGAACTCGGAAAATTTCCATCAAATCTAAAGCTAAAGGTGCAGCTTGCGATCGCGGTTGGTGGTAAAACCCTAGTGCGGGTTCTAGCCCTACTATCAAGATGGCATTCATGATATCTTTGAGTAACAAAGCGTACCCAAATCCTAAAAGGCAATTGAATCTATCTTTAGGAGGACGACGATTTCTGATGTCGAACCCCATTTCTTTTGGTATATCTGGTGAAATCAGATCGGGGAAAGCATCAAAATAGAGCGCTGCTAAATTTCCTTCATATCCTAAGAGCGATTCCAAAGATTTTGCATGGGGAACGAGTTTTAGCACAGCTTTCATTTGGTCGATCGCTTTTGTTAATTTCTCGCTAGCTTTATTTTTGCCCTTCCCACGCATGAGAAATTTTCGCTGTCCTTGAGCGCGGCAAATTACGAGTTTACGAGCCAACTCTAGACAAGTATCGGAGGAACTCAGGGCAGTATACTGGCGAATGCGACGTTGAATGCTGCCATTACGAGTATCAAAACTACCCAGGTAACGACCACCGCCAGAAACAAAATGTACTCCAATTCCCTGTTCGCCACAGAAATGTAGTGCTTGGGTGGAAATCTGCGAATAGCTGTGCAGTACCAATTGAGCTACCTGTCGAGCGGGAATAGTTTCTAATGGTTGGTTGCGACGGGCAATTTTGATTTGTTCCCCAGTTCTACCCACATTAGTACCAGGTTCGAGAACGTGAATGACTTGCCTATTGTCATCTTCAGGAAACAAGCGTATCGGTTGCCATTCGCGATCGTGTGCTAGACGTGCTTCTTCAGGTAAACATACGGGTGCAAGCGAACAACGAGCACATAAGCGTTCGTTTTCGGTTACTGGTGGTCGATGGGTAGACTGTCTGAGGTTGCGTGCTTTTTCTATAGCTTCCCGAACTGCTGCTCGTCCTAAATCATCTAGTGGGATGCGAACTAATACATTGTCTGCGTGGTAGCGAATGCGACCTTCTTTAATAGATATACCAAGAGATGATTCCAGCAAACAACAGTAAGTAAGGATTTGTAATTTATCGCTTTCCCATGCTTGGGGTTGTTTGTTTTCATCCCGATGGCATCTTCCCCGCTTGTGTTCGTAGGGAATTGTTTCTCCTTCGCGAGTCCGCAATGCATCAACCCGTCCCCGTATACCTAATTCTTCGCTGATGAGGAATAATTCCTCCCAGTCTTCATCTTCTTGCTTTTCAAGTTCGGCGTGTAACCTACGTCCAGCAAATACTGCGGCATCCTGGGTGTAGAGTTCTTCGACTTCTTCAAGGTAAAATAGGCGGGGACAATAGGCTAAAGCGTGGAGAGCAGAAACGCGGATGGTTTCTAGTTTGGTAGAGAGTTCGATATGTTCGAGAATTTGCATATGTGTCTGTAAGGTAATTGTGTTTTAGCGCCTTACGACATCTGAGGCTAATGATGATTAGGTTGCCTGAATTACTGTCCAAGCAGTCTCAGGAGGAAGATAATTTTCGGATGGCTCAAGTATTAGATACCTTTTCCATCGCGTACCCTTGGAACCAACATGATCCACCCAATAGGGCAAAGTGAATAATCCATCCTCATCTTGTACCAACCATTGCAAAGACTGACTGCGATCGCTTTCTGACCACACTGTTATAGAATTGACCAAATCCCGACTTTCTCCTAAGCATAAACCCCCAAAACGTTCTATTGAAGCGGGGTTTGTAAATGCTTGTTCTAACCTTTCTGATAATGTTACTTGAGATTTATCAAGTTTACAATTAATCCAAGCGATAAATCTAATATCGGTTAGTAATTCTTGGTAATCTGGTCTAGAGTTTGTTGGATCGTGAATGTCTTTTTTCTTGAAACGGCGAAAAGTACGGATGATGGTTGATTTTTGGGGTTGAGAAAGAATAGCGATCGCTAATTTCACTCCACAATGTTTATACCTGTTAGTTTCTCCCACGATTGACAATAGCATTCCATAGACTGTCGATGGTGGGGGAAATAGGTAAGTTTCAGCATACTCCCTAGCGCGAGATTGACGAAAGCAAGCAATGGGAACTTCAATCTCTAATGCCAAACTTTTATTGGTTGCAGTTATCATCGGATTAACTCTAATTGTGGTAGTTTTAAATCTCTAGCAATAACTTGTTTCATACTTTGCACGGCTAACTTAATCCCAGGAAAAATATGTACGCCCAATTCTTCTAATTCTTTGACTTCCTTAGATTCAGTCACAGCACCAGCTATCCATAATTCCTCTGGTTCAATATCTTGATTTTTCACTTTCCTGATTAATTCCCCAATAGATATTTCTCCCTCATCCTCTTCAAAACAATATAAAATACGAGGAGAGAAATCATGCGTCCATCGTAAAATTAAGCTTTCAGGAGAAAAATCATAGAGAAACCGCGAATGATTACCTGCAACTTCTCCCAAAGAACTTAAACCATCTAAAACTGCAATTATGCGAGATTTATCTTTTAATCTTTCTGGAGTTAATGCAAATCCATATTGATAGCAAGTCGCGTGTACTTCTGTTCCATAAAGTGAAGTTCTGCCTTTTTTGCCACTTAAAGAATTAAAGGTTAAGTCACCACTAAAGGGTGTTATAGAAACAGCACGAGTCACTTCTAACACACCTCGTTTTGCTGTCGTTGTACCTTTAGCTACAGCCGCTTTTTTCCCTTTAGCTTTTGGTTCATCCGATGCTTCAACTTTTGCACCTTCAGCACGCATGAAACCTAAAACATCATCATCAATAAAAGCTGTATCATCAAAATTCTCATTTTGCCAAATATTGTCGTTAGCATCATCATTCCAACGACGATTAACTTGATAATCGTCACCACAAGTTTGCCAGTAATAACGTAATGCCCAACGAATCGCTTCGGCGGAAACTGTTGTATGTACATTATTTTTCCACAGAATTTTTTGGAGAGTCGTAATATTTCCTTCATTTTCTCCACGATTATTGGCAGCAGTTCCGTATCCAGTTAAGATATTTCCAAATAAATGAAATGTCACTTGTCAATCTCCTTAAATAAATAAAAATGTCCTTGAAACTCGTTAAATTTTAGAGAATGTTTGAAAAGTGATTAACTGTCATTTTAATAACAGTACTACCCCCCTTAGTCCCTCCTTGTAAAGGGGAGAAATAAGAGAAATTTAGTTCCGCAAGGGGTAAATAAGAGAAATCTAGTTCCCTCCCCTTTGCAAGGGGAGGGTTAGGGTGGGGTAAAAATATTTGATACATCAATCATAACTTTTCAAACATCCTCTTAGAGCTTTGTGATAGAAAAACGAGAGAGTTAAAGAATATCGGGAGCGTTTTCTTCATCAAAAGTATCATCAACAGGATCGCCTTCATCAAAATCATCTTTATCTCGCTCGAAACTTCCTGTCCCTTTATAACTAGCTAATGCCAGTAAGGCTAAATCTCTTGATTTCTTCCAATTTTTCTCTAACATCACAAATTCTATTAATTCTTCCCAATGCTTCTGCAAAGTTGGTATTTTTCCGGCTCTTGACCAAAAATCTGTAATAAATTCTCGAAAGCTATCAGAATTTTTACATCGACCTAAGCCCGATCTAATACGTATAGTTTCACGGTCAAAGTTAGGTGTTTCTCCTCTTTTTTTTGCTATTGTTGAGATTTTTCCAAAAGTATAACTAATGGCTTCATGGCAAGCTTTCACAAAGAGTTTTTCCCGCTCGTCAGATTGAATTTTTTGAATCACTTGATATAGTCCTCCCCTTTCGTAAGCTAACTTTTGGAAAAGCTCATTACTATTTACTTTCTCCGAAATTCCAGAATACCAAGGTAAATTTTTGGCTAAATTTTCAGCAATTAATTCCTTTGCAAAGCTTGTAGCAACAAATCCACCCTCTTTACCTGCGATCGCTTTATCTTGCAACCAAGCATTACAAACTTGATAGTTATGGCAATTCTCAGCAGTTGCTTCCACTACATACATATCTGTACGAGTTTTTTGTTGAGTCGCCCATGCAACAGTTCCCAATGTCAAAACCTGACAGCGCTGTATACCAAAAGTTTGAGTAATATTAACAGTTGCGTCCCTTGTTAAAAATCTCAAACCAGCATCACCTAAACCAGAAGCATGAAAATCTTTATAAATGGCATTTCGCAATTGCTGATTTTGCCGATATTTTGCATACTTTTCTAAATCGGTAATTTCTGGAATAACTAAAGCGTACTGGGCGCGTTTGTCTCGCAATTTTGAACGAAGAATATAGTAATAACAGGCAACAGGCGCAAATAATAAAATAAAAGCATTCTCCGGGTTCTCCTCAAAACTCGTATCGGCACTAAAAGCAATATGTCTGACGGCTGCACCAGGATTTAACCACCCAGCAACACTAATTGGATGAGTTAAGAATTGTCCATTTTTGTCGCATAAATTTTCCGCAAATTCTTGATATGTATAGCTTTTTAAACTTTTGTATTTGACTGGAATTTCTGGCTCATTCTCCCCTAAAGATAAGGATTTTGTCACAACTCCATCGGATTTGTGGGTACTGGTATGCTGTAAAAGAGTCCCTAAAATTCCTTGATGGACTATTACCTGTGCATCCTCGCGCATGGATTTTGTATCTAATCCGCGTAATGCGATGATGCCATCATTTAATTGAAAAGACTCTTTCAGAAACCATTCCAATGTGTCTCTATCGTTTCCATTCCAATTTAAATTGACTTTGCGTTTGCTAAGCTGCCAATTGAATCCAGATGGTACTTCAGCTTTTTCTTTTTCTAATTGCTTTAACGTCATCCACAATCCAGCTAAACCAGCACGATGCAACAAGGTAAAACAAGGATTACCCAAATCAAATTCTAAATTCACTGTTCTGCTCCTACCTCTTCACTGTAGGGAATTCTGCCTTGTGGTGTTACAGGATAAAATCCTATACGTTTCCAGGTATAATAATCTGATTCAGATTGAATATTGATGGGTACTGTCCATTTCTGTGCTTCTTGTTTAAATAACTTCATCCGCGACGTATTCTGATGTTTTTGTAATAGTTCCTGCTCTTTCTGCTGAGCGATTTTCCAAATTTCTGGTTCATCTTCACCCAAAATTACAGTAAGTGTATATCCTGGTTCCCGTAAAAAATTTGGATTTGTACACCAATTATCTTCCAGCCAATTGGATTTAACGTCTTGAATTTCTTCAGAATTAAGACTTGCTGCAAATTCTGCTAAATCTCGTTGTGAAATGCCTGTCTTTTCCGAAAATTCTTGAATTAACTGCTTCCCTGTAAAGATTTCTACTTTATCATATGGATTCGGATTATCCCAAGGATAAACAATTGCTAGTTTTGCTCCTTCTTCTGGTTTACTCATCCTGCGGTTAAGTCGTCCCAATCGTTGAATTAAAGCTGCTGCAGGAGCGATCGCAGAAATTAATAAATCAGCACTCAAATCTAAAGACATTTCACAGACTTGGGTAGTAATAGCCAAAATAGGTTTATCTTGTTTGAATGCTTCAATGACAGCTTGATGTTTTTTCACCCTGTCTTTGTAACGGAATCGACTGTGATAAATTAATGGAGCAATGGCAAATTCTGGTAATTGTTCGGCAAGCTTTATTTGTGCAGTCCGATGAATTGCAATACAAGTTTTTACCGAGTTAGTTACCCATAAAACTTTTTGTTTGTTTCTTAAAGCCTCAATAACAGGTTCCCAAACTTCCGTTAGTTCCTCAAAGTTACTGACTTCGGGAATATAAGCGATGTCATAACGGGGCAATTCTTCTAATTCTTTTGGTCCTGGAATTGGCTCTCCTAAATCTTCTCCCTGTTCTACCAAGACTTGTTGAATCGCTGACAACTGTTGGGGACTAAAACTGGCACTCATTAATAAAATTGGCGCACCTCTAAAAGCTTTCAGAAACTTTAATAAGGCTCCAAACAGACGCGGATCAAAAGCATGAACTTCATCAAACACAAAAGCAGCTTGTGCCAGTGCAGACCATGAATAAAGCGGTTTGCGATTATTTTGAATTAAACCTAACACTGAATCAACTGTACAAACAATCAATTTTTTGCGCCAAGCTTGAAAAGCCATTAGCTTAGAATCGATGCTTTCACGATCGTCTTCATCTCCAGAAAATAGTAATTCTCTGTCTAAATCAGCACGAGAATGCATTAAAGCGGCTTCAATGTCTGTCTCAAATGCATAGTCTATATAACCTTGAGATGCTGTACCTGTTGTTGGATAGGAGAAAAATAATTTACGCCCGACAGCCCATTTTTCTGCCCAAGCATATGCTGCAACGGTTTTTCCCGTTCCACAACCAGCCTTCACCAACGTCACCCGATGCTTGGATTTAGCAATTAACTCTTGAAATGGTCGTAATTTTTTACCCTTCAAACGTTGTTTGACTAGGTTATTTAACTCTTGCTTTGAAAGTTGTAGTGATAAGACTTCTTCAATCCATCCTTGAAAGTCTTCCTCTACTTCATGAAGTGCAGAACCAGCTAAATCTGCGGCGATTACTGTTGCTTTGACTGCTGCAATAAATTTTTGTTGCTCCCAATCAGGTTCAAAACCATTAAATTCATTGCGTAAATTTTTTAAAGCTGTTAATAATTGCTTGTCAGTCCAAATTATCGTCGGAAATTCCGGTAGTTGTTTGGGCAATCCCAAATATTGACTACCCATTTTTAGAACTGCTTGAAAATCGGAATGAGTGGTGTATATTTTTAATTCATCTCCCGTACCAGAGGGAATTTCCGCAATATAACCCGATGGCGTCCCATTTTTATCTAACCCAATTTTTAAATGATGTCCTATCGCCGCCCAAACTGCAATTGTTAAATTTGCGTTGGGACACTTTTCTAGCCATTCTCGAAAGCAGGGAACTTGTAGTGCCAAAATGCCGCTAATCACTTCATGACGCAGCATTTGTTTATCTGAATGTGCTTTTGAAGATTGAATAATCTTCTTTCTATAATTTTGAATGTTTGTGTCTGGCGATCTTGGATCGATGGTTTTTAAGTAAACCATTTCTTGAAAATGTTGATTAGCTTTACCCCAATCGTGTAAATATGCACCCAATTTGACTGTGGCTGCCAAGGAATCTAAACCAATATGCTGTATTCCCAATTGTTCGAGAATAGTCATACCCAATTTATCTACCAAAACATCAGCTGCTTGCATGACAAAACTGATATGTCCGGTGTACGTTGCAGCACCTTTTTTTCTCGGATCGTTTTCTCCTAGCTTGCAAGACTTAGCCAGCAATCTTTTAAACATTTTTACCTCCCTTACAAGGTAAGAAATATCCACAACCCATGTGTCTTTTACCACCAATTCCCCATTGTTGTAACTTGATAGAATCGTCGTCACTCAAACCAGAAACTTCCGTTGTAAAACCCACTATCGTATAACGTTTAACTTTGATAGTTTTGCGACAGAATTCACCCTGTCTATCTTTGGGAATGGAAATTTGAGCAGAAATTCCCAAATCATCAAGTTGACGTTGTGCTGTTACTAAAAACGATTGAGGCTCGCTATGTCCTTTAATGACAACAATTCTAGACTTGAGTTTGCTAGCAGGTTTCAATGTAAATATTTCGGGAATACCAATTTGAATTTCATGTATTCCCAAACGAATAGATTTTCCAGCCAACTTATAAGCCAAGGGAATTAACGGGATTGGTACGCGAACGCGCAAACACGAATATTCGTTCAGAATTATTTTCCCTTGTTTGTCGGGAAAGCCAGGAACAGTCAAAATACTGACAGTTTTCTGCTTGCGTATTTCTGAATCAAGATTAACCCAACCACAAAAGAGTGCATAGCCATGATCCGCAGGTAAATATTTTCCTCGCACTGGAAAACATAGCTCAACGAATGGCTCAAGCCCTAAATCTACATCCTGAGACGCCGAAAAACCCACAGATGCAATCATTTTAGGATTCCCCCATATTCAATTATTCAGACAGCGATCGAAATTCCAAGTAATGTTCAAAACCTAAAAAGGCATCTGAGGGAAGAAAGAACACATAATTTTGAGATTAACTCTTGAAGTTGTCGCGGTTAGTAACGCTATCCTCTGAGCTAAAACTAAAATTTCTATTTAACTCGTTTTTCGCAACTTGAAACATCGATAAATTATTATTTGCACGAAAAAGACATTCTGTCAAGTACTATTTGAATTCTGTTTATCGCCTAACGGCATCTTAGGTTAGGAGCGAGAAGGGTAATGTTAAGCCCATCCGCCCTGTATCGCTTAGAGGCTCTACACCTTGGCAACGTGAAAGTGCTCAACGCCAGATGGTGACTTGGTGTCCAACGGCATCGAAGTTTTTAAAACCCAAACTTATAATAACTTAGAAACTGAGAGGTCTATTTAATTTTCTTTGTTACTGAAAACTGCAAGCATCTCTTTTTGTGAAACCCGATTTGCAAATAAAAGTAGATGTAAGTCTTATTTGGTAAGTGTTTGAACTGAGAAAAATTACGATAAGGTGCTTGCAAAATGGTTATATCGCTTGTATCATAAGAACTGTAGCATTTGCTCAATAAATAGCTCTACGCTCCGTAGCCAGTGTTTTACCTTTGATAGCCGATAGGCGTTGAGCACTACAGCATTTCAAAAGTCACGCTCAATGTATTAAATATTTCTTACCCCACCCTAACCCTCCCCTTGTAAAGGGGAGGGAACTAAATTTCTCTTAATTTCCCCCCTTTACAAGGGGGGATAATGGGGGGTAATAATGTGAGAAAAATGACATTGAGAGTTCAGGTAAATTCAGGTTAAGTCGAGAGATCGACAAAAGTAGCAACAGGAGCAATGACAAGATGATTGTGCTCCCTTGGCTAGAGGCGTTGAAACCACAATTCCCTCTAAAGTTATATAGGTTCGAGAATAAATTCCCCGTTCATTAGGAATTGTAACCATGAGTAATGGCAACAGCTCGACAAAGCACAATGGCAAATATGCTCCTCATTGGAAAAAGCACATCCATCGTACAGAACAAGTTCCCATTCAAGTGCAGGACGATCGCACTGGAATGGATATCGAAACACTCAAACGTGCTTTTTTAGACAACCTTTACTACATCCAAGCAAAAAATAAAGGTTGGGCAACAGCACATGACTTTTTCATGGCACTATCCTATACTGTTCGCGATCGCTTGCTGCATCGTTGGATTAGAACTGTCGAGCAAACCTACTTTCAACCAGATGTCAAAGTCGTATGCTATTTATCGGCTGAATATCTCATCGGACCACAACTCAGTAAAAATCTAACAAATGTCGGCATATACGAGCAAGCCCGACAAGTGGTGCGGGAGTCAGCAGGCTTAGATTTATACGATTTGCTCGAACAGGAAGATGAACCGGGATTGGGTAACGGTGGATTGGGAAGACTCGCTGCTTGTTTTTTGGATTCTCTCTCAACTTTAGAAATTCCCGCCATTGGCTACGGTATCCGCTACGAGTACGGCATTTTTCAACAAACCATTCGCAATGGTACACAAGTAGAAGTACCAGATCGCTGGTTGCGCTTTGGCAATCCTTGGGAAATTCCACGTCCCGATTACACTGTAGAAGTCAAATTTGGCGGACACACAGAAGCATATACCGATGAACGGGGACGCTACCAAGTGCGTTGGATTCCCCAAAAAACTATTCTGGGGACGCCTTACGATACTCCGATGGTGGGCTACAACACAAACACAGTCAACACTTTGCGTTTGTGGAGTGCCAAAATAAATTTCATGAAAGCTCTGATAAATCTGAAAGAGAAAACCGAAGCATGACTGAGTTGAGGTAGTAAAATATTTTAGCTCTTGATGTAATTGTAAATATCTATTATGTTTTCTTTGCTTGAGGTGTTAAATGATCTAAATTGATTAGAGAAAATCAAATTTATACAGCCAAAGCAGTATTAACACAGGAGGTGATAATAGCGTGGCACTCAGAAAACAGAAGGGACATTTCTTGATTAATGAAGCCATGGTCGGTGTAATTGAAACAAAACACCCTGGTTATGTAGAGGCAACACAAAAGCTATTTAATTCAGTTGTGATGTTTTATGTGAAGGTGATGGGAGTAGATGTAGAAAAATGCCTGAGTGTATCCGTATCAGATTTATACCAAGTCTATGAATCTCTAACTATTACAAATAAAAAACGGGCTGAGGTGCCACATCCGATACCTTTTAAAGATGTTCCCAAAGATTTCAGACGTGCTGCCATCAAAAAAGCGTTCGGCATTGTTAAATCTCATGATAGTAATTTAAAACGTTGGCAACAACGCATTGAGAGAGCAAATCAAGCTAAAACACTCAAGAAAAAAACTCGACTCAAAAAGAAAGCAGGAAAACCCCCAACATTACCGACATCAACTAATTTCCCTACACAGTTTTACTCTTCGATGTTTGAGCAAGATACAGGCGAATCTATAGTTGTAAAGCTGTGGACTGGTTCAAGTTGGGTGAAAGAAAAATTCCTCTACAAGTGTCGAGAATTACCATTGGGCTATCAAAAAAGTACAATGTCACTGATGATATCAAATGGTAATCTTAACATATGTTGGGTGATTCAAAAACTCACTCCAAGTCAGGGGAAATTAGATGAGCAGATTCAAGCTTATGGCAAACTCCGAGTTCTCAGCATCGATTTAAATTTATCCGACCCAATCGTCGTTGCCAAGGTGCTAGAAGGGTACGAAGATACGGGCGTTGTTGAAGAAATAACCACTCTTCGCCTTCAAGGAAACAATCGCTTATCTCATCTTAGGAAGCGCTACCTAGGACTAATTGCCAAAGCTAAAAAGCTCACGAATACGCATACAGAGTTAGGGAATTCACCGCCAAAGCGAATGTGTGCGACTTTGTGGGAGCGAATCAAAAATCTTGAGAAAGATTTGATTGAAAAAATCTCAAATACTCTTGTAGAGTTCGCTCTAAAATATCAGTGTCAGTTAATCGTTTTTGAAAACTTAAAAAGTTTAAAAGCTCTCAAAGGTAAATACTCACATCGGAGTAATATCAAGCGTTCAAACTGGATAGCAAAGAAAATTCAAAAACGAACTGAACACAAAGCGCTGGCACGTTATTCGATTTATACAACACGCATTAACCCTGCTTACACTTCAATCACTGATGCGTTTCTGGGTGGGAAATGCCTACGTGGTTCTCAAGTCGGAAGTTTAAACTTATACTTGTGGAGCGAGAGAGGTTTAGGAAAGTTGGTCAAGACTCCAGAGGGGAAAATTTATGACTCTGGGGATAACGCGGCTAGAAACATCGCCTTAAAATATCTAGCCAGCAAGTTTAAAAAGCCTGTGGTCTTAAAACACCCTGGTTTGGTCTCGGGTTGTGTGGCGTGGTTGCCGTTGCCTGATGCCAAGGGAACTGTGCTGATTCCCAGTTGGTGTGCGCTCTCCGTGTAGCTAATTGCTACTAGATACCCAATCAATATAGTAGCCGCCAGTTCGGTCGTCTATGCTTGGGTGTATCAGAAAGGCCAATTAAGATGAAATATTTGATAAGGTTTGTGAACTTTGTTAGGTATTTTTACAGCACAAGTAACATGAAATTTGCCATGAATGGTACACTTACCATCGGAACTCTCGACGGCGCAAACATTGAAATTCGCGATCGCGTGGGACACGAGAATTTCTTTCTTTTCGGGCTGAATGCGGGGGAAGTCATGCAGAGGAAAGCGCAAGGCTACCATCCTTGGGACTATTACAACAGCAATCCCCAACTCAGACAGGCGATCGACCAAATTGCATCGGGTTACTTCTCCAAAGGAGACAGCAATTTGTTCAAACCACTTGTGGAATCCCTAAAGAACCAGGATGACTATATGTTGTTTGCAGATTACCAATCCTATGTTGAGTGTCAGCAACAAGTCGATGAAGCTTACCGCGATCGCGATACCTGGTGGCGAAAATCAATTCTCAACTCAGCCCGCACCGGATACTTTTCTTCCGATCGTACAATTGGCGAGTATGCGCGAGATATTTGGCAAGTTCAGTCAGTCCCGGTAACTCTAGAAGACGAGCAAGAAGAGAACGCAGCAATACAACTCAACGTGCAACCTGCAACAGTATAAAGTAGGTAGGGCTAAAGCCCACCAATGCAACTATGTCTTATCGCCTCGTTCCGCTCGCCTCGTTCCCAGGCTCTGCCTGGGAATGCCAGAAGGGAGGCTCCGCCTCATAAGATCGCGAGACAGCAGCCTACCAGTCAGCATTTCCAGCTAAAAACACTGGATCGAGAGAGGAAAAACCGTAAAGACGAGCCAGTGCGTTGGACGGGTTCCCCGGCTTGAAGCTCCGGGCGTCGCAAAGAGCGCGAAGGGGATACAAAGTCTCGTTCGCCCCTCAACTCCTCATCTCTTTTCTCTGGGATCTGGAGCGTACTCTGTGGTTGAAAAGTCATTTATTTAACCGTCGAGACGAAGAGTACGCAGAGGGTTAGTTTGTATTAGCGATGCATGCGCTAAAGCGCAACTACGAACAAATTCTCAATCGAGGAAACATTGAAATTCGCGATCGCATGGAATATAGTTAGCTGCTTTTTGAGTGCAAAGCGACACGTTCCAGTTTTCTTATGACACGGTGTCGTGGTTCGGTCATTAGGAAGCTCACAAGGTCCACAAGCTGCAAAATGCTCACTCCACTGGTACTGGTGTTGCCATAGTTGTCAGCGACTCTCTCAGTCCACTGCTGAAATTTATCAAGCGACCAGTTATCAACAGTTTTAGCAATGCAGCCAATTAAAACATCATACCCTGCTTCTTTTGGGAACCCAGCAAGCGTTGCTGCAGCTTCACAATCTTTGCGACAACTAGCGATCGCCCGTTCAAAATCCTTTGTCTCAAGCTCA
The DNA here is from genome assembly GCF_009725235.1 of Scytonema sp. UIC 10036. The sequence continues at coordinate 32,858 of NZ_WJFC01000127.1, forward strand.
ATTGTGTCAATCGGAATTGTACTATTCAAAGTGTTAACAATCATGAGATTGATTCCTGGGATTGCTGTTTACAAGTTTAGGGAGGCTGTTTTTTCTCCCAAAGTAAAGGTCTACGATTGTGCTTGCAGTAATGCACCCAAGAAGCTTCTGATGTGTTAAACAACTCCAAAAATTAAATATGCATGGCATACAATCCTCGTAGAGACGCTTCAAATAGCGCGTCTTTTTCACCATGGCACGCTTTTTTCGGAAATTATTGTTGTATAACTTTTGTCATTTATTAAGTATACTGTTTTTGTCACTCACTCTAGAAGTTCATTCTACTCCAGCAATTATTCTTAACAATAATGGCACTTTCGGTACATCAAGCTTTGCAATTCCAAAGGAATCGGGCTTTTCACCTATAACCAGCGTTGTTGTTTAGCATATGCAATACTACCAATCACAATTAATGCCATTACAGTTATCACGGTAGGATAAGCCCAAGGTTGCTCTAATTCCGGCATATATTTAAAGTTCATACCATATAACCCAGCAATAAAAGTAATTGGTAAAAATATGCTTGAGAGCATAGTGAGACGATTAATTCGTTCGCTAGTTTTGCTGGCAATGTTATCGCGTTGGATTTCCATTAATTCTGACATCCAGGCTCTTAGTGCTTGGTATTCTTGCCAAAGGTTATCAACTTGATGAATTAATTCTTCATTAAATAATGCTTTTACTGGTTGGGATAACCAGTGAAAATCTTCGTCATTCATCATGGCTAAAAGTGATTTAATGCTTTGAAAATTTCTCCGAACAAAACGAGTTGATTGCCTCATTTTAGCAATTTTTTGATATGTTAACTCATCCCCAGAATTTTCTAAAACTTCATCTTCTAAATCATCAAGCTGTATGGAAATATAATTAAACACATTATGGTAATTGCTGAAAATATCTTTAAAGATGAGATAAAAAAGGTGGTCGATTCTCAAACTAGCTAGTTCTGTACTATGCTTTTCAAGTTTGTTAATGAGTAAATTAAATATTTTGACTTCAGCGATTTCAAATGTTATGATAAAATTAGTTCCAACTACAATACTGCCACGAACTACTTCAAACTCCTGCTCTTTCATTTCAGGAGTCAATATTTCATAGCTGTTAAATAAACAATCTTCTATGTCTTGGTCAACTCCTATAGGGGAAGAGTTAAAGATCGTGTTAACACGGGATGGATTGAGTCCAAAGTGTTTGATGATTTTGGCGATTCCAGTGCGATCGCGAAAGTGAATACAGCGCAGCCAGATATTTTGAGAACCATTAATCTTTTTCAGGACAGTCTCGACATCCCAACTCGCGAACGAATCTATGTGATTCTGAGCAAAGGTAAGGAGAATTAACATCTAGCAATCCTCTGACTATCTACTCAGGTTATAGCAATTCCCGCGCATCTTTGAGACAAATCCGATCCCCTTAATTAAAAGGGGTTAGGAAGATCCTATGTAGCTATCTTGTAGTGCAATGTATACTTATTCGGCTGGAAAAGACCGTGTTAAGATAAAAGATTTAAACAAAACAATATTGTAATTGACTCGGTTCAAATATGCAAAAAAATTTATTTGCAGGTGATGGGGAGATGTGTACCTTAATGCGATCGCACGACTGGTCACAAACGCCACTGGGACCTGTAGAACAGTGGCCGCAAAGTTTGCGTACTACAGTGAGCATTTTATTAAACTCTCGCTACCCCATGTTTATCTTTTGGGGACCTAATCTGGTTAAACTTTATAATGATGCCTACCGCCCCGTTTTAGGATTGACAAAACACCCGAAAGCATTGGGTCGCCCTGCACCTGAAGTTTGGCCAGATATTTGGGATGCAATTGGACCAATGGTGGATAGGGTCATAATTAACGGGGAATCAACCTGGTCGGATAATTTTCAGCTGTTCATGCATCGCAGCGGTTATTTAGAAGAAACCTACTTCACCTTCTCCTACAGCCCAATTCGAGATGAGACAGGCGGAATCGGTGGTTTGTTTTGTGCCTGTACGGAAACAACAAAACAGGTTTTGATCGATCGGCGGCTTCGTACTTTGCGCGATCTAGGGGCACAAGCAGGTAAAGCAAAAACGGCTGAAGCCGCTTGTGAAATTGCCATAACAACTTTGGCAAACAATGCAGCTGATATTCCATTTGCACTGCTTTACTTAGTAGAGACTGAAGGAAAGTATGCTTATCTGGCAGGAAGCACGGGTTTGGAACCAAATACACCTGCTAGTCCAAATTTCATCGAACTTTCGGATTTAACAGAATCGTCAGGTTGGCCTTTGGCAAAAGTAGCACACACCTCTAGGCTAGAGCGAATTGAAGATGCGATCGAGCGGTTTGGCGAGTTAAACATTGGTCTTTGGGAAGAACCCTCCCATACGGCTTTAGTTTTACCTGTAGCATCTCCCGGACAGGATCGTCCTGCGGGCTTACTAGTGGCAGGCATTAGTTCTCGTCGCGCTCTTGACGATGATTACCAGGGATTTTTGGAACTGGTGGCAGGACAAGTGGCATCAGCGATCGCCAATGCTCGTGCCTACGAAACCGAACGCCAACGGGCAGAGGCTCTAACAGAAATCGATCTCGCCAAAACAGTTTTCTTCAGCAATGTTTCCCACGAATTCCGCACGCCCCTTACCCTCATGTTAGCTCCTCTAGAGGATGCCTTAACCGACACGACCAGTCCATTACCGCCCGCGCAACGCGATCGCATAGAAATTGTACAGCGTAACAGTATGCGCTTGCTCAAACTCGTCAACACGCTGCTTGATTTTTCCCGCATAGAAGCCGGACGAATAGAGGCAGTCTATGAGCCAACAGATTTGCCAACATTTACAGCTGAGCTTGCCAGTACATTTCGCTCCTTAATTGAACGCATGGGAATTTCTTTGGTAGTAGATTGCCCCCCTTTGTCCGAAGCCATTTATATCGATCGCGAAATGTGGGAAAAGATTGTGCTAAATTTGTTATCCAATGCATTTAAGTTTACATTTACCGGCACAATTACTGTTCGCTTACAAGGTTTTGCCGACGGCGTTGAACTAGCAGTGGAAGATACGGGAATTGGCATTCCTACCGATGAAATTTCCCATCTCTTTGAACGGTTTCACCGCGTTAAAGGTGCTCGAGGGAGGAGTTTTGAGGGATCGGGCATCGGCTTGTCGCTCGTGCAGGAGTTAGTTAAACTCCATGGTGGTAGCGTTAGTGTAACCAGTCAATTGGGACAGGGCAGTTGCTTTACAGTCTCAATTCCTACAGGATTTGCTCATTTGCCCATCGAAAGGATCGGCGCATCTCGCACCTTGGCATCAACAGCAATGGGAACTATGCCCTATGTTGAAGAAGCCCTGCGCTGGTTACCCCCAGAAGAGGGGGGGAATGAACAATTACTCCCCCACAGCCCCCAACCCCAAAGG
>NZ_WJFC01000128.1 GCF_009725235.1 Scytonema sp. UIC 10036
AAAATATTTGATACATGAATCATGACTTTTCAAACATCCTCTTAGATAACTTTTAGGAATATTTACTCAACCAGTGCATAAAATTTCAGTTTAGAACGGTATATGTAACAGAAACATAACTTTCTCTCACGCCCAATACATCAGTGAGTCATATTACCATGCAATTTGAATACCGCCTAAATGTAAATGATATTAAAGAAGCGAACCAAGCTCACTCTAAAAAAGTATTATTGAAATACTACTTACTTGTGATGGGAATTATTATATTTATATCAATACTTCCCATGCTAACACAAGGAGGTATCTCCTTGAATGAGCTTTTAATAAGTGCGATCGTGCCTAATTTAGTTTTATTAGCTTTTATATATTTAGTTATTCGGATTTCTCGAAATTTTGTACTGAGTCGCACATGGAATAGTCAACCGGGCTTGAAGAATGAAATTAGGGTAGAAGCATCTGAAGAAGCATTACAGATTAACACAGAGTTATCAGAATCAAAAATGAAATGGTTGATTTATACACACTGGCGAGAAACTCCTAATTTATTTATGGTTTACCAATCGAACAACTGCTTTAATTTATTTCCCAAACGGGCTTTTGGCAGTGATGAGCAAATGAATGAATTTCGAGAATTACTACGTGCTAAGTTACCAAATAAGTAAAATTTAGTCTAAACTCCAGAGGTAAAGGGTAACTCGATCGCAAACCGAACTTCGTTCGCGCTACTTTCAACGTGAATTGAACCGCCCAAATACGTGATTTGTTTCTTGACGAGAGCCAGCCCCAGCCCAGTTCCACCCTGGGTCCAGCGATCGCTTCCCGGAATTCGATAAAACTTGTCAAAGATTCGAGGCAATTCTTCCTCTGGGATTTCGACACCAGAATTGCGAATCACCAGTCTCAGTCGTTCTCCTACAGATTCAGCACTGACTGTAATCACTTCTCCTGGAGGGGTATATTTACAGGCATTGGTCAGCAATTCCCTTAAGACTCGCGTCAACATTAAAATATCCGAAACGAGTATTGGCAGGGTAGAAGGGAGAAACACATCCAGCCGTTGCTGCCGTTCTTGGGCACGTTCTTGATAAACCTCTGTAATTTGGGCAATCCATTCCCCTACCTCGATCGAGGTTAATTCAATAGGAGTCTCCTCGGCTTCGAGGCGTTGCAGGTCTAACAGGTCATTGACTAAATTGAGTTCCTGGTCACATTCCTCGCGTAAGATAGTCAGGTATTGCTCTATTTGTTGGGATTGAGAATCGACTTCCGACTCTGAAGGAGATAACCGTTGTCGGTTTAAGTTGATCTCCAACAAGTGGATAACCATTTTGATGTTGGCTAACGGCGATCGCAACTCGTGGGAAACGGTGCGTAAAAAAGCATCTTTGAGCTGAGCGAGTCGCTGAAGCTCTTGCATTTCCTGTTCTAATAGTTGGGCTCGCAGAATGGAAAAGGACTGTTCTTGAAGCGACTGTCGGTTGGTCACATCTCGAAAAACCATAACGGCTCCAGTCACAACTCCTTCGTCATCTCTGATTGGAGCTGCACTGTCTGCGACTAAAATCTGACTACCATCTTTTCGAGTTAACAAAACTGGGTTGACTAAGTAGGCGATTTCGTCTGTCTGGAGTACCTGGGTGACTGGATTCTCGATCGGAACTTGCGTCTGTTCATCACATAGGGGGAGCACCTGAGACAGAGGACGATTCAGCGCCTCCTGAAGTTGCCAACCCGTGAGCGATTCCGCAACCAGGTTGAGGTATTTCACCTGGCTTTGGGTATCGGTGACAATGACACCATCGCCGATCGCCTTCAGAATTGTTGCCATCCATTTCCGATCTTCTCTAAATTGAATGGCTCTCGCCTGCTGTTGCAGCGCCAGGGTAATTGCAGCATAGAGATCGGACTCTTTAATGGGTTTAAGAACATAGCCAAAGGGTTCTGTTGCTATGGCTCGATCGACTGTGGCTTTGTCCGAATAGCCGGTTGCATAGATAATCGGAATTTGCAACTCATTCCAGATCTGCTGAGCGGCTTGAATACCATCCATCTCTCCTTCGAGACGAATATCCATGAACACAATATCTGGACGGAGTTCTCTGGCTTTGATGATGGCTTCCTCTCCAGATGCTGCGATCGCCACAACCGAGAAGCCCAATGCTTCCAGGCAGTCTCTCACATCGATAGCGACGACCCACTCGTCCTCAACGATTAGCACTCGCACCGATGTTGAAGCGGATGCACCCGCATCATTCGTCATACCTCTTCTCCTGGAAACAGAATGTGGAACTCTGTGCCACTCTGACAATTTGCTTGCAGCGTTCCTTTTAACTGCTGCACAAAACCCTGAACGAGCTGTAGTCCTAACGTCTCAAGATGTAACAAATCGACGTGATGAGGAATACCAACTCCATTATCTCCAACAATTAAGGAGAAAGTAGATTTTTCTACTTTTGTAAACTTAACATAAATACATGGATTGCATAGTGTTGATGCAGAAAATGCGTACTTCAGAGAGTTGCTCAACAATTCGTTGATAATTAATCCGCAGCGAATCGCCTTATCAATATTCACCAAAGCGGGTTCAATTTCAATTCTTAAATCAATCTGGATGCGGTCAACGTTAAAAGTACTCACCAGGTTGGTGATTAAACTGGGAATATATTCGGCTAGATTGATGCGGGAAAGGTCTTCAGATTGATAGAGTTTTTCGTGAATCAGGGCGATCGCCTCGATTCGGCTCTGGCTTTCTAGGAGCGCATTCGCTGCCAGTTGGTCTTTGAGCTTACGACGTTGCAGGCGCAGCAGACTGTAGACAATTTGTAAGTTATTTTTGACTCGATGATGGATCTCCTTGAGGAGTACCTCTTTCTCTCGCAGTGATGCTTGAAGTTGTGCCTCTGCCTGTTTACGATCGTGAATATCGGTCAGGGTGCCAATATAACCAATCAACTCTCCGTTGGAGTTCGTTTCAGGTGTAACCTGGCAGTAATACCAGAGGATGGTTCCGTCTGGGCGGACAATTCTGGCTTCGTTCTGGAAGAACTCCCCCGGTTGATGAGATTCTACCCAGCGCGACCAGGCGTTGATTGTGCGATCGCGATCTTCTGGATGAAGCGTCTGGAGCCATTCGGTTCCCATTCCCATTTCTAGCGGTCGGCCCGTCATCTCACACCAGCGATCGTTCACATAGCTACAATTGCCATCCGCGTCGTACCGAAAGATCGCTACCGGAGCAGCTTCTGCTAATGTCGCAAAGCGGCGGTTGCTCTCACGCAGAGCGGCCTCAACTTGTTTGAGTGCAGTGATGTCTCGCCCAACCGCTTGAACCTCATGCAGGTCGCCTTGACGATCAAAAAATGCTCGGTTGACCCATTGAGTCCAACGGATTCCCTCCCCAATCACCACCCGGTTTTCGATGACCACGGTTGGATTGTCAACACCGATAGATTGCACCAATTGAGCCACTGTTTCCTGATCCTGTTCAAAAATCAGAGGCGCATAGCTCTTGCCAATTGTCTCATTGGCTTGCAGCCCAAAGTAGCGGCAATAAGCTTCATTGGCAAACAATATCGTACTATCGGGCAAAAATCGAACAATGAGTTCTGTTTGATCTTCCACAATGGCTCGGTAACGAGCTTCACTCAGCTTTAAGGCTTGCTCTGCTTGCTCATGCTCGGCTTCAATCTGCTTGCGCTCCGTAATATCTTTTACCCGGACCAGGTTAATCGTTCGTCCTGCAACCGTAATCGGCTTGGCGGCGATACTGCCCCAAAAGAAATTGCCCTGGCGAGTCACATACTCGATGTCCCGCCTCCAAACGCCCTTTGATTGCATTTCTGCCACGATCGCGTCTAACTCATCCGCAGAAAATTGATGCCGTTGCAGGCTTTGCCCTTCAATGCCAATGAGATCGGTTTTGTCAACTGCCTGAAACATCTTTACCGCCTGACGATTGCAATCCAGCGTCAATAATGTTTCCGGGTTAACCAGAAACAGGGAATCTGCCGATTCATGAAAGATTGCCTCTCGCAATTCTCGATTGTGAAGGAGTTCTGTTTCCATCCGTTTGCGTTCGGCAATTTCTTGTTGCAATGCCCAATTTGCGGCTTCCAGTTCTACCCGACTGGGAATGGCAAGCGCTTTTGGCATGAGGGGAAACAGGGCGATCGCAGTGCTTAACGAGACGAGCGCGGTAATGGCTTTGATTCCACCAGATAACCAGTAGATCGGATGCCAGAGCGTCCAGACTGACATCAAATGAGAGGTGCCACAGGCAGTAATAAATACGGCAAACAGAGCAAACACCCAGTCGAAGGGCAAATCTTTGCGCTTTTGGATGAAATGAAACAGGGTAATGGGAATGGAATAGTAGGCGAGAGCAATCACCGAGTCTGAAACAACGTGTAGCCAAATCAAGGTAGGCTGCCACAGAAAGCAGTGTCCGTGAGGGATAAATGACCCTGAGTTAAAGAGAGGCGTTATTAAATCAAACATGAATGGCACTAAGATAAGCGGAGATCTCCACCGGATAAGAGTTCAAGGAGGTTAAATTCATACGGTATACGGGATAATTTTAAATTCGCCTGAGAGTTGCTGATAGTTGGTTAAAAATATTAATTACAGCATATTGCAATAGACTTGCAGATGAAATGCTTGGCTCTCAATGCTATCAAACCAATACATTTGCTCTACCTATGTGACTTGTCCTGATATACACAGTCTGCCTGATTTGTCAATATCTTCTACTGGACCGGCGCTCTAGTCTAAACAAAGCGTATTTTACGAAAACACGTAGGTTGGGGAGCCAGCCCTGAACCGTGTGCGTGGCGCGAATGCGCCATAGGAGGGTTTCCCTCCGCACCTTTACTGGCGTTTGAGGAACGAAACCCAACATTTATCTCCATTTGTTGGGTTTCGCGCTTCGCTCTACCCAACCTACGATTTCCTTATCCAAGCAGTATTGAGAGTGTTTCTAATTGCTGATTATTAGCTGAAGAAGGAAGGAGTGGGTGATTAGAAAAGTTTGGGTATTTAGCATCCAGCTGAGCAGCTTTTCTAGCAATTAAATTAAAGAATCGATGAGCAAGTTTGATTTGCCGAAATGCCTGGTGGGGATCGGAAAGATGGGTGTTTGGTAAGTGTTGTCCCATTTCTTTAAAAACCAAACCTATTGGCACATTAATTTGCTCTTGAAGCTTCAGACAACGGGTAAATAGTGAAGCGTAAGCAGTAATCAGTGAGCCAACACCTCCCCTAGCTTGCCCCCAACCAATATAATACAACCCTTTGTAGTCATCAAGAAAGGCACCAACATAACATTTCACGGTAGCACCAGAGACACGCTGGAGTTCTTGGGGAAGAAAGGGATAAGAAACATCATAACCAGTTGCACAAACAATTAAATCAAATTTCTCACGACTGCGATCGACAAATTCAACCTCATCTCCCTGAAGTTGATATACAGCAGGCTTGGGAATTATTCGACCGTGTTTAATATAGTAAGGCACCTCATTGTTTATAGTCGGGTGTTTTTCAAAAATTCGATAGTTTGGTTTAGCTAAACCATAGTTTTCATGTTTACCAAAAGTTAAGCGGATAATTCCATAAATCATCAATCGCTGATACCATTCAGGCATCCACCATTTAATTAAATCGGGTATGGGAACTCCAGCAAATGTCTTAGGAATAAACCAAACGGATTCCCGCATACTTAGAACAGATTTTACACCCACACGAGCCGCTTCTGCCGCAATATCACACGCTGAATTTCCCCCACCAATGGTTAAAACTCGTTTACCCAAAAGTTGTTCCGGTCGTTTGTAATCTTTAGAATGGATAATCTCTCCGTTAAATTCTCCTTTTAATTCCGGGAATCTTTTGCTCCAATGATGTCCGTTACAGAGTAAAATTCCTTTGTAAATTCTTTGTTTTCCATCAGCAAAAGTCACTTCCCAAAGGTTATTTTCTATCGGTCGTACATAATTAACACTACGATTCAGTTCAATATTTTGCCGCAACTTAAAATGAGCCGCAAAAGCATTAAGATAATCCCTCATTTGTTTAGCACTAGGAAAATCGGGATAATCTTTTGGCATGGGAAAATGAGGAAATTCGGTAATCCGACGCGATGAAATGATATGTGCTGTTTGGTAAACTCCATGATACCAATTACCACCAATATCATCACTAGCATCAACTTGGTCATAGGGAATATGAGCAGCTTGGAGAGCTTGCGCCATGGCCAATCCTACAAAACCGGCTCCAATAATTAAATGTTTCTGACTGGTATTCACTTTAGATGTATTTGCCCCTAAATTACTGACTTGTATCACTTTTTAATCTCCGACTATACTGTTTGCTAATCCAATCCAACAACCAAGGAGCATATCTTTTTAAAATATGAATATTTTTTGCCATTCTATCGGGAAATACGTGCAGTTGATTGCAAATAATTCCTTGAATCGTTTCCTGAATGACTTTTGCTGGATCGGTAGCTAAATCTTTGGGGAAAATATCGAATTCTTTGGCTAATGTTCCATAACTTGCTGATTTAAGAATTGGCGTGCGACTGAAAAAGGGATAAACTGCTGTCACTTTAACATTATAATCTTTTACTTCGTTGAATAGTCCCTCGCTAAAACCCCGCAAACCAAACTTGCTGCTGGCATAATGCGCCATTCCTCCGGCTGCTGACCAACCTGCAATTGATGAAATATTAACTATATGCCCTTTTTGACGGGAAATCATATCAGCACCAAATAATGTACTTAATCGCATTGGTGCTAGTAAGTTTACCTGCATTAACTGTTCCCACTTCTCGCTGGGAACTTCATCCATTCGACCGAACAATCCAATTCCCGCATTGTTAATCAAAATATCAACAGGAATACCGAGTAATTTAACTTGATGGTAAAGGTTTTCACATCCGTCACGACTAGAAAGATCGGCGGCTAAACAAGCGAGTACTTTACCTGTAGTGACTTGTTGCTGAATGATTTCCGCTTGTTTTTGGAGAACACTTCGATCTAAATCGGTCAGAATTAATTGGCTATTAGCCATTAATAATTGGCGGGTCAGTTCCTGTCCGAAACCACCAGATGCACCAGTAATTAGCACCACTGCGTCATTTAATTGTGTCATTGAATTTTTGATTTTCGATTTTCAATTGACCCCAGAGATAAATCTGGTTGCTCGGCTTAAAGTTAAACTTTTGGCGATCGCGCAGTACTTAATAGTAACAGCGACCAAGGTATATTGATATTAGGCACCAGCCATGAATATTTTCGCAGTGCGGGTATGGCAAAGGGAATGAGAAACCTGAGCGATCGCAATGATACGGGGCGCTCGCCATTTTGGTCTACCAATCCGTAGTATTGAGCGAGTTCAGCGACAATTTGCACTTTTCCCGTGCGACGCATTAAAGTTGGGTCTGCTGCAAGCGCCGCAATAACCCGTCCTGTGAGCAAAGGAGTTTCCCAATTGTATCCCTCCTTAAACACAGAACTTTGTTGGTCTGTCGCCTCATTTTCCTTCATCTGAGCGGCTAAACGAGTGATATGTTCGGTGCCCACAATTCCCGGCCAAATGGAAAGTGAGGTAATATTATTTGGTTTCAATTCAATTGCCATATCTGCAGCCAAGCGATCGCAAGCTGCCTTACCGACAGTGTATGGCACCCCAAAAATATAAGACAAACCCCCCCAGGAAGAAATCGTACAAATCAATCCCTGCTGGTGCTGCGCCATCATTCGAGCCGCAAAAACACTCGCTACATAGTGGCTACGCAGTCCAACGTTGTTACAAGCATCCCAAAAATTCGGTTCGCGCTCCCAAAAAGCTTTTCCATAAGCCTCCGTTAATGCTTGTACTCCTGAATAAACATTATTCACCAACACATCAAGCTTTCCTTGCTCATCTTGGATGCGATCGAACAGCAAACGCACTTGCTCATCGGCGCTATGATCTACTTGAATGGGGATACAAATTCCACCTGCTGCTCTCACAGCTGACTCAGTTTCCCGGAGACTTCCAGAATTATCATTAGACTCTAAAGTGCGACCTGTAATATACACAGTAGCACCTGCTTCACCCAGTCCAACAGCAATTCCTTTGCCCAGACCTCGCGTTGCACCTGTGACTAATGCTATTTTACCTTCAAGGTATTTGCTCATAACTTGTTATCAATCACTCACTCAACAAAATTAAGAAGACTTCAAAGCCCAAGCGAAAAAGCGTTCGGTGTAATATAGGGCTAGTTGATTGCTCACTCCATTAAAAACTGCATCAAAGGCGTGTTCCGCCCAAGGAATTTCTAACCAAATAGCATCATTTCCCTCTGCTCGTAATTTTTCGTAAAGTTGACGACCAAATTTTGGTTTTACTAAATGGTCTTGACCTGCATAAACTAGTAAAGAAGGCGGAAGGTTGGGTTTAACATAATTAATGGGAGAAGCTTGCTGGTAAAGTTCTCCTAATTCTTCAGGTGTACCTCCTAAAAAAGCGTTTAGCACAGCACGAGTGTTAATTGGATCGGGAAAGGGTGGATCATAGTAACCTTTGGTGAGGTTAACTGGTCCGTAGTAGTTTACCACTGCTCGTACTGGAATTGCATCTGGTTGATAAGCGGCTAGCAATGCGAGATGACCACCTGCTGAACGTCCCATCAGAGCGATTCGCGAGCTATCTATTTCTAAACTATCTGCATGAATTTGAATATAAGTTAAAGCTGTTTTTACATCCTCTAGCTGAACAGGAAATTTATATTTAGGTGCATGACGGTAATCAATTGCTAACACTGTATAACCTTGATTTGCCATGTAGCAACTAAACTTTTCATCATTGTTAGGAGTGCCACTTCGCCAAGCTCCTCCATAAATCATAATAATGGCAGGATATTTACCATTCGCTAAAGGTCGGTAAACATTTAATGTAAGTTTTACGCTATCGGGATTAGCAAATATAATATCTCGGTCAATGCGAACTTTTTCTTGAGTAATTCCTCGGAAAACATCTGCTAAAACGAATGGTTGGCGACGCATTTGTATTTGTGCAGGTTGCGGAATTTTTGCCAAATAGTCAGACCCTAAAACTCTTGACATCTCTGTAGCTATTTGTGCATTAGCAGCACTGAATTGCAACAATGGCAGCGAACTCAGGATTAGACCGAGTAGACTACCAATTAGGGCGATATTGTACAGCCAACTTTGATGTATTCTAAAGATGATTAAGATGAGTGCGATCGCATTTCCAGCAATTAACCAAGGACTGATTTCTGGTGCAACAACTCCCAGAGGTAACAAGAAAAAAGTCGGGGCTGGTAATATAATCCACAGGCTGAGGAAAAGTGCGATCGCACTCAACAACCAAGGAATAAACAGGGAAACAGCTAAGAGTATTGCTAAGATACCTTTCATTTGTCTTTGATAATCTGCCATTTGCTCCTGTTTGGAAATTTCAACTGTCTTTCAGTTTACAACACTCTACCTTTGCATCTCCTCGTTACCTTTGCATCTCCTCGTTCCCAGGCTCAGCCTGGGAATGCCTTACCGGAGGCTCCGCCTCCTGTATTGCTCTACAGAGCCTGCTGTACTGCAAGCTCTGGCTGTTAGAGAGTCAGCCAAAAAAGTCGGTAGTGACACTGAGAAAATGACAAAATCTGAAGCATTGCGTCAAGCACAACTAAGCCTGCTGAGAGATACAAAATTCCAACGAGGAGACGAGGAGAAACGTGCAGATGGTTTAAAAATATTTTATAGAAGCGCGATCGCTCAGGAGCGATCGCCATATTTCGTTTTGACAAAAATGTTATTTGAACAGATTATCGAACAATTGTCATTCTAGAAATCAAAGTTGCTATCCGCGTTTTCCCGCAGGGTTCAGCGCTTTGGCAATCGTTAACTCGCTCTTTCGTGTAAGTTAGACGCACTTTCTTGTTTAAAAAAGTCTTTTCCCGATCGCAAATTTCAAATGTTGCAGGAACTTCCTGATATTTTTTTTCTTTTGCATCTACTAATGTAACATAGCAGCTAATGTCACCATTAACCATACTTTTAACAGTAGCAACAGTTGGTCTTTGATTTGACGACTGTGCTTGAACAGATGGCGTAGCTGTTAAAAAACTCATTGTAGAAGCAGTCGCTACTGAAACACTTAAACACAAAGAAAAAGATAATCGTGCGGTCTTCCTTTGAAATTGACTTATCATATTGAGGTGTTTGACTAACAATTAAAACTTATCTATACTTACCTATAGTTTATAGTATGAAGAGGTTTTATGTCTAATTATAGACCACACGAATTCGCAAAACTAATAGGAAAATCAGTATCGACACTCAGACGTTGGGATAGCGAAGGGAGACGTTCTTATATAACTTGTCATCGTCTTACAAGTTTGATAGCTGAGCTTCCGGATTTTATGTAAAATTTAGTACAAAGCGGCAGAAATAAGGCTAAGATTATAAATCGTTACAAATTTTACAGCGTAAGTCTGTTACTTTTATCCGGTCGCCTTTATACTTCTAAACCAGGTTGAATGTTTTTTGTTTATAAAGCAATCGTGTTGCCGCTGTGGTGTCAAATTTTAACCTTCGTGTCAGATTATTAAGGCTTCAAGACAACGTGGTGGTGGATGCTGTCCTTACAACTGTAACGGATAAGCATTTGTTGGATGCCAAGACACTATGGTCGCCTCAACTAGTAGGAACTGGTAAAGATGATGAATACTGGGACTGGGACTGGAAAAGTAGGGGAGCCAAAATGCTACCAGGGGATGAACTTTACGCCATTGAGTGTGCTGGAGTCACCCAGGGCTTGATGATGATTGATATTCTCAAGAAGCGATGTCAAATTGAATCGCAGTATCGCCGTCCGTTGGTATATATAAGGGCTTTGGCTACAGCACCGTGGAATCGCCCTGAAATCAATGACCCTCCCACTTACAAAGGTGTTGGTAGGAACTTAGTCAATTTTGCGATCGCCCGCAGTGAAGAATTAGGGTATTTAGGACGGATAGGGCTGCACTCTCTACCCCGTGCGTTAGGATTTTTTGACGCTCACCGCCCTAAAAGGGGCGGTGATTCTCAAGACATCGCTGTCTTGATATCCTGATTGCTCAGGTTCCCAGGCTCAACACGTTTGCCCAAAGGGCGTGCTGATGTCTCCTTGCGATTTTTCAGGCGTTTAACTGTTCCTTCACTAGACTTGCTAGTGTTGTCAGCAGGTTTCGCGGAGTCCCCACGTACCAAACTTAAAGCTCTATCTCGAATTGTTTTTGCAGCTCCTAGATCGGCGTGGGACATGTGACCACAGCTTACACAAATGAATCTTTCTCTATCGCGATTCAATTTGTCTGTATGTCCGCAGTTTCGACATTCTTGTGATGAATGTTTTGGGTTAACTTTGATTACCACTTTGTACTGCTTCTCAGCAAGATACTCAATTTTTGAAGTTAACTCCGACCAACTAGCATCCGAGATAGACCTATTTAAACCTTTTTTTCGGCTTTGTCCGTTCTTTAAAAACCGTCCTGTTTTCTCATCTACTTTAACCTGGCAACGTCGTAACATTCCTGCTACGTTTAAGTCTTCCAAGCCAATAGCATCTACATTACGAGAAACTATTTTGTTTGCTACATACCATTGGTATGCTAAACGTTTGTCACCAATCCGTTTATGTAATCTTCCAACTTTTTTGGCTGCTTTTTTCCTGTTTTTACTGCCTTTAACTCTGCGACCGATCCGGCGCTGTCTGACTTTTAATAGATGTCTTGTCTTTCGGTTTGTGCTGAACTTGGGATTATCAATTTGATATCCATCTGATAGATGAACAAGTTTGGTAATACCTAAATCGCAACCAATGACTTTCTCAACTTCTGCTAAAGGTCTTGAAATATAGTTAGGTACATTTGTGTCTTCTATTCGGACAGATATATACCAACCGTCTTGACGCTTGCGAACAGTTATAGCTTTGATAGTAAAACCATCAGGTATTAAACGAGAATTGTGAAACCTCATCCAACCTATTTTAGGTAAGTAGATTTTGTTTCCTTGTACTTTTGTCCCTACTGTATAGGTAAAAGAAGTGAAGTTGCTACGATTCTTGAATTGTGGGAATCCTCTGCCCTCAAAGAAATTCTTATACGCTACATCAAGACGTTTAACGTTTTGTTGCAATACTGTAGAATCAATCTCAGCATACCAAGGTCTAGCTTGTTTAAGCATTGGTAGACTGGTTATTTGAATATCTCCTGCACTTCTTCTAGGGTTTTTAAGATTTCCTTCTTTATCTAGCTTCCCATCTTTCCAGGGTTCTCCCGTAGCTCCATTCTTGCTAACAAAACAAGTTATAGGACAAGCCACCGCTCTTGTTCTAATGTCGCAATAGTCCCCTTGAATGAATTGGTGATTATACTGGGTAATCCTATCATTCAAGCACCAGTTGTAATGACTCCTGAGCAGATCAACCCAGTTGTCCATTTTTTCAGATTGAGAGACATTAGGACGTAGCTTGTAAACATAGTTTGTTAGCAAGTGATCTCACCTCCTCTTTAGTTTCGTGTTATATTTGGTCTGTTATATTAATTCTATATGGGTCTGCTTGTGGTGTCAACTAACTTCCGTAGGGAAAGACATTCGGTTTCTGACTTAAAAATCCATTTGGTCTGTGTAACAAAATACCGTAGGTCTGTATTCACTAAGGAAAGTCTTGCAGTGATTAAAGAATCATTTCTAGACGTAGCAAAAAAAATGGATCTTCAAATCCTGGAATTCAATGGTGAAGCCGACCACATTCATGCTTTAATCGAATACCCTCCAAAGCTCTCGATTTCTCAAATAGTGAATTCACTCAAAGGCGTATCTAGCCGGATGTATGGAAAAGCTGGGTTCAAAAAGCCCTATGGCAAAGATGCTCTTTGGAGTCCCAGTTATTTTGTTTCTTCTGTGGGTGCAGCGCCAATTGAAGTTCTTAAAAAATACATCCAGAATCAAGAAAAGCCGTCCTAGAAGGACAGGGTTTTCAACCCATTTTTTTGATAAAAAATTGAGAGTTGGACTCCTCGATTTAGGTTCTGACCCCAAAGAACCGGATAACTTGGTGTACTTTGAAACATTACGGAGAAACTCATGACTCAATCAATTCCTTCGGACACAAGTGCTGAAAAAATTCAAGACCAACGTTTTATGGAGATGATAGCAGCAGAGGATGCATCCAATGGGGAAGTTGGTTGTGGTCAATTAGCTAATACTGATTTTTTGGCTTATTTAAAGGTTGCTTGTATAAATATTGATGAGGAAAGCTTTAGAAATTTACTGCAAACCCATTTAGGGCAGGTATTAACTGAACGAGACTTTGATTCAATTATTTCCCAAGTAAGCCGCTATATCGAATCGCTGGCAGCAAGTGCAAATGGTTTACCAACAAGCATCGTGCAGCATCAAGCTGACCGAACCGAACATATTCCTACGACTATTCTTCAACAATTATTACAAATTCATTTGCGAGATTTCTTACCGGAGGATGCCATTGCACAAATTATTGAATTTACCCACAAAGTGGTACATCAAGCAGTATTGCAGCCCCGGCACACTTGGCCTAATCCGATTTGGGTACTTAAAGAAGGAGATAAATTCTACATTGCACAAGCAGCTAGTCCAGATGAGGCTATAGAAAATGTTCTCACGCAGCATCCGCTCATAACGTCCGAGTTGGAAGTTGTAAAGGTGGGGGGCGTGCTGGCTCCAAACCAAGTTATTGTTTTGGATACGAACGATTATTTATGTTGAAGAGCTTCGCTTTAGCAACTTTAGTGTTTTCCCTAACTTGTTCTGTTGTATGTGCAGCCAATGATTTAGTAGCCAACCATTCACTAGCACAAACTGCGACAACATCAGACAAGACAGCGTAAGCCCTGAAGTTGTTTCAGGAAGGGGTGCAGCAGTATCGGCGTGGAGAATACCCACTGTAAAGAAGTCGGAACAGATATGAGTAAAGAAGTGACTTAGATGATTGAAGAAAAATTAATTAAAGCAGGTAAATTACAAAGAACTGTAGAGGAAAAGTAAATGACAGATTCTAACGATAACAGCGAAATTAATATTGAAGCTTTGTTAATACAACTGGCTCGCAGTCACCTAACAACGCAAGAGGACATACAAGCTACTCAACGGCAAATAAGAGAAACACAATACCAAATATCACAAGCTACCAGTTTAGTTCAAAGTTTAACCAACGACGTCGATCGCGTATTAGCTCGTAACGCTATCTTAAACGACGTTCTATTAGAATTAAGCGATAGCCATGAAACTATGAAAGAAACTTTCCAAGAGCATCAAAGAACTACAAATGCAGCGTTACAGGCTTTAGAAGCAATTTTAGTGCAATTGATAGGACGTTCAAATTAGTAAACTTAAATCTTCTAATCTGCTTGGACAGATGGTAGTATTGGTTCAAGTTCCTGTCGAATGCCAGCAAAGTGCTAGCATGAAGTAACGATCCACTAGTAAACTAGCACTAGCTATTGAAGCAGTATGGCAACCATTACCATTCCCAATATACCTGATGAGTTAGTCGAGCGGATTAAACGCTTGGCGGAACAGAAGGGGATTTCGATGGAGCAAGAAGTCCGCGATTTGTTACAAAAACGCTATCGGCAACGTGATGAAGTGCTTGCTCGTATTCGTCAACGGGCAGAGGCGTTACCGATTGAACTAGAAAGTCGGGTGCAGACTTGGAAATCCGTTGGACGGCTCTGATGGTGATTGATACGATGGTGTTTGCCTATGCGCTCTTACAGGTAGAGGGCAGGTATGAACAGGCGATCGCTGCCTTAGAAACTGTAGATCTGATTGTGGTGCCTGAAGAGTTGTTTGCAGAGTTGGGCAATGTGATTTGGCAATGGATACAATTTCGGCAATTACCTTTACAAATAGGTATAGATGCGTTGCAAGATGCTGAAGCATTGGTTGATGTCATAATTTCTAGTTCTCAAATTCGGGATGTGGCTCTAAAACTGGCAGTCGAGTCAAGTCATTCGTTCTACGATACTTTATTTGTGGCGGCTGCAATTCAATATGATACTCAGGTGCTGACTTACGATCGGAAACTGGCGGCTAAGTTTGGCGATCGCGTTGTATTGCTGGAATAGGAACTTCTCCCATAAGGAGAAGGGGTTAGGGGACGAGGGTAAGTAAGATTTTTGTATATTTGGGATGCTCCCGTTGCATAGTGCATGAAGAGCCATGAATTTGACAATTAAATATTTTTTACTAAATAAAAATCTTGTATTTTATACTAATGAAATTTCAATTTTCATTAAGAATGCATGACTGCCGATCCACTTTTCTATGAAATATTCAAAGAAATACCTGAGTTATTCTTTGAACTCCTCGGTCAACCGGAGAAAGACCCAAGCATCTACAAATTCAGCGCTCCAGAAATTAAACAGAGGGGTTTTCGTTTAGATGGTTTGTTAGCAACTTTTCAAGCTTATCCAAATGAACCCATTTACTTTGTTGAGGCTCAGTCCTATAAAGATGATAATTTTTACAACCAGTTAGCTGCCAAAATTATTCTTTATTTGACTCAATACCAACCCCCCAATGAAGAGTGGTACGCTGTTGTCATTTATGATACAAAAAGTAATGAGGGTAATTTTCCTAAGTACTTGAATTTTTTCCTATCAAAATTACGTCGTTTTTATTTGAACGAACTGGCGAAAAGCCCCAACCCATCTCTAGCTGTGGGAGTGATGCGTTTAATAGTTGAGAATAAAAGCCAAGAGAAAACTGGAGAACTTGCCAGACAGTTAATCGGTCAAGCACAACAAGAACTAACTGATACCACCTTGGAGGAAAAGGTTTTAGAATTTATTAAAGCAGTGGTAATTGATAAATTCACCAATTTGAGTCGGGAGGAACTTGAAGTGATGCTGAATTTAGATTCTTTGAAAACAAGTAGAGTTTATCAGGAAGGTAAACAGGAAGGTAAACAGGAAGGTAAAGAAGAAGGTTTTGAGGAAGGTGCGCTAGCAACAAAGTTAAAGACGATACCCAAACTAGTAAAGTTAGGGTTAAGCGTTGAGCAAATTGCAGAATCCCTGGAACTGGATGTCGAAACCGTGAGAAAAAATACTCAACAGTAAAACCTGCTTGCAGCACAAGCTGTTTCTAGAGGCACTTCGGTTAAAAGTGCCTCCACAACCTCTTAAGTTTCAAACAAATTTGGTCTAATATCTCTAGTGGAGAAAGCTAATTCATTGAGTGAATAACGCTCGCATAGTATAATAGTTTATCTAATAGCAGGAGTAGATACTGTGAGTGAATATCAGTACTATGAGTTTCAGGCATTAGACCGACCGTTAACGACTACAGAAAAGAATTACGTTGAAAGCCTTTCCAGTCGGGTAGAACTGACATCAACTCAAGCAATATTTGTTTACAATTACAGTGATTTTAGGGGCAATCCCGAAGAACTTTTAGACAAATGTTTTGATGTCATGTTATACATGACAAATTGGGGTTCCCGACAACTAATGTTCCGCTTTCCTAAGTCCTTGGTTGATGCAACTGCGCTGGAAGCTTATTGTCTGGAGGATAAAATTACTGTCTCAACTACTTCTAAGTCTCTGATTGTCGATATAAATATCATAGATGAAGATATGATTGGCTGGATAGATAGCGGTGAGGGTTATTTATCCGCCTTAGTCCCATTACGCGATGACTTATTGCGAGGTGATTACCGATGTTTGTACCTCGCTTGGCTCAAAGCTGCACCGATATCTTCTTATGAAGAAGAGGAAGATTTTATAGAACCTCCTTTACCTAATAATTTAAACGATTTATCCGAGTCCCTGAAGGCTTTTATAGATTTCTTTGAAATTGACGAAGATTTGATTGCTATAGCAGCAACAACCAGTCAATACCAAGAACTGAAGGAAGAGTCTCTGGAAAATTTGATACCATCTTTAAGCGAAGAAGAAAAAAATGAGTTTCTAGTTAGAGTCCTCAAAAGCGATTCATATCTTGGAAGACAGCTCGCTTACAGGCTGCGGGAATTATCTGAAAAACCAGAAGTCACTATTAATAACGATACTCCCAAACGCACTTTGTCTGAGTTGTTAAAACTAACAGAGGAACAAACTCAACAGCGTCAAGAAAAAGCGCAAGAAGCCGCACGTCAGGAACAGGTGCAAAAATTAGAAGCACTGGCGAAAAGGAAAGATAAGGTTTGGGAGCAAGTGTTTGAGTTGATTGCACTCAAGCAAACAAAGCCTTATGACCAAGCGGTTGCTTATTTAATTGAGTTACGCGCTCTAGCAGAGTATCAGGGGGATTTAGAGGAGTTTCAAGCGAGCATTCAGCAGATCCAGAAAGATTACAGTAAACGTCCTGGTTTAATTTCACGGTTGCAGAGGGTGGGATTGCTAGGAAAGTGAGAAAATATCTTTAACGGTCAAAAGTCCGTTGTCATTTGTCCGCTGTCATTTGTGTTGTACTCATGACCTTTTGACCAATGACTAATGACCAATGACTAATGATAAATTTGGTTAAAAATAATGGCAAAAGCTCGTATTGGAATTATTGGTGGCAGTGGTTTATACAAGATGGACGCACTAAAAGAGGTGGAAGAAGTACAAGTTCAAACACCTTTTGGCTCGCCATCTGATGCCTTAATACTGGGAACATTGGAATCGACTAAAGTAGCCTTTTTAGCTCGTCATGGGCGCAATCATACGTTGTTACCCTCAGAGTTGCCATTTCGCGCCAATATCCATGCTATGAAGCAACTCGGCGTAGAGTATCTGATTTCTGCTTCAGCCGTTGGTTCTTTAAAGGAAGAAGTCAAACCATTGGATATGGTGCTTCCCGATCAGTTTATCGATAGAACGAAAAATCGAGTTTCGACGTTTTTTGGAGAAGGAATTGTTGCTCACATCGCTTTTGGCGATCCCATTTGTAAGAATTTGGCTGGAATTTTAGCAAGTGCGATCGCTGACTTAAACCTTCCGGATGTCACCCTACACCGTGGTGGTACATATGTTTGTATGGAAGGACCCGCATTTTCCACAAAGGCAGAATCAAACCTTTATCGTAGCTGGGATGCAACTGTCATTGGCATGACAAATTTACCAGAGGCAAAGCTAGCAAGAGAAGCAGAAATTGCCTATGCAACCCTGGCGCTAGTGACAGATTACGATTGTTGGCATCCAGACCATGATAGCGTGACCGTAGAGATGGTCGTTAAGAATTTACAGGCAAATGCTGTCAATGCCCAAAAAGTTATTCAAGAAACAGTCAAACGTTTGAGTAACAATCCACCGCCTAGCGATGCACACTCAGCCTTAAAGTATGCAATCCTAACGAATTTGGAAAAAGCACCAGCAGCTACAAAGAAGAAATTGGAATTGTTGCTGAAAAAATACACTGGCTAATGGCTAATTGCTAATGGCTAATGACAAATGGTAACTTTTTATTCCTTCTTTGCTGAAAAAAGTGAGTATGGTAAATGACAGCTTTTAGCTTACTTGCGAAAGAATAGAAGGGTTTTGCTAAAGATTTTCTATTGTGACCCAGTCTGTAATCTGTAAATTTATATACTTAGTCCTTGTTGTGTTTTCCAAGTCTCGAAAAAGTCTTGGAGCTTGACAAAAATCGCGTACAGACTATGAAAATCTCCCGCAAAACTATCAGAACACTCTTTCTTGCTGGGCTGGTTGCAGTCCTGATCGTATTTGGAACCCCAGCAATTTCTTATAATGCTGAGCCTTACAAGCACGAGCAAGCGAGTATCAATACAAAACTAGCAGCAGTTGATGTTTATCATAATGGTTCTGCTAGCAGATATTCCGACAGTATTCGTCTTGCTGGCAGACAGGTAGTGACTGCAAAAGTGAGAAAGAATGTTGTTGATTTGACTTCAGAAGAGAAACATGCATTTATAAATGCTCTACAGAAACTAAAGCATACCTTTTCAGAAGGTAGTCAGCTGAGTATCTACGACCAATTTGTTGCAGTGCATGTTGCGGCGATGGGCTTAATGTTCGATGGTGCTCAGGGTCCTGCGGCTGGACATGATGGTGCTCATGAAAGCGACCTCTTTTTACCCTGGCACCGTGAGTTTATATACAGATTTGAACAAGCTTTGCAATCGGTAGACCCCAATGTAACCCTTCCTTACTGGGATTGGACAGATGCCAGAGCATTATCAGTTATCTTTCAAGATGATTTTATGGGACCTAACGGTCAAGGGGTAACTATTAGCATTCCTTTAGATTTGGGTAATGCTCAAGGAGGTCCACCTCCATCTTCAAATGGTGCTCCTCCAAATGGCTTTACGCCTCCGAACGGTTCTGACGCAGGTTCTGGTACTCCAAATTTGGTAGAGGTTCAAGGGGGACCAGTTTTATCTGGACCATTCTCGGTAGCAAGCGGATGGGTTTTAAATCCAAACTTGCACTTTAAGCCATCAGGAGAAACATTAGGTAACACAATCTTGCGGTTTTTGCAAGCGCCTCCCACAAACAATTATCCTGTTCCCAAAGAAGATGTAGAGCAACTCTTTCCCATTAACGACTATCCAACTTTTCGCCTAGCTTTAGAAGGTTTTATTAAACCAAGTTCTACAGGACAACCAACACCCGGAGTTTTTCAACATAACTATTTCCATAGCTTTGTTGGTGGGGCTACCTTTGACCCTGCGGTAGGTCGTCCCGAACCTTTAGGCACAATGGCTGACCTTGCTGGTTCTATTAACGATCCTATATTTTGGTTGATTCATTCCAATACCGATCGCCTTTGGGCTGAGTGGCAAGAAAAAGGTCATCAGGGTAGCGCTTATTATCCTGCTTCTGGTAACCGATACGGAGAGAATCTCAATGACCGATTGTGGCCTTGGGATGGAGGTGAATCGACTCCTGCAAACTGGGGTCCAGGGGATTTATTATCTCTACTGCCTGGTTTTTCTTCAGATGATATTGTTACACCTGCCGATACGTTGAATTACAAAAAGTATGGCTATACCTATGACACTCTTAAGGTTTCATCTCGCCAACCAAATAAACGTCGTGTAACAAAAGTAGCAGGTGTTTGAACGACTCTTAAAACTTTCAGCCCCTACTCGTTCCCAGGCTCTGCCTGGGAATGCATACCCGGAGGCGGAGCCTCCAGTATACTACTTCACAAATTGATACATTTTACTGACTCTGCATTAACTAGGCTAAGCATTTCTCCTGATACTATAACCATAAAACAAAATGATTTGATTACTTCGAGGCAGAGCCTCGAAATACTCATTCCCTGGCAGAGCCAGGGAACGAGAAATACTCATACTACATTTGTAGTTAAAATGCATGCGCTAAAGCGCTACTACGAACTAAACTACTTGATAAACGAAACTTAAACTTGCCCATTGATTTACGTCTAGCACATAAGAATCAGAGGCTGTACCATTCATATCACTAACTGCACTAGCGTTATGTAAATCTTGTAGCACGGCTTGTGCAACTTCTAGAGGATTCATCGCAGGCTGAATGCGCTGCTGTTCCGCTTTTGGTGGTTTGGTTGTTTCTAGAGCAGCTAAAGTTTGAGTAAAGGGCGCAGTGCTAAAAATCAGTTGGGTTTCAGCTAAAGATGCGGGTGCTTGTACAACCCATTCAAAACCGGATGTTGTTTGGGGGAAAACACGGGTTTCTCCTGGCGGAATTACTAAGTTGACAAGCTGTGGTTGACTTTCTGATACTTCGGTTTCGGTCATTTTATACCAAGGAAATAACGCGATCGCTGTCTTACTACTACTGAGTCCCAACAGCATTAAATACACTGGGCGATCGCTTGTGTTTTCCACCCGATATTGTATCCTGTTCCCAATGGTCACGGTAGGTATATCCCCTGTTTCGGGACTAAATATCTTTTTACTGGATGCTTCTGTCTTTTGAGTTCGCAATGTTTCTCGTTGCATTAACGTTCGCGGTGCTAGAGTGCCTAGCATCTCCAATGTTGCTTTCACACCCAATAGTGATGAACCCTCATTTGCCGTGAGCCGCCATAGTTTTGCGGCTAGCAGGGTTTGCAGTTTTGGCACTAACCGCAAGGCTGCTACTTTTACGGCTTCTCCTGCTTCTCCAAAGGTACTGGGAATCTGTTCGCTACCCAAAGAAAATAAACCATAGCGACTGAGAGAAACCACTGTTGGATTTGTTGGCGCTGATTCTTTACTCTTTGAGTCTGGGAGTTTTCCAAACACGCAGTCAGCGAGTTGTTCTCCTGCTACTACAGTAGATACGCGAGACACTGTTGAAAAGGCGCTTGTCGCATCTACTCTTTCTATTCTTTCGAGTTTGGTGTCAAGAGCAACTGTTAAACCTACATTCTTAGGAAGCACCCGCACTGCTTCTTGAATGAGTTGCCCTACTTTTAGTTCGCTCTCATTATTGACAATTTGCGCTTTTGCTGTTATTGCAGTACGCGTTCGTACTACAAGTTGGCAGTTTGATATCGATGGCAGCAGAGTGAGGCGGGAATTAGATCCCAAGTATTCCAATACGTTCAAAGGAAAGCCTCCCAACCACAAATGAAGAGTTTTCCCATCCTCTTCAATTCCCATCACCACTCCGGAAGCCCCCAAGTTTGAGTCTGGAAGAAAATGATTGGCAACAAAGGCACGTGCTTGTGGATTGTTTTTATCAGTTTTCTCAGCTATTACTGCAGGCTGCTGTTTGGTACTACCCATCTGCTGTAAAGAACCTGCCACATGAGAGATGCAAACTTGAACTGTTGTTGCTGGGGTAGTTTCCCAAAGATACTGTGTTAGGGCGTATGTAAATAATCCTGCACTAAACCCAGATAATTGTATCTCTCGTGCTAGTTGTTTGGAATGAGAAGTTGCTGTTAGTACAACTCCTGGCGAGGGAGCAGACACCCTCTCCTTCAGTTGTTTTTGTAACTGAAGTTCCTCTGCTACCACAACAGCATCCACTAGAACCGGACGACTGCGAGTTCTCAACCCTGTAGGTAACGACGTTTGGGGAACGTAGTAACTCGTATCTAAGACAGCTGTTGCACGAGGCGTGGGTAGCGATCGCACTAATAACAGCAAAGTCTCTTCCAATATATAGTTGACTTTTTTTAGATTTTGTGAATCATCTTTTTCTGTAACGGGAATCAGAGCATTTTGCAGGGTATCTTGGGAAGTTTCCAGCTGAATGCGACTGCCATAACCGCTAAAGTGAAATACGACCGCATCATCCGGCTGAACTTGCTTGACGAGATGTTCTGAAAAAGCAAGCTCAATATCTTCCCTGGTTGCTTTAGCATCCGTTAAGCAGATAACATCTGACGCTTGAAAACCAAAGCGGTGAATCAACAGTTCCTTCTGTAGTTCTACATCTGTCAAACAACCCGTTAGTGGTGAAAATTGTGGGTACTGATTAATGCCTACCAATAACGCCAACTTGCGCGGTCTTGGTTGTGCCAAGGCTTGAGAATAACGGTTTCCCAAGGTCAACCACTCGTTGTCCGTGACACCTATTACCGCGAGTAGGGAGCCAACCCTTTCTAAAAACGTCCGCCGCTTCATAATTAGCTATCAGCCCTCAGTCCGTCCGCCCTTTTAGTTTGCCAGATGCTCGTACAAAAAAATTTTCTTTTAGCACTGGATTCACTAACAGCTTAAGGGCTGAGGTCTGTAGTGTAAAGTAAAAGTTTATACTTGATTCTTTGTACCGAATGTGCCTTAGACTGTTACTGGCACTCGCATTGCCCTTGCCAATTCTGCAGCCACTTCCGGACGAGAAAATTCTGGTGGGGGTAACTCTCCGCGACGCAGCATTTCCCTCACTTTTGTTCCCGATAAGTGAATGCGCTCTTCAGGGGTACTTGGACTTGTTTTACTTGTCGCCATTTGCTGAGTGCGCGTGCAGTAAAAGGCGTGTTCAAATTTCATCGGTACAATGCCCAATTCTTCGGGTTGAAACTCATCAAAAATGTATTGAGCATCGTAAGTGCCGTAATAGTTTCCTACTCCAGCATGATCGCGACCTACAATGAAGTGAGTGCAACCGTAGTTTTTGCGAATTAAGGCATGGAAAATTGCTTCTCTAGGACCAGCATAGCGCATTGCGGAGGGATTAATTGCCAGAATAACTCTATCTTTGGGGTAGTATCCATCCAGCAAAATTTCATAGCAGCGCATCCGCACATCAGCCGGGATATCGTCCTCTTTTGTTGCGCCTACTAAGGGATGCAAAAATAAACCATCCACAATTTCTAAAGCGCACTTTTGGATGTACTCATGAGCGCGGTGGATGGGGTTGCGAGTTTGAAAACCAACAATAGTTTTCCAGCCCTTTTCCCTAAACATTTGCCGGGATGTTGTGGGATCGATTTGATATTTGGGGAAGAAAGGATGGGGATCGCGTTGCAGCAACCACACATCACCTGCAAGGTGTATCGGTCCTTGATTGTATAACACCTGTACGCCAGGATGTTTGGAATCGTCAGTACGGTAAACGTTAATTGCTTCGCGGCTCTTATCGTAGCGGTATTTCTGTGTCAGTTCTAAAACACCAATAAACTCACCAGCTGGATTATCCAAGCGAATAAACCCGCCTTCCTTTAAGGAGGCTGCAACTTCTTCTTCTACAGATAGCGTTACGGGAATTGCCCAAACATTACCATTAGCCAGCCGCATTTCTGTAACAACGCGATCGTAATCCTCCTGGTTCATAAAACCAGTCAGTGGACTAAAACCACCAATCGCTATCATTTGGAGATCGGAAACCGCCCGTTCATCCAGTTGCACTCGCGGTAAAAAGTCAGCTTTTGAGAGAAATTCTTGCCTTTGTTCGGGTGTAGCGATGCGATTCACCAACTGCCCGCCGTGGGGCGCAATAGCATCAAGATGATAACTCAAGGTTGTGCCTTCTGTGTGGTAACTACATTTTTTTTTAACCTATTTAACTAAGTTACCAAATCATGGAACACTCGTTAAGAGTTAGGGGTTAGTGGTTGGTGGTTAGTTGTTAGTGGTTAGCGGTCACTGGTCATTGGTCATCTATAATGTACAAGTAAAGCTAGTTTTATACTAAATTCATGGAGAGCCTAAACATTAAAGAAGAAGCTCGAAAGTTGATAGACAGATTGCCGGAAAACTGTACATGGGACGACTTAATGTACGAGATTTATGTTCGGCAAGTAGTTGAGGCTGGACTTGCTGACAGTAAAGCTGGTAGAGTTTCATCTGTGCAAGACGTTCGGGCAAAATTTGGAATACGAGAGTGAAAGTTTTTTGGACTGATACAGCTGTAGAAAATCTGTCTGCTATTTATGCTTACATTTCACAAAACTCACCACAGTATGCGGCTAGAGTAGTTGACCGTATAACTAGACGTTCGGAGCAAATTATTAATTTCCCTCTGTCTGGTCGAATTGTGCCAGAATTTAAAACGGAGCAAATCCGTGAAGTTATTGAAGGTTCATATCGAATCATATATTATATCAAGCCCGAACAAATAGAGGTGCTAGCTGTGATACACGGTTCACAGACTCTAAATGTTGAGGGTTAGTTGTTAGTAGTTACTGGTTACCGGTCACTGGTCACTGATATTCTTTTATACGTGGTAGCAAGCCGAAAAGTGTCAAAACTGAGATGAGGATGGCTGCAACAGCAGCAGAAATCTCAAAGCCTTCTACATCTTTGAAATTACGTTCAATTGCTTTATCAAAAGCTTCTTTGTTAATATCTTGAACTTTAGCATGAGCTTTTCTAAACTCGTTGAAAGCCCAGTAAAATTGTCCTTGGTTATGACCTACACATAAAGCGATCGCTTCCTGGTGCTGACCATTTTGTTCTAGCTGGCGAATTTGTTTGTGGATGCTTAAATATCTGCCAAAAGCAGAAAGAGTTGCTACTGAGACCTCTCGCTCTCCTGGAAAACTGATATTGTCAAAGACATCAGCCAAAAAACCTGTAAAACCAACACCTTTATAGTCACCTTGCTTTAAAGAGCGTGTCGTTGATTCAAATGTCTCATCGTTTGTCGCTTTAGCAATTTTTGCTGTTTTCTCTAAAAAAGCTTGCTCGTGTTTGGCAGCAAATGTTTTATCTAATAAATAGCGGCTGACATCAGCATTTGCCGTGTAAGCTAAAGCACGGGATTGTCGCAAGGCATATAATGACTCAAAAGCATCCTCTTTTGCTATCTTTAACCGAGCTGAGGTAGATAGCAAGGTTTGAGTGGTGTAACTTAAAAACACGACAGCGATCGCAGTTGCAGCGAGTAGCATCGGATTGAGAATGCGTCGCATTTTGTAGTTGAGGAATAATTGAATTGCGACTAATACGCCTGTCAGGAACAAACCAGAAACAATGATGAAGAATAGTTGGCTAGAAGCAGCCGTTTGTTTTCTGGTATAAGTTCTTTCCATCTGTTGCAAGTTGGCTTGATTGAGTTGCTCGGCTGCACTGAGAAGCGTATTGTCCATAATTTGGGCTGCTTCTCGGTAAGTGCTCGACACTCCATTAATATCATTCCGTTCGTGAAAGTCCCGCGCTCGTTGGATTTTGGCTATGTAATCGTTGAGTCCTAGTTGCATCGTTTGGATAGGTTTGCGTTCTGCGTCGCCGTAGGTGATGTTTTCAGCAGCAGCAATGATTCTTTCATTTGAGGCTTTACGGCGTTCTTCATATTCTTTGAGGGCGAGGGGGTTTTCTCCTGGCTTGACAAGCAGTTCGTTCACTGCATTGGCGTCCATTCCTACTAAGCTATCTTTTAGCCGTTGCGCCAGAAGAATGCTGGGTACGGCGTCTTTGCCAATTGCTTGATTGGTATGGCGCTGTTGTTGAATACCAGAAATAGCGGCGATCGCGAGTAGTAAACTAGCTACCCAAGTTGTGTACAAGCTGTTTTTAGCAGTTGCGGGGTGGTTAGTTTTATTTGTTACTGAAGGTGGCTGTTGTGCTTTGTCATAGGATTTTAATTAACTACAGGGAGTAGGGGTAGGGGGTAGGGGGTAGGAGTAGGGGGAGACAAGGAAGATGGGGGAGACAAGGAAGATGATTCTACCTTGTCCACCTGTCCCCTGTCTCCCTTGTCTCTATCCCTATCCCTAAACTTGATTCGAGTCCAGTGTCCGAGAGTGATTTCATCACCATCTTTGACGGGAACATCTACCATTGGTTTGAGTTCGACACCGTTTAATTTGGTACCATTGGTTGAACCAATATCTCGCAGTACAAATGTGCCATCAGGGTTTCGATTTAGAAGTGCATGGCGGTGGGAGACGGCGCTATCAAAATCAAGGGGAATTTCTGGGTAAATTCCTCGAAGTTCGCTACAACGTCCAATAAGATTGCTGTCTTTATCTAGTCGGAAGGTTATGGGTGGTTGATTGGGTGGTGTTGGACTTTCTGGGTTTTGCAATGAGGGATCGATAATGGCGATAATTTCAGCAACGGATGTTGAAGTGGATGGTTGTTCTGTGGGTCTTACAGGTAAATCATCTGTAACATTTTCTGTCAAATTTGTTGTTGCTACTATTGGTATTTCTCCGCGAGCTTTAGTCACAAAGTTGTAACCACAAATTTCGCAGAAGTTACCGCTACTGGGGTCATGTGGGGCTGTGCATTCGGGACATGCGATCGCAGATTGTGCTGTTTGGGACACTTCTAGTTTTGGTGTCATTACGGCTACTGCGCTTTCGGCTGTTCCGAGAATTTTAGTACCGCAGTCCGAACAATAATCTGGTTCGGTTGAAGCGTGTCCTTTTGGACATTGATAGGTGGACATGGTGGGTTGAGGATTAAGATTTAGGAATGCGGGTTGTTTTGGTGGAGCGAGTTTCTAACATCATCGTGTCTTCTTTGGCGACTTCTCGCTTGAGCCGAACTGTTCCTGTTGCAGCATCTTCAATATCAACTACTTTTCTAAGAAGCTTGGCTGTTGCTTCGTTCCCTGATGCATGGGCGAGTTGCACTGCTTTTCCTAACTTGGCTGTTGCGACTTCAATATTGCCGCGATCGCGTGCTTCTAATCCCTCTTGTATGGATTGGGCTAGTTCTGCTTGTCCGGTATAATGGGCTACGCGTCTATCAATTTTGGTAGATTTGGCATCGTCGTCTGTCCATATTGCTAGAATTCGAGCTTCAGCAATTTTTGTTTCCACTCCATTATCTGTATAAATTAAACTAGCTCTACCTGCTAACATTTCGTCACCAACATTTCCCGGTTGTACTTGAATACAAAAGTGGTAATCACGAGACTCTCCATTGCTCCAAGCACCTGTTGGATAGTCACAAACTTGAGGTTTGACAACAGTTGTGCGGTGGGTTAAATCTACAATGTCGGGGCTGACTTGCTTGCAAAACAGTATTTTGGCACTTTGAGGCGTCCACAATCGCAAAGCTACGTCACTGACATTCTTGCTCATAGCTTTCTCTAAAATTGCCTGAAAGTCGGCTTCAATCATGTTTGCTTTGGGGATAATATCTGTAGTACCTAACAATTTTCCAGAAATTTCTTGGAGTTGTTTAACACGCCAACTTGTTCCAACCCCCCGACAATCGCACTGAAAAATACCTTCACATTTCTTGAGGACTGCTTGAAGTTGTTGTTCGTCTGATTCATCGTTTTGTCCATCAGTTAAAAGCAGGGCTTGACGCAAAGCATGGGGCATTTTTTGAAACTGTGTTAAAGCTTCATTGAGCCAAGAAGAAATTATAGTACCACCATCAGCACTGACTTTTTTGATGGCTGCTTGCGCCTTCTGTTTGTTTTCGGGAGTTGCTTTTAACATGGGAAAAGTGACACGAGCAATGTTCGCACCAGTCACAATAAAGAAAAATGTATTTTCAGGAAGCAAGTTTACGATTTTAGCCATTGCATCTCTGACGGCGTGAATTTTTTCACCTCCCATTGAGCCAGAGGTATCGCATATAATTCCAAAGACTCTGTTGCTTGTGGATGATGCAGCAATTCCTTCACCACCGTCAGCGCTAACGGTCATAATTGCATGAACTTCTTTTGCTCCTTGTGGTAAATATTGGTTTTGAAATACTTCTGCTTTGAATTGAGTGGTCATTTAGAACTCCTATTTGATTTTTAAGCTATATGTATGGTGGATAATGTCCGCATAAAAGTTTTATAGCAATTCCCACTTTTGTGAGGTATTGGAATAAATAATTAACCACAGGTGAACGCAGACGGACGCAGATAAAGGTGTACCTCAGCAGTTTAGTAAATAACTGTAAGACTGATTTTTTATATTAAAAAACTTCTTGGAAATTATTTCCTCTAAAATCAAAATATTGATTTTCTTGAATAACTTCTTCCCGAACAAAAGCTAACTTTTGCCTTAAGCACATTAAGTTCCAAAATTGACTTAGCAATTCTAAATTTTTGTCGTTTTGTAGCTTGTTAAAAACTCGCTTCTGAAATTGTCGATGATTTTCATTATATTTTGTTTTTAAAGAAATTTTATTAGCTTTACACCAATCCAAAAAAACAAAATCATTGTAATAATTTCCTGACGTAAATGTAAAAATATTAATTGTCAACAACTTTGTTTGATGCACGGTAATTACCTCAAGTTCAGCATTTTCTTGAAAAAGATGTCGTGAAATAAATAAAGGATTTTTTTCTCCATGAACTTCGCGGTATTCTTCAGTTTCTGGGTCAAAGAAATCGAGCAAATATTCAATGTAATAAGATTCATCATTGTAACTAAGTGTTGACTCATAAACGCAGTAAACTTTATCTCCCTTATTTAAAAGAATGCCGTTGTTAATGGCTTGTTGAGCTTTGATAGAATTTGAACTGTGCAAGAGTTTGTAAGCTGTTGCTCTTACAATGAGTTCTTCATCGTTCATCGCTTCTATCAAAAAATCTACGCCTGCATCTTCAAACTGAAGTGCATTAGCAAGATAAGCTACTCTTTGTTCGCCAGTCACAGCAGCAAAACGTTTTTGTAAACCTTCAATTCCCCCTAGAACAATACCATCTCTTGGAAGTGAGGTTTGTCCTCCTAAAACAGCATCAAATTCTGTAGGTCGATCGCTACTTTCTGTCATGTTCTTATTCCCATAAATTAGCTTTCACTTTTTACGTCTAAGAGATAACACTGCAACAGTGATGTTGTCATGTCCTCCACTCAAACACGCGAACTCTATAAGCTTCTGGGCTACCGTAATAGCATCTATATCTGGGTTAACAAGCATTTGTAATTCTGAAACTTCAGGTGTGTAATTCCACAAACCATCAGTACACAAAAGTAAATACCCGTAACCGGGAATTTCAAAGTTGACAATAGAAGGTTCTACATTCCCCGCGTCTGCACCCAACCAACGAGTAATAGCATGGACATGGGGTGATTTTTTTGCTTCAGATTCGGTCATTTCTCCTGACAAAACAACATCGTAGAACCAGGAATGATCTCTGGTTAACTGTCGCGAACTATTAGGAGAAATCCAGTAAGCGCGACTGTCTCCCAACCAAGCAATGGTGGCTGTATTGTCAACAACGACAGCTGCCACAATTGTAGTTGATGGTGGGTCAATATCTGTAGTCACATTGTATGGAATGGCACTTACTGCTGTCATAGCTTCAGCAATTGCTAATTTTATTTCCTTTTGCAAATTTGTCCCCCTAACCCCTCTTTCCAAAGCTCTACACGCACTTTCTGCGGCTACTTTAGCAGCTAAATCGGGTGAAGCAGAACTAGAGACTCCATCACAAACAACTAGAACGTAAACACTAGTTCCAACTCTCGCACAAGCAAGATAATCTTCATTACGGTGGTGTTTTAACCCTCGATGGGAAACACCTGCGAGGTTAGGAGAAAGAAGAATCTCAAAGTTATTTGTTTGTTGTATTTCTTGACGAAAGCCACATTGAGAACAAAAGCCTTCTGGATCGATTTCTTCTACTGAAGCACCGCATTTTTCACACCCCCCTGTCGCTTTTGGCATGGCTGGTGTGCCACATTCTTCACAAAAGCGATCGCCAATTTCTATCGTATTACCACATTTTGAACATTTCATAGTGATTGTTAGTGGTTAGTGGTTAGTGGTTAGTGGTTAGTTGTTGGTTGTTAGTTGTTAGTTGTTAGTTGTAGCTACTAACTACTAACTACTAACTACTAACTACTAACTACTAACTTTAAAATAATGTTCTTGGACGTACACGGTTTGCTTCATCAACTAGGTGAATTTTTTCATTTCCTGTTGAGAGGTGCGCCATGTCTCGTAGTGCTTTTTCTAATCCTTTCCGTAAATACAATTCTTGAAGTGTTTGTCCTAAAATTTTGATGGATAAGTCTTGTGAAACTGTTTGAGAAGTGACTAAATCTAAAGCTGTTTCTAAAACCTGCTTTGCAAGCTGACAGCGTTCTATACCACTGAGCGTCAGTGCTTCAATTGCTGCTGAAGCTTCTTGGAGTTCTTTTACCCCAGGAGGGGAATGAGAAGTATTAATTAGCGTTCGTGCAATTTCCACCCGCGCCCGTGCATACAAGTTAGAGGTTTGCGGAACTCGTTCTAATGCTGACACTGCATCTTTTCTGTTTGCTGTAGCGCACAAGCAACGGGCTAAACCAAAGGCGGCGGCGGTATAACTGGGATCGGTACGAGATACTAGGTCGTACATATGAATTGCTAGCTGGAAATTACCTGCACTTTCAGCCGCTAAAGCTAACCCCAGTTTGGGTGCAAGTTCTCCAGGTAAGTCAAAGTAAACTTGGTCAAAAGCCGCTTGAGCTTCTTGTGCTTTGCCTTGCGCCATGAGGCTGCGTCCTTTATACCACAACACTCGCCAGTCCCAAGGGTCTTTTTCTTCTACTTGCGCCAACACTTGTTCCACTTTGTCATAATTGCCAGTGTCAATTAAGCTGTTTGCCAAACGCAGCAGTGGTTCCTTGGAATCGGGGAACTGTTGAACGACTTGTGTCAAGCTAGTTACTCTCATTTTAGGATCGGCAAAAACACCCGCATTCAGAACTGCGTTGAACCCTGGTTCTGTAGAATCTAGCATTGGCAATGGTAACTGATGATGATCGGCTTTGATTGGGGTTAACTCACCAGTGTTTGTCAGCCAGAGCATATCGCCACCAAAAATATTGCTGGAGGCTGGACGTGGAATCTTTGTTTCGGTTGCAACAACTTCTCGCAGCACGCCCAGTAATTGGTCTGCCATTTCATCTGCAGATTGAAAACGCTCGTCAGGGTTTTCTGCAGTTCCTTTAAGCAATAATCGGTATAAGGATTCTTGCTGGGCAAATAGAGGTTCTTCTTGAGGGCTAGGTAGAGTGTAGAGATGTTCTTTTGTAAAGCCCGATATGTTGGTCAGGAGAACTGCTAGCGTCCTACCAATGGTAAACAAATCTGATACTGCTGTTGGTCCTTCACCCGCTTCTGGCGCACTGTAGCCAACAGTACCGTAAATATCTCCATGAGGGTCATCAATCCGACGGACACTACCTAAGTCTATGAGTTTAACATCGTGTCCTTCTAGCATCATATTATCTGGTTTGAAGTCACAGTAGACCAAACCTAATGAATGTAGATAAGCAAAAGCACCTAAAATCCGGTGTATGTAGGCGATCGCTTCTGCGACTGGTAGTGGTCCCCTTGCTTTGCGAATTTCCTTCAGTGTTTTACCACCAACATACTCCATGACAATGAAGCCTTCACTATCATGGTTGACAAAATTATAAATACCAACAATATTAGCGTGTTTCACGGATGCCAAAAACTTTCGTTCCGCCACTGCTACCACTGCACTGGCTGCATCTTCAGTATTTAGTAAACCTTTCAGTACAACATAACGAGACAATATTTTGTCAAAACCCAAGTAAATCCAACCCAGACCACCAAAAGCGATCGCGCCTTTGACCTCATACTGTCCAGCTACCACATCACCTGATTTGAGAGTCGCAATAAAAGAATACTTTTGTCCGCACTTAGGGCAAAAGCCTTTCTCTCTTCGCAGAGAATTATCGCAATTAGAGCAAACGCGTTTGTGGTCGGGAACCTTAGCTTCTGCCATAATAGCCTTCTCCGGCTCCGTTGAAGGCAACTCTGGTACAGAGACAAGACCAGCACCAAGCTGCTTGCGACTGCTTCCACTAGAAGAATTGCTAGTACGCCGCGAACCCTTAGAACGGTAGGTCAGTGGCGATGAACCCGTTCCTGTGGTAATTGCGCTTTGCTTTGTTGGCTGTGTTTGTTTGCGAATGCTGTCATGAAGAGATATAGATTGCAATCGCTCCACTGGCGCAAGCCCACAGACATCACAATATCCATCTTCAATAGTGCCGATACACCCGTTGCGCTTGCAACTTTCACCATTCATCAAGAACTATCCTCCAGTAGCCTGAATCTTTTCTAACTCAAATTTTCCAAATCGATAACCCTTTCTCTCAAACATCTCCCCTCTCTCTTCTTCCTCTGTGTCCTCTGCGCCTCTGCGGTTAAATAACATAGCTGAAGCTTCAAAATAGCGATCGCAACAAACCCTAAAAACCCTCACCTTCCCAAAAGTCCACTATTCAAGCACTTTTCATACTGAGACACAAACCGAGCTGCTTCATCCAAAGGAGTTGGTCGAGAGTATAAAAGCTGCTGAGCGTGCAAAGCGAGTTCAGTCAAAACAGTATCTTCTACCAATCCCCGCGCTATTGCTTTCGCTTTCAGCGCATCCAACCGCCCGCGCAACTCCGATCGCATTTCCAAAGGTGCTCTGTTAGCAGCGTATACTTTTTCAGTAGCTGCAATATATTCCTTCACCTTGGCAATCCAATTTTCCAGACCAACACACACCGGATTAACAAGTCCTTCAGCAAATTTAGTTTCCAGTCTACTCAACCAGGACACAAGCGCTTCTATATGCTTATCCTCCAAAGGAATTTGCAGCCCAGAATGGTCAACAACTTTTAAAGTGCTTTCCGTATAAGCCTCTAATGCTTGGTGGTGAAGTTTTATTAACTGCGATCGCAACTGATGAGCGCGAGTAAAACCGTCTCTGAGAAATTGCTGCTGTTTTGCCAATTGCTCTAGAGTCGTTTTCACCTGCGTTATTTGGGGTTGAATATCGCTTGTGAAATCATCTGTCACTCCTAAAGGGTCGCTTTCCACACAGTCACGCAGCAAGTTAATTTTGTGACTCACTGCGGAAAGTTCTTTCAAGGACTCTACACCGAGTGCGATCGCCAACGCTTGCAGTTTCTCAATCTCTGCTTGTGCTTGAATTAGCATGGGTTCCAAACGCGCCCACGCTGAATCAACAGCTAATACAACTTCTTTAGCATCATCAAAGGCATTTGTCATCAGATGCAGTAATTCTTGGGGAGCGATCGAGTGAGTTGTCTCAGGCGCACTTAAAAGACCCCTCTCTGCTAAAGGAGTTTGTACAACAGACAATTCAATAGAGGGTGTTATCAGTATTTTCTCTATTTCTTGTAATTTCTGTTGCGACAGCAAAAGTCGAGATATTGAAGAACGTAGTTGATTGGCTTTATGAACCGTATTTACAATTAAGTCAAAATACCCAAACAGGTCATTCATTGCGCTCAATGCTGAAGAGACACGTGTTTGGGTAACGCCTGTAAGTTTTGCTTTAGGAAATCCAGAACTACCAGCAAGGCGCTGGTATGTGGGAAGATTGTGTAAATCGATAAGATTCTGACTCACAAGGTCAATCTTCAATTTCCAGTCAGCTAGCAACTGGTCAATTTCTTCAAGAGTCATTGGTTGGGAGTTAGTGGTTGGTTGTTAATTTTTATGTTGTCATCTTATCTTGCCAGGAATATTACTTAATTAAATAAACCGCAAAGACGCAGAGGACACAGAGAAAAGAGGAGAGAAGATCGGTAATCTTATGGCGGAAAGGGAGTAGTACAGGACTTACGCAAAGCCCCTCTTTTGAAGGCAGGGCTGATTCATTCCCTCAAAGGCTTATAATGTCAAGGGTTACTTTTAGCAAATACTCAAATTTTTCCAGAAAAATTTGAATTTCGTGGGTGGAAATATAAATTTTCTATGACTTCTGTCTCAAAAAACAAAATTTGCCGTCTCGGAGATAAATAAGGTTAAAATGCCTTAGTATTCGGTTTACCATGTTACTCCCTGCGATTTCATCGGTTTTGAACCATCTCAACTTTAATCAAGATTTGTAAGTGCTTATGAGCAGTGATCATTTCGTTCTGAATCCTTCTACGACTATCAGATTTGCTGCAAGCAATGTTCAGGAAGTTCAGATAGTTGTAGGTGAGGGAAGTCAGCGTGTTGAACTCGCAACATTCAATCACAGACTTATATCTTGGTTACTCAAACTGCGCCACCCATGTTGTCATACTAAGACTTAATATTAAAAAACTTCCTTGAAATTCTCTCCTCTAAAATCAAAGTACTGATTTTCTTGGACAACTTCCTCATGAACAAATGCTAATTGTTTGGTGTAGCCTAGTAATTCCCAGAGTTGCTCTAGTAATTCTACATTTTTATCATTTTGTAGCTTTTTTAAAACGCGGTTATTAAATTTCCATGGTTCTTCATATTCTGGAAAATCATCTAAAGACAATTGATTTAATTGACACCAACGATAAATATTAAAATTTTCATTATGGATAACTACACCAATTGCAGACAAATTTATTT
This sequence comes from Scytonema sp. UIC 10036, assembly GCF_009725235.1. Next base: position 34,642 of record NZ_WJFC01000128.1, read on the forward strand.
CCAGCATTATTGTTTGGTGTAATATCTTTGCCTCAAGTTCAGCATTTTCTTGAAAAAGATGCCGCGATATGAGTTGAGGATACTCTGCATAAAAATCGTAGTAATAATCACTTTCTACTTTTTCTCGATCGTTAGGAAGATAATCACATATATAATAATACGTTTCATTTTGGTAATAAATTGCAGATTGATAAACACAATAAACTTTATCTCTTTCCTTTAAAAGAAGACCATTGTTAACAGCTTGTCTAGCTTTTATAGATGTTACACTCTGCAATAGTTTATAAGCTGTTGCTCTGACAATGAATGTTTTATCATTCATAGCCTCCACTAACAAATCTATTCCGGCTTCTCCATATTGAAGAGCATTAGCAAGAGGAATTGTTCTTCGTTCGCCAGTCAAAGTAGCGAAACGTTTTCGCAAACCTTCTATTCCACCGAGAATAACACCGCTTATCAGAGGTGGTGCTTGTCCTCCCAAAACAGCATCAAAGTCTTGAGGTTGGTGGATATGTTCTATCATATAGTCATGCTTCGCGATCGCCAAATAATCACTGCTTCTATTAGTTTTCTCAGAACTCACCTATGTGTCATCGATGTTCATCATAGGTTTTTAGCGAGCGTAGTTGATGAACTGATACAGCTTCAATCAATCCACTTGTCGATACTCAAATCGCGCAAAGGTGGTAAGTCTTGCGCTGCTTTATTAAAGTCTGGAGTTTCATCAAAGTAATCACCTAGGTTCAACAAGTGTATTTTAAACCACTTTATTTGATAAATGTTAGAGTGAATTTGCTAAAACTCTTTCAGTCTGTCATGAATGCTCATTATGAGTTTTAATATTTATTAATTGCTTATACAGTAGTAGAAGACCTGTTACAACACATTCTGAAAGTTGGTCTGTTGCGTTAAATGTGTTGAGTTTATACCAAGTGTCAGGTGTCACTTTCATTTTGATGGACTGTGGAGCTAGATTACAAGGATATTCTTCAAGACTGCTAATAGATACTCCCAAACTGTCTGCATAAAAAAGAGCATACTTGATGGCAGAGTTTAAAGTGACTTCAAAACTTAATCCTAAGGCTTGGCGAATTTCCTTAGCTATCTTCTCTTGAGTTTCGCCGAGCTTAATAGTAAATTGTGTTGGGTTTTCAATTTCTCGCTCCTGCTGAACCGCCTCCGCAATGACTCGCTCTACATAGGCATTTTCTGGTTGAGATGTTGAAATATCTGTTGGCTCATTATTTTGCGAAATATCTTGCATAGTTTCGTTCATCTGCTACAAGCTGCGGTTAGTTCAATATCCTGTACCTTAGAAAAGTGGAATAGGTTGGCGCAAATAATTATTACTAGTAGTCTGTCACATCAACTTTGCTGGGTAAGACACTTGGGTATAAGCGCTCCATCTTTCTCCGTGCATCAGTA
>NZ_WJFC01000129.1 GCF_009725235.1 Scytonema sp. UIC 10036
AATATTATATATAATCTTACTACTAACAATCACAAATAATCAACTATAATCTAACTAATATCAACAATATAAAAACAACTAACCACTAACAACCAACAACCAACAACTATCCACTAACCACTAACAACCAACAACTATCCATGAACAAATCTATTCAATTTGAGCAAAAACTAATGACAGCACCAAAGATACTTGAACCTGAAGTTAAAGTACCTATAAAAACTCCGACGGCAGATAACAAATTTGCTCGCTCTGTTGTTTTACGACAGTCACCTTTTTGGTCTCGAGCAATCCTTTGGGGAATTGTAGGAGTGAGTGCCTTAGTATTAATTTGGGCTAACTTTGCCAAAATTGAGGAAGCAATTCCTACTCAAGGAATGCTCGAACCTCAAGGAAAAGTAAAAGAAGTACAAACCCCTGTCTCTGGAGTTGTCAAAGCTGTCTTTGTTAAGGATGGGCAAAGAGTACGTCGTGGTGACTTACTTTTGAGACTAGATGCAACAGCAATACAAGCTCAGTTAATCTCTCTCATAAAAATTCGCACTGCATTAATTCAGGAAAATCAGTTTTATCGCGCTCAACTGACTGGCAAAACTTCTTTATTAGAGAAATCACAATTATTTCAACAAATCAAATTACCCTTTGATTTGATTTCTCTCACTCAAAGCCGTGCAGCGCTAATAGCGGAAAATCGGCTTTACCGCAGTCAACTGAATGGAACACGGCAAAGCATGGCATTCTCCCCAGAGGAAGAAGCTCGTTTGGAATTTAGCAAAGCAGAATTAGATGCTCGAATTGCATCTGACAAATTTGAAACCGAACAATTACAAAAACAATTCAGTGAAACCCAAGTTCAGTTATCTTCTGCTCGAGATATTCAACAAGTCAATCAAACTATTCTCAACAATATTGAACCTTTAGTTGAAGAAGGGGCTATTGCCCGCTTGCAATATCTCAGGCAGCAAGAGCAAGTTCGTACTCGCGAAGCTGATGTTCAACGGCTAACACAAGAGCAAGCACGTTTGCAGTATGCTATTGCTCAATCTCGAGAAAAACTCCGAAATACCATTGTTGCTGCTAAAAAGGATTTGCTCACTAAAATTGCTGATAACAACAAACAAATTGCTCAAATCGATAGCGAATTGAATAAATCTATTTTGGAAAATGAGAAGCGAATTTCTGAAATAGAAGGTCAAATTAGTCAAACAAAACAGAATTTACAATATCAAGAACTTCGCGCTCCATCTGATGGTATTGTTTTTGATTTACAAGCTCTCAATCCTGGTTTTGTTACCAATACCAGTCAAGCAGTTCTCAAAATTGTTCCTAGTGAAGAGCTAACGGCTAAGGTTTATATCACCAATCAAGATATTGGTTTTATTAAACCGGGCATGAAAGTAGATGTTAGGGTGGACTCTTTCCCCTTTAGCGAATTTGGTGATATCAAAGGGGAAATTGTTTGGATTGGTTCTGATGCTCTACCACCAGATCAAATCCGTCCTTATTATAGTTTTCCCGCAAAAATTCGCTTAGAACGTCAGTCCCTAATTGTTAAGAATCAGGACGTAGCACTTCAATCAGGAATGTCAATCGGTGCAAATATTAAGGTACGCGATCGCACAGTCATAAGCATCTTTACTGATTTATTCGCAAAACAAATTGAAAATATCAAAACAATCAGGTGATGGGATGCGTGGATTTTGGATTTTGGATTTTGGATTTTGGATTTTGGATTTTGGATTTTAGATTTTGGATTTTGGATTGAAGATTGCTCACTGCTAACTTAAGCTACCCAGTTCCAAACAGCAAAGTCAATTGCGTAGAAAAAGAGCGATATGACGAACCATATTAATACAGCATATCCCCAACGAAGGTGTTGGGAAAGCAACATCCCAAAAGCTATGGATAGGGAAACAATACCATAAGCATAGCGATTGATGGACAGGAGAGCGCCGGAAAAAATCATTAATAACAACGAGCAAAAGCCATAAACAACGGCAACACTGCTTATTTTGGTGCGTAAGTACCATAATAGGTAACCGCCACCAAAAACCATCACAACTTTAATCAAATTATCTCTACCTGCGTCTATTGCATCTCTAAGGATAAACCACCAATTTGGTTGCGCCCATGCTTTCTGTACGCGAACAAATGCCAACGGATCTCCAAATCGAATACCACAATACAAACTAAATGAAACTAACCCAATTCCTACAGCCAAACCTGCTGCGTAAGCGATCGCTGGTCTTTTTTCTCTCCAAGCCACAAAAAGAAAAGCAGGCATGAGTGTGATTCCGGTAGCACGAGTTGCACTTGCCAATGCACCCCAAACAGCAGCTTGTATGTGCTGGCGGTTGTCAAATGCTCGCAAAGCCGCAGTCGTCAGTAACAGAAACAATCCTTCAGTATAAATAACAGTGCAAAAGAGTGAGAACGGACACCAAGCCATGACAGCAATTACCCACCGGGCTACGTGAATACCATGGCGGTTTTTTGTCCAAGAGTATAACAGCAGCAACGCACCAAGAAAAGCTAGATTGCTTACAAGTGTACCTGCGACTTCAAAGGGTAAGCCGAGCATCATCACCCCACGAATCACCATGGGAAAGAGGGGGTAAAAAGCAACAGAATGCTGCCGCCCATCATCTGCATAGTCGTAACCAGTCAGTGCAATTCGCCGATACCACTTACCATCCCAATGGGAAAAGAGTTCCCAACTTGGTTGGGGAATAAAACCGGGAACAAAGTCAAGTGGATATGCAGTTCGCCAATGTGTTTGTACTGGTGATGTGTAAAGTATTGGAGCAATTGCTTGCATTGCAACAACGATGACGAGTCGGCTGACCAACCACATGACAATAACAAAAAGGAGTCCATGGGTTACGATTCTGTATTTTTTGTAGAGTTTGGTTGCCCCCGAAGTTAGTTTTGTCATAATGAGCACTTAAACCACCGACACAAATTCTTGTACAGTGAGTCCAGCAGTGCGAATTAAGCTACGCAAAGTTCCTTTTGCTACCTCACTATGGTCAGGTACAGATAGTGTTGCCATTTCACCGTCCTTAACCAAGATGATATGGCTTCCACTTTGCCGCACTACTTGCCAACCAAATTTCTCAAAAATGCGGACTACCTGATGACCGCTTAGAACAGGAAGTGCAGATGACATACCTAAGCTACAACCTCGACTTGATGAGTTTCAAGAGTCAGTGGTAAACCAAGTTCTGCTCGAACTTGTAAGCAACCTGCGATCGCATCTTTAATATTTTCCAGAGCTTCCTCTTTTGTCTGTCCCTGACTGACACAACCAGGAATACTGGGACATTCTACAATCCAAACTCCATCTTCGTCACGGTCAAGGGTTACATTGAATTTCATAAGTCTTTGAAATTTTAAGCGTTTTGGTTTTTTCAGTCTAACAAGCAAGATTCTAATTAGAAGCTAAATTATTTCACGCTGAACTGCTGTGAATAAAACCGTGCATAACGGTTTTCAAACGCCAACAATTCCTCGTGAGTTCCTGACTCCACAATCTGTCCCCGTTCGAGAACTAAAATGCGATCGCACCGTCGCACCGTACTTAAACGATGAGCAATAATAAACACAGTGCGCCCCTCCATGAGCCTTTCTAATGCTTCTTGCACCAAAGCCTCTGATTCAGAATCTAAGGCAGATGTAGCTTCATCTAAAATCAATATTCTAGGATTGAGAAGAACAGCACGTGCGATCGCAATTCTTTGCCTCTGTCCTCCAGATAAATTAACGCCTCGTTCCCCAACCCAGGTGTAGTAACCATCTGGTAATTGACTGATAAACTGATGGGCATTGGCAATTTCAGCTGCTTTCTCAACAGCTGCCATATCAAACGAATCTTGCCCAAAAGCGATATTTTGAGCAATGGTTCCAGAAAACATTATAGTTTCTTGAGGAACAATACCAATTTGTCGCCGCAAACTGTGCAGTGTCACATCCCGGATATCAACACCGTCAATCAAGATTTGCCCTGCGTTTGGATCGTAGAAGCGAGGTAAAAGGTTGACAAAAGTTGTTTTCCCTGCTCCAGAAGAACCAACTAAAGCAATGGCTTCTCCTGGCATTGCTAATAAACTAATATCTTTTAATACAGGTTCCCCAGATTTATAGGCGAAGGACACGTGACAATACTCTACCTTCCCAGTCACAGTGGGAAGTACAATAGCATCCGGTTTTTCCACGACTGTTGGTTGAATAGCCAATAACTCAAAAACACGGTCAACCGACGCTTCACCTTGTTTAAACTCATTGTAATTGTTGGTTGTGTGACTGATGGGATCGATTAAGGATGCAGCTGCAGCCAAGAAACTAAAAAACTCTGCTACAGTCAAGTTACCGCCATCGATTTGCCATGCAGCAAACAATAAAAGCAGTAAAAAGCTCACTGCTTGTAAAAAACCAACAATGGGAATTTGAATGGCTTTGAGCCGTTCGGTAGAGTATTTTGCTTTTAAAGCACGTTCGGCTTCACGGCTAAATCGAGCAATCTCGTAATCTTCAGCAGCAAAAGCCTGTACTATACGGATACCGCTAAAAACTTCAGTCAGTATAGATGACAAATCTGAAACACGGTTTTGACTTTTCAGGGAGAATAACCGCAACCGTTCGCCAAACCACCCAATCAAAATACCCATCAACGGTGCAACAATCACTGTAGTAAGTGTGAGTTGCCAGTTGAGGTAAATCATGTAGATAGGGATGGCTATCAACTGCAAGACACAGGGAATAAAGTCGTGAAAAAGTTTGTGTACGACTTCGCCAACCCGATCTATATCTTCAGTGAGACGGTAAGATAAATCACCTGCTTTCGCTGTTTCAAAGTAACTAAAATTTAACTTTTGGACATGAGTGTAAACTTGCTTGCGGAGATGAAAAGCAACTCTCAAAGCAGCTTTTGCCATGTAGATATCTTGCACAGACTGAAAAAAGCCCCTCACAAGAAACACACCACCTAAGATGCCCAGAATTTCGGCAATTGCGATCGCGTTACCTTTGCCAAAGGCGTTTGACAATTCCTTAACCAGTGTGATGAGTGCTAGAGTTGCCAGTACGTATCCTAAGATGCCAACAAATCCTTTAAAAATTGTTTGCCATTGAGGTCGGATATATGGTAGGAGATGCCAGTAATGAGAGCGTGTTTTCAAGCTATCAAGTCCACAATAATATTTTTCTTTTCTTGACGCGATCGGGTTTCTGATAGTTTCTGAAGACCGGTAACGGATGATGTGTACTGTAGAAGCCCCTAAATTTATTTTAGGAAAAAAAGAACTAGATTCATTAAAGTTATAAAAAATACTTTTAAATTAAGTATTATCACTCTAATATCATAATTCCCTAACTTTTTCTAGAGTTGAAACTAGCTTTTACCAGCTTAAAATCAAGTCATAAATGGGTTATTAGCAAAACTTTGTCGTTACCCTCAGTCTAAAGCCATAAATAAATCAAAGAGAAATTTCATACTTTAGGTTCTTGAAAAAAGCCGTTTTAACTGTTTATCAATACGTTCGTCATAGTATAGGCATGACTCAAAATAAATAATTAGGTAATACATCCGGAATGTTACAGCATGATTTTGGAAATTCTCAACTTCTTCAAAAAAGCAAGAATATCACCATAAATTATCACAATTTTTTAAAAAATATTATGATTATCAAATATTGAGCGCTCGTAAAACCTCGACAGACTTTTTTGCGTCTTAGCGCCTTTGCGTGAGGTAAATCATAATTCTTTAACTGCACGTGATATAATATCTGATACGTAAGTCAAATTTGTTCAGTAATATATCTACTTTAATAGACTATATTCCTAAATGCAACTATCAGCTTAAATGTAAACGTTCATCTTAAAGTGAATTATGATTATCTAGAATTTGTTGAAATTCAAGCTATGAGATCTTAAAAGATGTAAGGATTCATTTCTCAATCCAATTTACGGCTAAATCAAGGTTTAGGGCTTCAAGCACAGCATCTGTTCTTCCTTAACTAAAAGAGTTTGGGTTAAAGAAGTGACATTCTACTGTAGTGCGTTAAGATCAATTTTACAACTCAGCTGTTAATGTGTAAGCTTCGCGAAAGCACGTGGAGCTTATCCTTGCTTTTTGGGATTTTGTTTGGTAACTTTGGATATGCGAGATCGGGGCAGTAAAGTTTTATGCGTCACTGCTCCTTATAATTAAGGATATAGAAAGACGATAGCTGTAAAAAAGCCTTTGTTAAGAAATGTAGAGCGGGTGTATCTAAATTGTTACAATAAATTTTGGCTCTCTTTTGGTGTATCTACCATGTATTTCTCCAAGAAAGCTAAGTAAATAAGCTGACTGAAATGAAGAAAAAAGTAGTATTAAATACACTTTGGCTGTCAATATGACGCAGTCAATTATTTTTCTTATCATCCCACGAAAGCTGAATTTACAAAGCTTATACCCATAAGTAAGATTGGTAGGTATCGGTATATGTGTTGTAGCCCAGTCCAGACATCTAACGTTATTGCAAAATTTGGGCGATGGCGATCGCTCAGGCAGGTTCTCTACAAAATTGTACACAGATCTCGCTCCCTATTCACCTGACGATCTCTGATGTATAAATATACACCTGCTAACTCGGTTTAGACAATGTTAAAAACAATACAATATCAAGCTGGGCAATTACAGGATCTGCTTGAAGATCTGCGATGTAAGGGTGCGAGTGGCTTGATTGACATCAGCGCATTCGTTCATCCGGATCGACAACCCAGAAAACGTGTTTTAGTTTTCAATAACGGCGAAATTGTTTACGGCGGAATGAAAATTCTTGCCAATCAAGAATTTGCCAGACAAATTGGGGTAAAGTGCAGTAGTAGCTGGGCGGATACGGCTGTCAGATACGCCGTGCAGAAATTACAAAATCCCTCATCTTTTCGAGAACTGTTGGAACATATCGTCCGGATACGAGTGTTCAAATGGGAAGAGATTGAAACATACGTCCGCACTCAAGTCGCACAAGTCTTGGAGCAAACTTTTTCATTTCCCGGACAATTGCAGGTTGATAATACGGTACAAATCGATCTCAGTTATGGACTCGACGGGCACAGATTGAACTGGTACGTGCTTCTTCAAGAGGTTGGCGCTCGCCAAAAAAAGTGGGATGCGTTGGCTCCGATTGTCCCCAGTATGGAAGCTGTTCCTCAAATTTTATCCGGTCGTTGGCGAGCCATGACAGAAAATAGCAAACAGCAGCACTTGCTTGAGAAAGTAGATGGTAGGCGATCGCTCATAGATATTGCTGAGGAATTAGATCGAGATCCACTGGAACTAGCCCATTGCTACAAAGTTTGGTCTGCCTCGAATTTGCTTTCTATAAGGGAAAACACGTTCTCAACGCCATCTCAAACTCAAGTTGTGACTCCAGACGTTCCTGTTCCTGTAGAGCAAGAACGTCCAATTGTGCTGAGTGTTGATGACAGCCCAGTTGTACAGGCTCTGATGAAGCGAGCTTTGGTTAAAGACTACCAAGTTTTGTCTGCAAGCAATGCCCTAGATGCCTTGAAACTATTGAATACTCATCCAATTACGCTACTGCTGTTGGATGTCAGTATGCCGGAAATTGATGGCTTAGAGTTTTGCCGTACAGTCCGCAATATTCCTAAATTTAAGCAATTACCTATTGTTATGGTGACGGCACGAGATAAATTTTCGGATAAACTTCGAGGACAAATCGCAGGCACTACCCATTATTTAACAAAACCATTTGAACCAGAGGCTTTATTGAAAATTGTCAATAAATATGTTAAGGAGAAAAAGCGTGCTGAAACAACCTCTCATGAATCGCGTTTTCCTACTTTAGGATTTCAAAGTCAAAGGACATCCAGCAAAGTTTTTTAAAAAGCCATCTGCCCTAGGGTAGCACTCTAGAGAAGTGCCATGGTGCGTCTTGACAAAATTTCTTTGCCATAATTTTTGTTAAAGCGGTATTCTTTATGTATCAAACTAATAAATATCTAACATTTCGCCTCCACGAGTCACTATATGGTATTGAAGCAGAATTTATTCAAGAAATTTTTCCGCTTCCGGAACTTCTACCCATTGCTGATGTGAGATGCGATATTATTGGAGTCTTTTATTTAAAACAGCAACTTATCCCAGTATTACATCTTGATTCACTTTTAGGTTCTTCTTTAAAAGAATGCCATATAAGCGATTATATCATCCTCATACAGTGGGAAAGCTTGCCGATCGGCATAGTAGTTCCCGAAATTTGTGAAATGATAGAAATAGATAATGAAATTATTGAAAACGCTGGATTTCCGGAAAATTTATCGATTAACGACATTTCATTCGTAACTGGGGTCATCCAGGTAGATTCAGAAAAAATTTGGTTGCTTAATTCTCAGAAACTCATACGTTATCCAGATTCTTTACTAACTCTTATTTGGGATTTAGAAAGTGAATTATACGCAAGAAAGAAAGCTTTAGAAGAACAAAATTATCTGGAAAATTATCAGCTACTTGAAGGAATCCAAATTCCCAGCTTTTATGCCCTCTATTGCCCACATACAACTTTAGAAGAAAGAAAAATTTTCCAGCAGCGAGCGTCAGAGCTTCAAAACATAGCAGTAGATTCAGAGACTGATATTGAAAATATTTCTCTTGCAGTTATTGCCTTTGGAGATAAATATTTCGGTCTGGATTTAGAACTGGTGCGAGAGTTCATCAGTATTCAAAATTTGAAACCTATTCCTTGCTGTCCAAAACATATTATCGGTAATATGAACTTGCGAGGACAGATTATTACCTTAGTCGATATTCGCAATGTTTTGAATCTTCCGACTACCCCCATCAACATTGGTTCTAAAGCTGTTGTATTTCAAGTCAATGATATTCTTGCTAGTTTTCCAGTGGATAGAGTTTTAGAAGTTGTTTCTCTCAAACAAGATAAGATGATGCCATTGAGCGTCACTTCATTTGATGATAGGGTACAGTATCTTCGAGGAATTGCTCCTTTTGGAGAGCAAGTTCTTCTGGTTTTAGACTTACCTAAAATTTTAACAGAAGGAGGGTTAATAGTGAACGATCGCATTTAAATTTGTTGCTGGGCATTGGGCATTGGGCATTCATTTCCTACCCCCTACCTCCTACCCCCTACCCCCTACTCCCTTATAAATACCAAAATAAGGATACAAAATTATGTTTGCCAAAATTAAACTGAGAGAACGAATTGTATTGGGATATTCCTTCCCACTTTTACTATTGATGTTACTTAACGGATTGGCTTTCTTAAATTATAGAAATTTAGATGTATCTTTTCAAAAAGTAGAACAAGTGAAAAAGGCTGACAAAGAAACTGCTCAATTAACATCAGGCATTTCAAAAATTGAAAGATCCATGCGCGGTTGGTTGATATTTAACGATAACCCGGAAACACTGAGGGTATCATATCAGGAAGGATTGACTGAATATAAGAGCGCTGTTGCATCAATTGAAAAAATTTCTGTCACTCCACAACAAAAAGAAAGATTGACAAAGATTCGCCAACTCGGAGATCGAGTCGAGCAATTTTCCCAGGAAATTGTGAAGTTGATAGAATCTGGTAAGAAAAATGAAGCTCTCAAAATATTTCAACAGGGAAAAAGTAGAACTTTAGTACAAGAAGTTGAGGCATTGCAGGCAGACTTTGAAAAAGAGCAAGAAAGAATCGTTGCAGTGTTGTTTCAAGATGTTAAACAATCGGCGACTATTGTACAAATTGTTGCCGGATTGGGAACATTCATCACAGTTATTATCTCGTTAGTTATTGCTTATATTCTTGCGTCTACTATTGTTAAGGCAATCCAAGATGCCTCAGATTCAGTCTCATCTTCTGTAAAGGATATTACTTCTACTGTTAGCAAGCAGGAGCAAATTATTTTTGAGCAATCGGCTTCTGTTAGTCAAACAACTTACACAATGCAGGAATTGGGAGTATCTGCACTTCAATCTGCCGAACAAGCAGAAGTATCGGCACAAAGAGCAAAGCAAGCCTTAACTCTTGCTGAGGGAGGGACAAAAACAGTTGGTTTAACAGTGGAAGGAATTGCAGAACTACGAGATCAAGTCACTGCGATCGCCAACCAAATTGTCCGCTTGAGCGAGCAAACATCTCAAATATCCACGGTGTCGGATCTTGTGGCGGATTTGGCAAATCAAACAAATATGTTAGCTCTCAATGCAGGGGTAGAAGCAGCACGCGCAGGGGACCAAGGAAAAGGCTTTGCCGTTGTAGCAGGTGAAATTCGCAAACTTGCCGACCAAAGTAAAAAGTCAGCAGAACGAATCAATGCTCTGGTTAATGAAGTTCAAGCAGCTATTAACTCTACAATTATGGTAACCGATGAAGGTACAAAAAAAGCGACACAAGGAATTAAGCTAGTAGCGGAAACGGGAGACGTTTTCACGAATATTGCTGATGCTGTTAATAACGTGTTTCTCAACACCCAACAAATTACCCAAACTGCCAAACAGCAAGCAGTGACAGTACAACAAATTGTTGCTGCCATCAATGCCGTCAACATAGGAGCAGAAGAAACAGCCATAGGCATTACTCAAGTAAAAGTGGCTACCGAAGAACTTAATGAAGCTGCTCAAAATCTTCAGGCTGTACTTTGAGGGTAGAACGAATTGCCATGATGATAGAAGATGAAGAGTTGCGATCGCTATACAAAGAAGCGAGTGCAGAACACATACAAAAGATTGAAGCAGCTTTGCTACATCTAGAGAAAAATCCCCAAGACAATGCCAAACTTGAGGGATTATTGCGAGAAATGCACTCCCTCAAAGGCGATTCCCGGATGTTAGGGGTAAAAGATGCAGAAACACTAACCCATGAAATGGAAGAAATTTTGGGAACCGTCAAACGAGGTGAGCAAGTCTTAACACCTCAGTTATTTGATTGTCTTTATCAAGGGATAGATGCTGTCCGTAAAATTGCCCATGAAGCCGTTACCGGACAACCATCGGGAGTGAGCGTTTTCCATGTCCTCGCCCAACTTATGAAAGTTGAGCCTGATGATACGTATTCGGAAATTCAAGAAATAACATCTGAGTCTCAAGATACCACCCCAACCCACGCTAGAGTGGAACAGCCCTCAGTCCCCACTGAAGCCATCCACCCCCATGAACCAGCAGAACTTAGTGACGATCGAATTGAGACAATTCGTGTTGAATCGGAAAGACTCGATAAACTCTTAACTTATGTAGGTGAATTAGTCGTCACCAAAGGTCAAATTGCAAACCAACTTGTTGACTTAGAAGAAATCACAGTTTTCTGGGAAGATTTAAACCGTCAAATTTTTGCAAGTCGTAAATTATTTCAAGATTTACTACAACACCTACCGGAGACAAAACAGCAATCGCTGCTCGGGTTTTATGAGCTATTAGAAAATCGCCTCAAGCAATTGGGAACTTACTTAAACAACCTAAAAAATAAAACCACAGACTCCAGCACGAGGCTTGAAGTTGTATCCGATGAACTTAAATTAGCCGTCACGTCTGTACGACTTGTACCATTGTCAGCAATATTTAATCTCTTTCCTCGCACTGTTAGGGACTTAGCCAAGCAGCAAAGCAAAGAAGTCAATCTCCAAATTGAGGGGGGGGAAACTTGTGTAGACAAGCGGATTTTAGAAGAGATGAAAGATCCACTGTTGCACCTCCTCCGCAATGCAGTGGATCACGGTATTGAAACACCTTTAGAACGCCAACAAGCCGATAAACTTCCCACAGCCACAATTCAGATTCGGGCTAGCCAGCAGGGCAATACTGTCACTATAGAAGTTGCAGACGATGGGCGTGGATTGGACGTTGAAGCCATTAAACAGACTGCAGTCCGTCGGGGGATATGCACTCAAGAAGAACTTCTAAGAATGTCTATGGCTGAAATTCAGTCATTGATTTTTGTACCTGGATTCTCCACCCGTACCTCAGTCACAGAAATTTCTGGTAGAGGAGTGGGTTTAGATATTGTACGTGCAAACGTTGAGCGTTTGAAGGGAAACATACTTGTAGAATTTACACCTGGTGCAGGCTGTTTATTTCGCATTACGATTAATAGCGTACTGGCAACAACTCGCGTCTTAATTATAGAACTCAACCACAATCCCTATGCTATTCCCATTGAATTTGTAGAAACCATGCTATTGGTTTCTCCTCAGGAAATCTTTGCTGTTGAAGGTAGCCAGACTTTTCCTTTCCAAGGACAACCTGTATCCATTGTTTGGCTTGCTGATTTACTCGGTTTGCCCGTAAAAATTCCTGCATCAACCCAAGCATTAACTACTGCTTTAAAAAGTATTCCATGCGTTATCTTACAACTCGGTACTGAGCGTTTGGCTTTGCTTGTAGATAACGTTTTGGAGTTACAGGAAATTGTTTTAAAGCCACAAAGTAGTTTGCTCAAACGAGTTTGTAATATTTCTGGGGCAACTATTTTGGGGACTGGGGAAGTTTGCATGGTGCTGAGTCCGGCAGATTTATTTAAATCTGCTAAAAAGACAGTTGTCTCCATTACAGTTAGAGAACTAGCAGAAATCGCACAAATTAAAAAGAGGATTTTGTTAGTCGAAGATTCAGTTCCTATCCGTACTCAAATGAGACGGATTTTAGAAGCTGCTGGTTATGAAGTCATAGTGGCTGTAGATGGTCAAGACGGTTTTGAAAAACTAAGTGAAAACCAATTCGATGCTGTTGTTTCAGATGTCCAGATGCCAAATGTTGATGGCTTTGAGTTTACCATGAAAATTCGCGAATTAGCAGAGTATAAAGAATTACCTGTTATTCTCGTCACAACTTTAGCAACCGAACAGGACAAACTGCAAGGTGAAAAAGTGGGGGCAAATGCCTATATCACTAAAGGACAATTTGAGCAAGGAGAATTTTTAGATATCTTGAGGAGATTGATATAAATGCATTCATTGAAAAAGAAAGTCGTTTTAATTGAAGATTCTCCTATTGCTTTAGAGATTCTTCAACGAATGCTAAATTCCTCACCAGAAATAGATGTGGTTGGCACGGCGCGGAATGGGGAGGAGGGTTTAGAAGTGATTATTAAAACTCAACCAGATGTCATTTGTACGGACTTGCTGATGGAAAATATGGATGGTTTGGAATTAACTCGGCGCGTTATGGCTGAAAATCCACGACCTATTTTAGTGATTAGCAATTACGTGCAGAAAACAGACATTGACAATGTTTTTCGATTGTTGCAAGCTGGTGTAGTCGATGTTTTTCCCAAACCTGCAACCAATTCCCCCACTGATTATGAAAAACTCAAGGCAGCTTTAATTGCTAAGATAAAAGTCCTTTCTCATATGAAAGTGATGAGTAAACGGCAATACAAGCCATTGCCTGATTCTGGTGAATTAACAACTTCTGAATTAGGTTTGAAAACTAACTTGTCAAAATTAATGGCAACTTCTCGCGTCCAAATGATCGGCCTTGGGGGTTCTACCGGCAGTTTGCAAACAATTCAAAAGATTCTCAACCAACTCCCATCTGATTTTCCATTACCCGTGATTTGCGTTCTGCATGTGGGTGAAGGTGTTTTGTCAGGATTGGTCAAATGGTTGTCCTCAGAGTGTGCGTTGCGGGTTAAAGTTGCTGAAGTCATGGAGTTTCCATCACCAGGAACTGTTTATTTTGCACCAGAAAAAAATCACTTGGAATTGGATTCTCAAGGTGCATTTATTTATTCAAGGACTATACGGGGAGAGAAATATTGTCCTTCAATTACAGTTACGTTTAAATCTGTCGCTAACTATTATGGTAGAGCTACAGCAGGTGTGTTATTATCTGGGATTGGGAATGATGGAGCCGCAGGCTTGCAAACAATTTCTGCAGCAGGCGGTATTACAATAGCCCAAAATGAAAATATCATGTTTGGTATGGTCAAAGAAGCAATATCTTTGAATGCCGTTCAAAATTTGCTTAGTATTGAGGATATTGCTCCTTTTTTAATGGGAATTTTATGCGAAAAATCTGGTGGTTTTTAGGAATGCTACCCAGTCTGGTAATATTAACAATATTTGTTTGGCGTTCCTCACAAAACTCCGTTTTAGGAGGTGCAAATTTACCAAATAAAATATCTCTTACAGAAAAAACTATTAGATATGAAAGGCGCGTTTTCAAACAGAGCGAAGCACATATTTTATATGTTCCTTCTCAAAGTGAGTTTTTAGTCACACCTGTAGTATCGCCAAACTTGGAAACTGTGGAAAAATTTGCTCAGAAGTATCAAGCGATCGCTACCATAAACGGTGGTTTTTTCGATCCAAACAATCAAAAAACAACATCCAATATTATTATACAAGGCAAGCTGATTGCCAATCCAAGAGAAAACGAACGCCTTGTCAACAATCCCGATTTAAAGTCCTATCTCAATCAAATTTTTAACCGTACAGAATTCAGGCGCTATACCTGCAATACGGATTTAGCTGACAACTCAAAAGCAAATAGTACAGTCCGTTACGATATTGCTTTTCACAACGATCCACTGCCTACAGGTTGTCAGTTAGTTAATGCTTTGGGTGGTGGACCGAAACTACTACCAGACTTAACTTTAGTACAAGAGGGCTTTGTAGATAAAGCCAAATCCCGTGATGCTTTGGGCAGTACTCAATTGAATGCTAGAAGTGCTGTAGGAATTACCCGTGACGGTAGCATCATTTTGGTCATGATTTCTCAAAAGCCAAAAGCTTCTCTCTCTGGAATGTCATTACCCGCACTTGCAGATTTTATGAAAAGTTTGGGTGTAGAAAAAGCTATGAATCTAGATGGTGGTAGTTCTTCTTCTCTGTATTACAATGGGAAAATTTTCTTGGGAAAAGTTGATTTAGAAGGAAATCCTGTAAAACGACCTGTCAAGTCAGTTTTGCTGGTTAGGAAAACTTTTTAGAGGAGCTAAGTTTTACCGCTCAATAAAGTTTACCCAAATCTACCCACAAGTGGACATATTTTGACAAACCCAGAAGAGTAGCGGTCAACTCTCCCTAAGGGGGGTAAATTCCATACTGTACGTTCGCTCCTGATTGAAGAGTGAGAGGAATTAACACCTGACTGTCCAAGGAAACAAGGTGATTCTGGATCTTCTAAAGGTAATGCCGTGTAATACTTGGAAAAAGCATTGTCAGATGAACTGTGTAATACACGGTTAGTTAGCTTCAGCCGTGTATTACATGGAAGAGCGCTGAATTTGCCGTCGATATCACAAAACCGTAGTAAATTCGCTTCCTCCAAAGATTGTTGTCGCAATTGGGGTAAGGGTGACAGTATTGTCAAATTGAAAAGGAATAACACCTGGTGATGCACCTAACGTAACAGTTAGTGAGTCTAGCACCTCGGAAAGTCCTAGATTAGAATTAGTTAGCAATGCATTGCCTAAATTGTTGTTTACGACTTCAAAAGAGTCATTAGGATGAGAATAATTTGTGAGATAATCTTCAATGAAATTACCAAGGGGGATGACATCTTTAAAGGCGCTTGGGTCAATGCCATCGATATAATCCAAGTTAACGGCGACATCAGCAACACTAGCACCATCAATCGGAAGAAAAATATCTTCTAATTGAAATGAGACAATATCGTTAATATCACCATTGGTTGTGCGGGTAATTGTGGTGTCAAATTGGAAAGGAATAATTTTTGGTGATACATCTAGATTAACGCTTAATGAGTCCAATACCCCAGATAGCCCTATATTGCTATCATTTAGTAATCCTTGGGTAAGGTCGCGATTGAGGACTTCATAAAGACCTGCTTCTACTGGATAATTTGCCAAGAAATCTTTAATGTAATTACCGATGGGTATGACATCTTTTAATACACTTGAGTCAATGCCATCAACATAATTTAAATTAACAGTGACATCGGCAACTATACCACCATCAATTGGAGATGTAACGTCTTCTAACTTAAACGAAACTAAGTTAGATGTGCGTGTTATGCTATCAAAATTGGATGACGGTGACATAATCTAATTTCTCCAGAAATTTTTCGCATTCTCTAATTCCTAGAATACCAAAGTTGGGGTAAACTTTCACATTTCCAGAGCAAAAGTCGATTAAGAAGGAGGAATATGCGAGCGTTTTATACATTTACGAGCCTAAGTAAGAACTGTACGTTCGCTTCTGATTGAAGAGAGAGAGAAGAATTAATGCCTGACTAGGTAAGATTTCAATACGATTGTGAATCTACTAAAGCCTAATCCGTGTATTACATGGAATCACTTAATTTTCCTCATCCCATGTAATACACGGTAGTCTTCGTTTTCTTTTCCCATGTATTACACCGTTACTCCCCTCTCCCTTTTCCCACGTATTACACGGTATCAGCACAATCTCATCCTTTATGAGGTTTTTCCTTACCCTGTCAAGCATTAATTCCTCTCACTCTTCAATCAGGAGCAAACGTACAGCTAGAAGTAAAGAAACCTAAGCGAAAAGTTAAAAGCATGCCCGTGGCATCATCGACATTAGACACTTGGAAATCCCATTCAAAAGTTGAAGTCGCAATGTTGAATTTCTCATTTCTGCTAACTACTATATGTGCATAACGTAAACGTCATTATCACGAATTTTTGCCTTAGCAGTACCATCCTCATCTGTAGCCAAAGCATCTACTTTTAGCTTCGCCTTGCTTTTGATTACATTTTTTTTCTCCTTAACAGAAACATCAGCAGTAACATTAGTGTAAGTGGTATCTCCTTCAGCGTAAGCATATCCTATAGCTTCAGCGCCACCAGGATAAGCATATGCATCACCAATAGCAATAGCGGTTGCTCCGCCAAGAATTTGTTTGGTGACTTCTACTGCTTCATAAAAGTTTAAGTCAGAAATAATCATTGTTTCCTTCTTAGAATTACTCCAGATTTATTCCGATTGTCATGTTAAACCAATTCTGTTCACGAGCGCTCCACACTATAAGAGGATGTTTTTAAAGTATCAGCAGGTATAATTTTCCAGTTCAGCTTTAGGTCAACTGCAATAAAAAATCGAGCTTTCATCGTTGAAGATTTCTAAAAATTAGAAAGAATTGACGAATTTTTTTCGGTTGCGATTACTGCTTAGAAGTGGTATTGAACCACACTGCTGTTGTTCTGTCGTCAAATCCCAAGAAAATTCTTTCTGAAAACAATTATAAGCCGTTAAAAACTCAGTCAGTTTTTTCTCAAATTTTCTAACAAATAACTTGGAATATTGAGCCTCTGACTAGCACTTACAAGCGCAAGTAAAAAATGAAAGAAACAGAATCCTCTTTCCTTCTGCCCTCTGCCTTATCCACGTATTACATGGTATGAGTAGAATCAGCTCCTCAATTAAGTTTTTTCCTTACCCAGTCAGACATTAATTCCTCTCTCCCTCATAAAATGAGCGAACGTACAGTCCATAGTCCTTATATTTCAACCTGCATCTTGCTCGCACTTGGGAAGATTTCACTAAAAACAACTTTTCGTTGAACACAAACTATGCAATACTAATTGTTAGATTGACTAACTAATTTAGGGAATCTCACTTGTGGCTGAACTGATAGGAAGAACAGAGCGGTGGCGACCGCCTCTAGTTGAGCAAAACACAGCTTTGGAAGTATGCGCTTTGACTCGCAAGTTTGGGAAATTTACCGCAGTCAATAGCTTGAGCTTCACTGTGGAAGCAGGTGAAGTGTTTGGGTTGCTTGGACCGAATGGTGCGGGAAAGAGTACGGTGATTAAGATGCTCACAACTTTATTACCCCCAACATCGGGAAAAGCTGCGATCGCAGGATTTGATGTAGCTCGACAAGCACCGCTCGTCAGGCGCGTTATTGGTTACGTTCCGCAAGCCCTTTCTGCTGATGGTAGTTTAACAGGTTATGAAAATCTATTGATTTTTGCCAAGCTGTACGACATTCCCCAAAGCAAAAGGGAACATCTCATCAAAGATGTACTGGCTTTCATGGGTTTGCAAGATGTAACTCACAAACTTGTAAGAAATTACTCTGGAGGTATGATTCGCAAGTTAGAGATAGCCCAGTCGATTCTGCATCAACCTCAAATTCTATTTCTTGATGAACCAACGGTAGGGTTAGACCCCATAGCCCGGAATCAAGTTTGGGAACTCGTACAAAAACTCCGAGAAAATTATGGCACTACCGTACTTTTAACTACCCACTTTTTAGAAGAAGCCGATAATTTGTGTCATCGTGTAGCAATTATGCATCAAGGTCAGATGGTTGTGACGGGTACATCAACAGACCTAAAAGCTTCTTTAGATAAGAGCAATGCAACTTTAGATGACGTATTTATTTACCATACAGGCGATGGATTAACATCAGGAACAAGCTACCGTGAGACATCAAGAACCAGACGCACTGCCCGTCGATTGGGCTAATAGACGATATACTCGTCCAGGGAATATGCTAGCAGCAACTGTAGAACTGTTCAATAAGACAATCGTCCTTGTTGAACTAGAAGTACGCAAGCTAAGACATGACCCCAGCGACATATTTTTACGAACAGCACAACCAACTTTGTGGCTTTTAATTTTTGGGCAAGTCTTTAACCGTATTCGTGCCATTCCTACTGGTGGTTTGCCCTACATAGACTTTATGACTGCCGGAATTTTAGCTCAGAGCGTGCTATTCATGGCAATTTTTACAGGTGGAATGGCAATTATTTGGGAGAAAGACTTGGGAGTGGTTCACAAATTCCTAGCCAGTCCAACTCCCCGCGTAGCTTTGGTACTGGGAAAAGCATTATCCTGTGGAGTGCGAAGCATACCTCAAGCCATTATTATTTATGGGTTAGCATTCATACTTGGTGTCCAATTGAATTTTCATCCCCTTTCTCTTTTGGAGGTTGTACTTATTGTAGTTTTGGGAGCAGTGTGTTTCTCAAACTTTTCAGTGATAATTGCTTGTTTGGTAAAATCACGAGAACGCTTTACGGGCATTGGTCAGTTAATAACCATGCCGTTGTTTTTTGCCAGCAATGCCATTTACCCTATTTCACTGATGCCAAAATGGTTGCAAGTCATTTCATTTCTCAATCCGTTAACCTATCAAGTTGATGCGTTAAGAGGTGCTATGCTGCTAAACGGTACAAGCACATACGGGTACGCGTTAGATTTTGGTGTTTTGTTATTTGCAGTTGTTGTCTTGAGCGTTATTGCCGGACGACTGTATCCACAACTGGTAGTGTGAAGAAAAGTCCCCTTTAGAGGATTCGTGGACACTGATACCCACTCATAATTTTGAATTTGAGTGGGGCGTACAACCCACATTCCGCAGGTGCGATCGCTTCAGAGTATATCTATTAAACGAATCTTTGACCTTATTATATAGCCTTTCCCAGTTGAATGAAGTACACTGAATAAGATAAAGCTGTGCATCTTCACAAGGGTAAAAATGTAAGCGTATTCCCTTTATGTAATCATGGATAATTGCTCCATTCATAAAGGCAAAGAGATTGAAAAACTAATTGAAGCTGCCGGAGCTAAATTGATTTATTTACCACCATATTCTCCTGATTTTTCGCCAATTGAAAATTGTTGGTCAAAGGTTAAGAACATACTTAGTGCTAGGAATTATCCTTCTTTAGCAAAAGCAATTGAGACTGCTTTTAATCAAGTCTCTTTAAACGATATTTATAATTGGTTTACTCACTGCTGCTACTGTACTTCACGCTTACTGAGAAACGCTATAAACTCAAACTTCAAGAAAACCGAATATTAGAAGTATGAAAAAGGCTCAAGCATTTTTGCCTGAGCCACTGCTAAATAAAGTAAAAGAGCGTTTATCTGATAGCTCGATGAATCCCTGTGGTAATTCCCTGGTGGTTCGGGAGTCGTATAGCTCTTTGAGCTTTATTTACAAAGCTTAGTAACGGTTGCGGAAACTGCTGTTTCCCCGATTACCACCAAAAGAACCTCTTTCTTCTCTAGGCCTAGCCTTATTCACTTTCAAATCACGTCCCATCCACTCTGCACCATCAAGCGCATCAATAGCAGCTGTTTCTTCAGCATCTGTACCCATTTCTACAAAACCAAAGCCGCGTAAACGACCTGTTTCACGATCTGTAGGTAGCTGAACTCGCTTGACAGAACCGTATTCTGCAAACACAGCATTCAGACGTTCTTCTGTAACTTCATAAGAAAGATTGCCTACATAAACTGACATACATTGTCTCCCAAATCATAAATGTGTGGAGATTTAAGTTTCGGAGAAAAGTTTGCCAATACCAAAAACAAAAAGCCTGTTAATACTAAAAACAAAAGCTGTTAACCGAATTAACTCTCACCTCTCATCATGGCATAGTAGATAACTTTACAGAGAGGTAACGAGAAAACCGTTATATAAAGTTATATAAACAATCAAGAGCTAAGTATACGCCAAGATAAAAACTTTGATGCGGTACGACGATAACCGCCAGCGTGTACAGGGAGAAATGACCGATCTGTTGGACGCAATGCTTTTATGATAACGATTTATGTAACTCATTCACTTCAGCCTGAGTGCAACCATAGCCATTGAGCGGCGACGCCGCCTTGCTTTTTGTTGGCATTTTATTGAGAAGAAGCCAGTACTGGCTAAAGGTCTTCACCATCTGCTCTAGGTTATATATTCCTATAGGCTTAATTAGGTAAGAGTTAGCTCCTAATTCGTAAGAAGAGTTGACATCGCTATCGAGTTCGGAAGAAGTTAGCATATATGCTTCCAAGCCCTTGAAAGCTGACATAGCGCATTCTAGGTGGAGTTAGCTAAAAGCCGTGAAAATCTATACCTATACTGTATACTCATCTTAACAACGATCAAATCTAGATTTATACAGATGGAATTCTGTAACAGAAAATAAGTGCTAGCTTTAAATTTGACTATCTTATATTTAAATTGTATTTTCCCTATTTGTGATTTCTTATTTGTAATTTGGGAAAACACGAGAATTGTGAAGTATAATTGAAATCTATCAACAGCGACGTTTGTCAGCACCCCGCTTTGAAGAAACGGGGCTTCGTGCCTCTCCCTTCAGGTAGCTGACCCGCTTAAGTCCTTAACTGGACTACGTTATCGGCAAGAGTTAAAGTTCGTACCTGCGAATGCGTGATGCCAGTTCGCTGCTCTACAACCAAATGGTTAACCAGTTTTACGAAGGGGTGCGATTCGTTGTGGAAGAATCCCGGTATCCAGTCCGGAAATAACTCCACCAACCTGACGGCAGATTACCGTCATTAAGGCTGAACTCTCGGTCGGATGTGGGTGCAAGCCCCACTCATCAGACTCAGATGTAACTCCCGACCTGCCCACGGCGACCGTACTCGGAATTGCGGAGACCGAAGCTGGGAACAGGGCACAACCAGACATCCGTTGCGGGATGACACTGGTGCTAATGGGGGGTTCCTATGGTGAAACCGAGCCTACAAAAGCAACCCAAAAACAAGCGGGGCGCAACACAAAAAAACCTCGACTTCACTGGAGCTAATTCCCGCCTCAGTACCCTTCGGTAGAGGCAAGAGTCTAGGGGATTCAGTGGTTGAAATGGCTACACCTAACGGAACTATCAATCTGACTGAGGGAACGAAGAAAAACGGATTGAAGGTCAAGGGAAAGGTCGAACCCCTTGTAGGCAAGACGAGTTGCGGAACTCCTTCGATTCGGGTAGGACACAGCGTAATTGCTGTGAGGTGTTCAGAGTAAATGAATTGGAGTAGAGCATGATTAGACGCAGTAGCAATACTAGCGAATCCTGGAAGACGTTACCGTGGAAGAAATTCCGCCAAAACCTATTCCGCCTGCAAACAAGAATTTATAAAGCCGTTTGTGTTGGTGACTACCGGAAAGCGAAGTCCCTCCAAAAGCTGATTCTGAAATCCACCTCAGCACGGTTGCTTGCTGTACGCCAAGTATCGCAGTTAAACGCTGGTAAAAAGACCCCAGGAATCGACGGCATAGCCAAGCTCACCTTTTCGCAACGGTTTGACCTAGCGAATGAGCTACTACGTCACGGCAGAAACTGGCAACACCAGGGACTACGCGAAATCCCCATTCCTAAGAAGGATGGCAAGATGCGAATTCTCAAGGTTCCGACTATGGCAGACAGGGCGTGGCAATGCCTCGTCAAATACGCACTAGAACCAGCGCACGAAGCGACCTTTCACGCTAGAAGCTACGGATTCAGAACAGGACGTTCCACGCATGATGCACAGAAATTCCTGTTCAACAATCTCAATTCAAGAGTGAACGGAATATCCAAGCGAGTCATCGAATTGGATATCGAAAAGTGCGTGCGCCGCGACGATTAACGCGGTATTCCCAACCAAGTTGGGAGAGACTAAGAAGAATGTCTCTAAGTCAACCAACTTACCTGGAGTCGAAAGACAAAAGGGACAACAGCATGTTGGTAAAGCCGGAAATGGAGAGAAGGCGTTAAAACCATTGTTCGGCAAGACTTGTGTGACAAGGTGAAGATTAAACTATCTGAAGCCCAATTCTGACGGTATACTCGATTACCTATTCCTACAACGCCTAAAAGGAATAATCGTTTGTGTGTAGTTTTAAGCATTTGAACCACACAACTTCTTTAAACGAAGTCAGCCACCGATGAGATGGCTTAACGAATGAGTGGGACACCTAAATCACACTGATACGTACCGAGTTGATGAAGCGCGGGATGGTCTATGGGACGCGAGTCCTATGACTACAGAGTTCCCATAGTAGTCCGAGGGCGGGAAAGCCGTCCACATGGCAAAGGGGAACAGGTATTTCTTACATTGTTACCGAGAGGTACGCGAGATGCGAAACGCCGAAACGGTGTTAAATGTAATCCGAGACAGGGGGTACCGGGGTTTACCACTGGATGATGTCTACAGACAGTTGTTCAATCCCGACTTGTACCTTTTAGCGTATAGCCGCATTTATAAAAATGCTGGAGCAATGACGCCTGGGATAACTCAGGAAACTGCTGACGGAATGTCCATGAAAAAGATTGAAACTCTTATCGAAGAGATTCGATATGAACGCTTTCGATGGACACCAGTGAGGCGAATTAATATTCCCAAGAAAAATGGGAAAACTCGACCACTAGGTATTCCTACTTGGAAAGACAAATTGGTTCAAGAAGTAGTACGTTTAATATTAGAAGCGTATTATGAACCCCAATTTTCCGACAACAGTCATGGTTTCAGACCAAAACGCGGATGCCATACGGCGCTAACAGTAATAGACCGCACTTGGCAAGGAACCAAGTGGTTTATTGAAGGAGATATCAAAGGCTGTTTTGACAACATAGACCATAAAATCTTAATGTCAATTCTGTGCGAGAAAATCCAAGATAACCGCTTCCTGAGATTGATTGAAAACTTACTCAAGGCAGGTTATTGTGAGCAATGGAGATATCACTCCACCCTCAGCGGAACACCGCAAGGCGCGATAGTATCACCCATACTCGCCAATATCTATCTTGATAAATTCGATAAATTTATCGAACGGACACTTATCCCAGAGTATACAAGAGGTAAAGCAAGGGCAGAAAATCCGGAATACTCAAAACTCGTAAAACTTGCCTGGTATTACAGGAAGAAGGGACAAATTGAAAAAGCGCGTCAACTGGAAATTCAATACCAGCAAATGCCTTCCAAAGATGTTCGTGACCCTAAATACAGAAGGCTAAATTATGTGCGGTACGCTGATGATTTTCTACTTGGATTCATTGGTTCATTTCAAGAGGCAAAAGAAATCAAGGAAAAATTGAAGACATTTCTAGCGGAAAATCTTCAGCTAGAATTATCTAAAGAAAAGACCTTAATTACTCATGCTAGAAACGAAGCAGCGAACTTCTTAGGTTACGAAATTCTAGTTCAATATTCCGACACTAAGCATACCAATGGTAAGCGCTCAATTAATGGAATTACTGGACTAAGAATTCCCACAAGCTTTGTAGAAGAAAAATGTTCTCTCTATATGAGAAATGGGAAACCCATTCACCGCCCTGAATTAATAAATGATGATGATTTCACTATCATCAACATTTACCAATCAGAATATAGAGGGTACGTACAATTCTACAGCCTTGCTCAAAACATCGCGTGGCTCCAAAAACTCCAATGGGTTATGTGGAGTTCGTTGATGAAAACTCTTGCTTGTAAACACAAAACTAGCGTGGCTAAAATTTGCGCGAAGTATCACAAGACGGTAAAACTGCCACACGGTCTAAGAAAGTGTGTCGAAATCACCGTCCCAAGAGAAGGCAAGAAACCCTTAGTGGCTCGTTTCGGTGGTATACCACTAAAACGCAACCTAAAAACAATCATAGAAGACCTGCCACGAGCGCGAAAGCCCGCGTTCAGAAATGAACTGATTAAACGGCTTCAAGCTGATGAATGCGAGATTTGTGGGGCAAGAGGTGATATTGAAGTTCACCATATTCGCGCCCTCAAAGACCTCAAAACCAAAGGTAGAAAAGAAAAACCGCAATGGATGCAAATCATGTCCGCACGTAGGAGAAAAACTTTGATGGTCTGCCCTCAATGCCATGATGCTATACACGCAGGTAACCCCGCAGGTAAACAAGTCTCATGATAATGGAATACTGGAGAGCCGTGTACCTGGAAACTCGTAAGCACGGTTCGGCGGGGGCTAGTTGGAAAAGGAGCCAATAATTGGAAACCTCGCTAGCTAGCTACCCACTTTCGACAGGATAAGCCATTCGGCGATTATGGACAGACTCATTGCTACACGTAGCATCAGGCAAGGAATACTTCGTTGCCTCAAAGCCGGAGTCAATCCAGAATTCCCCGAACAAGGTACCCCCCAAGGGGGAGTGGTGAGTCCTCTACTCGCGAACATTGCGCTCAATGGGATTGAGGACGTTCACCAAACCAGAGGCATAGCAGACCGTAAACGCTGTATGGTGTCTCAATGCGTCAGATACGCTGACGATATGGTGATTATACTTAAACCAGAAGATAACGCGCAAGAAATACTGGACAAAATCAGCAAGTTTCTTGCCGACAGGGGGATGAACATCAGTGAAAAGAAGACCAAGCTAACCGCTACGACAGATGGTTTTGACTTTCTCGGTTGGCGCTTTAAGGTGCAAACCAACGGAAAGTTTCGATGCGTCCCTTCTGCGGATAACTTCAAAAAGTTCCGTCAGAAAGTCAAAGCCATCGTCAACAATTCAAACTATGGTGCTAGGGTAAAAGCCCAAAAGCTTGCGCCTATAGTGAGAGGTTGGAGGAATTACCACCGCTACTGCAAAATGGATGGCTCAAGATTCTCCTTGTACCACATTCAGCACAGAGCGCTTAGGAAGTTCAATAAAGAAACCAAACAGAGCTACCAATCTAGCAAGAAACTACTAGATAAGGCGTTCCCTACAGTTTCTTACTCCGAAAACAATCATATCCTTGTCAAGAGAAACAAATCTCCCTTTGACGGTGATATCACCTACTGGAGCCAACGTAACAGCAAACTCTACGACGGTGAAACCTCTATTGCCTTAAAACGGCAAAACCATACTTGTGCAGCCTGTGGATTAAAGTTCCTATCCGATGAGCGAGTACACCTCCATCACATTGACGGGAACCACGCCAACCGGAAAAAAGTAAACCTGATAGCAGTCCACGAAAGCTGTCATGATTACTTGCACATGAGCAAAAGCGTAAGCTAAGAACGTCGGAAGCTGGGTGCAGGGAAACCCGCACGCCCAGATTTAACAGAGAGGTGCGGGGCATCATAGCCCCCATCGACTCTACCTAAGACAGTGCTGTTTGGATAGTACCGACTGATAACTTTGGCTAGGCTCAGATTACTGGAGTAGCAAGGCGTTCCCGGCATATAGGGAAGTGGATAGGTACTACTCCTCTGCTTATCCAACCCCGTAAGGGGACAGCTAATAAATTAGCTCGTGTCGTGTTTCCTCCGTGGGCTAAAGCCGCACGGTTTCCATACTCCCGGATTTTTTTAGATGAAAAACTTAAGCTTTAGAAACTAAAACCTATTCTCTGGAGTTCTCCATGTCAAACTTAGTCTCTCCTCTCCAACCCGCCGTCTTAATCACCATCATTGGGGAAACGGTGCTGAAAGACCGTATTGTCAAGCTACTGAAAAACCATAGTGTAAGCGGCTACACTATTAGTCAAGTTCAGGGTGAGGGCGGACACGGAAGACGCTTGTCAGACTTACCAGGCTACAACACTAATATTGAAATCAAGACCATTGTTTCATTAGAAGTATCTGATGCAATCCTTTCGGCACTGAAAGAGGAGCAAGGTAAGCATGCCTTAATCGCTTTCCGACACAATGTAGAAGCTTTTTATTAATTAACCTTTCTGATTCGGGCAGTTTTGACAAATCTGTTGCTTGAGCAAGTGCCAAGAAAAAAGGCAGCAATGTTGGAGGACGCAATTGTTGACGACCTTTTAATTTTGAGAGGTTTGATTTGGTGTAACCATTCATTAGTAATTGAAGCCCAACATAAGGCTGAGGCAATCCCTCTTCTAAGCAACTACAGCCATACAACCTCGTTAGTTTGGTCATAAGACCTCTTTCGTAAATGCAGGATTTGGATTTGAATGGTCAATTTTTGCGTTGCATAATCCGAATTGTGTAAAAAATTTTACACTTATGCTTGTGCCACAATCGACACCAACGGTGGGTGAGGAGGATAGGGCAACAACGGGGAACCACATCTAACAAAACACTCACCTGTGAGTAATTTTGGTGCTAGTACTGAGGTTGTAGTAGCGAGGGTGGTAATTTTTTCACAAGTTCAGCAATAACTGTAACTAAAAAATCAATATTTAGAGGTTTTTCTTCGTAGACATCAAACCCAGACATAAAAGCTTGTGCGCGTGCATCTTCTGTAGTCAAACCTGTTATGGCAATAGCTGGGAGATACTTGCAATGTACACGTTTTTCCAAAATTCTGATTTGACGCATTAGGGAATAACCATCTTCATGAGGCATTGCGATATCGCTGATTAAAACATCTGGCTCCCACTGCGCTAAAACTTTTAAAGCTTCTTTCACTGATTTCGCTAGCCTTACCACTACAGAAAAATCCTCAAGAATTTGCTTAAGTAATTCTAAGGAATCGTCATTGTCATCGACTACAAGTACTTTTAACCCATCTAAGGATTGATTTTGATGAGTAAGATTAATCATTACAATGCCCTTAATAGCAAACAGCGGTGTTAAGCGTTAAAAAGCCGTGAAAAGCCGTGAAAAGCGATTAACAACAATTTGCAACTTATTCTAAGTATTTTACACGGTATGAATTTCGCAAATATTAAATGTTTTAGCATTTTGTACCATTGTGCTATTAATGCTATCATCAGTAAATAGAGATGTCAGGAAATATACTTGACCATAGCAGATACACCATAGTGTGGACACCAGTGTAGACTCACGTTAAGAATAAGGTTATTGCTAGAGTAGAGTTAGAAATATGCATCATGATAGATTGATGCGCTCAGGAAAATTAATTATTCAGATGGGTTTAAAGCAAACTTCTCAAAAAACAACTTCTCAAGAATGTGCTGCTAAAGTAATGGAGACAGTTCCATTAGTGATGAGAGCAATTCGAGCCGATATGCGTGCTCAAGGCTCTACAACACTGTCAGTTCCTCAATTTCGGACGCTAGCATTTCTCGATCGCAACCCCGGTGCTTCGCTTTCCCATTTAGCCGAACACTTAGGAGTGACTCGCGCTACAGCATCAGCAACCATAGAACGGCTTGTACAGCGTGCCTACGTCCATCGTAACGATCACCCTCAAGAACGACGGCGTATTGTGCTCAAGTTAACTGAAGCAGGAAACCACCATCTTCAACAAGCTCGCGAACAAACTCGCACTCGCATTGCCGATCTCCTCAAACATCTTTCGGAAGAGCAGATTCTGCAAATAGAAGAAGGACTGATTTTACTCAAGGAAGTTTTTGAGGCAACTTTGAAAGAACGAGAAATGGATGAATCTGATTCACCTCATATTTTATGATAATTGATATCTAAGTGTTTTTGAAATCCGTCTTG
This sequence comes from Scytonema sp. UIC 10036, assembly GCF_009725235.1. The sequence goes on from NZ_WJFC01000129.1 coordinate 28,040, forward strand.
AACCCGTGATAAACAGATACCTAAGAGTACTAACATTATTTTGGAGTGCTGCTATAGCAGCTGAATTAGAGTACCGCATTAACTTCCTCCTAGCAGCACTGGGTAGCTTAGGTAACATGGTAGGTAGTCTCTTCGGACTGTTCCTATTTTATGGAAATGGCTACCGTTTCGCTGGTTGGTCTTGGGAAGCAGCTTTGCTAGTCCTAGGAATTTTTACTTTACTCCAAGGCTTTTCGGCAACCTTTCTCGCTCCAAATCTGAACAACATTGTTCGCCACGTACAAGAAGGGACGCTAGATTTTGTACTGCTGAAACCCATTCGCAGTCAATTCTGGCTTTCCACTCACACCATATCGCCCTGGGGATTGCCAGACGTTATTTTTGGCAGCATCATTATTGGTTATGCCGGACAACAACTCGGTTTGGAAATAAACGATTATCTTAAGAGCACAATTCCCCTATTCTGTGGTTTTGTCATTCTTTACAGCCTATGGTTTATGCTAGGGGCAACTAGTATTTGGTTTGTTAAAATTTATAACGTCACTGAGGTCTTACGAGGTTTACTGGAAGCTGGTAGATATCCCATGGTAGCTTATCCTACAGCTTTCCGCTTTTTCTTTACCTTTGTGGTTCCAGTAGCTTTTTTAACAACTATACCAGCAGAAGCCATGCTTGGACGAAGCCAACTATCTGGAACGATTGGAGCAGGTGTCTTAGCACTAGTACTGTTTTTTGTTTCCACAAGGTTCTGGCGGTTTGCGCTGCGGTTTTATACTAGTGCTTCAAGTTAAGGGGTGAAAGCTTCTGCAATCGCGGCACCATTACCGTTGACGAAAACCCCTTTTATATCTTTGCTGTTTGTGCCTAGCAATAGCTTTACGCTTGTGCTTCTGCAAAGGTGTTTCAAAATGACGATGTTTCTTTACATCTGAAAAAATTCCCGCCTTAGAAACTTCTCGCTTAAATCGACGTAAGGCTGACTCAATCCCTTCATTATCGCCCAGAATTATTTGGGTCATTCTGTTGTCTCCTACTGAATTTTAAATTGACCGAGGGTTAGTTAGCGATCGCTGACTAACACCATGCAAAAAAGGGCAGACAAGAACTCTGCCCAAAATACTCAAGATTTACATTATTTGTTTGAACAATCGAGATTGGAAGCGGAACCAAAAAAAACGCTCAAAGTTTAGTAGCGTCGAGAGTATCCACCACCACCACCATTATTTCCTCGTCTGCCGCCACCACCAAAGGAAGAACCTCTATCTTCACGTGGCTTTGCTTTGTTAACTTTTAAATTACGACCCATCCACTCAGCACCATCAAGACCTTCAATTGCTGCAGTTTCTTCTGCATCTGTTTCCATCTCCACAAAAGCGAAACCTCGTACCCGACCTGTTTCCCTGTCTGTAGGTAACTGAACGCCCTTTACAGTTCCATACTCAGCAAAAACTTGCTTGAGATCGTCTTGTGCGATCTCATAGGATAAATTGCCTACATAAATTGACATAAAACATCTCCAGAATCAGATTGAGCGTAGAGAGTTAGATCCGGAGAGACACTTGTAAATAGATAAAAACAAATTGTATAACCGAATATAATTCTAATACATAAGAGTATCACACAAATAGCAAAAATGTGTCAACGTGGAAAAAAGATTGAGAATCTTTGTTTAACTCCTAATAATTATTAGGCGGAGCTTAAAGCCTGAGACCGATCGCAAATAGTGTTCGCGCTGGTACTGTCTGGGTAAATTGTTACCACGTCTTTGATACGGCTGCACCGCGATCGCCGGAATCGTTTTTAAGCGATCGCGCTCAAGCGCTCGAATCTACGGCATCAGCATATAGCCATCCATCTCAGCCTTGCCCACATCACTCACCAGCACATCAGGAATGAACCGATCCAGCGCTTGCAATGCCTCCAAACCAGAAGCAGTTAAACTAGAGAAGGAACAATTACGAGAACCAAGGGAAAAACGGGTAATTTTAAATGTTCTGGAAGTTCTACCCATGTTTCGGTGACTAAATATTAGAATTTATTGTCTGTTGTTGTGGCTGTGAAGGAATTAGGGTGAAATACCAAGAACTCATCAACGATATCAGTAATATTAATAACTCAACTTTAACTACCGTTGAACGAGCAATTAACAAAACTCTGACTATTCGTAACTGGTTTATAGATGCCTATATTATTGAGTATGAGCAAAACGGGGTGGATAGAGCAGCTTATGGCACGCAACTGCCTGCTCGTTCTCAAATGCTTGCCGAGTCAGTTGTAACGATTGTTCCGAATCACCTTGAAGTTTAGCATAGCAGTCCTAAATCATTCGTGAGAATTTGAAATTATTGTGACCCCCTGTAGTCCTCTAAGGCATCAAGGGGACGATATTAGCAGGGGGGTGAATTTTCTGACAATCCATTTAAGATTGCTATAGGACAACGCAAATTCGATTAAAGCCAAGCTCTAAGAATTGGCATAGACGTTGGGGAATTGGGGTTGATGTGAAACTGTAAGTTAAAATAGTAAGCGATCTTTATGCTTGAAGCCCGGTAAATGAATATCAACATCGATATACCTGATAAGATGCGCGTCTACGTTGAGGCACAAGTAATGGCTGGTGCTTACAATAGCATTGGCGAATATTTTTTAGATTTAGTACAGCAAGACCAAAAACGCAAAGCACAAGAAAAGTTGGAAGCTCTTCTACTCGAAGGTATTAATTCTCCAGGACAGGAAGTCACACCGGAATATTGGCGCTCTTTGCGTTCTACAGTTTTGGGTGAGAACAATATGGAGAACTCGAAGGAAGCATGAGCTATCGGTTAGTTGTCAAAGATAAGGCAACGCAAGATTTGCGACAGTTGGCAAATTATATATTGGTCAATGGCAATGCGGATGTAGCTGTTAAATTTTTAAATGCTGCGGAAGTGACTTTTGAACAGTTGCTAAAAACCCCTAGAATCGGAAAAGTAACCCAATTGGTGGTGTCGAGATTGGGCGAAATTAGACAATGGCGTATTAAAGATTTTAAGGATTATTTAATTTTCTATCGTATTCAAGATACTACCGTTGAAATTTTACGGATATTTCATGGAGCAAGAGATTTAGCAGATGTACTTAGCGAGTTAGATGAAGACTTTTAAACCCAAATAAAAACTTCATCTCCCCAGATTCCCAGTATCGGTTGTAGGGGCGCAAGGCATTGCGCCCCTACGGTAGGATAGGTAGCTGATACTTTTCTTGAGCCCTTCAAAATCGTGAATTACAAAACCCCTCACTGAGTTGGCAAGATAACAATTATTATCAGCGTTTATTTTCTACTTTATCATGGTCGCACATACTCGAGTTAACTCGTATTGACAATACTACTAAACGAGCTTTTTATGAATTAGAATGCATCAAAAGTAACTGGTCTAAGCGAGAATTAAAGCGCCAAATGAACAGTATGCTTTACGAAAGGGTCGGGTTATCTAAAGATAAACAAGCTGTTTTGGCACTGGCAAATGAAGAACAAATTATAGAAAGTCCTAAAAATATTTTACGCGACCCTTATGTTTTGGAATTTTTAAGGCTAGAAGAACGAGTTACTTATTCAGAATCTGACCTCGAAGAGGCTTTAATTAATCATCTGCAAGAATTTATGCATGAATTGGGTCGAGATTTTTGTTTTGTTGACCGCCAATTCCGAATTACAGTTGCGGAAGAACATTACTTTCTCGATTTACTGTTCTACCATCGCTCCCTACAATGTCTAATTGCTATTGATTTAAAATTAGGAAAGTTTAAACACGATTATGCCGGACAAATGAACTTTTACCTTAACTATTTGAAGAAAAACATTGCTTATCCCCATGAAAATCATCCCGTTGGGATTCTTCTTTGTGCCGAAAAAGATGCAGAAGCCGTTCACTATGCAACAGCCGGACTCGATAATCAATTATTTGTTTCGCACTATATGGTTGCGCTTCCTTCAGAAGCCACCCTTAAACAATGGTTAATAGAAGAACAGGATAGGCTTAAACAACAATTTGATTTCGGTTCCTAAATACATCTTTTAGAGGATGTTTGAAAAGTGGTTGACTGTCATTTTAATCACACTATTACCCCCCTTAATCCCCCCTTGTAAAGGGGGGAAACAAGAAAAATCCGGTTCCCTCCCCTTTACAAGGGGAGGGTTAGGGAGGGGTAAAAAATATTTGATACATCAATCATGACTTTTCAAACATCCTCTTAGCAGGAGCAAATGTTTAAATCTTAAGCAATGGGTTAGCTGTCACTAGCTGAACATCAATGTCATCCATCTAAGCGAGACCAATCCTCAATTTTTAAACCTGGTACCTGAGAAAAATCTCGGTAGTTTCGTGTCACCACAACGGCATCATTCACTAAGCCAATTGCAGCAATTCGCATATCTTTCTGCAATCGCTGCTTAGATAACATTGAATTTTCTTTTAGCAATCGCTGAAATGTTTCACCTGCTTTCTCATCAAAATCCAATACCCTCACCCGTTTGAATAGAGTAACTGTACGGTTCAGCTTTCCATAAAGTCGCACAACATCTTCTACTTTCTGCGTACCATTAATTCGCACCACCCAGCCATTAAACAATTCCTGAACCGTCACGATAGAAATAACAACCTCCGATCCCAAGTCAGCTACCTGACGGCTAATTTGTGGATGTCGTTCTAACAGTAGCGACACATGGTCAGTATCTAGCTACCATTGGCTCATGCTGCACCATTTGTATCTAACTCTCGTTCTGTCCGCAATTCCTCTGCAAGCTCTGCAAACTCCTCATCTCCCTCAAACATACCAATAAAATCTGTCCAGGGATTATTTGAAACTTCTATCGTCAAAATCTCTACATTTGCTAGCCTTGCTTTAATTTTTTCCTGTACTGATGCGTAGGCGAAGCCCATCGAAGATATCGCATCCTCACGATTTTCAGCTTCGGCTACACAATCAGCTAACTCTGACACTGATGCTATAAAATGCCCTGAATCCAGTTGTTCTACTAGGATGTGAAGAGGCAGCTTGTTTAAATTTGCAACTGATTGGAGATTCATAGGGAGCAATTACAACTTATTGTTTCCATCATAATCCCTATACAAGCATTTATTACATTGTTTTAATTTAATATTTATGTTATCCCTGTCGCTTGCGATCGCGTAGCGGTTCCTTCGGAGCATCGCCCAGCCACTACGTGAACTTAGGAATAGGACGTGCTGGCTCTGAAAGAATATTGGTATCGAGTAAGTATTTCAAGCTCATAGCTCGATTTCTCTTCCCACACTGCGATCTCGTAGGTCAGCGAAATCATCATCAGTAAAGATAATTGCCTCGTTTTGGATTACCTTTCTAAAGTTTTGTAATCCCTGCCAAAAATTATCTCCTTCAGATTCCTCTTTTTTGCGGAGAAACTCAAACAAATAGTCTCGTTCTTCTACAGGCAAACTTTCAATAGAATTAATAATTTCTTGTAAAGTCATCATAGAACCTCATGATTTATTGCAACTTCTGAATGATGGGGTTTATGTGGGTGCTCATAATCTGAGGCAACTCTATGTTAGCAGGTAATCTCAACTGTAAACTTTGAACAAGTCATTGAGCATTGGCTAGAATTGTTGGCGCTATACTGCAAAAATGACTATACTTCTGCGGTATAAGCGGTGAGCGCGATCGCCGGAATCGTTTTTAAATTCCTGCAACGGTGTTAGCTGAGGCTGTTCGGATTGTCGAAAGGGGAAGAACATCTATTCCTTCTGCTAAAAATATAATTTCAGCAGTTGAAGCCGATCCCCGTGTAGTCATTTATTCACTGAAAAAGTTCAGAAAACATTCTGTGCAGCCTCATAGAGAATGGGTATAGCAGTAATATCTGTGCCAAACGGGATTGCATTGAGTAGGATATAATTGAATATGCGTGACGATCGCCCAAAACCATGACTGAACTCCTTCAACAAATCATTGTAGAAATCGAAAAACTTCCCCCCGATCAGCAGGATGCAATTGCCTCGCGCCTCATGGCTGAACTGAAAGACGAAAAAGCATGGGTAAGTCGTTTTGAAGCCACGACGGATGAGCAGTGGGAGCGATTGGCTGATAATGAACCACCAACAGCATACACGGCATCATAGCCAATCCTTTCTGCCCAAATTGCTGCATCAGCCTGTTTAGCTTGCAAACGACGGCTTGTCACTAGCAGATCGTCGCCTATCTCATATTCACCCGTTTCAACATTGATGGAGATGAGTTTACCAATATTCTCTGTTGTCTCAACTTGGGGACGAATCTGCTTCTCGTATAGTTCTTTACCGCGTTGGATAATTTCTTCGTCACTGAGTTTAGGGTAAGGCATATACTCAAGTTTTAACATTTCTTTTACCACCTGCTTGATTTTAACACGGGAGTGTTTGAGTAGCATCCTCACTCATGCCTCAGACTTCACAGGTTGACCACTACACCGTTGCCGAATGGCTTGAGCATTGGCTAAAATTGTGGGCGGTATACTGCAAAAATGACTAGATCTCCTTCATTTACGCTGAGATTAATTATGGTATTGCAGCAGCCTACTGGTTCTCTACCCATTCTATCCCTAGAGAGTGGCGATCGCCTAACTCGTACTGAATTTGAGTGCTGCTATGAGGCAACTCCAGGAAAATTCAAAGCGCAACTGATTAAAGGAGTGGTTTGCGTGGTATCCCCTGTAAGAGTTATTAAGGTGAAAAATTTATGTTGCAATCAATTAAAGGAGTTTATAAGCACGGGAAGGTAGAGCTTACTGAATTACCATCTGATGTATCAGAAAGCCCTGTAATTGTCACTTTTTTAGAGTCAAAAAAAGCTCACCTAGAAAAGCAAATAATGCGGTTTGGTATGTTTTCTGGCAACACACCATCAACAGAAGAGGATTTTAAAATCGCAGAATTTCAAGGAGATATAGAAGATAATTTAGATTGGTCGTAAGTAATAACTCCCGGTTCGCCCATTTTTTCATGAAATGGCACTTGGGAATTACACCAAGGTTCATTAATTCTTTGACTGGTAAGCGATCTAATCAAGATGTTCACTCCTCTAAGCGGTTTTCTTCTTCCTTCTTTGCTAGAGCTGCGCGATATTGGGCTTCATATCTGAGCCAGAATGCTGCTGTACTACCCAAAACTCGTTCTAGCTTCAAGGCTGTTTCTTCATTAATCGGTGCTTTACCATTGATGAGCAAACTGATATGTTTTGTGGTGTAGCCTAAACGCTCTGCTAATTGTGCTTGCGTCCAATCACGCTCTTCTAATAGGTCAGCAATGGTATCACCGGGAGGAGATACCCAATCGGGAGTGAATGTTCGGGTTGTCTCAATCATGGTAGTCTTTAATTTTCAGTCATGGCTGGTTGGGGATGTTCGAGCAGCAAAAGAATAATCTCAACGTTGGGTCAAAGCAATGGCTTAAATATACCCATTATCTTTAGAAGGTAGCTGTTTTTTGGCTTCTTCAAGTGTCCATTTTATTCTAAAAATCTCCAAGTTTTGGAAGCATTGAATAGAGACTGTTCTCAAGTTAGCTTATTTTCCCAAGCGATGGGTCAGTTGCCAATTCAGCATTTTTGAAGTGTCAAAAACTAGAACAGCTTAAGAGGATGTTTGAAAAGTGGTTAGCTGTGATTTTTATCGCATTATTACCCCCCTTAATCCCCCCTTGCAAAGGGGGGAAACAAGAAAAATCTAGTTCCCTCCCCAATCCATCGG
>NZ_WJFC01000130.1 GCF_009725235.1 Scytonema sp. UIC 10036
TATGTGTATAATAGACAGAACAAAACAGTGACCACTAACAACTAACAACCAACAACAAACAACCAACAACCAACAACCAACAACTAACCCTATGAATCCAACCAAAATCCTAATTGTTGAAGATGAACAACTCGTTGCTGACGATCTGAGAGAAACACTAGAGTATCTAGGATACATTGTCCCGACTATGGTCGCAACAGGAGAAGAAGCTATTGTCATGGTTGAATCACTGCAACCCGATTTAGTATTAATGGATATTCGACTTGCAGGAGAAATGGACGGAGTAGAAGCTTCCGAACAAATTCAATCTCGTTTTAACGTACCTGTCGTCTATCTTACTGCCAATGCAGATCGAGCCACTTTAGAAAGAGTGAAAGCCACCCAACCGTTTGGATATATTTTAAAACCCTTTGACGAAAGAATATTATCTACTACTATTGAGATTGCTGTATCGCGACATCAAGCAGAATTTGAGGTACAAAAGGCATTGTCCACAGCTCAATCAGATAAACAGGTTGCTCAGTCCCTAACCCAACAGAAATCTCAGTATCTTTATATGGCAGCCCACGAGTTTCGCAATCCCCTAACAACGATTAGGCTTGGTGCGGAAATACTCAAACACTATGGCGACCAAATGACGCAAGAAAGCAAAGAAAGCCAACTCAACCGCATTCAATGTGCTACAGAAGATTTAATGTATTTGTTAGAAGATATATTAACATTAGGACAAGCTGAAACAGGAAAAATTCACTACGAACCAGTTTCTATGGATTTAGTTTCCTTTTGTAGGGAACAAGTAGAAGCTTTGCAAATGACAGTAGGAGAGGAGTACACCATAAAGTATTTGGTCAAAGGTGACAAACGGACTGCTTATCTTGATGAAAAACTCCTCTGGCACTTATTGAATAATTTGCTTTCCAACGCTATTAAATACTCCCCACAAGGTGGTGAAGTATCGCTCACTTTGTACTGGGAAGATGACAACATTTGTTTTGAAGTACGGGACAAAGGAATTGGAATTCCACCAGACGCGCACGCAAATCTGTTTGAACCATTCCAACGAGCTCTTAATGTAGGTAAGATTCCCGGTACGGGATTGGGATTGGCAATTGTGAAGCAGTGTGTTGATATGCACGAGGGTTCAATTAGTTTTGACAGTGCGATCGGTGAAGGTACGACTTTTGTCGTTAAGCTACCAGTTAAAGAAAAAGATTGAGAATAGGTTGAATTCTGTATATTAATAATAAAAAAATTACATTTTTTGACAGATGTTGGGTAAACCCGTGGAGAAACCGAAAAATCCGAAAACACGTAGGTTGGGTTGAGGAACGAAACCCAACATTTACAGACGTTTGTTAGGTAAACCCGTGGAGAAACCTAACCTACAAAAATTCTTATCCCTTGTAATATTGCTTACTCCCTTGCTCTTTGCGTCTTTGCGGTTCTTTTAAATAAGTAGTCTTTAAGGAGATAGAATATTAAATTATACTCAGTATATAATTATAATTGAGATGCATGCGAAGACAGCGCAACTACGAACAAATTATTTTACACACGATCGAATATAATTCGCTGTTCGCGACACGTGCGATCGTAGGTTGCACCCAAATCAACAGGTAAGCAAAGCCCGCCACGCAACCAAAGTGGTAAGGTTGGTAGCGAATCACCAATGTTAAAACTTTCGTGCCAAATATCCAAACTTGGTTGTTCAGAACGTTCTATAACCCGATAAGCAACAGCATACAAAGTTGGTTGGCGGGAAGAACTTGTCCTGTCTCTTGAATCTTCAGGAGAGAGCGAACTTATTTGAGCCATCAATGCATCATGCAAATTGGCATTTCTGGTAGTCACCACATCAATCACGACTAGCCCAATACCTTGTTGAAGGTAAGTTTGACATTTTGCGACAAATGCGTTTTGATGGCTTAATCGATCTTTATTAGCTGGACTCACAAGCTCGATCGCTCCTGCTAAAATTGGTCCTGCTTCTGTGTTAAAAATGCTAATTTCAACGGCTTCACTAGTAGGTTGAAAGGATATGGTTTGTGATGGTGTTGGCGGTTTCCATTGAGGTTGAGTGTCAAGTGGTAAATTAACCTTATCATTTCCCAATTCTTCAAACGTGGCAACATCAATTTCAATGCCAAACTGTACGTTGGGTTCTGCAAAATAGCCCTGTGGAAGGCGCTGGTTTAAATCTGAGGAAATATAGGTCGCCCAAGCATTGTGAAAGGCGTGCCAATGCCGACGTATACTCAGAGGAGGATGGAAGTGATCTAATAGAACCATGTCGTCACGCACTCCTATCCGCTATCCATCCCCTATAGTATAGAGAATTTTTGTGAAGTTTTCACGAATCATTTGGAATTGCAATATATTCATAATTAGATCGCGATCGCCACTGTCGCTCCACAACTTTGACTAATTGACTTTTGTGAGTGCTTTCACCGTTAATAAACCCGATCCTACCGCTAGCCCCATTTGCATAAAAGTTATGCTCTTGGAGCACTTCGGCTACACGTTCACGGGTACTTGTCTTAAAAAGAGCAGCAATCAAGACTTGGGTTGCATCATAAGACATAGCTGTTCGCCAACTGACAGATCCGCGCCAAAGCTGTTGAGCTTGTGAAGTAAATTTTGAACCAGATTTTTCAGATGTTTCTCTGTTCCAAGGAACTGCAAGAACCATGTCTTTGGCATTGTTTGCGCCTATTTCTAAGGTAACAGGTGAATATAAACTATCTCCACCTAAAACGGGAAGTCGTTGTTTTTCGGCGTTGTTCTTCAAAACTTCCATTGCTATGTTGAGTTTTTCTGTATTAGGCAACAAGACTAAGACTTCAGCCCCAGCTTTCAGCAACTCATTGATACTGTTAGCCGCATGAAAATCATTAGATGCAAAATCAAACACGCTTGCTATCTGCTCGGATTTTATAGTCCGTTCAAACTCTGATTTGAAGGAACGACTATAATCACTTTGAGAATTGTAGAATATAGCAACTTTCTTGGTGTTTAATTGATGCTTTTCCATATACTTAGCTAAGGCAGTTACAGCTTCTCGATCGCTAGGAACTGTGCGGAAAAGATAGTTACCAAATCCAAAACGGCTTTTAGTCAGATTCACTGAAGTACTGACTGGAAAAATTACCACAAGTTTGTTATCTTCGTAAACCCTACTTGTTACCTGCTCGACATCACTGGCAAAGTTTCCAACAACACCTAATATCTGAGAATTTTTCACTAACTGTTTCGCAATTTCTCGGGCTACCTTAGGGTTATTTTCATCATCAGCGATTAAAACTTGCAGTTTCACACCATTGATTCCACCAGCGAGGTTAATTTCATTTTGTGCTTGGGCAACTCCTCGCAAAATTTCTAATGCACCATTAACATTGCTTCCTAATGGCACTGAGACAGCGATCGCATAAGATTTTTGCTGACCAATTTCTGCATTATTTTTATAAATTAATGCTTCTGGATCGTTAGGATTCTGATTTAAATACCTCTGCAAAAATTGGGCAGCATCAGTGAATTTGCCATCAATAAAAGCATCTATTCCAGCCACCTTGTCAGGGTGGGGTCGAGTTGGTACAAGATTTTTGTCACCACTGCTGATTTTCACTTTTGCAATGGCTTCTGAAACAGAATTGCAGATATGTTGATTATTTTTACCAAGATCGTCCTTGCGGTAAATTTCGACCAATTGACAACCCCGCGCCAATGCTGTGTTTAAATCAAAGAGTTCTGTGTCCCAGAACAGCGCAGTCCCATCAGGGCTAGCCGAAGCCAGTGTTTTGCCATCAGGACTAAAGCTAACGCCATAGATTGGAGCTGTGTGTCCTTTAAGAACGGTGATTTTTGTACCTGAGGAAGCATGCCAAAGTCTAATAGTTCTGTCACTACTACCAGAAGCTAAGATATCTGAGTTAGGGAGAAAATTCACACTATTAACTCCTTCTCCATGTCCTTTTAGTGTGTCAAGGAACTTACCATCAGGAATACTCCAGAGTTGAACTGTTTTCGCCTCATTCCCTGACGCCAGTATTTTACCGTCGGAACTAAAACTGAGACTATTAACTGGTGCTGACGCAACGAGTGTTTTAATAAGCTGACGCTGTTTTACATCCCAAAGCTGAATGATTTTTGTACTTCCTGAAGCTAATATGTTGCCATCGGGGCTAAAGCTGATGCTCAAAACTTTATTTGTTTGTGGAAGATTTACAAGTAAGTTACCTTCTCGATCCCAAAGCTTGATAGTTTTGTCCTCACTTGCGGAAGCTAATATCTTGCGATCGGGACTGAAACTGAGGCTTTTAACTTTTGTCTGATGCGCCTCCTGTAGTGTGCATTTTTTATTATTCACTAAATTGCAGAGTAAGATATTACCATCAGTATCCCCTGATGCTAGTATCTGACCATCTGGACTAAAGCTGGTGGTAATAAGCTCACTTTTATTTCCTAAGAATTGCCTTAATTTCTTACCATCCAAGTTTCTCCATAAGACTAAATCATTACCAGCCGTTACGACAGTCTTGCTATCAGGGCTAAAGCTAATACTAAACAGTTTTTTGGTGTACTCAGAAAGATTTCTAATATCCTCACTATTAATGCCCCAGAGTTTAATAACAGTGTCAATACCTGCGGAAGCGAGAATTTTGCCATCTGGGCTAATACTGACACTGCGGACAGCACTACTATGTCCAGCTAAAGTTTTTAGTTCTCTGCCATCGTCAACGCGCCAGAATTTGATGGTAGTGTCATCACTTGCTGAAATTAATGTTTTGCCATCAGTGCTAAAGATGGCGCTAAAAACATTAGATTTATGCCCAGTGAGGGTTTTCAGCTTTTTACCCTCTGGAACGTTCCAAAGTACAATTGTCCGATCGGCACTAAAAGAGGCTAACATCTTACCATCGGGACTAAAGCTGACGCCGTAAACGAGCGAGCTATGTTCGGGTAAAGTTTTGAGTAACTTACCTTCCCGACTCCAAATCCATACTTGTCGATCTTCGTTACCTGCTGCAATTATCTTCCCATCAGGGCTAAAGCTGAGTCCATGAAACGAGTATGGTTTTGGGCTACCAGTAGCCTTGTTGTTATCTTTATCTTCTTTTATCGCTTTCAGAATTTGTTGAGAAAGTTCAAGCGTGTTCAAAAACTTCAACTTACCATCGCTAATACTCCAGAGTTTTATAGTTCCGTCCCAACTAGACGAAGCTAGTATCTTCCCATCGGGGCTGAAACTCACACTATATACTTCTGCTGTGTGTGCTTGGGTGCGATCGTCAAGTAACTTGCCGGTGATGCTCCAGAGTTTGATACTTCGATCGTAACTTCCTGAAACGAGCATTTGTCCGTTGGGACTAAAGCTCACACTATTGACAATATTGTTATAACCTGCCAGTGTATTCAGGGTTTCGCCTTTTAAATTCCAAAGTTTAATTGTCGTATCAACACTTGTGGAAGCAACGATCTGCCCATTTGGGCTGAAGGCGAGATTCCGAATAGTATTTTTGTGTCCTAACAAGCGCTTGCGTTCGCGCACCCAGTAGACTGCTTGATGGAGTGCTGTCATTGCCTGCAACTTAGTATCATTCTCTATTCCTATAGGCACTTGCAGCAGTTTGCCAGCTTTGAGACTTTCGTTTAATGCTTCTAACTGCTTATTAGAGTTAAAGGATGCATCGCTCGTAGCCGCCAGTCTTCCCGTATCAGCGTTTCGACTCTGACACCATTGAATAAAAGCAAATCCCGATACCACAGCAAAGGCTGTAGCAATTAAACCTGTTCTTATCCTGCGGTTATTTTTTCGCCTCTGGACGCTACGCTGTACAAACTCGGCTTCTACTACGTTATACCAATTGTTTGGTGAGTGGAGTATTTCTTTAAGAACATCTAAATAGGGGTTGTTATACCATAAAAAATTTGCTTGTTCGTATCTTTGCTGAAGATACTTTAACCAATTGCGGGGATGCGTATTCCAATAAAATTTGTCTGGCTGTTTACTTTTCCATTCCTCTGCCACAGGTGTCAGGCGTCGTTGTAGAATTAAGGTCTCTTCTGTCTCCTGTTTTATCCACTCGCGGAGTCGATCCCATCCCCGCACCAAAGCATCATGAGCTGGTTCGACGTATTCACTTTTTTTCTCATCTTGTCCTTTCACCAAAAGACGCGCTTGTGTAAAAACGTCAATCACCTCATAAACTTTCTCCTTAAACGGCTGTGGATATTCTAGCTCCGTCATAAATACCTTTCTACGAGCCAAATCACCACTTCCTTCCGTCACCATCCGGATCGTTACATATTTGATGATTTGGGCATAGTCTTTGTTTTGATTCACTAACCTACAGTAAATTTCATCCGCTCTTTTGGTAAGGCTACCAGTGACTTTACCTAAGTCTTCATAATCTTTGTGTTTAATGACTCGATTGTATTCCTCATTTTCTTGAACATTTTTATAAAATTTGCGGTAGAGTTCACTTAGAGTAAAAGAAAGTAGTGACAAACCACCAGGCATATCGATCGCTTCATCAATCAACCTATCAACTAAAGAGCTTTCTGATTCTTGTGTTTGTCCCTCAAAAAACAAAGCTATCTTTTCAGCCGGTTCGACAATTACTTCTCGTAATTCTTCCCGTGTCATTGGCGTCACTTCAAAACGCGCTTTTGACAAATCAATTTGGGCATTCTCTTGAATTACGGATTGAAATAGCGATCGCAAAACTGGTTCATAATCGGAACGCAGCGTAACAACAATGCGTAACTGTTCTCCATACTCAATCATTGCCTTATTTAACTGTTTCAAAAACAGCTTTCGCTCGGTTTCGTTACGACATAAAGTCACTACTTCTTCTAATTGATCGATAACTAATAATAATTTTTTCTCTAAATTGACTTGACTCCAATTACCCACTATTTCAGCAAGCCGAGCGGCATTTTCATTGAGCTTTTTACGCTCTAACTGAGTTTTGTTAGCTTTCAAAACAGGATTTTCTATATCATTACATACCCTTGCCAAAGCAGTTAAGGGAGCTTCTCCCGGACGAATTGGATCTAAAATCAAGAATTCCGGCTGAGTAGAAACTTCTAATTCTGGTAAAATTCCTGCTTTGACTAAGCTAGATTTTCCCGAGCCAGAAGTTCCTAATACTACACTTAGTGTTTCTTCTTTTATCTTTTGGAGAAGTTTTTTAATTAATTTTTTTCTTCCAAAAAACTTCTCCTTATCTTCTTTTTCAAAAGATAACAAACCTTTGTATGGATACCTTGGATCTTTTTCATCAGGGAGAGGAGCTTTTTTTAACGTGTTAGTTGCATTCAACCCTGGTGTCACAAATATGTATTTCCCAAAATCATGTTTTTTCAGCTGACTATATCCGGGTGTTTGTCCAGCTTGCAAATCTAGAAATTTATTTTCTATATATTGAATAATTTCAGTAATAGTAATGATACCATCATTATTAATATCTGCATTATTTTCATTTTTTGGGTTTATAGCCTCAAATAAGGTTTGAGCAAAAGGAGAGTGTCGATCGCCGTCTCCTCGTTCCCCAAAACCATACAAAATATCTGCTGCAGTTTCGTTATAAGCAGAAGAAGTTATGACTTCTTGGGCATAACCTGCAATGTAGCGATTATACCGCTCTAGGTACATTTCTTCTTGTGGTAGTTGTGCTTGTCTGACAACCCAACGAAAGCTTCCAGCGAAGCAGCAATCCAAGATAATTAATAAGTGACGACAACCAAGTTTAACTAAAGCATCGTGAAGTCGCCGCATGGGTAGCAAGCTGTTGTTATCACCGTTCATCGCATCTTGCGGGTAGATAAAGCCCTGGGGACCATCGTCTTTTTCATTACCTTTAATAGTGACACCATGTCCGGCAAAGTAAAATAAAATACGGTCATCAGGTTCTACGCTTTTATTGCCATCAGAGAAAGGAATAGTTTGATTTTCAAAAGCTGTCAGTAGATTGTCGAGGGTTTTACGAGTCGCTTGTTCATCTAATAGTTGTAAAACCTCGTATTCATATCTGTCTTTTAAAATTTTGGTCAATTCACAAGTATCATTAACAGCAGTTTTCAGTTTCCAATGAGGTACTTTGTACTCATTGATACCAATTATGACCGCGTAGCTGTTTTTGATTGTATCCATACAATATGTACCGAGCCATACTTAAAGGAGGGTGAAAACGATCCAATAGCACCATGTCGTCACGCACTCCTATACTGCTATCTTTCCCCTTCAGAATAGAGAATTTTTACAAACAATTCTCGTATTATACCATATTATCAAATGATGGTTACATAATGTTTTAGCAATACTAAATAAGTTGTAAAAAAATGCACCAAAGTGCTAAAGCCGTCCCCCCTTAGTAAGGCTACGGTGTACACACAAGTTGGTTTTACCCCACCCTAACCCTCCCCTTGGAAAGGGGAGGGAACTAGAAATTCAATTTCCCCCCAATCCATCGGGGGGATTAAGGGGGGTAAATTTAACGCTAAAACCTTTGTTTGTGAACTATTTCAGACTTCTGTGTACACCGTAGCTTAGTAAGGGGGGATGAAAGGGGGGTCACAACAATTTCAAATTCTCACAAATGATTTAGGATTGCTATTGTTATGTTAAAACAATAAAAAGACGATGAAAAAAACATTTTTAACCATTTTCGCTATTGTTGCTGTACTTGTGTCTTTAATATCTGTTCCAATTCATCAAGCTACATCTCAAACACCAACGCTTTGGAACATTTATAAAAATACTCTAAAGACTGCGAAATATGTCGATCTCACTCACGCATTTAATCCAACTATCCCTGTATGGTCTGGCTTTAAGGGGGCTAGGTTTAAACCAAGTGTAGCTGGGACAAATATACCAAACTACAGCCAAGCAGGACAGGAGTATACTTACAAAACGCATGGGTTTATTGCTACTGCATACGAATTTCCTACTGACCAATATGGAACGCAACTCGACCCCCCTGCTCACTGGAATGAGTATGGTGCAACTATCAGCGATCTCCCCCCTACCTATGCAGTTAGACCGTTGGTTATCATCGATATCCATAAAAAAGTGGAAGTAGAACCGGGCTATCATGCAACTGTTGAGGATATTCTTGCTTGGGAAAAAAAATATGGCACTATCCCGGAGGGTTCAGTGGTGATGATTCGTTCCGACTGGTATAAAAAGTGGTCTGATGTTGCACGATTCAATCAAAAGCCCTTTCCTGGAATCACTTTGGATGCTCTCAAGTTTTTGCACCTCAAGCGCAACATTTTATTTCACGGTCACGAACCTTTAGATACGGACACAACACCAACTTTAGAAGGGGAAGCTTGGTTGCTACGCAATCACTATACTCAAGCCGAAGGGGTTGCTAATCTCGATCGCGTACCGGAAACTGGTGCTCTGGTTGCTATCGGTTTTGCCAAACCAGAGGGAGGTACAGGGGGATTTGCTCGTTATATTGCTATTTGTCCATCTAATTGGTCTTATGGTGTATCGATCGCTGAAGCTCCTGGTGCTCCTTTGCTAAAACAACCCTATCGGCTTCAGCGCGATGCTAATGGAGTTCTCAAACCAACTCGGTCATAAGTAAGTCGCGGTAATTGTCGTGATGCCATATCAGTTTTTCCTGCTTCGACAATTTCATCCCAAATACCTGATGGAATGATAATTTCAGTAAACGTTTGTGGTAGCAAGTAGGCAAGCTGACTTTTAAATAAGACAATTAAGGGAGAAGTATTAATAACAACTTTATTCATCGAAAGAAGCAATTTCTTCAGCTAATTCTTGAGGAGTATATTGAAAGGTGGATACTTTATATAGAACGAGGACATTTATAAATTGTGCTCGATTTAAACCAGCGATTTCTGCTGCTTTTCCTTGCGAAATTTCTCCGATTTCGTACCATTTGACAGCAGCAGCTATCCTCATTTGTTTAGCAAATTCATCAGGATCTTTTCTGAGAGCAGAAAAAACGCTTTCTGGAAATTCCATAGATACAGTTTTCATGGTGGGGTCATTTTTGTTCGTTCCTGAATTGATTATATAAGTTATTTCAGACAACATAACCAAATTGAAAACTAGTGTAGATAATTACTTTACCGTCTTTTCGTGAAGTAACGCTTTGTAAAAAAGTATTAATCGCTTAACTGGTGGCTAAGTATTTTCTTCAATGCAACCTGATGTACGAATGCCATCGGTTTTGCTAAATCCAAGATAGATTTTAGTATTATAGATGACTCAGTGTATGGGAGAGTTGTTTAACGAAAAGCGATCGCACTATCGCCACCCATACAACTAAGAGTAGTGGAAAATGCAATTTCCACCCATATGCGAATAATAGGAGCAAATCGAAATTTAGAAAAATAAACATCTCCCATCTATGACCACACTTTACCTAACCGAACCGGGAACTATTGTTCGCTATCATAACGAGTCGCTGGTAGTTATCAAAAAGCAACAAACGCAAAAGAGCCGTTTAGCTGAATTAAGTTTAGTTGTGATTTTACCAGGCGTACAGCTAACGGATGTCGTTACTGCTCAATTACTAGACCGGGGTATCGAAACAATTTTTCTCCGCCAAGATGGTCAATTTCGCGGACGGCTGCAAGGACATTTTGCTACCAACCCCATGATTCGCATTGCTCAATACCGTATCCTCGAAAGCACTTTTAGTATGGCATTAGCGCAAAAACTAGTTATGGGGAAAGTCCGCAACCAACGGGTATTGCTACAACGTTGTAACCGTGCAACCCAAAGACAATTCGCTGAACTGACAGAAGCAATTGATTTAATCGCCACTTATTCTTCTGTCTTAACCCAGACTTCCACACCACTGGATCGTAGCGAGTTGATGGGGATTGAAGGAATTTGTGCTCGTACCTATTATCAAGCATTGCAGCACTGGTTTCACCCAAAATGGAATTTTAGCGGACGAAATCGCCGTCCACCTCTCGACCCGATAAATGCTCTGATGAGTTGGGGGTATGGAGTATTATTGGCGCGGGTGTTTTCCGCTTGCTTACAAGCAGGGCTTGACCCTTACTTGGGTTTTTTCCACGCTACAGAACCTTATCGTCCTAATTTAGTCCTGGATGTGATGGAGGAATTTAGACCTGTAGTCGTTGACCAAACTGTCATTGCGATCGCGCAATCGGAAGCACTGACACTAGAAGACTTTCAAGCCTCTCCTGATGGTACGGGGGTGTGGTTGGGAGACATGGCAAAAAGGCTACTTTTACTTGAACTAGAAAAGCAGTTTCGCAACACAGTCTTGTACCCACCGCAAAATCGCCGTTTGAGCCTGAGTCAAATTATTTTAGAACAAGCTCGGAGTTTAGGACGTTGTTTGCTGGAATTCAGCTTGAACTACGAACCATTCACAATTAAGTAAAAAGCAGTTGTGCGTCTACTACCTCTAGCCCTTTACGTTGACAAACACATGGCAAAACTGTGGTTAGTATGTTACGACGTAGCTGATGATAAACGTCGTACAAAATTGGCAAAGTTAATAGAACAAAGTTGCCAACGCGTGCAATATTCTGTTTTTGAATGTCCTTTAGAAGACAACACCTTGGCTTACCATCTCCAAAAGCGTTGGCTACCAATACTCAAGCTGAGTGAAGACAATCTCAGAATTTATCCACTGGATGCCACTGCAAAACAACAGACGCGGGTGTATGGCAGTGAACCACCTTACGAACCGCCTGATTGTGTAATTGTGTAAACACCTTTTTACAAGGAAAAGAGCAGTGTAAAGGCTGAAATAGTCTTTACACAAGCTTATCGAGAATTGTAAAGGAATGTAAATCTGGCAATGAAAACGACGCAGCAAGATTCAGGGAGTCTTGAAAAGCAATATTTTGTAAGCAAGAGATAATTAGATTTTTCTGGGTTGACTTCTTGGAGTTTTGCGGTAATATTAAATATAGGGCTAATATTTAGCGTCAAATGATTTTAAAAATCTGTACTGAGCAGTTAAATAACGTGACTCTTTGCGTACCTTGGCGCAACTGCACCTTGAAAACAAAATACAGTAAGAGTTTCCAAGGGCTAGGGTTCTAGTCCACACTTACCCCGCAAGGGGACGGAAACATAATTATATTTTAGCTCACCGCTAATACCAAAATCACTTGGTTCTAGTCCACACTTACCCCGCAAGGGGACGGAAACCCTGTGGATTTACCTGGTCTGGAAGAAGCGTAGCACTCCAAGAGTTCTAGTCCACACTTACCCCGCAAGGGGACGGAAACAACTAACTCTTTCTCATATTTGGCCATTTTTCTTCCCAGAGTTCTAGTCCACACTTACCCCGCAAGGGGACGGAAACCCTACTCCGCCTGTTGCTGAACCAATCTCTAGTCCGCGTTCTAGTCCACACTTACCCCGCAAGGGGACGGAAACCTAGCGGTTTTCAAAACGCTAAGAAGCGTTTGATCCACTGAGTTCTAGTCCACACTTACCCCGCAAGGGGACGGAAACGCTTGACTACCGTCTCCAGGAACGGCTCTAGCAGCGATGCCAGTTCTAGTCCACACTTACCCCGCAAGGGGACGGAAACTCCAGTTACAGCTTCAAACTGAAAGCGGGGTTAAATACCCCGCGTTCTAGTCCACACTTACCCCGCAAGGGGACGGAAACACTCCTGGTTCCTACTCGGAACTTTCTGGCTTTCTCGGTTCTAGTCCACACTTACCCCGCAAGGGGACGGAAACCCCCATTTTACTATAGAACCTATGCTGATGCCTAACACATAGGCGTTCTAGTCCACACTTACCCCGCAAGGGGACGGAAACTTTGTGCCTCAATTTTGTTGGCCTTTTCATTTATTTCTTCGTTCTAGTCCACACTTACCCCGCAAGGGGACGGAAACCCGTGCGAGGGTAAGTTTTTAATATTAACATTTTTAAGTTCTAGTCCACACTTACCCCGCAAGGGGACGGAAACTCCTTCGCCGCGTTCAGACGAGTTAGAGTTCCTTTGTGAGAGGTTCTAGTCCACACTTACCCCGCAAGGGGACGGAAACACTTTGTTGCCAACACCAATGTCTATTATCCGACCTTCTGTTCTAGTCCACACTTACCCCGCAAGGGGACGGAAACCTTCCAATAAACCATCACTGTAGTGAAGATCTCTTCGATACTCGTTCTAGTCCACACTTACCCCGCAAGGGGACGGAAACGAAGAGTTTCTCAAGAGTCAGAAACAAGAACTAATCCAAAGTTCTAGTCCACACTTACCCCGCAAGGGGACGGAAACTTCAAGCTGTTCACAAACTTTCTCTCCAAAAAATCAATTAGTTCTAGTCCACACTTACCCCGCAAGGGGACGGAAACCCTAAATCCTCTTGCTCTTCTTCAAAAAGCTGTGAGTAGAATAGGTTCTAGTCCACACTTACCCCGCAAGGGGACGGAAACAATTAGGGCAGCAGTGGTTAGAGCAGCCTTAAATTTGTTTAGCGTTCTAGTCCACACTTACCCCGCAAGGGGACGGAAACAAAGGATTTGCAAGAATTAGGTTAATTGTTTCTTGGGAAAGTTCTAGTCCACACTTACCCCGCAAGGGGACGGAAACTCGAGGTCGGAAACCGCTTCAAGAAGTAAAGCTCCAGAGCTCGCAAGTTCTAGTCCACACTTACCCCGCAAGGGGACGGAAACTCAGTTTTATAAAAACACACGGGTACGCCTTATGGTTGTTCTAGTCCACACTTACCCCGCAAGGGGACGGAAACGAGAAAGCTCTCCCGGCTCATCTACAACTTCAATGATTGGTTCTAGTCCACACTTACCCCGCAAGGGGACGGAAACATCTAATACCAGTTCCCTATCTGAAGTGATGTGGCCGTAGTTCTAGTCCACACTTACCCCGCAAGGGGACGGAAACAGAAATATCCAAATCCTACCCCAATTAATAATCCTCCAAACAGTTCTAGTCCACACTTACCCCGCAAGGGGACAGAAACAACAGGTTTTGCCGCCAGATCGATCGGGAGTCAATTGTACATTTAAAAAAAAGTTCTATAGTTTTAAAAAAAGACCTTTAGTTTAAAAAAAAGTGTTTTAGTAACTGGCATAGACAAAAAGGGCAAACAGTGACAGCCTCTGTTAGCACAGCCAAACTCTTGTGTAACACTAAAGAACTTTTGGTTCTTGCGTAATTAGCGTGCTAAATTTTTTGAAAAATAAGCTTGAAATCTTTATGGGGCTTCTATTACAGCCATTATTGACTGCAATGAACGTATTCGGGTTGAAATGCCCGACTATAAGTGCCTGTAAGCCTTGATTTTAAAGGAAAGTTATCGACTGTAATCATAAAGTACGCACGCGCTTTGTACGACAGAACCGATTTTTCTGCAACTAACTGCTTTAAGATTGCTATTGACATGAATAACAAACAACAAACGCTCTAGCTCAGTGGTATCGATTGATGAAGCAAAGTAAGTTTGCCTCATTTGTGGAACTCTGTGAAATGTTTCCATCAGCAGATCGAGTTGGTAAATTGCTGTTTTTAACATTGGCGGCAATAAAGTTCGACTTATTGCTGCAATTCACTACAACCGCCAAAAAATATACATCTGTACTGTGTTAACGCATCCAGAATACGACAAAGGAGATTGGAAAGAGTAATGCAAAGTTTCAACCTCGATCGAACTATCACTGCTTGGTCATCCATTGCCGAAAATGTCTTTGTTCCTCACACTGAGGAGGAATATGAACGCCTAGTTGAGATGCTCGATCGCCTCATGGTCATGGCGCTAATCGATCAATGGATTGAACCGATCTTGCCGAGGAGGAATTTCCAAGGTGTAGTCTTCCTCTACACAGATCTGACGCAATTCGGCGAAGGCATCAGCTAGGGAGCGTTTATGATGTTGGTCTTTCCATTCCAGGAATTCTTGGAATAGTTCTGGCTCTACTACAGCAGCAACGAGTTGCTCCCGATCGTAAATTAGTTGAGGTTCTTCAGTAGCATTGCCGATCAGTTGGGAGAACTGCTGTTGGGCTTGCTCAATTTTCCAGTTCATTGGGTTTTACTTACGATTGAACGTTGCATCTGCTAGGACTTCTACTCAAATTCTAAATACTAAGCGATCGCTATAAGTTGCTCGCCTCCTAAAACAGGAATGTTGAATTCCTGTCCGTCTATACGTACCTTTCCCCGATAAATATTAAATCGTGCTTCCCCCTGTGCTGTTCGCATCAATTGTCATTTGGTTTATTTATATTTTCTTGTTCTGAAATCAATGTTCTCAAAAAAAGTTTTACGGTGCTTGTAACAAACGCTTGTCTTTCTTTAAGTTGAGTATGTAGCAAATGCATTAAGCACTTGGCTCCTCATCTAAGTAGGTGGGCGGAAAAAACACAACTATGTTACCAAAATTTTCTTTTTTAGCCTTTTGGCTTCGTCCAAGGTAGCAGCTGTATGCACCAGGTAAGCAGTTCCGCCCTCGACACCTAAATTTTGGGCTTAATCTATTAACAGTAGCTTTTTCGGTCTGCCATCGTCTCGCACTTCTAAGATTTGTACTTTTACAACTTGTCCTACAGACAGGAAATTAGCTTTTTTATGCTCTTTTTGTGTTAATGATATTGAATTAGAAAGCTTGTATGTCACTTCTACATTTTTTTTATTAGCGATCGCTGCTTCTACAATATCACCCTGTTTAAATTTTTGAGATGTCTCGACTTCAACAAAATCAGTTGACCCTCCCGATTTGTAATACCGCATCATTCGGGTAACCCAACCCAAGATTTGCAGCATGGCTGGGACATCGTTTTGATACTTGAATAAATGTTGCTTGCAGGCTTTCTCAATACTTCGATAATACTCTGGAGTTTTGCCACTATGCCCTACGGATTTTCCATTCTTCACTAAAATACTAAGATATTGAAAAAAGTTCTTTCCTGCATTCTCTACATGCCCGTAAGCCCGGAGATAGGCGATAATTTTGCCAACTTCATTGACGTCTGTCTGCTCGTTTGATAACATTTGAGCCATGGCATAAACAGTGTTCCATTGGTCTTCTGTGATTTCTGTTGCTAGCATTTAATACATTCCTTCTGGTGGTTCTCTATCGGTGGGAAATTGCAAGACTTCTCTGATTTGTTGCATTTGTTGCGCTCGCACAAGGGTTTTGTGTGCTGCGGCTATTGCTTGTTTGAGAAACTCCTGCAATTTGTTACCCGTCAAAGTTTCCAATTCTTGTTCGTAAGAGCAATAGCGTTTTTTCAAATCTTGTTGGTTTTGCAGTAACGCCAATTCTTGAATATTTTCCACCACCATTGTCCCCATCCCAATGGGCTTACCTCCTCCCACTTTCAAGGCAATTGCATTATTTTTATCTTGCCCCAACACAATCAATAAAGTTCCCAACTCAGCTAAAGTCAAATTCATAAAATATAACTGAGTCGTAAAAATAAACTCGCTTCCCGCCTGCTGAACGGCAATTCCTTTTTGTGAGCCTTTATCAACAGCTTTGATGGTATGATAATAAAACTTCCGTCCCGCCACTTTCCCTCTTAAGTAGTAAGCTGCACGTTTGGAGCGAGGTGCGTACAAAGAAGGTATAAATCCTACACTAGATTTCCTTTCAGTCGTAACAGCATCGGGAAAGCGAATCAATCCTTGCCAACCCATAGCACCAAAGACTTGACAAGCAGGACACAGTGTGTTTTTGTTTCGACATTCACTGTATCCGTCAGGAATTTTTGTTCTGTCTACTGTAGTTTTGCACAAGCAACTTGCAGTGATAGCTTCATAAATGGAACGCACAACTCCTTTTAAGGAACTCCCTGGAATCAGCAGTCCTTGGTTTCGCAAAACAGAGGTTTTGATTAAAGGAATATTGCGGGTTTGATTGGATATATCGCTACCCATTGCCACTACCCCAGAAGCAACAAAGGCAGTGGTTTTGACTGTTAAGCGTAAGGAAATTTTACCACTAATGCGATCGCTTTTAAACCGTTCTTGCCCAACAGGTGCATGGCGTTGAGGTGCGACATCTGGCAGAGAAATCAATTCATAAGGTTTAGAAACAGAATCGTTAACTGGTAAACTAGGTCCGTTGGGTGGTTGCTGGCACGGGCGTTGTATAGGTTTATCAGTTCTCATGATTATACCAATTTGAAAAAAGAATACGACAGATAGTTAGGTGACATTAATTCCAAGCAAAGCATTTTCAATCCAAAATCCAAAATTCAAAATCCAAAATTGTATTACTGACTCACAGTGAGAGCTACAAAACGTACAGTTGCTGTATCCTTATCCATAAAGTACCGTTGACCAATTTTGATATCTTGATGAGAGAATCCTTTAGGGAACCTAGTTTCGGTTTCTCGATAGAAATGGGCTTGACGCTCAACAATTTGCCAACTGCTACCAATTGGCTTAAATCCCAGTTGTACATCAGGTTCATCTTGACTCAGTAGCAAAACTTCATAGCCTAAATCTCCTTGTCGCCAACGCAATTCCATTTTGCTGTTAAACATTTGTCCTTCCGGGCTAAATTCTTTTAACTCAGGTAAAATCCCGCTCACTTTATCCACCCAACGCAGAAAGTAGTAACTAGGTTCGGATAGTTTTTCCAACAGTTTTTTGAGTTCATCTTGGGATGAGATTTGCTTAACTCCTACAAAAGGTTTCATGCTGCTTTTACCTCCAACAACTTGCACCAAGATTTCACAGATCTTCTAAACAAATCCCGTACTTGTTCGGTACCGTTCCAAAGCATTTCCACACCAAAACCTAACTCCATAGGTTGAGCACCGACTGGTGTGTCTTGGGTATCATTGGCGGGAAAACCGTAGAGTTTGGCTTCCTCTTGTGAGAGAAAAACACCAGCCCCCAATAATTGAGTCCGATTCCATTGTTGTTTGGTGCCAATTTGGAGAATTTTTTGATTTTCTAGAATGCAACCGGGATATTGGACAACGGCTGATTTCAATTGGACGGTAACCAATCCCATACCGCGAGACTTAGCAAAACCCAAACCAAACCAACCGTCATTTAAATCTCGCAGCACTAAACCAATTAAACCGAGTTGTGCTAAAGAAAAGTTTTTGAGATGAATTTTCGTGTTAAATTCTCCTTCCGTACACACTTGATAGTTAAACGGTCCCACCGCAACAGAACCAAAGACTCTATCGATCGCCACACCGTTACGTTCTTCAATTTTTAATGCTGTGGATTTGTCGGGGTAAGCATCTTCAACTCTTACCCTGCTGGCTATGGATGTATTGCCAAACATTTGGTCAGTGAAAGAAGAAAGACGGTAAATTTCTGGTGGAGTGCGATCGCTTAAGTATTTATAATCGTCTTTTAAGGGGTCATTTGCCCAAACTTCATTGGGGTTATTGGGACGGCTGGTTTTTCCAACTGTTCTGACAATTCTCTCGGCGTGGGCGCGGATAGCTCCTTTAAGGGAACTTCCGGGTAAATATATGGAACTTCCTCCTGCGTGATAGGTTTCTACAAATTCCATGTCTGGTTTTGTCGGATCGGCTCCTTCTTTACCGGATTTAATTAATATCGGGCCGTCGGGATGTATACTGAGGGTGATGGTGCAATGGTTGACGAATCGTTTGTGCATGGTTTTTGGTTGGGTGGAATATGTTTAAGAGTTTGGGAACCGCAGATGAACGCGGATGGACGCAGATGGTTTTTTGCTGACTCCTTCAGTGCTACAAGATTACTGATTTTCTTCTCCTCTTTCTTCGTGCTCTTTGCGTCTTTGCGGTTCATTCAAAAGTAATCTTCGGGTGGGACAGTTCGCGTGTTAGATAGTCGATTAACGCCTGCGTCCACTCTTGTTTGTGAGGTTTAGGAGGCTTAACATCTTCGTAAGCAGTTTTGTCATCGTTCACCAGTTTTTTTAGGTAGTTGAGCAGCCGTTTTGGGTCGTTTTGCGTATCAAACCACTGCATCTCTTGAATATCTAATTTCACGACACCCAAACCGCGAGAACGTCCACCACCCAAGGGAATTTGTTCGGTTTCAAACTGGTGGATACCAACCATTAACAAACCAAGTTCCCACTTTTCGGCATTTTCTACCACAGCGCGAAACTCAAAAGATGTCCCGGCTGGTACAACTTGGTAATCATAAAGTTTGCCTTCTGCAGCAGTTTCGGTGTCTCTGTCTATAGCAACTCCATCCCGTTCTTGGTATTGTCCAAACCAAGTCTCTTCTTTCACGGTTAAGTCTCGCACTTGAAATTTACTTGCTACCCAAGGGGAACCAAATAAATGGGAGACTAAGTCGGTTTGTTTGAGAATGGCTTCAGTTAAAGCAGCATCATTTTTGTAGTTTTCCTTGAGCTTCGTCATCGCATCAGATGTAATTGACCATTCTGACTCAATGGCTGGGTTAGCAGCAAACTTTGCATCAATTCCACGTAAGAAACTTTCCAAACGGGAACGTAAGGCTCCTTTAAAGCTAGACCCTGGAATGAATGGTCTTCCCAATGCATCTTTGATGACAGGTAAGTCAGACCCTATGGGTTCTGTGGAACGACCCGCACTTATCCGCAGGGCTGTAATGGTGGTCAGAATTCCTGTAATTTCTAAGCGATTTTTAAACGTGTCAAACATAGTTAAGGTCATTGGTCATTGGTCACTGGTCACTGGTCACTGGTCACTGATTTAAACTTCTTTGCCTTCAACATGAGCGTGAGTTCCGTAATATCGGAGTTGCAGTGTATCTCCTAACAGCTTGCAACTGACGCGTAAGCTGAGTGTGACGCGGAAGTGATCGATACTATCTGTATTTTTATACCTGCTGTACTGCAATCCTCCATCTTCTTTCAAAATCATGGGATTGCCATTAGACTTGCTGAGGAGTTGAGCAACTTTTGCTATAGTTTCTTGTAACTTGACTTTCTCTGTGTTGTTGAGAATATTCTGATAGTCTTCGATGAAACTTCTCTCATAGTAAATTTTGGGAAACTTCAATAACTCTTGCGTCAGTAGGTCATCTTTACATTGATTCCAAATCAGTTGTCCCCAAGGTGACAATGTCATCTCACTATCAACTTCCCAAACTAAATCTTTGGGGACTTTTTGTGCTTCTTGTAATGAGGCTGGTATTTCTCCAGCATCCATCATAGCTAAGTAAACTTCGTGAGGTTCTATGTAGGAGCTATCTACTGTGACTGGTAACCTGGGAATCGTCAACATCTTTGAGTTTTCACCTTCAAAGATATAAATGATTTCATTGGCATAGAACATTCCAATCGTGTTGAGATAACCTTGCAATGATTTGAAGCTTCCCACTAAATTAAAGCAAATTTTATATTGCTTTTTGTACGGTTCTATGTTTGTTTCCATCCACTTGATGAGTTGGGTAATTCCTTCTAAAAAAGCTTCGGTACTAGCAGTGGATAGTCCCGGAGGAATGTATATATTGACATTTATTATGCCTTGCGATCGCAAATAATTTTGGACAATTTGTGCTGTTGTTTCTCCTTGTGCGGTGTCGGTGGCGATTAACCAGTGAATATCTTGTTTACCCTGTTCTAGATTTTCTTCGTACAGTCCGTGTATACCGTTTAATTCAGCGCTCGCACTACGAATTTGGGGAATTGTGCCTCCTTCTAGTTTTTTGCTTGCTCTATCTTTGAGAGTAGCAATAATTTTTTTGACATCTTCTGGGGTGTTTTCCCATGTCAAATTTGCTGTGTCTCGTAAGGAAGAATACCAATTTTGCTCGTCTTTCTGATTGCGGTTAATTTGATGGGTGAGTAAACTAGTTCCAATGGATGAAATAACAACTCGCTGCATGGGTTTATCCTGGTAATTTGTCATCTTCTTTCCTCTGTGTTCTCTGCGCCTTTGCGGTTTAAAAATAATTTATTGAACCGCAGAGACGCAGAGAACGCTGAGAGAAGAATAGGGTGAATAAATGGATGTCAAAATTATTTTGAGTTTAAATATTTTAGATATCGAGCACCATAGCCTAAATAACGGCGAATGAGTTCTAAGAATATGGGTTTTGGCTCGGAATTGTCAGATTCTTTGGCAATTTCTTGGGCTTTGGCTTTGATTTTGCTATCGATATCTTTGATGATTGTTTCAGCTAAGGAATTTTTGCCTTTTCCCCACTTTTTGTCTCGTCCAACTTGATAAAGGAGAAAATTTTTAATGACTTCTGGACTATCGGTGGTATCAGCTACGCGGACTAAGTTCCGAAATTGAGTGTCTTGTAAGTCTCCATAGGAATCTGTTTTATCCAAAGCTTCTTGAATCCACTGAACTAATTCATCTTCGGCTTGACGAATTCCTTTTTGAATTTTTAGTTCAATTTGCTGTTCTGTCGGAGTCATTTGGCTTCCTCTCGAAATACTAAATGAAATTGGTTACAAACTTGAATTTGACCAAAACCTTCTGATTTACGTTCTCCTACACCACACGTTTCTAACTTTTGTAAAGCGGGAGTCCATGCGGTTGGTTGACTGGTACTGAATAAATACACAGCACCTTTGTTAGTCACTAACTCCACATCTTTCATCAGTCCCCAAGCAGCATTCCACCCGGAACGGTAATCGTAGCTGGTGTATGCAACGTGCAGTTTCAAAGATGCATCATCTACACTAGCAAACTGTCGCAGCATATCTTCAGAAATTACTGTGGTGCGTTGCCAATTTTCTTTTAAAATGGTGTCGGCTTGTAAATCTAGAGTGAAATAAGTACGGTTGTGGAGTAAGTGTTGAGTCGGTTCACCAAAGATTTGCCACTTTTTCCAACGGTTTTCTAGTTCCTCATTGAAATTCTGAATGCGAGAGGCGATCGCCGAGGCTTTTTCAGTGTTAAGATTGGCTGTGATTTCGACTTTGCCTAATCCTCGCGATGCGGAACCTCCCAACCTAAAAGCGAGAGAATTATTATTGATGAAGGTAGTTAGGGCATTAGCTAATTTTTCATCTTCTACTAGAATGGTCCCAGAATAAGTAGCTGGCTGCTGATTTTTACCCTCAGATTCATTCAGCACTTCAATACTATAAAGCACTTGTTCTTCAGATGTGGCGCGACGGCGATTGATACCAACTCTCGTTAATAAGCGGGTGCTAATGGATGGTTGGTAATAACTTCCATCGACGCACGAGTAAAAACCTCCAAAGGGTTCTACTCGTCCACCATCTTTGGGACAATTTGGATCGTAGGGGTGGTTGTAGGCTTCGGCGCAAAAGCGGTCAATTAAGGTGTCAAAAACGCCATGATTTTTGGGCTTAAAGCCAGATTTAGTTTTTGAACTCACGGCTGTGGCTGGTAAAACCAAAACTTCCCCAGATACAACCTCCGCTTTATCGCCGACTTTGGCTACAGCAGGATAAGCGTTTTGAAAGATGGCGGGATCGCTAATAAATAAGCTGTGAAAGTTATCCCCTGGTTCTGGCTGACTATATTGCTGTAAGATTTGGGATGCGATCGCACCTCGAATCACAGAACCGGGAATATAAGTTTCTGCTTCACTCACGGAACCACCTGGTTTTTGTCGTCCAATGGACAAGGGAGAAAGGGCTTCTATTTTGAGTTGAATTTGATATGTCATATCATGTCCGGTTAAGTCATAATCATGAAAGGTCACGCAAAGTCGCAAAGGCGCAAAGAAAGACGCAGTTTTTTTACAAGTAATTAAGCGGACTTGATATTATTCCAGTAACAACGCATCCCAAACGGTGTTGTCAATTTCTTGCGGGGTAAACTTCCAGTGTAACCATCCCAACCCACCAGACTTGCTTCCACCTAAAGCATGGATGTGGCGCAAAGCTGCTAGTAAAAGTGCTTTTGTGTAGGGAGGATATCCAGGGAGTATGTGAATGTCACCTTGAAATGGTAGCTTGGTGTTAACTGGTGAAGTCTCCAGGAGAAACAGCTTTTGATTTTCTGCTGTGCGACGGCGGCGGTTGAGAGTGACACCAGGGCGCAGTACTTCTGGAAGATTAGCAGGGTCTTGAGTGCAAATCAGGTCATCGAATAAAACGCGGGATGGTAAAACAGGATTGCCAAATATCTGACAGATTGGACAGTGGAAACCTTTATAATCTTCTATGCAAAAGTTTGGATTTTGAAAACGCCTGTCAAAATCTTCTGCAAAACCTGCTCTTTGAGGACACATGGTTTGCGGATTGGGAGAATCGCACACTGGTAAGTGCAAACCCCTGGCTAACTTTTCGCATTCATGACGAACCCGTCCCTTGAGTTGAGAAGCAGGAATCAGTAATTCTCCCTTTGCAGTGCGAACGATAGGTTTATCTGCTAGAGAACCAGATGAACCACCTGCACCTACACATAAAGCAGTGTCAACGAGCGCTGTGAGTGTTAAGGATGTTTCTGAATAAGTGGTTGTGGAGTTTAGCTGAATCATTGATTTGTCTCCATTGCTTTTAGCAGTTGGGTAGTGTCAGCTGTTTCAGTCACTTCAATAAATGGATAGAGATCGACCAGTTCCCGCCAAATGGTTTCGTAGGTAGATTTTTTTAAGTAATTCAGAATTATGTATTTCAACTGAATTTCTCTTTGGGAAAGAAGTATTAAACTGATAAATAATACTACCTTTATAAAGATGGCATTTTTATCAAAAATCCAAGGAGCTAAGTTACCTGGATTAGTTACTGCTTGACACCAAGCGTCCTCAAACTGCTCTTGTAATAACTTTTGTTGCTCACTACCCAACCGCACTCGGAAGTAGCGATAATTCAATATGGCGGTGTTCTTGCCTTGTTCTAACAAACTGCGAATTTGGTAGAGTTGGGAGCGCGGAAAACCTGATTTTTTTAGTGCTTTGCCAGTTTGTAGAAGTCCTTCCAATTCATGCAGGGTGTAGGGTGCTGCGTATAGCTTCAAAGTGGGCTTGTTTTTTCCTGATTTGGTTAAACCTTCTTGTCGGAAGGAATTGATTTTTGATGAAATCATTGTTACTGATTTCATAACCAAAAAGTCTACAGTCCCACCGTAGTAGTTAAATTTTTTCAAGTCTTTAGCACGAGCTTTTGCACTCTTTAGCAACTGCTCCGTAAGTTTCTGAGCGTAGTAAATTGGGGTGTTGTATGCGGTAATTAAGACACCTATCGACATACTGAGTTTGCATTGGGAAACCTGTGCTTTTTCAGGGCTGTAACGGTGACACTCTACTGACTTGATATCCTGCTGTGATTCTGGAATTTGATAATCTTGAAACTGAGTCAAGCGTTTCTCAAATTCTTCACCAATCGTATGAGCAATTTCTAAAGCTTTATCTGCGGGAACCACTAGTAGAACATCATCTCCACCAATGGTAATTATCTCAAAGGGATGCACCCAGAGAAAATCTGAATCAGTGCTATTTTTGACTATTCGAGGTTTGAGGTGTTTGGCGATCGCAGCATAAACAGATAATGTTGTCGCATCGGATACATCTTGGCTGAATTTTTGATACTCTTCTGGGGTACGGATTTTCTGAATATAGCCTCCCATATTGTTACCGTCAGCGTAAATGTAAGCAACAAAGCCATTGGTGACATCATGACTGGGTGTGTTGAGAGAAGATTCAGCAATATCTTCCAAATTTCGAGACTCCCGCACTTTATACCACGGTACATTCTTGGGAAGAGACTGGTAGTATGTTTTTTGCTGCTTTGTATCCTTGAGAAATAACTTAAATCTAGTTACCCAGCTTAATACCAATCCCGGACGCCAATCAAAACCACTTCGGCGATACCAGCGCTGACTCTGCTGGTTTTCTAATTTGGTTTGTTGTCCTACAATTCGTTTTCGAGCTAAAGCTTCTGAAAACCAAGGTTCTTTGGGAAGTCCCTGTGCTTTAATAACAGCATTTCGTCGTTCGGTATCATCTCTCTGCAAATAAGGATGAGTTTCAAACATGGGAGGATAGCGGCGACTGGGACGTTCTACATTTTCTACATCGTTACCGCTACGCCGTTTGTTGAATGCAGAAGCTAATTTGCCAACCAATTCGTTAAAGCTTTTGCGATTTTTAAAGAGTTCTGAGCAATCTTGACCTGGTTCGGGGCATCCGTAGTATGCTTCTACCAATGGGTCAGCTTGGGTTTTTTTATCTTGATACCAGTCAAGCCATTTTGTTTCTTCAATAGAATTTTGCAGCAATCCAAATCGGATTTCCAGAAGTCTGAATGTATCTCCAACCGCACAAGAATTAGCGTTGAGAGTTTCTTCAGTGTAACGTCGTTCGATCGCATTGGCTAAGTCATGCACGTAAGCTGCGGGACAAAACGCTAAAATATTTCCACCTGTGGAGTAAATAACTAACTCTGGAATGAGTGCTGCTTTTAAACCAGGGAAATGTCGATTCAGCCACTTTGATATTGGGTGAGGCTTTTGCGAGGTGTCAAAGAAGTCTTGTAAATCGTGTAGATTGATTCTATCGAGAATTGCTGAAGCGCCACGAATATCCTGGATTTTAGCAGCTTCAAACACGTATTGCTTAATTTTAGTAGCACCTCCATACACTAAACCAATACGAGTCGTTTGATTCCATAAATTAGGGTATTTATCTTGAAGTTGCGCGATCTTTTGGGGAAAATCTTCATCGGTGATTCCCTGTAGTTCCTTAACTTGTTCTACAAGCGATCGCGTGACTTCAGGAACATCTCCCCCTGTTTGCAAAGCATGGCGCATTTGCTGTAAAACAGGTAAGTCAAAATTTGGCTCTCGCTTGTTTCCCCAAGCCAAGCACCAGCTTATCGCGGTTGTGATCCTACTTTGAAAATGAGGCATAGCAATATAATGTAAGTTTCCACACCATTAAGTGTTTAAATAAGTATTTTTTTTACCTTTTGCAAATTTTTTTAGTAAAAATTACTAGGCATATTAATCTTTGTGTAGTGTGTATTCATGTCCTATTGGAGATTCCTATATCAAATTGTCACTCAATAACTGTTTTCATCATCCGTAAGACTGCGGAAATTAAATGCTGCTGTAATTCTCTGTGGTTAGCATAAAACTGATACCCCGATTCAGTATAACCCCTAACTTTCAGTGAACTATGATTCTTTGTTCATTATGCACGATAGTGGAAAAGGCGTTTTCCAAGATGAGGAATTTAGGCAGTTGTCTTTGACACGTCAATGATTTATGCATTTAGGTTTTGTAGTGGGTAACTTTGAGAGTGACGCCGCTAATTGCTGTGATGACTTATGGACATTAACAAAGGGTACTCTTGTGCAATCCCCTCAGTAAGTTATTAACTAGGGTTTGTCTGCAAACCCTGACTCCTTGACTGTAGTTCGCGCATAGCTAGCGTTTGTTCGCATTTATCTGCGGTTTGACTGGTAGAATTAATGGGGCGAGTTTTTAGCCTCAATGTTAAAATACGCTCATAGAGATATGAAGATGAGTTAGATAGATGACAAAATCATTAGGACATTAGGGGTTTTCACATGCACGTGATTACTCGTAAACGACTGAATGAATTTGCCAAACTCCATCCAGATACAACGAACTCTTTGGCTCAAAAGCAATAATGCTAATATACCGCCGCTCGATCGCTACAAGCGCCAAAATTTATGGTAAATCCTCCACCCAGTTTTATTCATTTAATGATTTACTCGCCAGAAAGCGTTTCCTCATCAATAACGACCAACTCCACGCCACACCTCGTAGCCGCTTCCGCAAGTCGAGTATCAAGTGTTGCCAATGGCTATCCCAACCGCAGCGCTAGTTCTAAATAAGCCGCATGCCTCACAATCTGGCATCATTGCCAGTATGGCATTCGCATAGTCATTATTTTCATCCACTAAACACCAGCTAATTGCTACAGAACAATC
Organism: Scytonema sp. UIC 10036; assembly: GCF_009725235.1. The sequence continues at coordinate 26,781 of NZ_WJFC01000130.1, forward strand.
CAAAACAAATTGCATTAAAATCTCCGCCCCTCTTCAATCATGGAGCGGATTGACGTTTTATCCAACGCAACTTCTCGCTGCAGTTGTTGCATAGAGGTAATTGCATGACTTATTGATTCTTTAGTTGTGGGCTTTCCCCAAGCGTTATAACGTGTTTGGGGTTCTTTTGATACTGCAACTTCTGTATCAGCTAACGGCTGCACAACCACCACCACCTCAACAAAAGTATCTTCTAAATCTGTGGGCGTTTGGATTTGCAATATACCATCTGCCCCAATATGCGCTCGTAACTTTATCGTTTCCATGTCCGCCTCCAGCACAATATCCAAAACACAATCTCGATCGCAAGTTTGAGCATTTATCATTATAGGTCGTTACAAATAATTCGATAATCTCCTCCAGCAAACGCGATTGCACTACCAAGTGCTAACGACACGAAAAGTTTGATCTTCATAGATATGTTGTAATGAAATGTTACAAACTTATTAACTTGAGATTGCCAGCGTAGAATCTCTTTAATACAGGTAACAACAGGATTGTCAGTAACTTCTAGAGGTGGAGCTACTTCAACATTTGCCCATTTCACCAAGATACCAATACTTTCTTGGATAACTTGCAAGGCATTTTTATGTACGGCGTTTGAATGAATCATGAAAAATCAAGAGTAGATAAGTCAGCACAATTAAAGTTAAGTAGTTAGGAGCATTATTTTATTAAGCAAAAAAGGGAACACAATTTATTCCTTGGTGTTTTGCTCGAACTAATTTATGATGATACACCTATCTGGAAAAGGCATATTCCAGTGTGGATAGAGAACAAAAAATCAGCAAAACTATTCTACTGATGGATTATTTATGTCGCGTTGTACTAGCACCAAATGACTTGCTGTAGTCATTTCAACGCCTTACCTACCTAAATATTCGCTCGTACTACCATTGAATTGGCTTGTGTCAACAGTGCTCTGAAATTCCAAAACTTTATTTTAATCGATCTCAACGATCGCCTGACCATGTAGCGCTTTATTCTAGAACTTTATTTTTTAATGTCTTGATAACTGACTAAGGTGAATAACACCTTTGTTCTACCGTGACAATGATAAAAAAGGTGTTGTTTAAACCCAAGTGTAGTAGTCTGTTTATATTTGACTACGTAAATTGGAACTATAAACAGTATAAATCCAAAGATCTAAAATACGGACATTATGACCCCAAGGAATTTGTGCAACAACTTGTTGCACAAATTGTTCGTCTGGGTATGCTTCTGCAAAAGCCCGCATATACTTAAGATTGCGTGCAGAAAACCCTTTGATATCAGAAAATGCTTTTCGCAAGTCAAATGCAAGCTGCTCGATGACTTTTGCACCCCATCCTTTCTGCTGCTGTCGGGTCAAAATCTCACATCCAATTTGCCAGTAAAGTAACACAAGTTCGCGGTTAACAGATAATGCAGCTTTAACTTGAGCATTGCGGATGCGTTCTTTTAGGGAGCGCAAAAAATCATCATAACCATCGATTGGTGATAATTTATCTGTCATACAGCCATCCTAAACATTTGCTGTCGCCCCAACACTAGCAGTAACTGACCACGGAGGCGGTCTCTTTATTGTTTTAATGAATTGACTGCTGTATTCTAGTACAAAATAACTACAACAATCTAGAAGAATATTGTTATGGCAAACTCTAATTCCGTGCTTTCCAACTATTATGCTTTGGTGCAAAACCATGCTAATCAGTTCGACCCAGAAATTACAGCCCTGCAACAACTAGTACAGCAACGTATGCAAGACCTGAAGCAGCAAGAACAGACATTGGTAGAAGCCCAGATGATAGAATTGCAACGTATCACTGATGCCCTTGCTACTGATGCCCGTTATTTTTTGCCTACACCAGAATTCACTGCATTTGTACAAAAATTCAAAAAGCCTTCTCATGGCTACAGCTACAATCAAAAATCTGAGCTTATTAACGTAGATGACCCCACCACTTGGTTATTGGCAACACTCAATGTGCCCGTGAGTATAAGCGACTACCAGACGCATGAAGACCCTGACGGTTACGATGATGAACGCATTCATATTTTGTATAGCTATTCCCTGCTCTTAAAATTATGCAATGCTGAGTGTCGAATTGAAGTTCCTTACAAGCGCATATACAACGTGAACGAGCAGGATGAGCCGTGCTTGGAAGACCAAATCGACTGTTATATCCTCGGCGAAATCGAAGACTTGCTCGGCGAGATAGAACACCCAGAGAGCGAAAGAACTCAGTTAGGTGAGGAATTGAGTATTCTGGTGGGATATGCGGCTACTTTGTTTGCTCTCAAGCCCAGAACTGCAACCTTTGTATACTCATCAACACAAAAAAACTAACACACCACGCCTTTATTTGGAGCATGACAGATGACTCAGTGCATGGCTCATCAAACAATCGATCCCAACTTCCGATATCTAGTCCTGTAGTATAACCATGCGGAAAAGTTACTTAATTTCTTAGCGCCTTTGCGTCTTTGCGTGAGCTTTATTCAGGTTATACAAGCGGACATGATATGAGTCGTAGTAATTGTCTAATAAATTAACTAATGGTATTTTAGTACAAAAGAACTAAAAGGTTGGCAGCAATTGCAACCTAAAACCAAGAGGAATGTTATTATGGCAAACTCTAATTCCCTGCTTTCCAGCTACCAAGCCTTGGTGCAAAACCATGCTAGTCAGTTCGATCCAGAAATCACAGCCCTACAACAACTTGTAGAGCAACGCATGCAAGACTTGAGCCAGCAGGAACAGACACTGCTAGAAGCTCAGGTGGTAAAACTGCAAGATATCATTGATGCCCTTGCCACTGATGCCCGTTGTTTTTTGCCTACACCAGAATTCAGTGCCTTTGTGCAAGAGTTGAAAAAGGCTCCCAGAGACTACTGGTATAGGCAAAAAGATCGGGCTACCATCGCAGATGACCCCACGACCTGGTTATTGGCAACACTTGATTTGCCAGTGAGTTTAAGCAACTACCAGACGCATGAAGACCCTGACGCCTACGATGATGAGCGCACTCATATTTTGTATAGCTATTCTCTGTTATTAAAACTTGGCAAGGCTGAGCGTGAGGTTTATGTTTATTACAAACGCATCTACAACTTAAACGAGCAGAGGGAGTCTTCGTTGAGAGAGCAAATTGACTACTATATCTCAGGGGAAGTAGAAGATTTGTTAGAAAAGATAGAATACCCAGAGACGGAAAGAATGCAGCTAACTCAAGAAGTGAGTCTTCTTGTGGGATATGCCACGACTCTGTTTGCCCTCAAGCCTAGAACTGCAACCTTTATATACCCATCAACACAAGAGAAATAATGGAACTGTACCTCAGTTTGTCAGCTTATGGTGGAGTGTCAACCCGCGAGGCATTAACTGTGTTTTGGCAGGCAGGAATTCGTCGTGTTGAACTTGCAATTGGTCCTAAACCCGATACCGATGCAGTACAGGCAATCCAGGATTTTGGGCAGCAAGGGATGGTTTATCGCGCCCACCACGCCTTTGTTTGGGGCGATCGCCATCACCCGTTTAATCTGGCACAACCCCAAGACTGGAACTATTTCCAAAGATTGACCGATTTCTTAGCTTGTTTGGGCATCACAGCCTACTCGGTGCATGGTGGGAACTTTAGCACACTCAGCGATCGCCCACTAGCATATGCTACCTTTTTAGAAAACGTTAATTGCCTCTATCAACTTTGCCAAATGCGAGGTATTGTACTTGGCGTGGAAACCATGTATCCCATGTTACCCTCCAGTACTACCCAGAACCTTTTGGACAATGCTGAAGAAGTGACTCAGTTTTGCCAAGATGCCCCAGAAATCAAGATAGTCATTGATTTAGCACACTTGAACATTTGGCAGAACCACAGCCTGCAAGCAAAATTGCAATTGTTACAAATGACACCAGAACGACTTCTAGAAATTCATATCTCTGATAACGACGGACGACACGACACCCACTCCCGCATTACACCGCAAACCTGGTGGGTATCGCAAATTGCCCAATTTCCTGTCGGAATACCGATTGTGTTGGAAAGTCGTCTCAATCGTTTACCTGCTGCAGGTGTGAAGCAAGAGTGCGAGCGAATTCAGCAATTGCTGTAGATGAAATAAAAAATCAATGGGTCTGGTTTCCGCTTTATGCAACACTCAGTTAACGTAGTAAGTTAACCAACTAATGCACAAACACGGTTACCAGACCCAGTATAGAGTTTTAGGTGTTCAGAGAAAAATCTTAGCGTCTGCCACGGTTAGGCACTAAGCTGAGATAATCGAGGTCAAAAGCAGAAATACGTTGAGCGTAATTACCTTTAGTATTGAGAGACTCTGCCAAATCGCGGTATTTACGTGGATCGCCTTCTGGGAGCCGCCGTTCTTGGGATTTGCGGCTGTAGAATTTGTCCAGAGTAAAGCGCCAATCGGTCGTTACGGTACCTGCTACTTCTTGGAAATCTTCACCGTAGCGAGGAGTTACCAAGTTGAAGGGGCGTCCTTCCATACGCTTGCGCTGGTAAGGAACAGTATTTTCGCCAAAGTTATCGGTGTACTCTTGACTATCGACAAGAGCATCAATAAAACCCACAAAGCCCAAGGTAGCTATTTTAATTGACCAAGCAATTTCCTCGTCCTTACTGTAAGGCTCGCGACCTAACAAGCGCTTGAGGCAGATTTCTACCAAACGGTAATTATTATTGACAGAAACTACCAAACGATAAAAAGCTTCAGATTGAGCTAAACCACGAATGAAGTCACGTACAGTTATCGAACCATTTTTCAGTTGAGATTCTATATTTTTCTGGCGATTAAAGCTAAGAATCTCATGCTCGCTAAAAACTTGGCGATATCCTGCCCAAATGATGCTTTGAATGTCAGTGTAACTGCTAACATCTTCTAAACGATAGATATATGGTGTATCTTCGTTTTGATCGGCTTTACCAAAGCTCTTAACGCGTTGATTTTGGCTGCTTGGTTTGTATTGAAGTAATGGCAATGCCATGCTCTGTTTTTCCTCGTAAACTAATTATGCTAAACAAAGAACTGGCTTTATAGAAGAGGCGGAATATCCTCATTCTTTATTGTCTCGCATTCAGTGACCAGTGACCAGTGACCAGTGACCGGTGACCGGTGACCATTAACCCTTTACCGAATTGGGAAACTTGCAGTGGGGCTAATGGAAACAGGAATTCCCTCTGGCTTTGTTTGCCTGGTGGTATCGGGAATTCTGATATTTGTTGTGTTTACTGGTGTGAATTTAACTGGAGTGACTTTGATAGAACTTGCCATTTCTAGGAAGTTCTTGATATCTCCCCACTTGTAGCGCTCTTGTTCCTCTTTGTCTCGCCAGTAATTACCGTAGCGAGGTGTGACTAAATTAAAGGGTCTGTCTTTAAAGCGACGGCGTTGATAAGGAACTGTATTTTCACCAAAGTTGGTTATATACTCTTCGCTGTCTAACAAAGCATCAACAAAGCCATCAAAGCCTAAAGTGGCAATTTTAATTGACCAAGCAATTTCTTCGTCTTTGTTGTATGGCGCACGTCCTAACAGCCGTTTCAAAGTCACTTCTACAACACGGTAATTAGAATTTGTCTCAACCACTAGACGGCGGTAAGCTTCTGACTTAGCTAACCCTCGAATAAAGTCGCGTACAGTAATGGTACGGTTCTTCAGTTGAGATTCTAAGTTGCTCTGGCGGTAGAAATTCAAAATTTCGTGTTCGCTGACAACTTGTCGATAAGCCGCCCAAATCAGTGCTTGAATTTCACCATCAGAAGGAGAATCTTCCAATCGGTAAATTCTGGGAGTATCTTCGTTAGGCACTTCGTAACCAGCAACTCTCTGGTTTTGCGAACTGGGTTTATATTGCAGTAAAGGGATTGTCATAGTTAATTGCTAGTTGCTAATTGCTAATTGCTAATTGCTAATTGCTAATTGCTAATCGATTACTATTAGCCATTAGCCATCAGCCATTAGCTAAACTGTTTTATTTCCAGGAATGTAACTGTAAGGTAAATTCACTTTCGTGGGTTTTACAGTTGGTTGGGCTGCTGTTTGGCTATATGCTTCTGGTAACTCTACGTTGGCAATGTAGTTTCTTGCTCTGTCTTGCGATCGCTGGTAGCTTAAACCACCAGGAGCAATACTTGCAGCCATTGTTAAGAAGTTAGAAGGAATGGCTCCACGGACGCCTCTTTGTACCGATTGTCCTGAAACGGTTGCTTGGTAATAAGTCGTACCTCCCAAGTATATTGATAACTGCTGGTTGCGCCAGTAGTCAGCGTAACGAGGATTTACTAGGTTGAAGGGTCTGTCTTTGAAGCGACGGCGTTGGAAAGGAACTATCTCATCGCCGAAGTTTTGGCGGTATTCGTCACTGTCTACTAGGGCGTCAATGAAGCCATCTAAGCCTTTTGTGGCTATAACAATAGACCAGGCAATTTGCTCGTCTTTACCATAGCTAGCACGTCCTAAAAAGCGCTTGAAGCTGATGTCTACTAGGCGGTAGTTGGAGTTGGTGTCTCCCACAAGTGACCGATAAACTTCAGACTTACCCAATCCCCGGATAAAATCTCTAACGTTAATTGCTCGATGTCGCAATTGCGATTCTAAGAAGGGCTGGCGGTAGCTCTCTAAAATGAGGTGTTCGCTGAAAATTTGTCGGTATCCTGCCCAAATTATGGCATCAATATCAGCGTTTGAAATAGCGTCTGTTGAGCGGTAAGGAATTGGAGTGTCTTCGTTAGGCACTTCATAGCCCTCAACACGCTGGTTTTGCGTGGTTGGTATGGATTCAAGTAATGGTATTGACATCTTTACTTTTACCTTGTTTTATGATAAAGAGGACTGGAGACTGGGAAATTGTTCAGTATTCAGTGACGTTCTTTAGTCACTGGTCATTTATCAGGTGACTGTGCTAGCAGCACGCGAGCGCGGATTGCTTTTTCAGGATCGCTAGCTAGCATTTCTTCAAATTTGACCTCGATCGAACTTTGGAGTTCGGGTATTTTTGCTAGTGCTTGCAAGCCAACAATGGCAGCATAGCGAATTGACCAGTCCCCGTCTTGGGTTAGAGCAAGTAGGGCATCCATAGCTCTGACTTGTGCAGTTGTGCAATCGCTTTGGGCTAACTTGTGCCATTGCAAAAAGCCCAGCCCCTTAGCGGCTGCACGGCGAACAGTGGGTGCAAAATCTGTAGCAGATGCTGTTAACAACACTTCTAAGGCGCGGGGATCACCTATCGCAGCTAAAGTGCGAATTGAGTAAGCCCGTGCGCCATAGTTATAATCATCTATGTTTTCCAGCAACTGTGGCACTGCAATTTCTCCTAATTCTGTCAGTCCGGTAACTGCCGCTACTGCTGCTCCTGGGTTGTTGTATCCAAAGGAGGCGATTAGGGTGGGAATTGCTACCGGATCTTTTGCTGCTGCCAGTTTTTGCACCGCCGCTACCATTCGCGCAGGGGAGTCCGCTTCAGCAACGGCGCGAATTAATTCTTGGATGTTAGTCATTGGTCAAAGGTTAGTTGTTGGTTGTTAGTGGTTAGTTGTTAGCAGCCAAGAACCACTAACCATTAACCACTAACAAATTCCTACAACAATGAATCCATCAAGTTTAAAACTCGAATAGCGTCATCACTTAGAGACAATGCTTCGGACTCCTGATTGAGTTGACTCTCTAATAAGCCTTTGAGGGCTATCAGTTTGAAGCTATTCTCTACAGTGGCATTAGCAATTGCATCTGCGGCTGCTATATACCCTATTGCTCCTAAATCTCCTAAGGCTACACGGCGCAATTGCAGGTTACTGTCATTCAGCACTTTTACCAAATGTTCCCCATATTGAGGATCTTTTGCGAGCTGGTACATTGCCCTGTTTGCTGCACACTGCACTCTTGGAACTGGATGCTCGATAAAGGGTTGAATTAAGGGAATAGCCTCAGTAGCACCAATTGCTCCTAAGGCTTCAAGCACCGCTTCATATGGCTGGGTTAGGTGGGGACGCCCAGGTACCTGAATGGCAGCTGCAACACCCCCTTCTAACAATTGCATAAGCGGAGTGGCGGCGCTAGGGTCGCGTAGCATTTCCAGAGACTGGGCTGCTGCTTCCCTTACGTAAAAATCAGAGCATTCCAAACACCCAATCAGCGCTGGTACTGCTCTCACGTTGCCTATTTTCCCCAGTGCTCTTGCGGCATTACGTCGCAGAGGGTAACCTCCAAGTTCTGTTCGATCGGCTTCATCCTCTAACGCTGCAATCAGAGCATCTACAGCTTCTGTTGACCTAACTCGGAATCTACCCAGCCACCAAGCTGCGTAGTAGCGGAGACTTAAATCTGGCGATCGCAGGTTGGCAGTTGCTTGCTCTGGTGTTAGTGGTTGCGTGCTTTCTACTAAATACTCTTCTGCACCGGGTTCTATCATTGATAGACTTTGATAGACTTTTAGTTGGCTTCTGCGGCAGTCAAAGATTCAATTTTGACAATCTTACCACCCATACGGGTAATGCGCTGCATTTCCTCGTTCATGCGCGTGTAGGGTACAGTAATATACACGCTACCGCTGTTGCGTATATCGTAACTGTTCTTGTCGTTCTCTGAGTTTTGACGCAGACCTACGACTTCGTAACGGAAAATCCGGCTACCCGCACTAGAAATACCACCGGCTCCTACTGTTGTTTGTCCAAACATAACTGCTATATCTCCTTTTGTTTAATGGATAACTAGCGATTGCGGACTGGGGACTGGGGACTGGGTAAATTCTTCCCTAACCCCTAACCCCTAACCC
>NZ_WJFC01000131.1 GCF_009725235.1 Scytonema sp. UIC 10036
TATATTCGCCTTAGTCGCTTTGGCTCTTAGATGTGTATAAGAGACAGATGCTGAACCTCTCTACATCAAAGCATTGGAACTAATCCGACGCGTGCTGGGAGATGAGCACCCTCATGTCGCCTTTAGTTACAATAACTTGGCAGGACTCTACGAATCCCAAGGACGGTACACTGAAGCTGAACCTCTCTACATCAAAGCATTGGAAATTGCTGAACGCAGCTTAAGGATAGGTCATCCAAACACAATATTAGTCAGAAAAAATTATGCAGATTTTTTGCATAATTATGCAAATTTTTTAAGGAACAAACAAAGTACAAGTTGAATACTCCACCAAAGAGCCATTTCGTGGAATATCTGGCGAAAAGTCTTAATTTCTCGTGGTTGTGAAAAGAACTGTTCTAGAAAAGCAGCTAAGACTTGACTCACCTGTTCACTAAAATGCGCTGACTACGCCAGTTACCGATCACCCTTTTAGGGATGCCATATCACCCCCAGCAACCGACACACTAATACATTTTTATTGTCTTTTTTTGCAGTCAGACACGGAGATAGGATAAACTTGTACAGTCTTGGGGTGCGATCACTTCTTACCTGCCAGTACTGATGTCATCGCAAAGGTGACGGTCATTATTACTTAGGTTAACACTAGGGTTATTTAGATAGTCATGCAACCAAGTGCAACCTTGTACCAGTAGATCATCTAAATTCAAATTCCACAACCGTACTGTGTTGTCATCACTAGCAGTGACAATGGTCTTACTATCCGGGCTGAAAGCTACGCTCATGACTCCTCCGGTATGACCATTGAGGGTTTGGAGTAGTTGCCCGTTGATATTCCACAACCGTACTGTGTTGTCCCTACTACCAGTAGCAATGGTCTTACTATCCGGGCTGAAAGCTACGCTCCAGACTTCTGAGGTATGACCATTGAGGGTTCGCCGCCGCGTAAATGTCGCCGTGGGCTTGCAGGTAAAACATTCTAGGTTCTAAGATTTCCAAAACTCTTTCAATAGCTTCTGGATCTAACAGAATTCCGCCCAGAATGCCCTCTTCTGCCTCAAAATGGATGCCTGCCGAGATATACGTAAATTGAGACACGTTGTAAAGCTTTGTTAAACAGATTATCCAAACCTTTGATTTACCGTTGTTTCATGGTTGAACTGTAAGAGATCGATCGGTGAAAATATTCCCAAAATTGGCTATTAATGCACAAGTTTGAGATCTTGAAGAGGGTGAAGAGTTGATATTACCATGTAAAACATTGATTATCTCAATATCATTTTCAGGCAGGTTAGTAAATCCAAAAAGCACGTATCGCAACAATAGTTTACAACGTGTCCGTGTTTGCAGGTATCTCGGCAGACACCCATATTTACATATAACGTTACGGGAACTGTGTACAAAGTGGCTACTCTAGTGTAAGTTTTAGCAAGTAAGCTTTAAAGTGTGCTACTGCTTGTGTACAAAGTTATCGTAATGTGGCGAACCCACATATGACCAAACAAAACCCGCTCTCATAAAGAAAAGCGGGTTAACAATCGCTTAATTATCCGAAATGTACTGTTTTACGTTGATTTGTAAGAACTTGAGTGAAAAGTACTCATACCACCAAGCCTAAGCTTTTTGGCAATTCCTCAGACACGTATTTCTGAATACTCTCTAATGTAACGCCAAGGAATTCTACGGGAAGGGGTACAAGTCCGCCTTTTGTTGCATTAATCTCAGCATTTGTCAACTCTTGGATAGAAGCAGTATCAACAGTACGCAGTTGAGAAATTGTAATTTTAGCCATGTTCAATGTTCTTCAATCTAATGTGGAATTTATGCTTATTTTCAAATTACTGGTTAAAAGTAACAAGAAAGTAACAATACACAAATTCCTGACCAATTCCAATACTGCAAGGGATAAAAATTTTAGCTTTGTTGGGTTGAGCACAAGCGTTATCCAACAAATGCTTCTAGATGTTGGGTTTCGTTCCTCAAACGCCACTTCACTCAACGGGGGGAACCCCCGCACGTGAGTGGCTCCCCAACCTACGTGTTTTGGAATTTATATCTCAGCCCTTGTAGTATTGTGACCAATTCTCGCTCTGGTGTCTTTTTATGAACACTTTAAGATATTTTTTTTAAAAAGAAATTTAACTCTAGTTAACCGTTGGTACCCAACCGCCATCCACACGCAAGTTTGCACCATTAATGTAATCAGCAAGAGGGCTACAAAGAAAAGTCACCAAATGAGCCACATCTTCAACAGTTCCCAGGCGATCGGCAGGATTCTTCATCATCCCTTGTAACATATGATGCTGGATCTGCTCCAAATCCGTACCCCATCCTTGCGCCAAACCAATCTGAAGCATGATGTTGTTTAAACGAGGTGTGACAATTGAACCAGGACTGACCGAATTCACTGCGATTCCAGTTCCAGCCAACTCTTGTGCCAAACTGACTGTTAAGTTTAGATTAGCAGCTTTGGTTGCTGAATAGTCAGCCACAGATGTTGGTTTTGTTGCTACAGTACTAGCGATGTTAATGATGCGTCCCCAACCCAGTTCTCGCATTTGCGGCAAAAGTAACAGGGTTGTGCGTATCATAGAAACAACATTAATATTGTAAAGCTCCAACCATTGACTGGGAGTGGAGTTCATCCAACTACTTATTGAATAAGTACCAGCGTTGTTAACCAAAATATCGACAGCACCAAGAATTGATAAAACCTTATGTATTACTTGCTCCGCTCCTTTATCGGTAGCTAAATCACCAAGAGCAACAAACGCGTTTCCACCAGCTGCTATAATTTCCCCAGCAACGCGACTGGCTTGTTGTTCATTCCGACCATGTATAACTACTGTCACCCCTTCTTGTGCTAGTGCCTTAGCAATACCTTCACCAATACCAGAGCTACTACCAGTGACAAGAGCACGTTTTCCTTTCAGTTGCAAGTCCATATTCTCTGCTTCTAACTTAGAATCCAATCTTCGATATCTTATCTTCGCGTTCTTCGTGTCTTTGCGGTTCAAAAACATTTTGATAACCGCAAAGGCGCAAAGAGCACAAAGAGAAGAGCAGAGGTTGTATTATAAATTCAATGTTGGTGAGTTTTAGCTTACTAGCCCTGTCAAGGTGGATGAAAACTTCAGGAAATTAATAGCCTTCTTCCCTCTGCGTACTCTGCGCCTCTGCGGTTAAATAAATGACTTTTGAAACGCAGAGTACGTAGAGAACACAGATGAATCAAAATTTTGTGAGTCACCTTGACAGAGCTAGCTTTAGCGTACCAATGCTGCCACAGGTTCATTTAAAGAAGGAGCCGGACCTAAGGTGACATCACCCCAACGCATGACAGTTGCAATGGCATTTGCCGCTGCACCGAAAGAATAAATAAGAACTAAGTCATTTTCTTGAATCTTACCCCATTGCGCGGCGTGGTATAAATTAGCAAGAGGAAGTACAGGTCCGATGTTCCCATACTTAGGGTAAAGATCGATGGTGCGTTCTGGCTCAATACCCAGTACGCAAGTAGCAAATTTAGCAAACCAGGCAGTTGGTGTGTTGAAAACAAAGAAATTAATTTCGTCGAGTTTCACATTAGCAGCAGCAGCGGCACCCTCAGTGCAAGTGAGAATCAAATCAGTAGCCGTATTGCTGATGACTCGATTTGCGCCCTTACCCGATCGCATAAATAATCGTTGGTTGCCCTGAGAATCCTCTGCCAGTTCAGTGTAAAATGCGCTACGAGTTTCTGCAGCATGAATAATTTTACTACCGAGAATTCCTTGGTTGGCTTTGAGTTCACTCACTACAAAGGCTCCGGCACCATCTCCTGCTATCCAGGAGATGGTATCTCTTTCATCCAGAAGACGAGAATATGCACAGGAAGTAATCACTAGGATATTGCGGTACTCTCCTGACCGTACAAAGGTACTGGCAGTTTGGAGCGCAACTATAGCACTTGAACACATTGAATTAAGATTCCAAGTGGCACAACGCAAACCTAATTCGTTAACTAGAAAAGCAGCATTGCCAGCTATAACTTCTTCAGCCCCAAAAGAGGTGACGATCGCAAGATCGATGTCTTCTAACAAGAAATTCCCTGCCTTCAGAGCGTCTCGTGCTGCACGACACTCAAGGGTTAATGACGATTCATCTGAACTGAGTATGCGTCGCTCAACAGCACCACGAAAGGGGTCTGATAGATAAGGCATCATCTCCTGGTCAAACACATTGCCGGGAGTAGAGCCAGCAAGGGAAAAAAGCCTTCCCAAGCTTTTTTGTTCGGACTGAGTCACTAAGTCTGGGAATTTCTTGCGGTAGTAATCATTTGTATATACGATGTTTGGAAAGCTCACTGCTAGCGAGCGAATGCCTACTGAATAGTCTTTCATTTTAACCTCCTTTAGAATTTGTAGTGGTTTGCGAAATCAAACTGTCGATTCGACCGTCTATTGGTATAAGCTCAGTTGGATCGATAACTACATCAACTACAAAAGGAAATTGAGATGCGATCGCTTTCTCCAAAGCTTGTTTAATATCGGATTCATTATTAACACGGATACCCTCGGCTCCCATAGCGCCAGCAACTTTAACAAAATCCACCTGCGGAATTTCCGTATCCATACCCTTCAATCCCAGACATGCCACGCCCTGACGGCACGTGTTGTAATATCCATCATTAAGAACAATCCAGACAGCAGGAATTTCGTATTTCACAGCCGTACTCACCTCACTGTTCATCAGCATGGCACCATCCCCAACAATGGCAACTGCTTTTTTATTGCTTGCAAGTGCAGCACCAACAACGCCCGTGGTAAAATGACCCATAGAACTAAAACTCGTACTTCCTCGGTAACGACCTGATTCGGTAAATTGCAGTAAGTGATTTCCCCAAGCTAATGAGTTACCTGGTTCTGTCATCACTATTGCATTGGTCTTTTCAACAATCACCTCTTGAATTGCATCCATAAGGACTTGAGGACGCACCAAACCCTTCACACGGGTATTGATTGTCTTGCGTTCAGATCGAGGCAACGCAATTACTGACTGATTTTTATTCTCCGGAAAATACTTTAACAACGCCTTTACAAACAAGCTGACATCAGACTGAATAGCAAACGTATCAACAGACGGATATGCAGTTCCTGGAACTTCCGGGTCGATATCAACGTGTAAGAAACCTCGTTCCGGAAGCATTGTAGGATTCCAAAATGAAGTCAGTTCACCAAGACGCGTTCCAAGTACTAGCGTCCGGAAAGGACAAGACTCTCGCATATACTTCAAAACTGACTCATGCCCGCCAAAGCCGGTTACCCCCACAAACTGAGGATGGTTTTCTGGAAAAATCCCTTTGCCACGCGGCGAACACATGACAGCCGCCCCTGTCCTCTCAGCAAGCTGACGGATTTCTGCGGCTGCATTTCTTGCACCAAAGCCAACCCAGATAGCAAACGCTCTTTGCGACAACAACCGCGCACATTTTGCAATAGTTTCTTCCGTGGCGGTAGCGGGAGCAAGAGAAAGTTGCCCTGGTGACAGTGATGCTTTCATTGAACTTGCTTGGATATTGCTGGGGATACTCAAGTGTGCTACAAAGCCACCAGGTTGGGCTAAGCCTTTTGCAAGCCTGCGATAGATCTGTGGGAGTTCATCATCAGATTCGAGGGTAGTAGCATAATGAAACAGAGATTCTGAGGTAAAAATCCCTGTGGTAGGCATTGTGTAAGCACTAGTTTCTTGGAAAGCCCATCGTCCGCGCCGAGATGCTGGGGTGGAAGGTGATACAAAAATGACTTTTGCACCTTCCCAACGAGCAGCAAATAAACCTGTCATTGCATTAGTGATACCAGGACCGATTGTACTAAACACCACAACCGGGGAACCACTAGCAAAGTACGCTTCAGTCGCTGCAAAAGCTGCTCCTGCTTCATGACGAAAATGAAGCACCCGAATAGAACTATGTTGCAAAGCGTGCCACAAAGGGACAATTGCTCCCCCTGATACACCAAATGCATATTGCACTCCTATTTCTTCCAGCATCTTGACTATTGCAGATGCAACTGAAATAGGTACCAAGTCTGATTGTGAATTAGATTGGCTATTCGTAACAAGTGAGGGAGTTAAAGCGACACTCATAAATTCATTCCTTGTTTGACTTGGTAGGGGCACAACGTAAGAGCGCCCTTACATCTTTTCCACCAGAGGTCTATTAATTTCGGCTTGCTCGTTAACTTTTTGCTGGTCTCTTGATATCAAGAGTAATCCGCTAACAATGATTTGGTAATTAATTATTTTTTGCTAAAAATAAAAAATGATGAATTATTTGTAGATGTTCATTCTCAAACTTACATTTTTTTACTACGACTTAGTTTGGAGCGTTGCGCTTTTCTCCAAGCATGGGGGGTAGTGCCATGACAATCGCGGAACTGAGAGTAAAAATGATTGATATTTTGATAACCCACTTGTAAAGCAATTTGATTAACAGATTCATTAGTTCTTAAAAGCAAGGAGCATGCTTCTGTTATCCGCCGCAAGATAATCCAATCATTAACCGTTTTTCCAGTTAGCCGCCGGACTAAGTTAGTTAAGTAAGCAGAGGAGTAACCAACTGCTTGAGCGACTTCTTTTAAGCTAATAGGTCGGCGATAATTCAGTTCAATGAATTCAAAAACCTTATACAGCCGGGGAATAGATGGAAAGATAGAAGAGATATTACCAGATTTTTTACTCTCTTCAATATTAGACAGTTCCTTCTCTGTTAAATGAGCACGAACAAAACCATTTTTTATTTCAATTACTGTAAAGCCTGTAGCTTCCAAGCATTTCATTAAAAAAAACTTGGTTTCGGGACTTTCATTAACTATTAAAATTTCAATCATTTTTTTAACTATTTAATAAAGTTCCTGTTACATCAAGTTAAGTCTGAGAATTTTAGTGTTTTGGAATTTATGTCTCAGCCCTTGTAGTATTGCAAGTTAAGTCAGTCAGCACAATTAAAGTTAACTAGTGAGAATTGTCATTAGTCATGAGCCATTTGTCATTAGTCACTGATAAAAATTTAAGATATACTACAAATTGTAATAAACTCCTGTTTTCTAGCTACTTAAGATAATTCTCATTCTTTATCTTTATATAATTGCCAATACAATTAACCTATGCACTTGATGTAAAAGATTATCGGAAGTTATAAAATTACCCATATGGGTACTTGTATTTATAAATTTTAGTCATTAATGAAATATAGCAGTCCTAAATGATTTACAAACACCTCTTCCTTGTCCTCCTTGTCTCCCTTGTCTCCCTTGTCTCCCTTGTCTTCCTTGTCTCCCTTGTCTTCCTTGTCTCCCTTGTTTGGATCTCAAATAGGATTGCTATATGTTCAAAAACAATGTAAAGACGCGCCTTAGCACGTCTCTACAAGGATTGTAAACATTTGGTTTCAAAACTATGCAAGAAACTAGTACAACGCGGCGGAAATAAAGCAACCATTTCAAACAGGCAAAAGCCTTGATATACAAAAATTTTGACTTTTGACTTTTGACTTTCGCCTTGCGGTACTAGCTTTGATAAAAGTTCAAGGGTCTGATATTTCTAGCAACAGCAAAAATGACTATTACTGGTTGCACGCTGCATTGTTAGCCGGAGTTGCATCAGGATAAAAAGTACGGACACCGCCTTCTCTTCTCACAAAGATAGCTGTAAAGCTTCTACTGTCATCCGTAACGCTTAAATTACAAACCTGGTTTGTAGTGCTTGTGTTGGGGTTGTTTTTATAAGCTAAAGATGCGATGGATAGAATTTCTTCAGCATTGAGGGTGTAAGGATATCCCTTGATGTTAGATCTAGCAGTACCACTACCTACCGTCATGACAACACCCATGGTATAAACCGTATTGGGAATAACTTCTTCTCTGAATGTGTTATCGTCCAAACGCCCAGCTAAACCCTTTTCCTGAAGCTCTACATAGCGACCAACAAAGTGTAGCCCACCAATAGAACCTCCTGCAACGGGTTCTCCACAGAATACGTGATCGAAGCCATCTACATTAAACCAAACATCTGTCAAGTCTTCTAAGAACTGTGCATCGGAAGTACGACCGATTTCTAAAAATCCACCTACATATGTCTTAACATTAGCTAAGACTGTAGGATTGTTCTGCATTGTAGACTGAAAACTAGAACGGCTAACAACTGTACCAGGTGCGCCACAAAGATTAACGATCGCTGTGTCAAAGCTATTCAAAGTTGGCGCAGGAGGTGTAACATCTGCTGGGCTACCGTAGGCTAAGCCAGAGACGGGGTTATTAATATTGTCAAAGAAAGGCACAGAACCCGATGGTAGGGGGGGAGGAGTGGAAGAACCATAATCGGTAATGACGATCTCATCAATGTTAGTTCTGTTGCCACTTCCATCAGTCTTGCGAACTTCACAGCGAACTGTACCAGAAATATTGGGAGTAAACTGTGCTGTTTGAAGTGTTGTTGAGGTGGTTGTAATTGTAGAACCAATTTGCGTCCAGGAAGATCCGCTATTAGTTGAACACCAAACTCCCCAATTCGTATTACCATCAGAACCAAACTTGGCGTGTTGAATGGTGATAGTCCCAGCACCTGTAGTGCGGTCAAATTTCATCGTCACTCTACCGTTGTTGCGAATGCGCGCAGATTTTGCCCCAGTCTTGCGATCGTTTGCCAGATCCCCAATCAGAGCGTCGTTCATATTCCAAACGCCCGTACCAAGATTGACATCAGCAGCTGCGTAACTGCCTTTAGTGCCAGTCTCAAACCCTTCAGAAATTGTAGCGCTATTGGCACTAGACACTGAAAAGGAAAGCAGTAGGACAGTTCCTCCTGCTACATTCAAAAGTAAATTTAACTTAGACATACTGAACTGGGTAAAATGTTTGACTAAACAATGCATGGGAATACAAGTGGATAACTACACTCAATAGTTGAGCGATCGCATCTAACAAACTCATTTCAAAATGAATTCATAGATGTAAAAAATTCAGTTTCATATCATGTTCGGTCAATAACCTATAAATTCATTGGTTCGTAGTTGCACTGTCTTTGCATGCATTGCAACCACTAACAAGCGTCCTAGTTTTCATCCAAACATGATATTAGACCTCACTCAAAAAATTAGTGAATAACCGCTTCTAATTTCTCATTATTGGATTAAATTTTGATTAATTAATTATTAATATTTAAAATATTTCTTTCAGAAATTTCCAAGTAAATAAACCACAGCATTTTCTTGAGACATTCATATGGTACGGGGGAGGATACCGTAATAAATTAGAGTGACATCCTCACCCGCCCTACAAGACTTACTTTAAGAATCATAAAACAACAAGACTAAATTAAGGGGATATGATATCATCCAATCAACCTATTTTTTCCAAGGTAGCTTTGTACCCATCTCAGTCATTGCAGAAAATACCAGGTAGAGAATAACGCCACTTGCACTAATAAGAAATATAATAACTTCCCGATCCATGTCTATTCATCCTTATGAAATATAAAGTATCTGATTTTTAGAGTACTTGTTCAGTAACGATCGCGCAAGACTAATTCACTTGCGTCTCTACACTAATAATTTGTATCATTATTGACAGAAAAGAATATACGTAGGGCGGCGTAAATAATTTTTACGATGTATGCGTTCGCCCTAGGTATGCCGCAGGCATAGACAGCGGAACTACGAACCGAAAATGGTTTTATGTTTTCTTGCCAACTGACTTGTAAAATTCATCGTTGCTTCTCCTTGGGAATACCGCGTTCTACATTGATAGTAAAAAGTGCTAAAGATCCAGATTTTACGTTAATGTCATCTCTTCTATCCTTTGCAGGGAATTTACTTGCAGTTGTGTTAACCAAGTAATATTTTGCTGATGAATTTCTACACTTTATACCAAACGTTCGGTTTAATTACTAGATTGTCGATTCTAGGTCACTGTTAAAGCATCGAGATTAAGTCCTGCTTAAATAAAGGATGAATGGAATTTGCTGTTAAGAATTTACGGTTGGTCAGCTGTAAAGTGACTTCGTGAATGCCAAAAGATTGTTGGAGATGCGATCGCAACTGCGTGAGTAAGCCATGACTTTCCTCAAAATTTGTACAATCCACAGTGATGTGAGCGCAGAGCATAACTTGCGCCCTGCTAATTTTCCAAACACGGAGTTTTTCAACTTTCACCACTTGAGGAAAAGATTTTAAAGAAATTTCCACCTTAACCGGATCGATCGATGGCGGTGCATATTCCAAAAGAATCAAAAGACTTTCTTGAAGGAGTGGTAAGGCACTCAAACCTGTAAAACCAGCAACAAATAGACTAATAACTGCATCTGCCCACAACCAATTCCAAAGATGAATCGCCACAGCCGCAAGAATGACACCCAAGGAACTCGCAGTATCCGCGATGACATGAAGCAAAGCCCCTCGAAGATTCAAGTCATTATGAGAATGAGGATGAAGCAAAGTGATGTTTAGCAAGTTGACGATTAAACCGATTGTTGCCACCACCAACATTGGTAAGCCTGAAATCCCTTCAGGGCTATGAAGGTGATGAATTGCCTCCCAACAGATAAAAAGAGCAATGACAAGCAAACTCAAACCATTTGCCAAAGCTGCTAAAATTTCAATTCGGCGATGACCAAAAGTTGCCCTGCCAGTAGCGGGTTTCTGCGCCAACCAACTCGCAAGTAACGAGATTCCCAAAGCTGCTACATCAGAGAGAATGTGTTCTGCATCTGCCTGTAAAGATAGGCTACCACTCCACAAACCCACGCTCCACTCGGTTACGAAAAACCCAACAAGCAAAAATATAGTTATTGACAAAATCCGAGTTTTTTGCGGGTTAGAAGCCACTTTTGTTACACCATCTGCACAAGCGCATTCACACCTTTGAATTGAAAGCATCAATCACAACCTCTGTGTAAATTATATTTTTGAAAAAGAATCTATATTTTTAGCATAATAGCGCCCACCAGTAATATTTGTCGTGGGTACTGCTTAATAACTGACGCTTGAGGACGAAGCACAAGTTCCTTGATTTCTCTGCCAACGTATGGAAAGCCTCAGTAATTTCACGCTTTTCTAGAGAAAAATTGTTATAAAAATTATGTAATTTCATCAGGACTTTATAAAAAATTTATTAAGCTTTTCTTCATTACTACATATTATTTTGGATGAGAACACTATTTTATTTACACTCAGTGTTTTAGCCTAAAAAGCAAAGGACTGTCATGCTCCATCCGAAAGTCACATGGCTCATTCCCGTAGCCTTAACTTTACTTGGTTTTGGCTCAAATGTACAAAAAGTAACTGCACAGACTACAGAAAATATTTATGAATTTAGTATTACCTACGACGCATTAGCCATCTTTGGTCCTGTCTTTAACGAGGAAAAAAACATTCTAGATGTAGCCGTTCTAGGTGACAGTATTGGTGATGCCCCTTTCGGATTAACTAAGTTTGATAGCAGAACTTACGGGCAGTTTGACGATCGCGGAACCCAAATATTCAGCAGATTTGATGCAGATCCATCCGTATTTGGCGTAGAAGGCAACCTTCGTGGCGATCGCTACTTTGGTGGTTCCAACGAGTTGTTTGGAAGAGCAAGCGATAGCGCTGTCATCGATCTGGTGCAACAGACTATCGTAGGTGGTGGTATCATAAATGTCACTGGTGGAACAGGTATATTCGAGAACGCCACAGGCTTAATCACGTTTACTCAAGAAGACAGACTGACTCCAAGCTCAACTGATGGTCCCTTAACGTCTAGGGGTGTCGCTGTGCTAAATTTCTCTATACGGACTCCTCAAAGAGTTCCAGAACCAGCCGCCACAACAACATTAGTTACCTTAGGTGTGACTGGAGCAGCTTTGTTGCTACGTCGAAACCGTCGTCGGGGTAATTTTTAATAGGAACAGTGTGAGAGCCTTCTCTGTCCTATCCTGAAGATGGGCAATATCGTTGTGGGTGAGGTTGTGTTTTTTAGCGTTGTTATTCCGACTTACAATCGCAAGCCAATTTTAGAAAAGTGCCTGCGAGCTATGGAAACTCAGAAACTGACAAATGGTAACCTAGAGACAGCAAGTGGCACCTGTGTCGAGGGTTACGAAGTTGTTTTGGTAGATGATGGCTCCACTGATGGCACCCTGGAGTGGTTGGAAACACACAAAAGCGAGTTTCCCCACGTGCGAACATTTCGTCAAGACCATAAAGGACCAGCCGCCGCTCGAAATTTGGGTGTAGAGAAGGCAGTAGGCGACACAATCGTTTTTATTGACAGCGATCTAGTTGTCACAGAGAATTTTCTACAAGCTCATGCTAATGCACTATCCCAAGGAAAAGAGAAATTGGCAAGCGATAAGCCGGGGGAGGCTTGCACCAAAGGCGAACGCATTTTCACTTATGGGGAAGTCATTAATACCTGTAACTTTGACAATCCCACATCTGAACCTTATAAAATAACAGATTTTTCTGCTGCTTTTTTTGCCACAGGAAATGTAGCGATCGCAAAACATTGGCTAGAAGAAGCGGGGCTTTTCGACACCAGCTTCCAACTTTATGGATGGGAAGATTTAGAATTAGGTGTTCGTCTAAAAAAACTAGGTTTAAAACTTATTAAATGTCCCGATGCAGTCGGCTTTCACTGGCATCCTCCCTTTAATTTAGAACAAATTCCTCGCTTAATAGACAAAGAAATTCAACGCGGACGTATGGGCGTTTTATTTTATCAAAAGCATCCCACTTGGGAAGTGCGAATGATGATTCAAATGACTTGGCTGCATCGCTTGCTCTGGGGAATTCTTTCCCTTAATGGATTTTTGAACGAACGGACAATGGCTCCATTTCTACAGTGGTTGATTCAACAAGGTAAACCGCAATTAGCATTAGAAATCGCCAGAATTTTCTTAAACTGGTATAACGTTAAAGGCGTGTATGAAGCGTATGGGCAGGGAGTAGGGAGTAGGGAGTAGGGAGTAGGGAATTTTGTACTTTATATTTCGTGTTTTGTCACTATGCCCCATTCCCCATGCGCCATGCCCCATTCCCCAAAATGTGCTAACCTTGTATGGTTCACTAATCTCGCACATCCAAGGGTTCGGGTGTTTCCTGATATTGGGAAATCCACTTGGATGGAGGTTTAACCCGAATAGGAGTTAAAGAATATGCCAGTTGTTTCATTGGCTCAGATGATGGAGTCAGGGGTTCACTTTGGGCATCAGACCCGCAGGTGGAACCCAAAAATGTCTCCTTATATATATACGTCCCGGAACGGAGTCCATATCATCGACTTGGTGCAAACAGCTCAGTTGATGGAAGAAGCGTATACTTATATGCGAGGGCAAGCCGAAGCGGGTAAAAAGTTTTTGTTCGTTGGAACAAAGCGTCAAGCTGCAGGGATTATTGCCCAAGAAGCGGCTCGTTGTGGTGCTCACTACATCAACCAGCGTTGGTTGGGAGGAATGCTCACCAACTGGACGACCATCAAAACTCGTGTAGATCGTTTGAAAGATTTGGAACGCCGGGAAGAAAATGGTGCTCTCGATCTACTACCAAAGAAAGAAGCAGCAATGCTACGTCGGGAAATGGCAAAGCTTCAGAAGTATCTGGGTGGTATTAAAACCATGCGGAAAGTTCCCGATGTAGTGGTGATTGTAGACCAGCGCCGAGAGTATAACGCAGTTCAAGAATGCCAGAAACTCAGCATTCCCATTGTGTCCATGTTAGATACAAACTGCGATCCGGATGTAGTAGATATTCCAATTCCCGCAAATGATGATGCTATCCGGTCAATTAAGTTGATCGTGGGCAAACTCGCGGATGCCATATATGAAGGTCGTCACGGTCAATTGGATGTAGAAGAAGAATACGAAGATTACGAAGGCGCTGAAGAAGACTTCGACTACGAAGAAAGCGAAACAGATTATTCTGACGCTTTTCCAGATGACGAAGACGACGAATAAAATTGAATTGCTAATGGCTAATAGCTAATAGCTAATTGTTTTTTACCATTAGCCATTAGCCGTTAGCCATTAGCAATTAGCAATTAGCAATTAGCTCTTAACCATTAAGTACGAATTGAGGCAACATGGCGGAAATATCTGCAAAAATCGTCCAAGAGCTACGCCAGAAAACTGGTGCCGGCATGATGGACTGCAAAAAAGCACTGCAACAAACTGATGGTGATATAGAAAAAGCTATCGAGTGGTTGCGACAAAAAGGCATTGCAAAAGCCGAGAAGGGAGCAGGACGGATTGCGGCAGAAGGTCTAGTGGACAACTATATTCAACCAGGTGGGCAGGTTGGCGTAGTCATAGAAGTTAACTGTCAAACTGATTTTGTTGCCCGTAATGATGCCTTCAAAGCCCTAGTTCAAAACTTGGCAAAACAAGCAGCAACTGCTGACAGTGTTGAGTCATTGTTGGCTCAACCCTATATAGAAGATGAAAGCGTCAAGGTCGAAGATTTTCTCAAGCAAAGTATTGCCCAACTTGGTGAAAATATTCAGGTTCGCCGATTCACTAAATATGACCTAGCAGAAGGCACACAAGGAGTTATAGACAGTTACATTCACACTGGCGGTCGAGTCGGTGTGTTGGTTGAACTGACCAGTCAAGCTGAAGCAGGGTCTGGAAACGAGCAACTCCAAACTCTAGCGCGCAATGTAGCCATGCAAATAGCGGCTTGCCCCAACGTTGAGTATGTCAACGTAGATGAAATTCCAGCGGCAGTTGTCCAAAAGGAAAAAGACATCGAAATGGGGCGGGATGACTTGGGTAACAAACCACAGAACATTAAGGAAAAGATTGTTCTAGGACGAATTGAAAAACGCCTCAAAGAAATGACTTTGGTGGATCAACCTTACATTCGCGATCAAAGTATCACCGTGGAGGAATTGATCAAGCAAAGCGCAGCACAAGTAGGCGGAAGCGTCCAAGTTCACCGTTTTACTCGCTACGTACTAGGTGAGGGTATTGAAAAGCAAGAAAGCAATTTTGCTGAAGAGGTAGCTGCCCAAATGGGTACTCAGTAAATGACTCTCTTCACCTAAAAGATTTCCATTAAGCGTAGGGTGGGGACTGCCCACCTTACAAAAATGTTTATTAATATATTAAGCTAGTGTCCTTAAACAAATTTATCCTACAATAATTAAGTGCATTTGTACCATATTCGGTTCAGATGGGCGATAAATAATAAAAGTATGGCAAGAGCGATTGAACGAATAGAACGGGATATTCAGGCATTAGAAGAGGCGATTCAAGCGATCGCTAAAGAACTTCAAAATGCTTATGCCAATTATTTAATGACCCTGGGACAAACTGTACGGCAACAGTTAAATCAAGCAACTTACTACCTATGTACCCAAGGGTATCCTGAAAGTTTCTTGAGGTTGTCCTTAAATCAGCGCCAGCAATTGCAAAAATCTGTCCGTAAGTTTGGTCAGCAAACAGCAGAACAGTTGCAAGCTTTAATGAAAAGCGAGCAACAGGAAGCAAGTCAAGATGAGCAGAACAAAGAACAACGGGAAGATAAAAACAATGAGCGAGATGAAGAAAATAGGAAAAATGACGAAGATGGTACAAAAGAAGAACTGAGAAGCAAGGGAGGAAGGGAGCAAGAAAGCGACAAGGAAGAAAATCCCTCATTGTTTGCCTCTCTTCCCTTTTCCCCTCCATCCCCTATATCCGCCTTATTCTCCTTGTCAGAGCGATCGCCAGTACCCTTACCTCCATTTCCAAACTCCTCTAACCCCATAGAAATACTGAAATGGCAGCATGGTTTGGAAAGAGCAGTGCAAGATAAGCTGAAGTTGGTTTCACGTGACGCTAATCTTCTGTTACAGCGATCGGGTATACTGCCTAAAAAATTACCAGAGCCTATTTTGGAAGCAGCCGCAGCCGCAGCTTCAGAGGCTTCTGCTGAAGTTATGCCAGGACCCCCTAACTTACTCAACTTGGTGATTGAAGTTGATGGCGAGCAGCAGTCAGAAGAACCAAATTTGACACAGATTATGGCTCTTAACCTGCGACTTGGAGAAATTGAGTTTAATGATGTAACGCTGTCATCTAGCCGCAAGCAGATCCGGAGTATCCTCATTCAACTAAATAAGCTAGGGCAAGAGTACCACAAGAAACAGCGAGAACGGTCAATTGCTCAAGCAGAAGCAGCTTGGCGTGCTATTTGGTCTGATGAATTTTAGATTTTGGATTTTCGATTTTAGATTGAATCCAAAATCCCAAATCCACGCATCCAAAATTTTAAATCCATGATTAATGACAAGCCAGATTGGACTCGATTACAGAAAGCCTTAGCTATAGAGGCAGAACAGGGTTTTACCGATTTAATGGGTAAGCAATATCGCTTCAGTGAATTTTTTACCCTAACTTTCGGCAAATTTCCCATGGGATTGCCCACCAATGAACGCCGTCGCTGGCAAGAGTTATCGGCTGAATTTGCTAATTATTCCAATCTGGTGTTGCAAGATAGACAACGTTTAATCTCAGAAACTCGCAAGTATCTTTATCAATTACAGCAAACTGTTGAGAACGAAACAATAACATCTTCTTCATCTCCTTCATCTTCGTCATCCCCCTCAGGAGATCCCTCCTCATCTCTTCATCCTCATTCACCTACTCCAGAATTCTTTCTTCCCAACCCCCAACCCCCGTTGTCCAATCTCCAATCCCCAATCCCCAATCCTCAATCCCCAATCCAGAATCCAAAATCCAAAATCCAGAATCCAAAATCGTTGCCGAGGTCAGTCGAAGACTGGCTCCCAAAATTGACCAAAAGCTCAGGGAATTACCAGAAATAGGAATCAAAAAAGCTGGAAGTTTAGAGCGTCTTGGCTTAGAGACAGTGCGCGACTTGCTTTTTTACTATCCCCGCGACCATATTGATTATAGTCGTCAAGCTCATATCCGCGAGTTGGAGGCGGGAGAGACAGTGACGATAGTAGCAACCGTCAAAAGTTGCAACTGTTTCACTAGCCCTAAAAATCAAAAGTTAACAATATTAGAATTATTACTGCGAGATAACACCGGACGCATGAAAATTAGTCGCTTTTTCGCAGGTACGCGCTATAGCAGTCGCGCTTGGCAAGAAAGTTTAAAGCGGCGCTATCCACAGGGTAGCATTGTAGCGGCATGTGGATTGGTTAAAGGAAGTAAGTATGGGTTGACTTTGGAAGATCCAGAAATAGAAGTTTTAGCACATCCGGGAGATACAATAGAGGCACTGAGTATCAATCGAGTGTTGCCAGTTTATGCCCTAACAGAGGGTGTGGGTGCGGATCTCGTGCGTCAAGCAGTGACTGCCGTTTTACCTTGTGCTTCCTCTCTCAAAGATCCATTACCAAGTGGGTTGCGAACTAAGTATGAATTGATGGAATTGAAGGAAGCAGTAGCTAACATTCACTTTCCTTCAAACAGTATTACCCTTCAAGCTGCCCGTCGTCGTCTTGTTTTTGACGAATTCTTTTACTTACAACTGAGTTTACTTCAACGGCAACACTATGCAAAAGCCAGTCAAACCAGTGCTATTTTGGCTCCTAAAGGTGAGCTATTAGAGAAATTTTACAACATACTGCCGTTTAAACTGACTAACGCACAGCAACGAGTTGTTAATGAAATTCTCAACGATTTACAAACATCTGTGCCGATGAATCGTTTAGTTCAAGGGGATGTAGGTTCTGGTAAAACGATTGTTGCTGTGATTGCTATCCTGGCTGCTATTCAATCTGGGTATCAAGCAGCACTGATGGCTCCTACTGAAGTTTTGGCAGAACAGCATTATCGTAAGTTAGTGAGTTGGTTTAATCTTTTGCATTTACCAGTGGAATTACTGACGGGTTCTACAAAAATAGCAAAAAGAAGACAAATCCACGCTCAGTTGGAAACTGGTGAATTACCTCTGTTGGTGGGAACTCACGCATTGATTCAAAACCCGGTTAACTTTCAACGGTTGGGTTTGGTGGTGATTGACGAACAACATCGCTTTGGAGTGGAACAACGGGCAAAATTGCAGCAAAAAGGCGAGCAACCTCACGTTTTAACAATGACAGCAACTCCCATTCCTCGAACACTTGCGCTCACAATACACGGGGATTTGGATGTAAGCCAAATTGATGAGTTACCACCCGGACGGCAAAAAATTCAGACAAATATCCTCACAAGTCAGCAGCGAACTCAAGCTTACGACCTCATCCGTAGAGAGATTGCTAAGGGACAACAAGTTTACGTGGTTTTGCCATTGGTGGAAGAATCGGAAAAATTAGATGTGCGATCGGCAGTGGAAGAGCATCAAAAGTTACAAGAAAGTATTTTTCCTGAGTTTCAAGTGGGGTTACTGCACGGTCGCATGAGTTCGGCTGATAAGGACGAAGCTATTAGTAAATTTCGGGATAATCAAACTCAAATTTTAGTTTCGACCACTGTTGTAGAGGTAGGTGTAGATGTACCAAATGCAACAGTTATGCTCATAGAAAATGCGGAACGATTTGGTTTATCGCAATTGCACCAGTTACGAGGACGTGTTGGTAGAGGTGCGGCTCAATCTTACTGTTTGTTGATGAGCAGTTCTAGAAGCCCTGACGCACAGCAACGCCTGCGAGTTTTAGAACAGTCACAAGATGGCTTTTTTATCTCTGAAATGGATATGCGTTTTCGCGGTCCCGGTCAAGTTTTAGGAACTCGTCAATCTGGTATACCTGACTTCACTTTGGCAAGTTTGGTAGAGGATGAGGAAGTGTTAGTTCTGGCGCGACAAGCAGCAGAAAAGGTGATAGAGATAGACGCCAGTTTAGAGCGTTGGTCTTTGATGAAAGAAGAGTTGAAATATCGGTATGAGCGGTTAATGGGGGGAGCAATTATGACATGATTGACTGTCAGTCTCTTTCTAGTGTTTGAGAACTCTCGATTTTGAATGGTGAATATTCGTGAGGTACACTGAAGAAATCCACCTTATTGCATCCTTCTGCCATCTGCCTCCTTCTCAAAACTTTTCTATTTCTTGAAATTTTGTTAACTTGTATATAAAGTCGCAGATTAACATAATATATTTAAAATCCTTTTTAGCTACTTAGACCAAAAGACAGTGCCATAATGGTAATTCCATTTACAGATAGGGAATTGAGTTCTCCCTCGGTTGAAACACGAGGGATTCTACATGGTTGTTACTCCGTGGGCTAAAGCCACACTCCGTAACTTTGTACGAAATGTATTCTTTAGATTGCGGAATAAATCATACCGATGTGGCAGACTCAAGGCTGCCCTACCCACCTTAACTAGAACAAGTCCTAGCTGTGTGGCTACTTTTCTCATGATGTTGGCTGCACCGTTGCAGTCACTATTAATTAAAAAACCTTTTTTGGTCTTGTAAATACCGCGCTCAATTCTCTCACCTGATGCCTTCCATCCGTTGGGTTTCTCACCAAATGTAGGCAGGAAATCATCATCAAGAAATGACGCTTTTGATGTGTATGACTCTTCAGTAACTGTCAAAACAACTCCGTACTCTGGGCAGAGTTGTTTAAGCCGTTCAATCAATCTACCCGTTGGAATGGGTACGAAATTTTGGTTTCCACGTTTGCCCATATCTGAACCATTTTTCTGCCCTTCATTCCAACCAACAATAAGATTACCGATACCGTCAGCAAGGCATCGATTAATAATGAATCTTGCTGCTTTATTAATGGCATCTCTCATCTGATTGTTGCGTTGGCGTTGAATTCTATCGAGGTTAGCATCCCAATAAAAATCAGACTTGCCTTGTTTGTATTTGGCAACCAGACGACAATAACCTTGATTCATTGACCGTAACTTTTTACCATCAATAATCAAACTTTGTCCCAGTGTTGAAACACCTGTCATCCAATTATTACCACCGTGGTCGAAACTCCAAGCTTGTGTGTAATCAAGATTGGGATTAATCTCAATTATTTGTTTACCGTCATCGATAACCCAATCAATCCACAACTGACCGTAACAAGGACGTACTGTCACCTCCTTTACCCAATCAGAATCAATGAATTCAGGCGAGGGTAAAGCAATTTCAGTTAACAAATGTGGTTTAGTTTCTCTACTGATTGATGGATAAAAACAACCATCTTTGTAAGTAAGTGCTTGTCGTGGGAACGTAACTGCTGCAAGTCCACCACTTTTTCTGTATTGTGGTAATGATGGTCTATCAACTTCACCTCTGTAGTAAGCGTTAACTAATCCGTTGTAACTGGTTATTGATTCTCCTACAGATTTCAATGTTTGCTGTGCGGCTTGTGCGGCAAGAGCCTTGTAATGTGGATTGTCCTTAAGAATTTTATCTAGTTCGGGATAAGTCGTAAAACATTTGTATGTCTTCCAACCGTGCCGCAATTCATCACCACGCCAATAAGTTGTAAAAGCATTACCCAACTCTTCAAGTCTTGAATAATGAGTTTGACGAACGTGATAAAGAGCGCAATTCATCAAACTGTTAGCGTGTTGGCATTGGTCTATCCAAAACAATTCTTCAATATCTGTAAACTTTGCCTTAACTGGTAAAGTCTTGTACACTTGTTATCACCTCCTGTTGTTTATTATTTTAGATACTACACACTTTAGCAACAGTATTCCGCATAAAATGGCAAAACTTTCTCAAGAAGACCACGACTACAGAAGAACTGAGAATTCCGTGTCCTCAATCAATTATCATTTTGTATTTGTACCAAAAAGACGAAGACCCGTCTTAGTCACTGATGTGGCAAGAAGACTGCAAGAAATTATTTTTGAATTAGTGCAAGAACACAACTGGAGACTTATCGCATTAGAAATTCAACCTGACCACGTGCATATGTTCATCAATGCACCCACAGATGAAGCCCCCTCACAAATTGCGCTCCGGGGTTAAAGGTAGAGCATCTCATCACTTAAGAAAAGAATTTCCAGAACTTTTAAAACTACCTGCTTTGTGGACTCCAACTTACTTTGTAGCGTCAACAGGACAAGTTAGTACAGAGGTAGTTAAAAAGTACATTGAAAATCAGCGTGGGAAATGAAGACAACAGGTTAAAACCTGTTGTGTCGCGCTTCATCCCCTGGTTAAAAACACAGGGGTTCTCGCGCTCCCACTATGTTTTGATAGAAAAAGCTTGGAGAGAAAATAAATTAGCTTCTAATAAGACACCACGCAGTAATGCTCATCGGTTACTTTTGTTTTATGCAGTAGAATGTGGTCTAAAGGCGATTTTAATGCGGAGACAGGAAAAAAACCGTTCTGATTTATGTACAGATATTTCCGAATGTCAACATGATGTCAACAAGCTGTTGGATTGCTTATCTGTTCGCAAAACTCTAAGGATACCAGCACAACTCAGCATGAAGCCAATCAAAGGTAAAAATGGTTATGATGAAAGAAAATTTACTCCTGGAGATGTTAATCAGATGTGGCGTTATGGAGGATATTGTGCAACATCAGGTATAACAGACCAAGATTTAGAGAAAAAATTATTAGAAATAGTACACTGGATAGAAGAAGAATTGAAAAAACCATGAAATCTCTAAGATTACTAACTTGGTTAGATGTTAGAAGGATAATTCGTCATCAGACTAAATATGGTCGTAAATTCCCTGATGGAGTAGCTAGAATTCGTTGTTTTTCCGACGGTTTAGAGATTGGTCTTATTAATGAGAAAGCAAAAAATATTGCTACAAATACATTAAAAGAATGGTTTGGAGACTGGTATCAAGAAGAAGAATCAGTCATTCAACTCGATCTGGGTGACGCCATATTACCAGTGGAGTTTATACCTGATGAAGAACCATGCACAACTGACATCTCTCTGCGCCCGTTTTGGGAAGAAGTTGCTTATCTTGATGGCGATCTAAATATAGAAACTGTAGTAACCAAACTAGTTAAGCTTCCAGAACCTTATGTAGAAAAGCCTAGTTTAATAGCCTTTTATTCTTTTAAAGGTGGTGTGGGAAGAACATTATGTTTAGCAGCTCATCTTTTTGCTTTACTAGATAGAGCTAAAGAGATAGATAAAGCTATAACTATATTAGTTATTGATGCTGATTTAGAAGCTCCTGGGCTTACTTACTGGAATCGCTTTGAAAAGCAACAACCTACCGTTTCTTTCATTGATTTTCTTGAAGCTTACCACTACTCTCCTATTGGAAGAGAAGAAACGCTTTCGTGGTTTGCTAAAGAAGTTGAGAAATCTCCTAAAAATGAAGGAAAAGCAACTGTTTATTTTTTACCAGCGTGTCTTGAAGATAATCAATTATTAGATACACCTATTTTACCTGAACAGTTGATTTCAAGTCCAGGTTCTGCTTGGGAATGCGGTAACGCTATCCATAGTTTAGGTCAAGCTGTTGGTGCTGATTATGTACTCATTGATTTGAGGGCAGGCTTGAGTGAAATATCTAGTCCTATTATCTTCGATCCAAGAATTCAACGTTTCTTGGTATCAACTATTAATGACCAATCTGTTAGAGGTATAAGTCTTGTTCTCAAGCAAGTTGCTCAAATCGCTCCATCAAAAGCAAAAGTTGATGATGAAAGTTACTACGATCCATCTGTGATCGTGAGTATGCTAACGCCAGAGTTGAAATCATTACCAGTATTTGAAGATGCGCTATCTAGATTTCAGTCTGTGTACGTACAGCCTGAAGAAGATAATTTATATGCCACTAGATTGGAAATAAAAGAGACTTTTTTTGCTCAAGATTTACTGTATGTTAATAACTGGGAAGATGCTCGTTTTAAGCTCAGTCAAACTACTGTTATGCAAGTAGCTCATGGGTGGGCAGAAGAACAATTGCAAATTGCTACAACTCAAGAGCTACTTTCAAAACCTATAGAAAAACATGAACGACTTACAGATGTACGTCGGCTTAGAGAATTATGTCAGCAATATGAATATGCTGAACAAGGTCGAGGAGAAGATTTATTAGTAACGGAACCATTAAAAAACTTAGCAAGTAGTTTTAGAGAGGAATTACCTCATATAGTATCAATTGGAGCCAAAGGATCTGGAAAAACTTTTAACTATATACAGTTATCACGTTTCAAATATTGGGAGAATTTTTTAAATCGTATTGATAATAAAGCTCCCCAATTCATTCAACAAACACATATTTTTCCTTTACTTGAATCAAGCAATGTTCAGGATAATGCTAAAACTATTATCAATGAAGCTAGAAATGAGGCTAGATTAGCTTTTAATAACAGTGTTTCTGAGTTTTTAGCTTCTGAATTTAGAGACAAGATTAAAAGAGCAATTGTATCAGAATCGTGGAGTGAACCAGAATGGACAGAATTTTGGATTAGTGAAATGTCGAAAGCTGTTGGTATTAATATTGAAGCCGAAAGTCCCACTATCCTTGGTATTATAAACCGTAAATTAAAAGAACAAGGATTACGTATTGTCTTTTTGTTTGATGGCTTAGAGGATGTGTTTCCAAATATTGCATCTAGTAAGCAAGAGAAAATTGCCTTAAAAGCATTAATTGATGATTTACCGAAAAAGCTATCTGAAGTTCGGCAATCTCATCTCGGAGTCATAATTTTTCTCCGGCGTGATTTTCTCCGTTTTACAATTACTCAAAACTTGAAACAGTTTGAAAACTTATACCGTTCTTATGATTTATCTTGGGATAAAGATTCTTTTTTGCGGTTAGTTTTTTGGCTTTGTAGTGAGTCAAAAGTCATAGGAGCAGAAAAAGGGAATATCGATAGTCTCGGTAAAGAAGAATTAGAGAAGTTATGGGGGAAAAGACTAGGGTCAGATAATGCTAAAGAAGCTTATACAGCCTCTTGGGTATTTGCAGCTTTAACTGATTTTAATGGCAGACTTCAAGCAAGGGATATTGTTCGTTTCTTGTACCATGCGGCAGAGATAACAGTCAATAGATCTAAAGAAGTGCAATTTGAGAAGTGGTCTAGCAGTCGCCTTTTGCCTCCTGAAGCAATTCGTCGTGCTTTGAAACCATGTAGTGAAAAGAAAGTTGAAGAAGCAAAAGAAGAGTACCCAGAGTTTAAGGCATGGGTTGATGACATACTTCCTAAGTATACCCCCGAAGAACGAAAAATTCCTTTTGCTGTTGAACAATTTAATATGGAGCAGCAAACAGTGAGAATGTTAGAAGAAATGGGAGTGATTTACGAAGATAAAGAAAAACAAGAAGAAGCACGGTTTTATATGCCAGAAATCTTTCGTGAGGGTTTGGGCTTTTCTGGCAAAGGAGCAAGACCTCGTATATTGGTATTGAAACGTAAAGTATTGGGAAACGGAATTTTGTAAGTAAGCTAAACGTACAACGCAGTAGCCAGTAGTATAAAAATTCAATAAACTAAAGAGACTGAGTCTACTTGAGATTTACGCCCCTATCTTGCAACAAAAGTTTTAATGCCATTTCGCGATCGCCCTTTTGAAGAGCATTGATAACGAGTACCTGATTCTTGTCTTGCTCCTGCGCTCGAAACCAATTTTTCAGCCCTAGCAGCATAGATAAACCACCTATTGCAGCATCGTCAATACCTCCTATGACTGGAAAAACATCAGGAGCAAAATCCGACGGACTGATAATATAAATTATTCCAAAAATTACCGTAAATGCTGCTACGAAGTCATTTGGCATTGTGCTCAGAACGTGGCGTACTCCGACTTTTATCGAGCTTGGCACGAATTTTAGCCCTATGGTGACGGCAAGCGGATGCCTGTGTTTGGTTGCAAAAACTAAGCCAAGGCGAAAACCACCTGCTGAAATTTCTCTGCTAGCAACAAAACCGCCTCTTCAATCACAAAACGTCGCGGCTTGCCATTTTCTTTGCTGAGTTGTTCTACAACCAAACCAGCTTTTTCAGAGATTCTCGGTGGTTGGTATTCTCTGCCACGACCAGCATATCTCCATGGCGTTGGCTCTTTTTTCGGTTGCTTATCCTTATAGTTCTTAGTTTCAGTTTGAATATCTTTTTTGGAAACCTCTTCGGTGCAAGCTTTCTCGATCGCGGACTTGATAACTTCTACTGGCGTCCGACCTGTGGCTAATTTATAGAGTGCTGCCAACGAGAGGTTGCGATTGATTTGATCGAGTTGTTTGGTAGTGAAACTTCCAAGTATGGGTGCTAGCTTCAGCAAGTGGTTGGCAATGCTTGCTGACCATCCTAAAGATTCGGCTAAAGCTTGTTCATATTGTTTGGGCTTCAGTTTCTCTTTCAGAAACAGCAATAACTGCCCGATTTTGGCGGCTCCTAGTAATATGGAGGGATTTGTGTATGTAATCTCGGCGATGACTTCTTTTATCAAATCTTTACCAGGTTTAGCGAGTCTACGAATGAGATATTGAACTTCTTCGGCAACGGTTTGTGAAAAATTTCCAGCAGGAGTTGGTTCCGGCGCTTTAGTCATGCTAAGATCACTCCAGAATTATTAATTATTTTCTTTTGGGGAAGTGCTCTTGGACCACATGAGCGCTTCCATGTTTATTAATGATACATGATTCCGGAAATTTTTCTTGTAAAATTTTCTATAGAGTTATAGATTTTGCCAGAGAAAAATAGTGCCTCTACAGGTGCAACGCGATCGCCGTCTTGAAAACCGAATTGCAGCAGTCGGTGTCGGCGTAGGAGTAGCCTCCACAAAATCTTCTGCTTTTTCAGCACTCGTGAAAGGCTTGACTCGGTTCTATCCCATAAAAGTAGACTCGAAAAAATTACCTTGGGGTGAGCCGTTATCTAATTTAACTCATACAATTGTTTGGTACTTAAGGGAATCAAATAGGTTCTTAGAAGCCGCACTTGCTGCTCTGGATTGAGCAATTACTGGTGCCGATCTGATGATTTACCGTTACTGGCAAAGTATTTAGTTCATGAATTTTTGCAACAATCAGATATACATAGGCAGATTAAGACGTTGTTGAAGCAGAAGAACTTGCTCGGCAAGAAGTCCAAGAACTACTTAACAAAGCAACTCAGGAACTGGACAAAAAAAACTTTGAGGCAGCCAAGTCCTACTTTGATCGCGCTATAGATATTAATCCTGAAAACGCTGAAGCTTGGCATGGACTTGCCATATCTCTTCAGAATTTAAATCGTATCCAGGAAGCGATCGCTGCATTTAACCATGCCATGGCTATCATGAGTGGTTTTGCCTTGGAAGACTTAAAAATCTACGAAGACATTGTATCGAATCTTAAGCAAATCAACCCGCAGCTATTCAAGGAACCTTCTGTCTATAGTGTGCTTGGCGAAGTCCTGAGAAAATTAGGATTTTATCAAGAAGCGGTAGTTGATTACAACAAAGCCTTTCGACATTTCAACGAAGACGATCCATACAACTACCTTGTTTATACGGGAAGTGGTAGTACTTTTAGAAAATTAGGACGCTATCAAGAGGCAATATCAAATTACGACAGAGCCATAGGGCTAAAACCAGACTATTATCTCGCCTATTGCAATCGGGGCGACATTCTAAAAGAGTTGAAACGTTATCAAGAGGCAATATCTGATTACAATGAAGCCATCCGACTACAACCAAATAATTATTTTGCTTACAATGGGCGAGGTAATATTTACAGAGAGTTAGAGCGTTATCAAGAGGCGATATCTGATTACAACAAAGCCATAAGGCTACAACCGAACAACCACCTTGCCTACAACAATCGCGGTGCTGCTCTCAGAAAATTAAGATTAATAAATGAGGCGATATCTGATTTTAACCAAGCTCTGCAACTGTCGAGAAATCAGAACTGGCGAGCTTGGGTAAACTTGGGTTGGACATACTTTCAAGATTTAGAGCAGTACGAAGAAGCTTTACGAATCTGGGATAAAGGATTACAAGAATTAGAACGATTGCAGCAACTACAGCCTAACCCTGAGTACAATAGAGGTCGCGGTGAGTTGTACTGGTGTAAAGGTATATATTCACATATTGTTGTCTATCAAACCTTAATTCTGTATTTTCACGTAGATCGTAAAGAAAACAATTAATAGGCGGTTCTGTCGTTTGATCTTCCCAAGTTTTAGTGGGACGCTCAAATTGAATGCTATGAGGTTGCATTCCTGACATCACTTCACTTAGTAAAATCCTGAGTGTTTAGTTTAAGTAATGAATCATCACGGTAAAAGGGGGATAAGGGAGAAAAAAATAATGACCAACGACCAATGACAAAAAACTGTAATTATCTCAATGTCACTGGTAGTATACAGCGTAAATACGTATGTTCTTTGTAACAAATAATCATTTATAAAGGTTGTGATTAGGGTCTAGCCAAACAATATAAAAAATATTTTCAAGAAAAAAGCCATGAACCCTGCCATGTTCGTTTGATGATATCTGAAACTGATAAGCTGAGTTGACGATTTGCTCCTCGTTCGGTATGCCAAAGCCATTTGGTTCTGTTGTATCTTTCCAATCTATCAAATGGCATCGAAGACTTTTACTACGATTGTTAATAATTTCTGCAAATGTTAAGGTTGATAAATCTCGCAATCTCATAAGAAGAGATTCAAAATACTTAGTATCTCGATTTTGAATGGTGAATTTTGGCTGATCGTTCTGGAGATATCTAAAAGAAAAACTAGTTCCTTGTGGTATCTCTACTGGTATTCGTTTAATTGCAGATGTAGATTGTTTATTACGGGTATCTATTTTTTTAGGTTTTTTAGGCGGCACGTTCTTTGTAGAAGATTCTCATGGATTCTTTAGTAAGAATCGCATGAGAAGGTTCATCTCTAGCTAAACCTTTTCTCGCCAACTTCCAAGGCTCTTCACGAGTGACCATTAGTTCTAGTTCATACCCATCACAAATAAAATACTCCTCAGTCAAATTCTCTAAAAATTCTTCTAATTCTGGTATAAACTTAGGCCGCTCAACTTCTTTAAGAATCGGCTTCCACCCAAATTCTTTATACTTATAAAACAAAGAAGGAATAACTGGACCATGTACCCAAGCTTCAAAGTCTTCCTCAAATAAAGGAGTATCATAAATTCCTAAATGCCAAGCTTGAGCATAATACACAAGTTTTTGCAGCTTCAGGTTACTGATAAATGAACCTGTCTCGTTAGCTACGTAAATAAAATAATCTGCAATCGCATCTAAGTTTGTAATTGCCATACATAAGAATGTACTGTCCTGCATAAATTAACTATACCTCACCTCTCCTAATAAGTTTCGAGAAAGAATTCATTGGCTACAACTTCTCATACCACATTCGCAGGAACCTGGTATTCATCGCTAAAAAACTGCCGTGCGATTTCAGTCTCGCTCAAGCAGGCATTGCTAACTTAATGTCAACTTATTGTTTGGCTTCAAAATCTAAGCCACAGTGAAAACTACCTGCTGAAATTTCTCTGCTAGCAACAAAACCGCCTCTTCAATCACAAAACGTCGCGGCTTGCCATTTTCTTTGCTGAGTTGTTCTACAACCAAACCAGCTTTTTCAGAGA
Source organism: Scytonema sp. UIC 10036 (assembly GCF_009725235.1). The sequence continues at coordinate 28,437 of NZ_WJFC01000131.1, forward strand.
TTCTCGGTGGTTGGTATTCTCTACCTCCACCGACATATCTCCATGGTGTTGGCTGTTTTTTCGGTTGCTTATCCTGATATTTCTTGGTTTCAGTTTGAATATCTTTCTTGGAAACCTCTTGACTGCAAGCTTTTTCTAACATCGACTCAATCACCTCCACTGGTGTGCGACCTGTGGCTAATTTGTAGACTGCTGCCAACGAGAGGTTGCGATTGATTCGAGCGATTTGTTCGGTGGTGAAACGTCCAAGTATGGGTGCGAGCTTCAGCAATTGGTTGGCAATGCTTGCTGACCATCCTAAAGATTCGGCTAAAGCTTGTTCATATTGTTTGGGCTTGAGTTTGTCTTTAAGAAATAGCAATAACTGCCCGATTTTGGCGGCTCCTAATAATATGGAGGCATTTGTGTAAGTAATCTCCGCTATAACTTCTTTTATCAAATCCTTACCAGGCTTAGCGAGTCTACGAATGAGATATTGAACTTCTTCGGCAACTGTTTGTGAAAAATTCCCAGCAGCAGCTGGTTCCGTCGCTTTAGTCATGCTAAGATCGCTCCAGAATTAATAATTTTATTTTTTTTTGAGGAAGTGCTCTTAGGCAATATGAGCGCTTCCTAATTTATGAATGATACAGCATTCCGGAAATTTTGCTTGTAAAATTTTCTCTAGAGTTATAAATTTTGCCAGAGAAAAATAGGGCCTCTACAGGCGCAAAGCGATCGCAAGCACATTTCAAGATTTCGCGATCGCTTTCCAAAAAGGCTTTTACTTACTAGTGGATCTAGTTTATATCCTTGTATCGTACCTGCGAGTTTTAGAACAGCCACAAGGCCTTACGCCCCTACAACATTGCGGTTCATCTAGGTGAACTAGAGATATACTCATCCTCTTCACCTAGTTCCACATAAACCCAACATCCTTGATTCCCTTACAAGTATATTCTTATGTCTTACGAGGTATATCTAAGGCATAAAACGAGCGACTATATTATCATGGAAAACCCCTCCGCATAGCCTACAGTGTACACCACCGTAGCTGTATATCGAGATGGGAAATTCTGCGAGAAAGGTTAAAAATAATCCTTTAATCCTTATGGCAAATCAACTATTTGTAGCAGCAACCTTCATTGGATTTCTTGTCCTAATCGTCTCTGTCGGAATTTACTCATCCACTCGCAAGCAAAATACTACTGCTGATTACATACTAGCAAGTCGAGCAGTCAGTCCTTGGCTAACTGCCTTGTCAGCAATGTCTACGGGACAGAGTGGTTTGTTGTTTCTAGGTCAGGTTGGTTTTGCCTACAAAATAGGAATTTCTTCTATTTGGCTGGTTATTGGCTGGGCAATAGGAGATTATTTAGCTTGGTTGTTCTTTTTCAAACGGTTAAGACAAATTTCAGAAGACACCTCGTCTGATACAGTTTCTGCTTTTCTGGCTCAAAATCACTCCGGTGCTCGTTGGATTTCTATTGTGTCGGCTGTGGTAATTATCGCTTTTCTGGGTTCCTACGCAGCATCACAACTGGTAGCAGGAAGCAAAGCTCTTCACGTAGTGTTTGGTTGGGACTACTCACTAGGAATTGTGCTGGGAGCTATCATCGTTATTATTTACTGTTTTTCTGGGGGTGTTCGTGCCGAAATCTGGACAGATGCAGCTCAAGGAATCGTTATGATTGCTTCGTTGCTGTTACTGCTAACTGTTGCGATCGCCAAATGTGGTGGTATCGGCGAACTCTGGACAAAACTTTCTTCCATTGACTCGCAACTCGTTAACTTAAATCCCAAAAATCTTCCTCTGGGCTTTGTGCCTTTTTTTATTGGCTGGATAGTAGCTGGGTTTGGAGTAGTCGGTCAACCACATATATTGGTGAGAGCTATGGCGATCGACTCACCTAACAATATTAACCGTGCTCTCAATATCAAAACCATTTGTGCTCTGATTAATTCTTTTTCTGCTATTGGTATAGGATTGACGGCAAGAGTACTTCTGCCCGGATTGATGACGGGAGGCGATCCAGAATTAGCTTTACCTTATTTAGCCGGTGAGTTATTACCTGCTATCTTTGTTGGGCTGATGCTATCAGGAGTCTTTGCTGCTACCATGTCTACTGCCGATTCTCAAATCCTTTGTTGTTCGGCAGCGATTACGCAAGATATATTTCCTCAATTTGCCAATTCTTACAGACTGGTAAAGTTAGGAACCTTAACAGTAGCAATGATAGTTTTAAGCATTGCACTCGCAGGTGATAATAATGTCTTTCTTTTCGTCACATTTTCTTGGTCTGCTTTAGCTTCAGCATTAGGTCCATTACTCATGTTGCGTGTTTGGCAGTTTCCTATCACTACACCTGTGGCTATATTAATGATGGTGGCTGGTATTGCTGCGGCTCTCAGTTGGAATCTTGTCTTGAAATTGTCTCCTATTGTTTACGAAGTTCTGCCGGGAATGGTTGCAGGTATGCTTGTTTATTTGATAGCTCGTATTTTTACAAAAAAAAGGCAGATGGTAGAAGACGGAAGGGGGAAGATAGAAGGCAGAAGGTAGAAAATTAAGATAAAAACCGATAAATTAAAGAATGTAAACATAGCTAAAATCCCACGAGTGACAAATGACACTTGACAAATGACAAATGACCATAATTCTTACAAATGATGACGGGATCGACGCCCCTGGCATTCGCGCACTTCTGAAAGCTGTCAATCATCAAGAAGTTATTATTGCCGCTCCAAGAGATCACCTCTCTGGTTGCGGACACCAAGTTACAACCACTCAAGCAATTCAAGTGAACCGACGCTCAGACAATGAGTATGCGATCGCAGGCACTCCTGCAGATTGTGTCAGAATTGCAATATCACATATTTGTCCAAATATCAAGTGGGTACTATCTGGCATCAATGCAGGAGGAAATCTCGGAGTTGATGCCTACATTTCCGGTACTGTTGCGGCAGTGCGAGAAGCTGCAATGAACGGTATTCCCGGAATTGCGGTTTCTCACTATCGCAAACGAAATGTAGTCAAGATATCAAATAGCGTTAAAACGTAATAAATCATGGTCAATCGTAGTAAAACTGTATTCATAGCCATCGGATCGATGAATAAGTTTAATGTGTTGTAAACCAATTTCAATCCGATGCCCGCTAATTAGTACCTCTACTCCTCTATTTGTAGGCGTTTTGACTCTAGCACGATAAATTCCCGCTTTAATGTGTTTGCGATCTTTGAGCAGATTACAAATCACATAATCACCAGCTGTAGCGTGAGTATATTTCTGATTTTTACTCACTAACTTGACTTCTTTTTTACCAGTGATGGGATTCTTTTTGATGCTAGCGATCGCTGGAAAACCTTTAGCATTGACTCTCTGTACTTGTCTTGTGCCGTGTCCTTTACAAGTAAGGCGCAATGGTTGACATATTCGCAATTTAACTATTTCTGATGTTCCTACACAAGCGCTATCAATCCAGTGAGCTTTTGGTAATCCGCTTTGAATACGAATCATTTTAGTAGATGCACCATCACCACTGATTACAGGTAATCCGAATTGCTGTGCCTGGTAAAATATGGCTTTACGGGTAGAGTTAACAGCCGCAGCATCACTTAATGACTTTTTCTGATGTGATTTAATTTTTTGAAGAATTTCGCCTTTGTTCTTGAGAAATTGCTCTATTGGCTTATTTCCCTTTTTCTGGTTACATTTCTCGCATGATAAAGTCAGGTTTGAGAATCGGTCACTGCCTCCTTTACTTCGTGCATTAATGTGTTCTATTTGTAAGGGGACATCTGTTTGACCACAATAAACACATTCTCTACCCCAATGCTCAAGCAACGCTTCGCGTAGAGTGTAACCCCACAGTGTCCCCTGCTGATATTCGATCCCTTCGATATCAGGTGTTTCCAATTTTTGCAGATCGAATTTAACAGATTCAATTGCAATTGATTTAATGGGAGCTATTTTCAGCAATCGTTTGATCCAAGTCTGGGTGGTTAACAACCGATGCCTTAAAGATGGTGCTAGCCAACCATCTGGCTTTTTGCGGTCAAACCGTTTTTTACGATAGCGAAGTCTTCTGGATCTTCTAGAACGTCGAACACCAGCACGTTTAATCAATTCCATTTTAATACGATCACCTCGGTGTTCTAATTCCATTGCCCAGACAACTTCATTCTTATTTAAATCTACTAAGCTAATCCCCGTAAATTTTGAACCGGGATCGCAGCGAAGTTCTAAATAGGGTTCTACATTTTCATCAACATCCTTATCTAGAATTAGAGTAAATGGGAATAGCCTTAGCTTCCTAGCTTTGCCCTGAGACTGTAGAATCCTCGCTCTAGCTGGTGTTGTTGGTTTTAGTATTTTGCCATTCTTGCTTAAAATGAATATTGAGTTTGTAATCATCATTTGATGAATCTCCCTATTGGGGTATAGTTTGCCTTGACACGGCTTAAGAGCTTCACATGATAGTTATGGTTTTGCACTGTCGTGATGCAGCCATGTTCCTTCCCCGACGCTTGAGGCTGGCTAACCTCATTGAGTCATCACTCTTAAGCGGACTAAAATCCTTGCGGATAACATAGAATAAACAGTTCTATGCTGAGTCATGGTGAAGTCAGTTAATCGAATTGCTCCGATTGACTACGAATTACTCCGTTTCACGAACTTCTCGTAGATTGGGATGTTTTGGCAAGATGGACATCTGATGTTTTGGCTGATTTACTCAACCGTCCTTTAGAACCAGAAACCTTCTGGAACGTCAACCTACCCCATCTTATGCCAAGAGAACCCGATCCAGAAGTAGTGTTTTGTCAACCCTGTACAAAACCCTTACCTATCAACTACCGTGTTGAAGGTGATAATTTTTATTATTATGGAGAGTACGCCAAACGCGATCGCACTCCCGGCAGCGACGTAGATATATGCTTTTCCGGTAAAATTGCCATTACTCAGTTAAAGATTTAACCAAGAAAGGTACACATCATCCTTCATTCCGATGGTCCTTCAATCAACGTCATGAGACGATCTAAGGTTCGCGTCAGCTGTGTGAGTTTTTGCAAAGAGTCATCTTGAGTGTCCGCAAGAGTTTGCACGGCATCACACAGGGCAAAAATTTGATACCCTTGCTGCTGTAGTTGTCTTCCTTGTGCTTCAACTTGGACGCTAAGATTATCCACTCTTTCTGCGAGACGTTCTATAGTCTCTGTAGTAGAAAGCACAGCTTCTCCAATTTGTTCCACGATGGACTCTAATCTGCCTACTTTGATTTGAGACCCTGCTAGTACCATTTCTTTTGCACCTTCGGTTTGATAGTTTTCAGTATTTTCTTGTAAGAAATTTGAAATAAATATATAGTCAGCCATGCAAAATAAACATTGCTGATTGAATAGTATTCTGCTAAAGTCTCTAATACACTGGTGTAAACCCTTAATTTAGAGCGTTTTCACGATTTGTAATCAAAAGTATTTTCTCGGAGATGCACAGAACAAAGTTAAATTCTGTTCCAATACTTGTCGGTTAAGCCGAAAAAGTCGAAAACGCGTAGGTTGGGTTGAGGAACGAAACCCAACTTGTCAGTTAAGCCGAAAAATCCGAAAACACTGCAATTTCCATCTCCGAGCAGTATTGACAGGTAACCCGATTTTAAGATCGGTGACAGCGAGGCTCTGCTTCGTACTCTGTGGTAAAGCACAGGAGGCGGAGCCTCCCGTAAGGCATTCCCAGGCTGAGCCTGGGAACGAGGTTGTAAAAAGTTTCGAATGCCCCTCAAAATCATTGTGGTGGACTACTAGTCACCAGTCACTGCTCCCTGATGTACTTAAGATAGTAGTAATTTATAACACACAGTACAGAAATTATCCACACTTCTATTTACAATTCATCGCCCAAAAGTTAGATCTATTTTTCTTTATACGAAATTTATAATAGATCGCGATCTCATGCAGATGGATGAAGATTCAGTGAAAGTACTGTTGATCTCGATTCCCTTTTATGGAACTGAGTTTATAGTCAAAGTAATTATTACGTGATTCTACGTTTTTCGCTCAACTGGCTTGACAATGTACCAGATATCTTACACAACCATTGTTGAAGGTGCAGCTGCTAATACTTGGGATTTGCAACTAGAACCTCATGCTTCTGTCAACTCTAAATTTAAACGTCTCTTAGACATCTTAGGAAGTTTAGTAGGTCTATTCATTCTTGCAATTATATTCCTACCCGTGGCAGTAGCAATTAAACTAGATAGCCCCGGTCCAATCTTCTTCTCTCAAGAACGTTACGGGCTTCACGGACGCTCCTTCCGCCTGTGGAAATTTCGCTCTATGGTTTCAAATGCCGAACAATTGAAATCAATGGTGAGAAATGAAGCCAACGGTCTTATTTTTAAGAGTAAAAATGATTTTAGAGTAACAAAAGTAGGACGGTTTTTAAGAAGTACAAGCTTGGATGAATTGCCACAGTTTTGGAACGTTCTAGTAGGTGAAATGAGTTTGGTAGGTACTCGTCCCCCTACAGCAGATGAGGTAGCCCAATACAATCAACGCCACTGGCAACGTTTAAACGTTAAACCTGGGTTAACTGGTGAATGGCAAGTCAACGGTCGCTCTCACGTAAAGGATTTTGAGCAAATTGTAGATCTGGACTTGCAATATCAAAAGAAGTGGTCTTCATTGTACGATTTACTCTTGATCGCCCGGACGTTCATCATCCTTCTAGGTCGGGTTGGAGCTTTTTAGAAAAGACTAGCTACGAGTTGTTAGTCATTAATTTGTAGCTAATACAAACTTAACTTAGAGGGTTGGTAAATACGCAGTACTAAGTATTATGTAAACCCAAGTCAGCAATGTGAAATAATAAGAGGGTGCGATTTCAAATTAGGAACCACCCTTTTATTTTATGTAAAACTTAAGCAGTCTGAAAAAGGAGAGGAGATTACGTTATTTCCATTCCAGAATTTCAGCAACCTGCTCTGCAAATTTTAAGATTTCAAAAGGTTTAGAAATTATTCCTACCACATTTAAATTGACAAATTGATTTAAGTTTATTTTTTGCACTTTATCAATTAGTAAAATCATGGGAACTTTTTGATTGATTAAATGACTTTGTAACTCTTGAAAAAAGGAAAAGTTGTCTAAATGAGCCATTATTACATCTATAATCA
>NZ_WJFC01000132.1 GCF_009725235.1 Scytonema sp. UIC 10036
ATTATACTACAACCTATAAAACATCGACCATAACTTACAAGTAAAAACCAACAACTAACAACTATCAACCAACAACTAACAACTAACCACCAACAACCAACAACTAACCACTAACAACCAACAACTAACCACCAACAACTAACCATTAATTATCCTTATTCTTCAAAGCTTGTCGAGAAGCCCATTGTAGCAGGCTAGGAAATAATTTATTGAATCCTTGGGAAACATTTGCCGAACCTACTAATACCTCAGATTTATGGTGGTTAACGGCATCCCAAATAGCATTTGCTACATCTTCAGGCTTCTCCACACCAGGTAATTTTAAGATATTTTCAAGTTGTTCTCGACGGCTTTGAGCATCCTGTTCGTCGTTTCCGCGAAAAACAGTTCTCTCCATTAAACTACTTTTAATTAAATTTGGGTAAATACCGCAAACGTGAATACCTTTGGGTTTTAATTCCGCCTGTAATGATTCTGTTAAACCTGTAACAGCAAACTTACTAGTACAGTAAGGGACTAGGTATGGTGTTGCCGCTTTGCCACCAATAGAACTGAGATTTACGATAGTTCCTTTTTTGCGTTGGAGAAAATGAGGCAAAAGGGCGTTAATTGTATGAATATAACCCCACAAATTTAGATCTATAATGTCGTGCCAATCGCTTAGTGAAAAAGCTTCTACGGGACCTTCTGCAAATCTACCTGCATTGTTTATCAATACATCAATATATTCAAAACGCTCCAATACTTTTTCCACCAATGTATTGACTTGTGATGCATCTGTCACATCACAAGAAACTATGAGTGGTGCTTGGTGACCGAGAGTTTGTATTTCTTGCGCTACGCTTTCTAAAAGCTCAATACGACGTGCAGTCAGTACAAGATCGTATCCCTTGCGGGCAAACAGAAGCGCGGTTGCTTTTCCTATACCTTGAGAACTACCTGTAATAAGTACTGTGGGAGCCATAGTCTGGTGCTAATAAACTCTATTGACTGTCTATTAGTGTGAGCAACAAAATTTTAGAAACCTTCCGACTCCCGTTAGATCTTTCCTACTTCTTCTCTCTTCCCATTGTTTCGTTGAGACAAGGTAATATTTTAATACCTGAGTTCGACGTAAAAAAGACTATTCGCGCCACGCTTCGCTATCAGGGCTGGCTCCCCAACCTACGTATTTTCGTATTTTTAAGCAAAACCTACGCAGTATTGAATCAGAATTGAGCGCTCGCATAAGACCAAAAAATTTACAACTATTACGATTTCAAAATCCAGCCAATTCATCTGCATTCTCGTAGGGAGAAAACTTTCACATCTTCTTTACATCCGGTGTTGGCATTGGACTTGTTCAAGCTCCCAAGTAGCTTACTAGAAGCTTACTCCCGAACTGCCAAAAGGTTACCGAATAACGTAGGTAGGGCTATACCACACATTCGCTGTTGGTTTGTAGTGCCCACCCTATAAAAATCGGTAATTTTGGAGCAGAAAGGGAGTAATGCATTAACATCTGCCTAGATTGCATAAATTGCATAAGACCAAAAAACTTGCAACTACTATGATTTCAGATGCAGCAATTCGTCTGCATTTTCGTAGGGAGAAAACTTTCACATCTTCTTGGTTTAGTTAGATTCATTCAAGGAAGTAAAAAATGACTCATTCCAATCAACCTCGGACAACAGGTAGAAGCATAGTACTGCTCCGTGAAAACGCGGTTAATGAAGGCGTCAGAACACTAGCAAGCACAACTCGCACTAGAGGTACAGACGACATTGTCAGCTTTGAGAATCTCGGTGTAGCGGTGGTGGATGTTCCACCAGAAGAATTGGCAGACGCTAGCGGTGACGATAGCCCAATTTTAGCTGTTGAGCCAGAAAGGTATGTTTATGCTTTAGGTGAGCCTACCAGTAAAATGACCGCAGCACGAAGTGTTACATCTCAAGCCGAATTTGACGAATCACACGTGACTTGGGGCTTGCAGGCAACAGGAGTGGCAAATTTAAAGCCAAATGTTGATGGTAGTGGCATTCGTGTGGCGATTCTTGATACAGGTATAGATTTTAAACACCCTGATTTCCAGGGAAGGAGCATCGTCAGTAAGTCCTTTATTGACGGCGAAGAAGTGCAAGATGGAGATTCTCACGGGACTCATTGTGCGGGGACATCTTGTGGTTCCAACAAACCCAGTCAGTTACCTCGTTATGGAATTGCTTACAATGCATCTCTCTATGTCGGTAAAGTTCTCGCCAACGATGGTTCTGGTTCTGATTCTTCAGTGCTCCAAGGTATTGAATGGGCGATCGCTAACAGGTGCGACATTATTTCCATGTCTCTGGGTGGTTCAGTAGAACCAGGAGAACCATTCTCTCAAGTTTATGAAACTGTTGCTAAAAGAGCGCTTAACAGAGGTACTTTAATTATTGCCGCAGCTGGTAATTCTAGCGACCGAAACAACGGAATACGTAATCCAGTTAATTCTCCTGCAAACTGTCCGTCGATTATGGCAGTTGCAGCTTTAGATTCCCAACTTCAAGTTGCCTATTTTTCCGACGCCGGAATTAATCCAGACGGAGGTCATGTTGATATTGCAGGTCCTGGCGTAGATGTCTACTCTAGTGTTCCATTACTAGGTAAGTATGACCGTTTTAATGGCACCAGTATGGCTACGCCACACGTTGCTGGGATAGCTGCTCTCTACGCTCAGGTCACTGGACTCAGAGGACGGGAACTTTGGTGGATTCTGACTCAAAATGCTCAGCGCCTAGACCTATTTACATCCGATGTTGGCATTGGACTTGTTCAGGCTCCCAAGTAGATTATTGCATCAGCATTTTAGATTTCTTAATCATTCTAGAGTGTAGTTTGACAAACAATCCCAGTCAAATGCCTACTCTCAAATAGTGCGTTTACTTGTGATTATACAGTCTAAGCACTATTTTAGAATAGATCCCTATTGTGGCAATATGTAGTTATCAGGGCAGTGCCCTGCCCTGGCAACTGATAATCAGAACCAATATGTTCGGATTCAGCCAAGCGAGCGGAGGAGTTGCTCATGTCCACGGTGAATATTGTCGTTTCTGTAGATGACGAGCATTTACACCAGATTTTAGACGCAGTCACAAATCTACAAGCAGCTGGCATGAGTGTGGAAAATGTGATGCCAGAGGTTGGAGTTATTTCTGGCTCGGTTGATTCTACACAACTAGAAACCCTCTCTCAGATAGAAGGTGTTGCTGCTGTAGAAATTTCTCGAAATATGAGAGCTATTTAAATGTGTTTCATAAGCATTCAACTGTCAGCTGCGTATAAGAGCGGACAGGAATTAGCATCGGTTTGGTAACTCTTAATGAGACAATAAATATGAGAAATTAGACTTGCCTAGTTTGGCAACCAGCCCAAAGGAATATTGTCCATGTGGAAACGAATTGCATTCATTTTGCTATTGGTGTTTAGTTTCAGTCTCAGTCATTCTGATGTAGCGATCGCAGCTGGTCTCAAAAGCTATGTTGACACTACTGAGGGCTATGAGTTTTTATATCCTAACGGCTGGGTGCAAGTTAAAGTCGCCAACGGACCCGACGTGGTTTTTCATGACATCATCGAAACAAGTGAAAATGTCTCTGTCGTGATTAGCCCTGTTCCAGAAGGTAAAACTCTAAAAGAACTGGGAACACCCGGGGAAATCGGTTACAAATTGGGAAAAAATGCCCTTGCGCCTGAAGGATCGGGTCGTGAAGCTGAATTAGTCAATGCTCAAGAACGAGAATATAACGGCAAGACTTACTATAAATTGGAGTATTTGGTTAAATTTCCCGGAAATCAACAACGCCACAACATTACCAATGTAGCAGTCAGCCGTGGTAAGCTTTTCACCTTTAACGCTTCCGTTCCTGAAAAACGCTGGCGCAGAGTTCAAAAATTAATCGAAGAATCTGTAAATTCTTTTTCTGTATATTAGTTAATGGTTAGTAGTTAGTTGTTAGTTGTTGGTTGTTGGTTGTTCTACTAACTACTAACCACTAACCACTAACCACTAACAATTTTTTATGTACACTCCACCTTTTGTACTAGCGTCTGCTTCTCCTGCAAGACGCCGTCTTCTTCAAACAGTTGGAATTGAACCCATAGTTCGCCCCAGTGATTTTGATGAGTCTCAAGTTCAATTGAGCGATCCCGCAGAACTGGTGCAAACGTTAGCGAAAAAAAAAGCAGCAACTGTGGCTCCCCAGTTTCAATATGCTTTAGTCATGGGTTGTGATTCTGTTTTATCTATAGGGGGAGAAATTCATGGCAAACCTGCAGATGCAAAAGAAGCACGCCAACGCTGGCAAAATATGCAAGGCACTTTTGGCGACCTTTACACGGGTCATGCGTTAATCGATCTCTCTCAAAATATTAGGTTGGTGAAGTGCCAGGTTACAAGAGTTTACTTTGCAAAACTTGAACCAAGCACGATTGATGCTTATGTTGCTACCGGAGAACCTCTCAAATGTGCTGGTGCATTTGCACTTGAAGGTTATGGTAGTTTGTTTGTGGAAAAAATTGAAGGTTGCCACAGTAATGTTATCGGATTGAGTTTACCCCTGCTGCGGCAAATGTTAGAGGAACTGGGGTATAAAATTACAGATTTTTGGAAAAATAGTTAGTTGTTAATTGTTAGTGGATAGTTGTTAGTAGAACAACCACTAACCACTAACCACTAACCACTAACTATTTACCATAATAAAAAGCAATTTCTTTTTCTTTCAAAGGGGCAAAACCTGCGTCTTCTAGCATTTGATTGAGTTCTGCTTGGGGAATGTGTTTTGCTCCAATTCTCACAATGCGCGATCGCATTGTATTTGAGACCCCACTGCGCTGTCTGTTTGCTTCTAGTCCCATGACTTTCTGATACAGCTCCAACTTAGCGGGAGGAATGGCAGAACCATCGAAATCAATTCCGCGTGCGATCGCTTCATCAATTGCATCAGCACCCTTGGTCGTTTGATCGTTTTGGTTAATTTCAGTTGTCATGACAAAATTGGAGCACAATTACTCAGTAAATTTTACCAAGTATTGTGGACATGCAGATACCAAAAACTATAACCTTTTTACATATGTAGCTTTTTATTATATACATTTTACGCAATTTCCAAGAAAATAGCTTCTACTGAGGTAAGCACTTTGTCTTATATTTAAGTATATTTGCTAATTTTTGCTCAAACGATTGCTATACGCTTGTCACTTTTAGAGCTTTTGGTTTAATCTCAAACCAACGGTAAAGCAATAGGTTGCGCTATGTCAGACCCTCACACTCCTTATAAAAAAGACCGTGTCTTAGAAAAAGCTCTCACCAACAAAATCATTGATGATTATTTTGATAACTCAGAAAGTTGGTTGCGAGCGATTCTGCGGATGTGTATTTTTTCCTTAGCCCACTTCGATGGACAACCAGTATTTGTCGTAGAATGTCCCAACCAAGCAGTAGCTAAGCGGCTGAGTCGCAAAATCTACCCTTTTAGAGGGATTGTATACTTTTTAACTGATAACTTTAACGCTGGCGATCGCTCCCTTTTCTGCTACCGGGATACTTCTACAGGGGCTTGGCGTTGTTTTGATACTAGCACAAGCTCTTGGAAAACTTTGAGTTATCCACAAACACCTGCTACACCAACTGAGTAATGGTTAGTTGTTGGTTGTTGGTTGTTGGTTGTTAGTGGTTAGTTGTTGGTTGTTGGTTGTTAGTGGTTAGTTGTTGGTTGTTAGTAGACGCAATAACCACTAACCACTAACCACTAACCACTAACCATTTCGCTTAGTGACTAAACCACCAACGAAAGCGCCTAAGATAGTTCCTGTCCAGAGTCCAGTTGTGCTTCCTTGCCATATTGCGCCTGGAGTTGTCCAAGCACCACACATCTGTTTCCATCCCCATGGTTGATTTTGGCACTTCTGATTGTGAAGGCTCAGGGTGATTTGTCCCCCCACATAACCACCAAAAAACCCTGAGAGTAAAGCTAAAAAAGTACAGATTAAGATTCGGTTTTTCATTGTTAATTGTTAATTGCTAATAGCTAATTGCTAATTGCTAATTGTTAATTCAACATTAGCCATTAGCCATTAGCCATTAGCCATTAGCCATTAGCATCAACCAGTATTTCTCATTCCGGCGGCGATACCGTTGATTGTTAACAATGCTCCCCGCAGTAACTCACCTTTGCTGTAACGAGAGTGAATAACTCCGGAAGTCACGTTTGTTCGGGCTTGACGCAGGCGTTTGAGGAGGGATACCTGTATAAATCCTAATGGCACAATTGTACCATTGCGGAGTTGTACGGAACGCTGCAATGTCGGATCTCCGTCTAAAAGTCGTTGATGCCCTGTAATTTGCAAAACAAAATCCCGTGTCAGGTAGTACTCGCTGGCAATTTGCTCAAAAACCTTTTCCAAACGGGCTTTGTCTTCTGGTTCTGATAATTCGTCAACATAATGTCGCGCCATTTGCAAGTCTACCTTTGCCAAAGTCATTTCTGCTTTAGAAATGACCATTTTAAAGAAGGGCCACTTAATGTAAAAATACCTTAGTAATTTCAGGTGTTCTTCTGGTTCCTCGTTTAAAAATTCTTGCAAAGCTGTACCCATACCGTACCAGGAAGGTAGCAAAAATCTAGTTTGCGTCCAGCTAAATACCCAGGGAATTGCTCGCAAGCTACTTAAGTCTTTTTTACCAGAAGGACGGCGTGCCGGACGCGAACTGATTTGCAACTGGCTGATTTCTTCGATGGGCGTAACTTGATGGAAGAAGTCAATAAAATCAGGCTGCTCGTAAATTAGAGCGCGGTAGTGTTTGCGCGATCGCGCTGCGAGTTCTTCCATGATCTCATTCCAGGGTTGAATATCATCAAACCCAGTTCGCAACAAACTCGCTTGAATCACGGCAGTGGTGATTGTTTCTAAATTATAAAGTGCTAAGTCTCTCAAAGAATACTTAGAAGCTAAAACCTCTCCCTGTTCCGTAATTTTTATCCGCCCGTTGATACTGTGTCCGGGTTGAGCCAGTATAGCCTCATATGCCGGACCACCGCCACGTCCTACGGAACCACCACGCCCGTGGAAAATCCGTAAAGCTACACCATATGCTTCCGCTACTCCTTGTAGAGATTTTTGAGCTTTATGAATTTCCCAGTTACTGCTCAAGAAACCAGAATCTTTGTTGCTATCAGAGTACCCCAACATCACCTCTTGTAAGTTAGGCGTTAGTGGGGAACGAGTGGCGGGGAATTTCTCCTTGTCTTCTTGTCCCTTTATCTCCTTATCCTCGTTGTTTGCTGCTGCAAAACCACCAGCCAACAAAGCACGATACAGCGGTAAGGCAAACAGTTGCGTCATAATGCTGGTTGAACGACGTAAATCTTCCACCGTTTCAAACAGGGGAACGACTTGGATGGTGCCAATAGCAGTACCGGGATCGTACAGTCCCGCTTCTTTGCTCAGTAGCAATACTTCCAGTACGTCGCTCACTTCGCGGCACATACTGATAATGTATGTTTGACAGATATTTTGACCAAATTCTTGTTGTAGCGATCGCACTACCCGTAAAGTTTGAATGACATCGTTTGTTTTTTCCGAAAATGGCAGTTCTGCTGGAATCAACGGGCGGCGGGTTTGAAGTTCTGCTGTCAACCAAGCGACTCTTTCTTCTTCGGATAACTCATTGTATGGAACTTTCAGAACTCCAAGGTATTCCAAAATTTCATTTAAAGTGTCTGAGTGACGGGTAGATTCTTGGCGAATATCTAGATGTGTTAAGTTAAAGCCAAAAATTTCTACCTGACAGATCAGATTTTCTAATTCTTTACAGCTTAAACCTGTTTCTGTCAAGTTCCGTTCTATTAGGCGCAGTTCTGCTAAAAATTCGTCTCCCGATCGATACACGGGGGAATTTTCATTCGTTAATTTTTCGCCTTTGTAAAGAGCCAAATTGCGATCGCGTGTATTTTCTAACCGTTTTTGGACGTAGGACAATTTGAGCCTGTAGGGTTCTTGGCGATAGCGCAAAGCCAGTTTATCGTAGACTTCGCTCAATTGAGACTGTTCGTGCTCCAAGGATTCCAGTAAATCTGGCAAAACATCACTCCAGTGCAGTGATAAACTGAGCAAGTTAATCAGTTGCTTGATTGACTTGATATACCTTTCCAAAACGATATTGCGTTGGTAACAAGCTGTCTGCCAAGTTATTTCCGGCGTAACTGATGGATTTCCATCGCGATCGCCACCCACCCAAGAGCCAAAGCGACAAAAGTTTCTGCTTGGTGGTTCTAACCATGGAAAAGTGTTAGCTAAAGCGTATTTAAACCGTTTGTACAGATGTGGAATTGCATCAAAAATCACCTCTTGGAAGTAATGCAAGGCATAGTCTACTTCATCTAGCACCGAAGGTTTAAACTGATGAAGTTCGTCGGTACGCCACCACAAGCGAATTTCCTCAAGCAATTGGGATTGTAATTCCTCTACTTCCCATGGGTATCCGCCCCCCTTCAGGGATGATTTCGGCACGTCTTGAGCGAAGGAAATTGAACACGAGGGATTCCCAGCAATATGTTGCTCGTTAAAAGAGCGCTTTTCCACAGAGTCCAGCTGTTGTAGGAGTTGTACGACTCGGCGCTGTTTGTCGCGAATTGTATGACGAACTATTTCTGTTGGGTGAGCCGTAAACACCAACTGCACGTCTAAGTGTGCTATTAAACGTTGAATTTGCTGCGGCGGTACATTTAGCTTAAATAGCTGGGGAAACAAAGTTGTAAAAGTGCCTTTCTGTTTTCCTTGGGAAGTTGCCTGCCAACTTTTTGTAAGGATATCTGCTCCCAATCCACTGTTCAGTGGTGCTTCAGCTTCTTCTTGATTTGAGGAATAAATAAAATTTGGTAGAGTTTCTTGCGTTTTTGCTTCTGTTGCTACCTCATAGCGGCTTAATTGCTGTCTTTGTTCGTAATCCTGCTCTATGATATTAATCAGCTGAAAATACAACGCAAAGGCACGAGCTGCCCGAATTGCTTCATTAATATTGAGTTGCTCGATTAACTTAGATACAGAGGAGGCTTGGTTATCTATTGCTTGTCCTTCTGGAGAACATAAATCTCGCAGCTGCCGTAATAAGTCCACCATCTTTTGACCGCATTCTTGTCGGAGAACTGACTCCCACAACTCCTCTACAATTTGGAGGCGATGGCGTAGAAACATTTCGGAGGCGGGGTAGATATTCACATCCTGAGATGAATAAGAGTATAAAAGGAAACTCATACCTTTAGTGGGTTAAGGAAATTAATATCTCTAATATTTCTCGAATTTGGAGATTTCCAGTCATGGAGTTTGCCACAGATTTTTCAACGGCAAGAGTATATTTTTTAACTTTTGTTTGTTTCGCTTTGGTCTGGGAAGTTGAGAATGGGGAGGCGATCGCC
Organism: Scytonema sp. UIC 10036; assembly: GCF_009725235.1. The sequence continues at coordinate 9,432 of NZ_WJFC01000132.1, forward strand.
TCGAAACAATTCTTCACTAGCTTCACCGATCGCATACAGGGTTTCTACGGTGGTTTTTGAAGCTAGTAACAGCAGTAGTATAGACGCTGTACCAACTTGTAAGAGGGCATACTGAGGGATGGTAAACAAAAGTAGGTCTAATCCAGTGTCAGAAGAAGATTTAGAGGTTATGGGCGGCATTGGTATTTCTTCCTGTAGAAAGAATAAAAGCAATGAAACGAAAAAATCAATATGAAGAAGGCAGAAAGCAGAATTAACCTGACAAAACTATCTTTGCCGATTTTCTGAGAAAAGAAGGTAACAGAAGTATTAAAAAAAGTTACATATTGTGCTTCTATGGTTCTAGTTTACAAGGGATTAGCAATTAAAAGTTGGGAATTAGGTACTAAATCAGTGGCCAGTCTATCAAAAACACGCGACCAAAGCGATTTAAAGACACACGATTTCTCCGCTTCCGGAGGTTTTTAGATGAAAAAACTCTTACCAGTTAGCCAGCAATCCTTATTGCAATGGGTAAGCCAAGCAACAGGGATTAGCACTTTCGGGGTAAAAATCCGATTGCGAGGAAATGACCTGCACATTCTCTGTGAAGGTCCGGAATGCCCTCAAAAGTGGCAAACTCTGTCTGACTTGCTGACAGCACTACAGCAAACAGATTTGGATGTGCTGACAAGTGCAGAGCAACCCGCAATTTACCAAGTTCTCGTCTACGGACGCAGAAAAGGGGACAAGAAACCCGAATGGTGTCACAGGGTGCATCTCAATCAATTGGATCGGCATCTCGAACAGGTGCATCAATCGCTGTTACAAGACGTTGAAAAATCTGGGATCAAAAAACCAGCCGCAGTCAGTCCGGGTGGGGCGCTTATTGTTTCTAACGAGAGTTTGGCACGCCAAGGACAGCCAGACGCCATTGCGCGTTACCTCAGCGAAACCATGAGTGCTTTTGGTGTGTCCGTGGAAGTTAAGGTTATTCAGCAGAAGGTAACAGGACAAACCGAGCAAAAAGAAAGCCGCCTGTGGATATTCTGTGAGTCGAGTTACAGCCCCGATCCATCTTTAATTGGCGAACCAATAGCCCAAAAATTAAGGCACCTAAAGCTTTCTGGCTATCAAGATGCTGTAATTGCCTCGCGAGTGAGTGGTGAACCTGCCCTAGATTGGCTGTTGCGGGTAGATTTGACACCATCAGAGGTGATGCTTCGAGAATGGGCGCGTTGGGGGGATATACAGGCAATTTCAATGCTGCTGAATGAGACTTTGGCAGAGTTGAAAATTGCTGTAAAAGCCACTCTAAAAGAAACAACACTGCATATATTTTGCACTCCAGCTTTTGACCCATTGGGCACTGCTACTGCACCAGAACAGGCATTGTGCTTGGAAAAAATCAAACCTCTTTTGCTCTTAGTTGCCCCTCAAGGTATTGTGGCGGTTGCTATATACGGACGCAAAACAGCCACAGATAACAAACCTGCTTGGGTAGATTGGTCTACTTTACCTGCTAGTGAGAATCCAAACTTTACAGCATCCGCTTTAGAGTTGGCGACGACTGGAGATGAACCTGCCCTCGTCTTCTTACTCGAGCGTCTGCTCAATCCTGACTTAGATTTACGTCTGAAAACAGGTGGTCTTCGCGTACTCCTACGGCGCAAAGAAGATTTGTTACACGTTATGTGCGACGCACCTGTTTGTCCTGCACGGAAACAAGTAGCAAGTAAAATTGCCCAGTTTGTAAGTCAGTTAAAAATTTCTGGTGTTATAGGAATACGGATTTACGGTCGTCGGGCTGGTAATAAGGAACCTTTCTGGAACTACGGCGTTGATTTTGAGGAACGCCAGCGCTTAGTACCGGAAGCTACTCCAGAATTTGCTGCTACTTCTGCGTATGTTGGCGAACTGCTTCCGGCTACAGATAGCGAACCAGTTCTTCGTCCCGATTTAACACCAGAGGAAGTTCAAACTTTTGTTGCACAAGTCGCACGGGATTGGAGCACTTCTGTCAGAAAGTTTCTTATCGGAACACATTTATTTGCTGACAACGACCACTTCCAAGCAGAATCAGCCAATTCACAAGGAATACGCGTGGCTTTGGTTTGGGGAGCACTGGGCTTAATTCTGACGTTACAATCAGATTGGGTTTTGGGTAGAATCATTGCTCGCAATACACCACCAACCCCGACAGTTGCAAATGTTGCATCTGCTTCCTTTAGGTTCTCTAAGAACAATGGTAACGAGCAGGGTGACAGTGCAATCTTTTTTACCAACACGTCTAAAGCTTCGCGTAATAATGATGGTTTTAATTCGTCGGGATTTACACAACCAAGCAACGACGAGCAAGACACAACTCTAGAAATTGCACCTGTCAAACAAAGGGCAAATTCAACTGCTATTCTCTTGGCAGCACGTTCGCAAATGCCAAGTTTTAATGCCCGTCAGTTGGATGAACAACTCGTACTTTACAAACATCGTTTGCAAAAAAAAGGTAGCCCACCTGATGTACTGATTATTGGGTCTTCCCGTGCTCTTAGGGGAATAGATCCAAAAGCTCTTTCTGAAGCTTTAAAGAAAGAAGGTTACTCGGATGTTGACGTATTCAACTTTGGGATCAATGGTGCTACAGCACAAGTTGTTGATTTTATCCTTCGTCAAGTTCTTGAACGATCGCAACTACCAAAGCTGATTCTTTGGGCTGATGGTTCCCGTGCTTTTAACAGCGGTCGGGAAGATATGACTTTTAAAACAATTGCGGCATCAGCAGGATACCAGAAAATGTTAGAAAAAGCACACTCTAAAAAGGATGAAAGTGCGATCGCAGCTGGACAGGAACAAGAAACAACAAAGATAGCTAAAAAAGAAAGTTTTATTGGCTACAAAGCTGTTGAGGGATGGCTCAATCAAGGAATAGGCAATTTATCTGCTAGCTACCAACAACGCGATCGGCTCAAACAACTCTTAAACCAACAACTAAAATCTTTACCAGGATTAAATATTAATTTAATATCAAATAGCACAAAATTAAATCAAACGGAATCCGCAGAGGAGAATTTACAGCAAGCAGTTGATTTTGATGGATTTTTACCATTGTCCATCCGCTTTCAACCTGACAAATACTACAGCCGACACCCAAAAGTTCTTGGTAGTTATGACAACGACTACAAATATTTCAGGCTTCAAGGGGAACAAGAGAACGCTTTGCGATCGGTACTCGCATTTACCGAAACTCATAACATTTCCCTAGTGTTTGTGAATATGCCTCTCACTGCTGAGTATCTGGACTCCATGCGGTTGAAATATGAGAAAGAGTTTCAGAACTATATGTTGAGCTTAGCCGGACACCCAAACTTCGTTTACCGGGATTTGAGTCAACTTTGGCCCAAAGCCAACAATTTCTTTTCCGATCCCAGTCACCTCAATCGTTATGGCGCATATGAAGTTTCTAAAAAGCTAGCCAAAGACGCAATGATTCCTTGGCCAACTCAGTGACCAGTGACCAATAACAACTAACAATTAACCAATAACCACTAACAACTAACTATTAACCACTAACCAATAACCAAAAATGAATTTAATATCAATTTTATACGGGCTATTTTTGCTTAGTGTTCTAGGAATATACTGGTCTGTAGGAGAACAGAAATTGCGCTTGTGGACTTTACTTATTGCTAGTGTTGTTTTTTATGCTTCTTTAGGGGAAGGCAATTCTAGCGCAACGGTGTTGCCTGCACAAATTCAGTATATTCCTTTGTTATTTGCATTAATTTATATTAACTTTCGTTTGGGACGAGAAATTGGTGAAAATACTTCTCCCGGACAACATAATTTGGATTGGCAACTTTCTAATGAAGATTGGCGTTTTGTCCAAGTTGATTGGAACCGTCGTCGTTTAAATCTTTTGTGGTTTGGTGTAGCTTTAAATGTTTTGCTACTACTTATTTTTAAGTATTTACAGCCTAGCTTAAATTTTTTATTTCATAGTTCTACGCATACAAATTCTACGTCTGATTCTTTTAAATTAATTGCTCCTTTAGGAATTTCTTTTTTCACTTTTGAATGTATTTCCTATTTAGTTGATGTCTATCGTGGTGCGCCAGCTACTAAGGATTTTCTGAAATTTACAGTTTATAAATTTTTCTTTGCCAAACTCATTTCGGGACCAATTACTCGTTTTCATAGCTTAAGCAACCAACTTCAAAATCTCCGCTTTCCAAGTCCTGATGTGGTTGCAGAAGGATTGTGGCTCATTGCTAAAGGTGCTGCGAAAAAACGGATTTTAGCAGACCATTTGGGAATTTTTGTGGATTTGTGTTTTGGTAATTTACCACAGGCAGGTAGCGTAGATTTATGGTTAGCGACATTTGCTTATGGCTTGCAATTGTACTTAGATTTCAGCGGCTATGTTGATATCGCCCGTGGTAGTGCTCTGCTCTTTGGTTTGGTTTTACCAGAAAATTTTAAATCTCCTTATTTCAGTACTAGCATTGCTGATTTTTGGCGGCGTTGGCACATGACTTTGGGCGATTGGCTGAGAAATTATCTGTACTTCCCTTTGGGAGGTTCTCGCCAGGGTTTGGATCGGACTTGCGTGAATTTATTGATTATCATGTTAATTGCTGGCATTTGGCATGGAGCCGCATTGGGTTTTGTGGTTTGGGGTTTGTTTCACGGGTTAGCCTTGATTGTTCACCGTCTCACGGATGCTATTAGCGATCGCCATGAGGATTTGGAAAACTTTTGGCACAAGCCACTGGGTACATTTTTGGCTTGGCTGCTTACGCAACTCATGGTTTTCACTTCATGGATTTGGTTCCGCTTGCCGAATCTAAATGACTCCTCTTTCGTCTTTCAGCGTCTTTTCGGTTACCCAGCCAATGCCCAATTTGCTCAAAAGGTATACGTAGAAGCCCTCAACATCAGTCAGTTCCAACTGATGGTTCTGCTAGGTGTTTTAGCTACCCTAATGGGTGTGGTCTACGCTTTCAAGCAGACTTTGAAGTTACAATTCAACTGGCCTCTCAAGCTTGTGTTTGTACCTTTATGCCTGTACGGTGTCTGGCTGCTTGCCCCAGATGGCAGTTTACCTTACATCTACTTCGACTTTTAATCTGTGTGATGGGCAATGACACCATAAATTTTTGTGTGTGGTGGGCAATGCCCACCCTACACAGATTTCAAAATATACATAAGTAAAACTAATTTTATGTATAAAAAAATTAAATGTTATATGAATAGTTCAAATTTAGTAAATTCATGTACAGTCAGAATAATACAGGACTAAATTAATCCTGTGTTGCATTTAGTTAAGCAATTTAAGCACTCATAACAAAATTATGACCACAACTGTACAACGTCGCGAAAGCGGAAATGTATGGGAGCGGTTCTGTGAATGGATTACTTCTACCGAAAACCGCCTTTATGTAGGCTGGTTCGGCGTATTGATGATCCCCACACTGCTTTCCGCAACCATTTGCTTCATCATCGCATTCATCGCTGCTCCTCCTGTAGACATCGATGGTATCCGCGAGCCTGTTGCAGGTTCTTTGATTTACGGTAACAACATCATCTCTGGTGCCGTTGTTCCTTCTTCTAACGCCATCGGTCTTCACTTCTACCCTATCTGGGAAGCTGCTTCCTTGGATGAGTGGTTGTACAACGGCGGTCCTTACCAGTTGGTAATTTTCCACTTCTTGCTCGGTTGCTTCTGCTACCTGGGTCGTCAGTGGGAACTTTCCTACCGCTTGGGTATGCGTCCTTGGATTTGTGTAGCTTACTCTGCACCCTTGGCTTCCGCAACCGCAGTGTTCTTGATCTACCCTATCGGTCAAGGTTCTTTCTCCGACGGTATGCCCTTGGGTATCTCCGGAACCTTCAACTTTATGTTGGTGTTCCAAGCAGAGCACAACATCCTCATGCACCCCTTCCACCAGTTAGGTGTAGCAGGTGTATTCGGCGGTTCCTTGTTCAGTGCAATGCACGGTTCTCTGGTCACCTCTTCCTTGGTTCGTGAGACCACCGAAACCGAATCTCAGAACTACGGTTACAAGTTCGGACAAGAAGAAGAGACCTACAACATCGTAGCAGCGCATGGCTACTTCGGTCGCTTAATCTTCCAATACGCATCATTCAACAACTCCCGTTCCTTGCACTTCTTCTTGGCAGCATGGCCAGTAGTCGGCATCTGGTTCACCGCACTGGGCATCAGCACCATGGCGTTCAACCTCAACGGTTTCAACTTTAACCAGTCTGTACTTGACTCCCAAGGTCGTGTAGTTGGTACATGGGCAGACATCCTCAACCGCGCTAACTTGGGTATGGAAGTGATGCACGAGCGCAACGCTCACAACTTCCCTCTCGATTTGGCTGCTGGTGAAGTCGCTCCTGTTGCAATCAGCGCTCCTGCTATCAACGGTTAATCCTTAATCTAGAGTCTAGTAACACGACAACGTGCAAACAGCGTCTCTTTTGTAAGTAAAAGCGCCCTCATTTGAGAGGGCGCTTTTATGTTGTCAAGGCTAACAGCGTTCAATCAAGGAAAAAATCTGGTGTTACAGGTAAGGTGCAAACACAGTACTGATAATTTTTCATAAATTTTTATACTTTGCTTTCGGTTGATTTCTTCATGCCAACTCAATGCTGAATCACTGAAGGTTTTTTTGTATCTTTAGTTACATATATCTGAGAAGGCTCGTTTGGCTCTTTGTACTACATTTTGAAGTGCGGAATGTGGGTACAAAGCAGCACCCAAGTTGAGATTCATCGTTGGGTGCTGCTTTGTTTTGGATAGATTGAAACTTGTGGCTTGGAATTTGTAATGAACTCAGCCATGACAAATTCCGAATCAATACTGCAAGAGCTGAGAGAAATTGTAGTAGGGGTCGAGCGACAGCGAGACCCAACAAATGCCGATAAATGTTGGGTTTCGTTCCTCAAACGCCAGTCCCCTACGGAGGGAAACCCTCCTATGGCGCATTCGCGCCACGCTTCGCTATCAGGGCTGGCTCCCCAACCTACGTAATTGCGTGTTTTTATCCAAAACCTACGCAGTATTGAATTCCGAATTACAAATCACGAATTACTTAACAGTAACCTTACCGCCAGCTTCTTCGATTTGTTTCTTAGCAGCTTCAGCAGCATCTTTAGCGATCGCTTCCTTAACAGGCTTAGGCGCAGATTCTACCAAGTCTTTTGCTTCTTTCAAACCCAAACCAGTCAATTCACGTACAACTTTAAGTATGGCGATCTTCTTATCGGCGGGAACTGCTTCAAGAATAACGTCAAACTCGGTCTTCTCTTCTACTGGTTCAGCAGCAGCAGCACCAGCACCGGGTGCTGCCATCATCATCATTCCGCCTGCGGGTGCAGCAGCACTGACGCCAAAGGCTTCTTCAATTTGCTTGACTAGCTCAGCTGCTTCGAGCAAAGTTAGTCCTTTTAATTTATCCAAAATTTCATCGGTTGCTGCGGACATTGTTATAACTCCTGTAATGTTGATTGGTTAGTTGTTAGTTGTTAGTTGTTAGTTGTTAGTTGTTAGTTGTTAGTTGTTTATTTTCTACTAACTACTAACTATCAACTACTAACTACTAACTAAGAAGCACTTTCAGTTTCACCGCCGCCTTTTTCCTTATCGGCGACAGCTTGTAAAGCACGAGCGAGAGAACCTGGAACTTCGTTGATGCCAACAGCAATCTTGGTAGCCAAACCATTGATGGCTCCAGCAATTTGTGCCATGAGTTGCTCTTTGGATGGCAAATCTCCCAAAGCTTTGATATCAGGCTCTTTCAACAAGCGACCTTCCATGACGCCGCCACGAACTTCTGTTTTCTTGGTGGCTTTCTGGAAATCTTGGTAAGCCTTAATTGCTGCAGAAAAATCTTCTTTTACTAGCAAAAAGGCAGAAGAACCTTTGAGTAGTTCTTCTAATGGTTGCCATTTCTCTTGGTCTTTAATGGCAATACCCATCAGGGTGTTTTTAGTCACCTTGCAAACAGTTCCAGCAGGACGCAAGCGTCTTCGTAAATCTGTAATTTCAGCAACTGTTAACCCTTGATAGTCAATGACTATTGCTAATTGCGACTCACTCAAAGTTTCTTTGAGATCGGCTACTATAGCGTGTTTATCTTCTATCGTTCTTGGCATCTTTATCACCTCCTTATTTTGCTAATTGCTAATGGCTAATTGCTAATAGTTAATTGTGCTTTTTACCATTAGCGAATAGCTATTAGCAATTCGCTACAAAAACAATAAACCCCAGCTCTCGCAGCCGGGGTTTTAGAGTAAATACGTTTTTAACAATACGTCTTTACTTTATCGTCTTTATGCCACTGTACATCAACCTTTTTAAAGGCTGTACTTTCAGCATTTAGAACGCAAACCTCGGCAGGATATTAAGCTAATTGCACCTGCTGTCTCCGGCTGTCGCTGTATTTAATTTTGATTTGCTAATTGCTAATTGCTAATTGCTAATTGTCAGTTTTCTATTAGCCATTAGCCATTAGCCATTAGCCATTAGCCATTAGCCATTAGCCATTAGCCATTAGCCATTATGCACCTTCAGCCTGTTTCATATCGCGTAGGGCGTTGATATCGACTTTTATCGAAGGTCCCATTGTAGCAGATACGTACATTGTTCGCCAGTAACGACCTTTTGCTCCTGAAGGGCGGTTGCGATCGATGGTTTCTTGCAACGCTTTCAAGTTTACCAGTAAATCTTCTGGTGTGAAGGATACCTTACCAAACATAACATGGACGATACCAGTACGGTCAGCTCGGAATTCTAGTTTACCTGCTTTAAATTCCCCGATCGCACTTGCAATATCAAATGTGACTGTTCCACCTTTAGGGGATGGCATCAAACCGCGAGGACCGAGTAACTTACCTAGCTTTGCTACCTGTGGCATTATATCAGGTGTAGCTATTAGCTTGTCAAAGTCCATTCTGCCTTTTTGAATCTCGTCAATCAGTTCTTCTGAACCGACAACATCAGCACCTGCGTTGCTAGCCTCTGTAACTTTTTCCCCTCTGGCAATGACTGCTACCCTTACTGTTTGCCCCGTTCCTTTGGGTAATACCACAGTTGTCCGCAGTTGTTGGTCAGTATATTTGGGGTCAATACCCAACCTGATGTGTGCTTCTGCTGCTTCCGGGAACTTTGCTGTAGCCGTTTCCTTGAGCAGTGCTAACGCATCTAAAGGCTGATAATCTCTGTCTTCTACTTTTTCTAGAAGCGCCTGCAAGCGGCGCGATACTTTTTTCGCCATTTTTTTCTCCTGGGGTCTATTTACGAAGCCATGCCTCTCCCCCGATAATTTTTTCTAGTTGATAGTTGATAGTTGATAGTTGTTGGTTGTTATTTGTTGGTTTTTTCCTACTAACCACTAACCACTAACCACTAACCACTAACTAATCCTGAACTGTTACACCCATGTTTTTGGCAGTGCCTTCGATAATCTTCATCGCCGCGTCGATATCGTTGGCGTTGAGGTCAGGCAATTTTGTTTGGGCAATTTGACGCAATTGTTCTTTTGTAATGGAACCAACTTTCTTTTTGTTTGGTTCGCTGGAGCCTCTGTCAATTTTTGCTGCCTTAGTAATGAGTACTGAAGCAGGAGGAGTCTTCAGAACGAAGGTAAAACTCCGGTCTTCATATACCGAAATTTCTACCGGAATTACCGTTCCAGCTTGATCTGCTGTCTTGGCGTTGTACTCCTTACAAAACATCATGATGTTCACACCATGCTGACCCAATGCTGGACCAACTGGCGGTGCTGGGTTGGCTTTCCCAGCATTTAGGGCCAACTTAATGACCGCAACTACTTTTTTCGCCATGTTTGATTAGCTCTGTTTCTCTACCTGATTAAATTCCAATTCTACTGGTGTATCCCGCCCAAAAATCGAAAGCAGAGCTTTTAGCTTACTCCGTTCAGGACTGACTTCAATCACCTCACCTTCAAAGTCTTTAAACGGACCTGAAAGCACTTTTATCTTATCACCTGCAGTCATGTCAGTTTTGACAACTGCCTCTTGCTCGCTGGTCTGCTTGAAGATTCTTTCGACTTCTGTATGGCTGAGTGGCACTGGCTTTACGTGACCGCGACCTTTGCCACTCCCACGTTTTTGCTCTGCTCCCACGAAATTAATCACGTGAGATGTGTTGCGTACTACCTGCCAAGTGTCGTCATCCATCAGCATTCTGACAAGAACATAGCCGGGAAATACTTTTTCCTCTGTATGCTGGCGAGAACCATCCTTACGGATTTTCACTGCTGGTGTATGAGGTATCTCCACCTGGACAATTTTATCAGCTACATCAAAAGTTTGGATGCGCTGCTCTAAATTTGTCTTGACTCGCTTCTCGCAACCTGAAGCGACTTGAACTGCATACCACCGAGCTTCTTTTGACGCTGAATCTGCGGTCTCATCTGACTGTAGCGTTGCATCACGCTCACCGTCTGTTGCATAAGTCATCAGAACACCTGTTGTGCTGCCCAAGTAAAAAATTTATCTACTAGAAATATTAGGGATGCGGAGAGTGCCATCATTAACAAAACCGCGGCTGATTCGCTCACTAGCTGCTGCCGACTAGGCCAAACCACCTTATCAAATTCTTCCTTGAGTCCTTGGAAGAAGCTCGGAAGTCCCAAAGAGTTGGTTGTTTCCGTCATTTCTGCTTCATTTTTTTTGGCCACGATCGCTGTCTCCCCCATTCATTACATAGACGCTGCCTATTACTTTTTTTTGTAACAGCTCCTGCCTGTTTGAAGCCCTTCGCTACAAACACAAAAACTATACCCGAAATCTATAAGTCATACTGCTTGATTAGCAGATACTGCTTTAGTTTCGGGCATTGTCTTAGCTGACAGCGCGCCCTGGAGGACTTGAACCCCCGACATCAGGTTTTGGAGACCTGCGTTCTACCAACTGAACTAAGAGCGCACAAGCTGCTTCTTATTGAGTTACCTTTACTAGTTTACACTAGGATAACATAAATTGGCTACTTTTTTAGTTAACTTTGGTCGATGGAACTCTTTATGGCGGCTAAAGCCGCTTTTTCTTGAGCTTTCTCCCAAAGTTTCTTGCCTGTTGATGTTACAGAGCGCGATCGAAGCGTTGCTTGATCCGGGTAGCCTTACCTACGCGATCGCGTAGGTAATAAAGCTTAGCACGTCTAACCTTCCCGCGACGCAGTACTTTGATGTTGTCTATCCGTGGGGAATGCAGTAGAAAAACACGTTCGACGCCTACACCTTGGAATACGCGACGAACTGTAATTGTTTCGTTAATGCCACCATTCCGTATGGAAATGACAACTCCCTCATAGGGCTGGACGCGGTATTTGTCGCCTTCCTTAATTTTAACTCCGACTCTGACTGTGTCACCCACAAATATTTGGGGCAAATTAGATTTTAGCTGCTCCGCTTCTATAGAGCGGATGATCTCCTGAGCGTTCATATTCGGTGCAAAAACTCACAATCAACAATAATAAATCGACAACTAGCATTCAGTCTAGTTATTTTAGTGGGAGCACTTACTAAGTATAACGGTGCTAGATGGAAAATGGACTATAGAGAGCTAAGCCGCGAGACTCCGATCTATGAAATTCAGCGTCGTGATAACGACCTACAACCGTTTAACGTTGTTGCAACGAGCAATTAACTCCGTGCTCAACCAGACGTTTCCCTGCGAACTGGTTGTTGCTGATGACTGTTCGCTTGATGGCACTCAAGATTACTTGAAAAGCTTAAGCGCTGAACTGTCATGTCATGACAATTTACCACGCCTTGTTTATCATCGCAATGAGGTAAACAAAGGTCATGCAGCAACAGTCAACGCTGGCGTCAAAGTCAGCAGTGGCGACTGGATTAAGTTTTTGGATGATGATGATTACCTGAGTCCCAACTGTTTGGAAGAAATGGTAAGAGCGATCGCACTGCGACAAAGCGCAGTCATTTGCTCTTGCGTTGCTGCTCGGGTAGATATCAATGGAGTTGAAAAGAGCCGCACGCCTGTTGTCGGTCCGGGACTAGCCTACTATATCCCGCAAACAGACATTCACTACGGTATGCTACTAGAACTTGTTCCTTTTGGTACTCCCGTTCAAGTTGCTTGCAGCCGTGAGGCTTTCTTGCAAATTGGAGGGTGGGATGTCGAATTAACCAGTTGTGATGATATTGATTCATGGATTCGCATTGCCCAACATGGGGATGCGATTTTTCTCAATCAATGTCTTGCTTATCGCACTGTTTGGACTGGAGGTTACGATCAAAAAATTTCCCTAAAAGTTAGGTTAGACACAAATATTTTAATGAAGGAAAAAATTCACGCCCTCGTGGATGAAAAGTACCGTCAAGATATTTTGCCTCTTCAAGATATCAAAAGTTACTTAAAACTACACTGGACTATAGTTGCTCTTAAAAGTAGAAACATTAACAGTTTTCTGAAAATTTTCGATCCTTGTATTTTTTCATGCCATGCTTGGCGACTTTTGTTAGACGCTATTTTGGCAAGGCGCTTAAAAAAGTACAATTCTTATATTCGCAAATTCGTATTGATAAATATTTAGCACATTTTGCAGACACGGCTCCCGAACCGCCAGCTATATTACCTATGGACGTAGTAGTCCACAACGTAAGTGCAAAAATTAACTATGTTTTTTGGGAATCTTGTGTAAAGAGATGGTATTAAGGATGTAGTGTTGCTGACTAAGTTGCTACGCAACTCAATTTTTGGTAGTCACAATACGTGCTGTAAAAGTTCAATTTTCAATTTTTAAACAGGTGGGCAGGGGATATACCTACATGAGTATTGCTTTTCTGCGTTTGGTATCTGGCAGTGGAAACAATTCTTACTCGCTGTTGGCAACGGGTGAAATAGTTATTGGGCGAGACCCCAACTGTCAGATAGTACTCAGTTCCAATCTCTATGGAATGGTTTCGCGACGACACGCATCCATTCGCCCATCAAAAACACCGGATGGCAGAATAAGTTATGTGCTGTGGGATTTAAATAGTGCTAATGGAACTTTTTTGAATGGTTATGCTTTGCAAGGTAGCCAGGAATTGCAAGTAGGCGATCGCGTGATGTTTGGTAGCAATGGACCGGAATTTGTCTTTGAGTACCAACACAACCAACAGTCTGTAAAAGCACCACAGCCTGTTGCTTCGCCAACTCAAGTAGCAGCAAAATCATCTAATACAGACAGTGAAGCAAGCTGGTCACAATTGCTTCCTATCCTGTCACCACCTCAAGACCTGACGCGCAAAGCTTACCTGATACCAGGAATCATCACCGTCATCTTCGTGGTGCTGTTGTTTTTTGTTCAGGGACGTACATATCAGTTCTTACTAGGTTCTTATTTGGCTGGTGCTGTTTTATACTTTGTTTATAGATTGTGTGGGAAGCCGAAACCTTGGTGGGTACTGATTGCTTCCATAATTTTTACTATCGTCATTTTGGCAAGCCCCATACTGCATTTATTTATATTTGTATTTCGAGTGCTTCTTCCTGGAAATGTGCCCAACGATCCGAGCACTCTCCCCTTTCCACAATTATTTATTCGTTACTTCTTTGGTGCTGGGTTATTAGAAGAATTACTTAAAGCCTTACCAATCTTTGTATTTTATTTTTTAGGTAGAATCCTATCTTCTCCCAAACGGGAACGCATCGGTGTGTGGGAACCCCTGGATGGAATTTTGCTGGGAAGCGCCTCTGCTGTGGGGTTTACATTATTTGAAACGTTGGGTCAATATGTGCCTGGTACTGTTGCACAAGTGGCAAGAGAGATGGGAGAACAAGCAGGGCTGTTAGCAGGATTGGAACTGCTGATTCCAAGAATCTTGGGGGAAGTCGCAGGGCATTTGGCTTGGAGTGGGTGGTTTGGCTACTGTATTGGCTTGAGTATTCTTAAACCCCGTCAGGCTTGGCGAACTTTGATTGTAGGATATTTGAGCGCGGCAGCGTTACATGGGTTGTGGAACAGCAGTGCAGGACTAGCAGACAGTTTGGGAATTTTCGTTTTAGGGTTGTTAGTGGTGGTTGGTGGAATGTCTTATGTTTTATTGGGATCGGCGATTATTAAAGCACGTTCTTTGTCACCTACGCGATCGCAAAATTTCGCAACCCGTTTCCATGGTTCGTAATGCTAACTGTGTGATTTTTAGTGCCGACGCATGAGTATGGAAAACTCGCTCGGTTCTTTGTCCGGCGTTGGATAGTCCAAACTGCTCCAACCTACTTACTTATTTCCTGCGAACTGTGAATATTGTTTAATAAAATCTACGATTTGTTTTCCTTTAAACTCTTTAGCCAGTTTGTGCAAATGAGTAGCAAATGGTAACAATTGTTCATCCAAATCCTCTAATTGTGTTGCTTTTTGGTCAATACTCCTGAGGTCTCCCTTCATTGCTAAATCTAGCAAAATAGCGATTTCCTCTACTGGTGGAGAAATTAATTGTAGATTTTGACTTTTTGCTTCTAGATTAACATCTTTTTGTTCTTTTAGCTCATTTTCTTTCTCTTCATAAATCCATTCCAAGCCTAAGTGAATTCTTAATTTTTCTAAAAGTTCTGCAACTAGCAATGGTTTAGGTAGAAAATCATTACAACCTACTTCTAGACTCTGCTTTTGCTCAAAATCAAAAACGCTAGCTGATATAGCAATTACTTTTACTTCTTTGAAGTTTGGTAACATCCTCAGGCGACGGGTGGCTTCAAAACCATCCATTACAGTCATTACCAAGTCCATAAAAATTAAATCTGGCTTAAATTCTAGTGCTTTGTTAAGACAGTCTAAGCCATCTGTTGCTTCTAAAACTTCAAAGCCTAAAGGCTGTAGTAAATTCACTAAAACAGAACGATTTGCCCATTTATCGTCTACCACTAAAATTTTCTTTCTATCGCCAACAAAACCAATTATGTTACGCTCAACAACTTTCTTAACATTCATTGAATAAGCAACCTCAGGTAAATCCAAATCTAGCCAGAAAACGCTGCCTTTACCTAAAGTACTTTTTACCTTAAGTTCACCGCCCATCATCTCAACTAATTGACGGCTAATTGCCAATCCTAAACCTGTACCTTCTGTCTTGCGGCTATCTTCCCCTACCTGCTTAAAGGGTAAAAATATTTCTTCTAATTGCTCTTCAGCTATACCTATACCGGTATCTTCTACTTGAAAGCGTAATTTTCCTTCATGATATCCCACCTGGAATTTTACGCTACCTTTTTCCGTAAATTTGACAGCATTACTCAGTAAATTAATTAAAACTTGCCGTAACCGTTTTGCATCTGCTCGCACAACTTTAGGTACAGGGGATAGTTGATTATAAACTAAAGCAATTCCTTTTTGTTCGCTACGAATCTGGCAGATTTGCACAATGTTCTCCAGAAATTCTGGTAAAGAAAATTCTGTAGGACCGAGTTCTAATTTTCCTGCTTCAATTTTCGAGATATCTAAAATATCGTTAATCAGTGTTAGTAAATGTTCGCCACATTGATGAATGATGTTTATACCATTCTTTTGTTCAGCAGTGAAGGTTTTATTTTTATTCAGAATTTGTGCATAACCTAAAATTCCATTGAGAGGTGTGCGGAGTTCATGGCTCATGCTAGCTAGAAATTGGCTTTTGGCGCGGCTAGCGGTTTCTGCTAATTCTTCAGCGCGTTGGCGATCGCGTATTTCCTGTTGCAGTTGCAAATTTTTGGCTTGTAATTCCAAAGTGCGTTCTTTTACTCTGACTTCTAGTGTGCAATTGTATTCTTCTAAATCGTGATAAAGACGCGCATTTTCAATTGAGATTGCTGCTTGCGATGATAAAAGTTGTAAAACTTGCAAGCGCTGTGGTGTAAATGCTCCAGTGGTTAAATTATTTTCTAAATAAAGAATGCCAATGAGTTTTCCTTGATACACAATTGGCATACATAAAATAGATTTTGGTTTTTGCTTGAGGATATAATTATCCAGATTAAATACATTTTCATTAGTAGCATCATTTAAAACTACGTGATTTTGTGTTCTCTGCACGTAGTTAATCACAGATATTGGTAGCTGCTGAATGTTGTCTACAGGTAGCGCTCGCTCAACATTTATTTCGTCTTGCTCTACACTTCCTGAAGCTTCTATATTTAGCTTTCCTGCTGTTTCTAAAATTAAAAATCCCTTTTCTGCACCCGCATTTTCAATTAAAATTCGCATCAAATTAGCCAGGAACTTGCTTAAGACGATTTCACCGGAAAGAGCTTGAGAAGCTTTCATCACAGTCATCAAGTCGAGACTGTCTGTTCTGCTAATTCTCGTGGATGCCCGATTAATTTCTGGGTAATTTGTTTCTAGCTTTTGTGCAGGCGATATCGTAATTAATTGCGGATAGCGTATTTCTAAATCTTTGATTTTAGCGATCGCTCCCCAACGGCTATAGGCATGGTAAGCATTAGTCATGTAAGTGCGCGCAATCGTTTGTCTACCCCATGACAAATAAAATTTAGCAGCGAGTTCGTGGGCAAGGGCTTCTTCGTTGATGTAATCGTTGTCTTTGGCAAGTGCAATCGCGCGATCGTACATTTCAGCTGCCTCGATTTTTTCATCTAAGACACGATGCCGTTCTGCTTCTACCAGTTCATACTTATGCTGAAAATTCATCGGCGCATGATCTGCCCATTTACGCATTTTTCCCTGGCTATTAATTACTCTACTTAATAAGTCTTGTTGTTGTGACTGTGGTAGCGATGAATATACTGCCAATCGTGCTAAAGAATCGTAGAAATGGAATACTGGTACAACCAAAAATCCTTTCACACCATCTAAATATTCTTCGGCTTGATATGCATTTTCTAAGGCTTGATTATACTGTTCAAATAGATAACCGAGAATAAGTTTGTTAATATAAAAGTAGTGGAGTGCAGTTCTGGAATTAGCCTCTTTTAAAAATGGCAATGATTTATCCTCGTTGTATACCTCACCCACTAAATGGCAAGGATTTTTAGAGGGTTGCAGTAAGATAAGCACTGACTGTTGAAAGATTTGATTCCAGCTTAAAGCATTTTCTTGCTTGAGTTGAGCAAGGGCATCACTAGTTATTGCCATTTCTCGTTCAATTTTTGTCAATTCTTCACCAAGAAAATATGAATATTGGCATTTTTGCATAGCGGCATATCCACTATATTCAAAATGACCGTTTTCTACCCCACTAGAGTAGGCATCCTGTAAAAGTGGTAAAGTTTCTCTGGCATGAACTTTTCCATACATTGTACAGGCCACTGCCCCGAAGAATACACTGGGCTTAAGTTCTAAGGCGTTAAAACGTTCCACTAAACTTAAAGCTAATTGGCCAAATTTATAAGCAGACTCAATGTCTTGTACTATCTCTTTTAAGATGACACTGTAACAAGCATAACCATAGGCTGAGAAGGATGCATTTCCATATTTAATAGATAAATTAACTTGTTCGCACGCAACCAACGGAAACAATGTAGGTGAAGATTGATAAGTAGAAGAACCCATACTCCTCAGCATTCTCATGGCTACTAGCTTATCTACGTCTGTCATTAACGGTAGATTAATTAAGTCTTCTATATTTTTTCCAGCCAAACTTGCGGCTGTTTTAGCCAATGTTTGCTCAATATCAGAAAGGCTAGGTGATTCTGGTAAACCTACCCCCAGCAGTTCCAGCGCTTGTAAACCAACCTTGATTGCTTCAAGTGGTCTAAGTTGCGCCATGTAAGCTTCGATTTTGACTTCATAGACTTTCATTTTATCGATGGGTGTTTTTGCCTGTTGCAGAACAACTGTTCCCCATTTCTCTATCTGCTCAAAATCTCCGTTTAGGTAGGCTGTTTCTATTGCTGACTCATAAAGTGTGAGTGTTAGGGAGTACTGATTCTGCCAGCTATTTGCTGTCAATAACTCTAAACCCAACTTGAGATAACGGATAGCAGACTCATAGGCTGTTGCTGCTTTCGCTTTTTCTCCTGCTATGAGATTGAGATGAGCTAGTTCATATTTTTCGGACTCAGATGTGAGTAGTTCAGTACCGTAATTGAGTTGATTAACTATTGTAAATATATTTTCTTTGCGTTCTTCTGGCGTTGCCTTTTGCAGCAGTAATTGACCAATTTTTAGGTGTGTTCCTTTCTTCTGTTCGTCAAGAATTAGAGAATAAGCTGCTTGCTGCACTCGGTCGTGCAAAAATTTGTATATGATTGTTTGCTCGGCATTATTTAATATTTTTTCTACTTGGTAATCCTCATTGTTTATTTCTTTCTGACCAAATATTAAAGGTATTTTATAGGAATTATTTAAGGGGAATATCAAACCTGCTTGCAGCGCTTCCCATAAATCTGTGGCTGTTTCTGACTGACTTTTTTTATTAACAGTTGCCAAAACTTCTAAAGTAAATTTGTCACCTATACAAGCAGCTAACTTTAAAACATTCTGTGTAATCGGCAACAGCTTTTGAATCTGGCTGACCATTAATTCAATCACATTATCAGTAATATCAATATTTTGTAGACGATGAATGTCCCACTGCCAGAAACCCTCACTGAAATTAAATGATAATAAGTTATCTTGATAAAGTGATTTAAGTAGCTGGGTTAAGAAGAAAGGATTACCCTGAGTTTTGTTGTACACTAAACCAGCTAGCGATTCTGACTTTTCTAAGTTAGTGTGGACGGTATCGCTGACTAATTGATTGACATGAGAAATCTGCAAAGGCTGAAGCAGAATATTGTTGATAACTGCACCAGATTTTTGAATTTCTTCTAAAGTCAATATTAATGGATGAGTGGCATTAACTTCGTTATCTCGATATGCACTAATGAGTAATAAATATTGACTATCTGGGTCATTGGCAAGCAACTGAATCAACTTTAATGAAGCTGAATCTGCCCACTGTAAGTCATCCAAGAACACGACTAAAGGATGTTCTGGTTTACAAAATACATGAATAAATTGTTGAAACAGCCGATTAAATCGGTTTTGCGATTCCGTAGGGCCTAATTGCGGAACTTCTGGTTGAGGACCCATAATTCGTTCAACTTCAGGAATCACATCAATAATAACTTGAGCATTATCACCTAAAGCTACTAAAAGTTTTGCTTGCCAATTAGCTATTTGCTCGCTACTTTCTGTTAATAACTGCCGGATTAATTCTTGAAAAGCTTGAATTAAAGAAGCATAAGGTATATTGCGTTTAAATTGGTCAAACTTACCAGAAATAAAATAGCCCCGTTGGCGCACTATGGGTTTATGGACTTCATTGACTAAGCAGGATTTACCTATACCAGAATACCCACTTACTAACATCATCTCAGTTGCCCCAAGACTAACTCGCTCAAAGGCATTCATGAGAATGGCAACTTCTTTCTCGCGACCGTACAGTTTTTGGGGAATGATAAATTGGCTATATAAATCAAGCTGACCGATACTGAAATCGGCAATTATACCAGAGGCTTGTAGTTGTTGTAAGCATTCTTCTAAGTCTGCTTTGAGTCCCAAGGCGTTTTGATATCTTTCCTCAGCAGTTTTGGCTAATAATTTCATCACAATATCAGAAACTACTGGAGGAATGTTTGAGTTTATTTCTTTAGGAGGTACTGGTGTTTTGGCAATGTGGCAATGAACTAATTCCAAAGATCCCTGAACTTGAAAAGGTAGCTGACCAGTTAACATTTCATAGAAGGTGATACCTAAAGAGTAAAAATCACTACGATAATCAATTGAACGGTTCATCCTGCCTGTTTGTTCTGGCGACATATAGGCAAGGGTGCCTTCTAACAAGTTAGGATCGCTGGGGTTCTGACTTTCTTTGGATAAACATGACGAAATACTAAAGTCAATAATTTTAACTTGACCTGTTTGCAGATTAATTAAAATATTTTGCGGCTTAATATCTTTATGAATAATATTGTTTTGATGTAATTGGGAAAGAATATTAGCAAGTTGAATCGCAATATTCAAAAAATTACTTAAGTCAACAATTTGGCTGTTAATAAAATTTTTTAAAGTTTCTCCGGCCAAATCTGTCAAAATTAGTGCTAAACCATTTTGATAATTCTCCAACGCCAGGGGTTTAACAATTCCTTGTATGTCTAAAGATTGGAGTATTTGATATTCATGTTTTAATTGAGTCAACTGTTGTATGGTGGGATACTCAGCTTTCAGAGTTTTAACAATTACCGATGTTTGCTCTGGCTCTCGTAAGGCACGATAAACACAGGTAGTAGTGCCGTCATATAGAACTTCGATGAGATTGTAGCCTGCAATGGTAATACTCATGTTTGATAGATATTTTGTTAAATTTTTATTAAATTTACTCAGGTTTTCTGCTGATATAGCTATCCACAGATACCCTATTATCGGTGTTTATTCTGTGTTTATCTGTGGTTCCTTTTTTATCTTAGCTCGGATTTTTGTAAGCAGTCTGATGTTTCGCGTGCGATGAGGTTCAGGCTTTATCAGCCTTTGTGTCGGTTAACTAATTATTTGTTGTGTTAACAAATTAATGTCTTTAGGCATTTCAATCCCTGCAATTCTTATCCTACAATTGTGACAGTGTTGCGCGGAGCTTGAGATCGTATATTTATCGCCAGCCAGTCTCGAACGCAGATATTCAAAAGAACGTGGTCGATCCCGCTGCTCAACAAAGTGTACCCAATCTAATCAACTCACTACTAAGGCGATCGCTAATTGAAAAAAACGATAGCTACCCTGAAAGCATTAGGGGCAATTGAGCATTAAGGAGAGCCCCCAATTTAGACTCTTGACAAGACAATGCAAATGCATTACATTGAAAATCTCTAGAACTAGACTTAAATGCAGCGCGGCAAAGTCGGTGACCAAATGGAATTCGACAAGGAAACCTAAAAATTGCTATCGATTTTAACTTGATTCCTTTGCGTCGCGTAGCTGTAGCTATCTGAGTACGGGAGGCGGAGCCTCCAAAAGTAGGCACTCCCAGCCTCAGGCTGGGAACGAGAGACGGTTACTGGTCACTGGTCAGGTGCTCACTGCTCGGGTGATTCTGTGATAATACAATTGCGTCCTCGTTTTTTCGCTTCATAAAGTGCTCGATCTGCTACTCTAATTAATATTTCCTTTGATTCTTTATGGGTGGGAACCAAACTACTGACTCCCAGACTTAATGTGACATACTGACTGATATTTGATTCAATATGAGGCAGGTAGAGTTCTTGTATTTGTTGCTGAATCAGGTCTGCTACTTTCACTGCTCCTTCAAGGTTTGTATTGGGTAGAAGAACGGCAAATTCTTCACCGCCGTAGCGAGCCACTAAATCGGCGGGACGCTTGGCAGAATTGCTAATCGCTTGGGCAATCTTCTGCAAGCAAACGTCTCCTGCTATGTGACCGTAGGTGTCGTTGTAGCGTTTGAAATAATCGACATCGCAGAGAATGAGCGATAATGGCAGTTGCTCCCGACGCAGTCTGCACCACTCAAATTCTAAAACTTGGTCGAAGCGTCGGCGATTGGCAACTTGAGTTAATCCATCTAAATTGATGAGACGTTCTAGTTCGTGATTGGCTTGGTGCAGTGCAACTTCAGATTTTTTTCGTTGAATTAATGACCCAATTTGAGTTGCAATTGCAGTGACTAACTCTAGAACTCTTGATTGCGGACTCATGGCATTTTTTGAAAAAAAGACGAGAATTGCTAGAAATTTTTCCTCAAAAAGAATAGGAACGCCAAAAGCTGCTTTGAGACCAACTCGGTTGGCAAGTTTGCGGCGGCAAAAGATATTATCGTCGTTATTAGATACATCAAAAAGCCACTCGGGTTGTTTGGAAACCCAAATTCGTCCGGGAAGCCCTACATTGGGGCAAAATGTTAATTGGTGGCTTTCGTCACGAAATTTTGATAATTCAGGGGTGCTAGCATACCAACCTTGACTGCACTCAAGGGCTGTTCCTTCGGAATTGACAATCCAAGCTTCTCCCAAATCCCAACCAATAGTTTGACAGATTAAAGCCAGAACGCTTTTTAGCGCTGAATCAATGCTAGCTGCCGAACTTATTTCTTCAGTAGCTTTCAATAGCAATTGCAACTGAGCATTTTGCTGGCATAATTCCTGATTTTTTTGCTGTAGTTGTACTTGTAAACTACGTAAAACTAGTTGATTTGCTACCCGTGCTAGCACTTCTTCCACTTGAAATGGTTTTGTAATATAGTCTGCCCCTCCAAGGTGAAAAGCTTTTGCTTTATCAAGCCCTTCACTCAAAGCACTTAAGAAAATGATGGGGATCTCTTTAGTTTTTGGATCGGCTTTCAATTGTTCGCAAACTTCATACCCTGATAAATCTGGCATGAGAATATCTAGCAAAATGAGATCGGGCGGGCTTGCTTGAACAACCTGTAGTGCTAAGTTTCCGTCGGGTACAGGTCGAACTTTATAGCCATGTTGTTGCAATACGTTAACTAATAAGCGTAAGTTGGCAGGTGTATTATCGACTACCAAAATGTTTGCTTTGGATTTTTGGCTGCTACCGAGATTCATAGGAATGTTTCAAAGTGTCTTGCTTTTCCTAAAAGCCAGTAAGTCATCATTTCTCCTTTGCCTTTGACAGTAATTTTTCCAAGCTTTTAAAATTCAAATTGCTTTTTTAAACGGTCGTAGGTTGCAGCACTGACTTGAATCTTACCTGGTAATCCATTGGATTCCATACGCGATGCAATGTTGACTGTATCCCCCCACAAATCATAAGTAAATTTAGTCAGGGTTTAATGATATAGTCAGCAACTCCAACTTGAAATGCTTTTGCTACATCTAATCCCTCATTCACCCCACTCGTAAAGATGATAGGAATTTCACTTGTTTGGATAGATTTTTTTAGTTGCTGACAAATACTGTAGCCACTCATATCAGGTAAAATAATATCCAGCAGAATTAAATCAGGAAGCTTTGTTTTAGCAATTTCAAGTGCTGAATAACCATCAGTTGCAAGATGAACTTGGTAGTTATTTTTCTGCAATACATTCACCAACCAATCTAAAGTAGTTAATGTATCATTTACTACTAAAATTTCTGCTTTTAGGTTGTTGTTTAACGCAAAATTCATAGATGTTCCCGAAGATGCACCTGCAAGATAATCTTAAAAGTGTAGGTATCAAATATAGCAAGCTTTAGCCAATATAAAAAGTCATTTGTTCAACTCTTGTTATTTTGCGTTATTTTCTGTAATTATACTGAGAATTTTCTTGTACTCAAAATTGTTAAGGTGACCTTGGAGGCGTTGGGCAAAGCCCGGATTTCTCACAAAGTCTGAGAAAAAAGGGGTCAGAAACTGCGAAAATGTATATTGTAAAAGAATTCCAGCAGCTTTGTTGTATGACCGAACCATGCAGGGGTGCACCTTTGCACCTTTGCACCTTTGAGGGAAGAAAGAAGAGGTGGGGGCGCAACGTCGCCGCGCCCCTACTAACCACTAACAACCAACCACTAACGAAACCTCCTAAACATAAACTTTTGGAAACGGGTTTTCAATTTACCCATTTTGTTGAATACAGACTTTGCCCATTTCCCATCAAGCAACTCATGGAGCAAAACATAAAAGCAGGGAATGATAAATAATGTCAGCACCGTTGCCAAAGACAACCCTGCAAACACAACAACACCTAAGGGTTGTAAAAACTCAGAACCTTCTCCTATTCCCAATGCTAAGGGAAACATACCCAAAACAGTTGTGATAGTGGTCATCAAAACCGGACGCAAACGTTGGGGTGATGCTTGCAAAATAGCAGTTTTACGGTCAACTTCTTCTTTTTCGCGAATTTGATTTGCCAATTCCACCATAATGATGGCGTTGTTAACTACAATACCTACAAGCAACACGGCTCCAACTATAACGGTTGCTCCAATAGCAGTCTGAGTAATGTAAAGCCCGAAAATACCTCCTGCAAGTGCTAGCGGTATTGTAAACATAATCACTAGTGGATCGACTAGTGAATTATATTGTACAGCCATGACCACAAAGACAAGAAAAGCAGCCAATCCACCCAATAATTTAAGGGAGTCTTGCAACTGCTTGTTAGATTCTGCTGCGGAACTGGGTAATACAGTGACGCCTTCAGGTAACTGTAAACTGTTTAATACGTTGTTGACTTGTGTTAGTGCGTTACTAAGACTTGCTCCCTCAGTCAAATTCCCTATCAAAATCACGACTTGGCGTTGGTTAATCCGTTGAATTTCTCCCGGTGCTTCAGCGTCTACAATATTGGCAACGTCACTCAAACGCACTTGACGATTATTTTCAACAAATAATGGCAATCGCGATAATTGAGAAGTCGATCGCACGGCTTCTTCATTCAATTGCACCCGTACATCCACCAAACGGTTTCCCCGTTGCAACTGAGTTGGTACACTTCCTTCAATAGCAGTCTGAATCGTGTCTCCAATCTCTTGTGTTGTCAACCCTACAGCGGCCACTCGTTCCCAATCAGGACGAATCTGTATCTCTGGCTGACGGGGATCTGCATCGGGACGGAATCTAGCTGAGGTCACTTGCTCTTCCATTGCTGCTAATACCTGACGCCCTGCTCTTTGTAAAGTTTCAGCGTCATTTCCTTGCAAAATAATATCGACATCTGCTCCTCGTGCGGGTGAGTTACTGAGAATTAATCCTCTCACTTCACCGGGACTCAGACGCAAACGGATTCCTGCTAAATTCAGCTTTTCAAACTCAGCCGTGACTCGTTCAACATAAGCTTCTACATCCGTACCCGCTTTTAAGGTAATAGTGCTAGAACCTCGCAAGGGGTTTTCACTAGTGTTAGTACCAAACAAAGCACCTCCTGATGTCGAGAAAACGTACTCCGTTTCTGGTTGCTTGAGAAGAATATCATCAACCGCAGCCATGACCTTACGGTTTGTTTCTAACGGCGTACCGGGAGGAAATTGAGCAGATAAACGGGCTTGTCCGGTATTAATTCGAGGTAGAATTTCTTGAGGAATTTGAGGAGCCATCCACAAACTACTACCACCAAAGACTAAGATGGCAAGCGCAATCACAAACAACCGATAGCGCAAGACTTGAGTTAAGAAGCTACTGTATCCTCTAGTAGCAGCTTCAAAGCGACGATTGAATTCTTTAAGAAACCAAAACTCAGTCAGACGGCTCGACCAGCGCCATGCTAGCATTCGGGAAGCAAGCATCGGTACTACGGTCACTGCAATCAAGATAGAAGCAGCAACAGAAAAGCTAATTGTGAGAATCAGTTCGTTAAATAATAATGAGATAAAGCCCCCAATGAGCAAAAAGGGCAAGACTGCTACTAGGTTGGTACTTGTAGAAGCAATTAGCGCTGATTCTACTTCCCGGCTGCTTTGTTCCGAACGGTCAATCAGTTGCTTTTGACTCAAGCGAGTTTTGGAATTTTTTCCAGGCGTCATACTAGCGCCTTCGGCAATATTCTCCAACATCACGATGGAGTTATCCACCACAATACCTACACCTAGCGCCAATCCACCCAAGCTAAAAACGTTGAGGGATAAGCTAAATAATCCCATAAAAATAATGGCAGCTAGTGTTGCTAGGGGAATTGCTGCAACAATGATAAAAGTTTGGCGTAAAGACCCCAAAAAGAGTAATACTGCGATCGCAGCTAGTAACGATCCAATTAATCCAGAACTCGTGACGTTAGAAATAGAGTTGCGAATGAATCGCGATTCGTCTAAAGTTGGCGTTATAACTGTTCCTTCTTCAATCAGACCAGATTGCCTGAGTTGTTCGAGTCGCCTTTTGACTCCATCCACAACCTCAATTGTGTTGGCATCTGGCTGCTTTTGAACGCTCACTTTCACCGACTCTTGACCGTTGAGCAACACGAAAATACGCTGTTGTTCCGAACCATCTACGACTTCAGCAAAATCTCGCAAGTAGACTCGCTTATTGGGGAGTGAGGAAGATGAATTGGAGGAGGAAGAGGAGGGGGAGACAGAGGGAGAG
>NZ_WJFC01000133.1 GCF_009725235.1 Scytonema sp. UIC 10036
CCTACCCCCTACCCCCTACTCCCTACCCTTAAAGTGAAAATTGTCTTAGAGAATATCCATAAATCTTATGGCAAGCGAGTCATTGTCAATCGCGTCAACATTTCGGTTGCTCAAGGAGAAATCGTTGGTTTACTTGGTCCTAATGGTGCAGGTAAAACGACGACTTTTTACATAGCCACAGGCTTGGAAAAGCCAGATCGGGGAACGGTCTGGTTAGATAAAATGGATGTGACTCCACTACCAATGCACAAAAGGGCGCGGTTGGGCATTGGATATCTTGCACAGGAAGCTAGTATTTTTCGTCAACTTACTGTGAGGGAAAACATTTTGTTAGTACTAGAACAAACTAATGTACCTCGTTGGGAATGGACGCGAAGATTGGATATGTTACTTCAAGAGTTTCGTTTGGAAAAAGTCGCTAAAAGCAAAGGAATTCAACTTTCTGGCGGTGAACGACGCCGAACGGAATTAGCACGGGCTTTGGCTGCAGGAAAAGAAGGACCAAAATTTTTACTGTTGGATGAACCATTTGCTGGAGTCGATCCCATTGCTGTCGCAGAAATTCAGGATATTGTGGCTCGATTGAGCGATCGCAATATGGGTATCCTAATTACAGACCATAATGTTCGCGAAACTCTTGCCATTACAGATCGCAGTTACATTATGCGTGAAGGGCAAATTCTTGCTTCCGGCACATCCGATGAACTTTACAAAAATCCTTTAGTGCGTCAGTACTATTTAGGAGATAATTTCCAGGTATAGAGGAGCGTCATTTGTCATTAGTCATTAGTCATTGGTAAGAATTCGCAGCATATAAACTTTTGTAGTGTAGTATAGTTCAGTTTATTTCCGCATAGCTACGTGTGCTCTTAGATATTTTTCTTTTTTATTTTGTTTACCATATTATCTGTGACAAATGGCAAATGACAAATGACAAATGACAAATAACTAATGACAAATGACACAAATTAAGTCTTTTTATACATTCAATTCGCTCTTACCCTTTTCGCTCATGGATCGTTACCTAGTTAGCGAATTAGTACCCCCATTTTTGTTTGGCGTAGGAGCATTTACATCAATCGGTGTTTCCATTGATGTTGTGTTTGAATTAATCAGAAAAATAGTTGAATCCGGGCTACCATTAACCATCGCCATTCAAGTTTTCTGCCTGAAAATGTCAGGTTTCATCGTCTATGCTTTTCCCATGTCCACGCTTCTAGCTACGTTGATGACTTACAGTCGTCTTTCGAGCGAAAGCGAACTCATTGCCTTACGTGGTTGTGGGGTAAGTGTTTACCGCATGGTACTGACGGCAGTGATGTTGAGTCTTGTTGTGACGGGATTATCATTTTTGTTTAACGAGCAAATTGTACCCGCAGCAAATTATCAAGCATCTCAAATTCTAGACAAAGCATTAAAGTCAGATCAACCTGCGATCGTGAAGCGGCAAAATCTCTTTTACCCAGAGTACCAAAGAGTCAAGCAGGAGGATGGGAGTAAGAAAAAAGTTCTAACACGCCTGTTCTACGCGGACGAATTTGATGGAAAACAAATGAAAGGCTTGACCATTCTAGATCGTTCCCAAGACGGGGTGAATCAAATCGTTGTTTCAGAATCAGGAGAATGGAATCCCGGTCAAAATGTATGGGATTTTTACAACGGTACTATTTATCTAGTTGCTTCCGATAGCTCATATCGCAATATTCTACGATTTGAACGCCAACAACTCAAGCTACCCCGTACAGCGTTGGATTTGGCACAGAAAAGCCGAGATTATGGTGAGATGAACATCGCCCAAGCATTGGAACAACTGGAAATAGAACGTTTGGGCGGTGATGAGCAAAAAATTCGCAAACTCCAGGTTCGGATTCAACAGAAAATATCCTTACCTTTTGTCTGTGTTGTTTTTGGTTTGGTTGGTGCAGCCATGGGAACAATACCACAACGAACTGGTAGAGGAACAAGTTTTGGTATTAGCGTTATAGTTATTTTCACTTACTATTTACTGTGGTTTATTAGTGGTGCTATGGGGGAGGCTGGTGTTCTTTCTCCGTTTATGGCAGCTTGGTTGTCAAATTTCATCGGTTTGGGAATTGGTCTATATCTTTTATCACGAGTAGCCCAAAGGTAAGATAAATTCACAAGTCATCCGTATTGCAATGACTTCTCTTTGTAAAGCGAGTAACATAGAAGTAGAAGTTTCTAGCTTCTGTGACAAGATTGCCTTCTGGTTTAGGCTTAATCAAATAAATTTTAGTAAATTTTAATACTGCCAACCAAAAGGCCAACTCCTAACCACTAACCATTAACCAGTAACCGATCATGCCACAACGTCACTACCCTCCCGCTTACTTACGCTATTTCAAAGCCCGGTTATGGAACCTAGCAAGACCTGGTTTTTGGGGAACAGCCATTTTTTTATCTGTAGTAGGGCTGGTGGTTAAGGAGTATTGGGTACAACCAGATTTGACGGACAGACAAGAAAATCAGGTTGATGCCGACAAATCTAATGATACGTTGACACCAGAAGACAAAGCTATTGCTGCTGACATTGATAATTTGCCCCTTTTAGTCAGTGATTCTGTGCCAGCAAACTTACCAAAAGTAAAAAATCCCAACCAAAATCCAGCAAATAAGAACAAGACTTTATTAGAGAGATTAAACAGTCAAAATCAGAGTTCCGCAAGTAATAATCAATCAAGATCGGAGGACAAATCTGTTAACTCCGCATCAACTAATAAGATAGATAATCCTTTTTTGACACAAACAGAGACTTTGCTGAAGTTTAGTAACTTGCAGGATGCTAGTCAGCCAACGTCTTCTCAATCTGCTGTAGGACAAACTTCTTTGGGTTTAGGTATTGGATTGAACAATGGAACTGACGTTAGGCAAAATACAACCCAAGAAAACGCGCTACAAACAGCACTTAACAAATCAACAAGTCAAAATCAAATCAGTCAGGTTAATACCACCTCAACTCAAGTTAACCCCTTCAATTCCCTAACATCACCAATAAGTGGTACACCTGTTCAAAATGTCAATCCTAATAATGGGTTGATTGGGGGTGGAAGCAATTCTCCATATCCTGGATTGGGATCGACTCAGCCACCATTAACAAATCAGCAACAAAATTCCATATATGGAACAACTGGCTATACAGAACCAACCAGAAATCAACCGTCAAATCTTAACTATGGCAGTGGATACAACGTACAGCCAGGAATAGTTACTCAACCACAAAATATTAACCTTGATACAAATTACACGCAGCCCGGACAAACAGGGCTTTTGCCACAAAATTCTATAGTGAGTACAAATTATACGCAGCCATTACCTGTAAATCAACTGCAAAATACCGTTCCATCTACAGGTTACGTGCAGCCCGGTATGACAACAAATCAGCCACAAATAAATCAGCTACCAAGCTCTACAGTACCTAGTATAAATTACACTCAACCAACACAATTGTACCAACCTCAAAGCTTTTACACAAATCCTGACGATCGCCGATTGGCTAACTTTGTCGATTCAGTAAGACGTAGGAGTGGCTATAACGGTGTTAGCAGCAACCCAGCATTGCCTAATATGTCACCGCAAACACCAACTACACCATCGGTTTCTGCTCCCGTACCTTACTATAACTCCGTTCCAAATCAAGGTACTGTCACTACCTACCCCAATTCCACCGTTCCCAACTATGGAAACAACTATGGTAATACTAGCTTGCAACAAACCGTTCCTCAGTATAACTATTCATTGCCCGGTCAAATTCCCGGACAATAACCTGTAGTAAGTGGTTATTCGTGCAGCTTACTTAAGAGGATAAATTTCTTGATCCTCTATCACTGCTTTGACTACATCCAGTGTAGCCAGTTGGTAAACCCCAGCAACAGTGATTTCAATTGGGATGGAACCTAGTAAGTTAAAATGCTCAGCTAACAGTTTTCCATCATTGTCTTGCATAATTTTATGAATATCGTTTAAAGCCTGCTTTTCCAATTTTCTGAGATTTTTGACAGCAGATATATGCTTGTTAGAAAATTTCTGAGAATTAGAGAGTTGGTTAATCTTATTATTGTTCAAGTTAAGTAAAACAAGTACGCGAACGACTTGATGCGGATTTAGTTTGCGTAAGCGATGAGTAAACTCCGCACTAATTTTGTCTTGGTGAGATAGTTCTTTCTCGACTTGGATCTTTGCCATAGCCAATCACCGTGCATACAATATCTGACTGGTTCATTAGATGGGCAGCAATTCAATTTGTAACGCTGCTTGCAATGCCTCACTTCCCCTATGGCTTTTTTATATCAAAATAATTTGAGGAACTTGTGAGGATATTGTAAAAGTAAGAAACTTGCTTGTCAGGAATTGCCTGTGAAGGATTATGTTGAAAAAGCAGGCAAAAAAGCTGCTCATCGCAGAAATATAAATAAGGCTAAGATAAATATATCAAACTTAATAAGTTGATATTTAGTCTGCAAATTCCCCAACCCTCATAAGTAAGTGCGAGGCAGCTAGTGACCAGTAAAAAACCTTTAGTGGCAGAAAATGATTATGGCGAAACATCCAACAATGCACGTTGGATGTGGCTGTGGTTGGGGATGGGTGCGATCGCACTGACTTCCGCAACATTAGGGGGGCTGCTTGCAGTTTCTATGACTAGCACACCTTTGATGCAGACAAAGCTCACCTCAAAAGAATCGGAAGTCTTTGAGAGCGATCGCCTAACTGGAGAAGGGCTAAAATTTTCAGAGTTATCTCGTCCTGTCAACATTTTAGTTCTGGGGATGAGCGTACTGCCAACAGATGTTCAAGACTCAAAAGCCAAAGCAAAAAATCGTGGTTACTTACCCCAAGTTAACTCCTTTAGCGGTTTGTCCGATGTCATGCTTTTGGTCAGACTAAACCCAGAGGAAAAAAAAATAGTGATTCTTTCTGTTCCTAGAGATACTCGTGTCTCTTTAGAAGGACATGGTGTAGTTAAAATTAATGCAGCTAACGTTGTAGGTGGACCTGCTTTAAGTGCCAAAACTATCAGCGAATTATTAGGTGGAGTAGAAATTGACCGCTATATCAGAATTAACGTTTTAGGAGTTAACAAGTTAATTGATGCTTTGGGGGGTGTCACAGTTGATGTCCCCTATGATATGAAATATCGAGATGATTCTCAACACTTATATATAAATTTAAAGAAAGGAAAACAACATCTTGACGGTGACAAAACTCTACAAATGTTGCGTTACCGGAATGATGGACGTGGTGATATTGGTCGAGTTGAGCGTCAGCAAATAGTGATGCGAGCGCTAGCAGAGCAAACCCTCAACCCCACTTTACTAGCACGATTTCCCCGAATTCTCAATGTTGTCCGGTCTCATCTTGACACCAATTTGACAGTCGAGGAGATATTGACCCTCGTTAATTTTGGAGTGCAAACAGGTAACTCTAATATGGAAACGCTAACGCTTCCGGGTAGAGCTAGCGCATATCACGAGTATAAAACCAGTTATTGGATACCCAATGCCCAGCAGATTGAGAAAATGGCGATCGACTATTTTAATCTGCAAGTAATGAATCCACCGCAAACCTCTGGTTCAGCTCAATTACAAGTTGTCATTAAAGACAGCACCGCCAGCGATAGCGAAAGCCTGCAAAATTTAATGCGTTCCCTGGAAGTTGTGGGCTACTCCAGCGTTTACATACCTGAACCTTGGCGGGAACCTTTAGATAAAACTTACATTGTTGCCCAAAACGGAAATCGCGATAATGCTGAAGCAATTCGCGCTACTTTGGGATTTGGAGAAGTGCGCGTGCAAGATGAAGGCAGCTTTGACTCAAATATTACCATTGACTCGCCTCTGACGATCGTTTTAGGTGAGGATTGGTTGGAAAAACAAAATAATACCAATCTTTCCTACTAAAGGAATTCTGGTGGGATGGGGAGCGTCCCTATTTTGCACTCGTGCCATTCATAGCCCCATTCCATCCATTTCCATCCATTACAATAAAGCGATCTCCCTCGCTCAAACGTAACACAAGCCCCAAGTAATGTTGTTGGGGTGTGAGTAGAATTTTTTCTTGTTGTAATTGGGAGGGAGCGCTCGTTATTCGTTGCAGTTGAGCCATAATGCAAAAGCTTTGCTGAATGCAAAAATGATTTGAGTTTTATCCGGAAAGTAATGAGATTGAAGAGAAATGTCTTCGTATATCTTTGTACCTATATTAAAGACAGGTCATTCTACTTATACCAATTCTCTGTGACATTGCACTTTATTTACTGTGCCTAACCTCTAAGCACGCTAAGGGGGTTGAATAAGCGTGCATCTTCATAGAGACACTGTATTAAATGCTATTTTCATAATTTCGCTATTAGCTACCTGACAATATATATGTAAAAGAATAGAAAAACGCTGTCAGTAACTTAGCCTATGGAGCAATTATAGATGAAGAATGACGTAATTAAAATTTTGTTTTTGACAGCTGAACCTACCAATGCTGCTAGCCTCCGTGTAAAACAAGAATTGCGAGATATCAGAGAAAAAATTCAATCTGCTTACCAGCGTGAAAGATTTCTGCTTGAGTATAGGTTAGCTGCACGTCCTGGAGATATTAGCCAAGCAATACTAGATTTTACTCCTGATATTGTGCATTTTTCCGGACATGGTACCAGTACTGGTGAGCTTTGCTTTGAAGATGAATTCGGTCAAATATCTCCTGTAGAACCTAAGGCTCTAGCTGCTTTGCTTGAATTAGTGGCTGAGCGGGTGCATTGTGTGATTCTAAATGCCTGTTACTCTGACGCTCAAGCAAAGGCTATAGTTAAGCACATCCCTTTTGTCATTGGCATGAAACGAGAGATCGGCGACAGGGCTGCGATCGCATTTGCTATCGGTTTTTACAAAGCTCTAGGGGCGAATCGCTCCGTTGAGGAGGCTTATGAGTTTGGGTGTGTGGAAATCCAGTTGCAAGGTATTGCAGAAGAGCTAACCCCTATTATCCGTAAAAAAGTAGACAAATTACCTACCGATTTTTATATAGATCGCCCTCCTATCGAACAACACTGTTACAAAGCAATTAAACAGCAAGGTGCCTTAATTCGGATCAAAGCGCCTGAGAAGATGGGGAAAACATCTCTCATGAACCGAATTCTCAGTTATGCTAGAGATAGTAGCTATCAAACAATAACTTTAAGTTGTCAGAGTTTAGTAGATGGCACAGTTGCAACGGACTTGAAAAAATTCTTACGCTCGTTTTGTGTTGTTGTGGGTAACGAGCTAGGGCTAGCCAATAAGTTAAATGAGTATTGGGACAATCAAGTTAGTTGCAACTACAACAGCAGGTATTACTTTCAAAAATACTTGTTGCCAAACATTGCTAGTCCTATAGTACTAGCCTTGGATGATGTTGATTCTGTGTTTGAACATCCAAAAATTGCCCCAGACTTTTGTAAATTCCTCCGCAATTGCTATGATTTAGCAAAACGAGGCGATTCCAACAGCATAATTTGGGAAAAACTTCGTCTGATCGTTGTTCATTCAACCGAAGTTTATGCCTCCCTAGATATAAATAATTCACCCCTTGCAAATGTTGGGGTCATTATTAATTTACCAGAGTTTACTCTAGACCAAGTGCAGCGTTTGGTTAAGCGTTATCGACTAGATTGGACAGCATCTCGGGTTGAGCAACTTATGGCTATGGTAGGAGGACATCCTCTTTTAGTGAAAACGTCTCTTGATTGGGTTAAGCTTCAACAAAAGACACTTAAGGAGCTATTACAGGCTGCACCTACTGCATCAGGAATATTTAGTGACCATCTGCGTGAACTTTGGGAAAATTTGGAAAATAAACCAGAGTTAAAAACAGCGTTTAGTAAAGTTGTACGCGCAGATGAGGATGACCCAGTTCAGTTAAATCCGATACAGGCAAAGTCTTTACAACGTTTAGGACTGGTGACATTACAAGGTCATTTTGCCAAGCCGCGCTGCGAATTGTATCGTCAGTATTTTTGTGTTTATCTTTAATGTCAAAGTGTCAATAGTCACTGATAACTGACAAGGAAATAATAAATAATGAATCAAGAACAAGAATATTATCAGGTAGGAGGAACTTTAAACTCAGATGCTCCTAGTTATATAGAAAGGAAAGCAGACAAAAATATTTATGAGGAACTGAAAGCTGGAAATTTTTGTTATGTATTCAATTCCCGACAAATGGGGAAGTCCAGCTTGCAAATCCGAGTCAGAAAAAAGTTAGAAACTGAAAACATTGCCTGTGCTATTATTAGTCTAGATGAAATTGGGACTGAAGGTGTCACTCAAGATCAATGGTATTATACTTTAGTTAAAAATTTGTCAGATAACTTTGAGTTACCATCAAATCGATTATCAGCTTGGTGGCAAGAACGAAAGTTATTAACTCCTGTAAAACGATTAAGTGATTTTATTGAAGAAATATTACTATCCCAAATTTTTCAGAATATTGTTATTTTTCTAGATGAAATTGACACTGTTCTCAGTTTAGACTTTCCAACAGACGATCTCTTTGCTTTTATTCGAGGTTGTTATAACCAGCGTGCGAATAATTTGAAGTATAGTAGAATTACTTTTGCATTGTTAGGAGTGGCTACACCCTCTCAATTAATTCAAGATAAGCGACGCACACCCTTTAACATAGGTCAAGAAATTCAATTAAATGGTTTTTCATTTGAGGAAGCTCGACCCCTAGCTCAAGGATTAGAGAGTAAAGTCAGTCACTCTCAAATTGCTGAAGATATACTTCGAGAGGTTCTTAATTGGACAGGTGGTCAACCCTTTCTAACTCAAAAAATATGTAAAATAATTGCCGATTCTCAAGATTTTATCCCTGTTCACAAACAAGCTATACAAAGATGGATTGAGCAAGTCGTCATTTCAAAAATTATTGAAAATTGGGAAGAACAGGATAATCCCCAGCATTTGAAGACCATTAGTGACAGAATTATCAATAGTAAATATCCCACTTTTAAATTACTGAATATCTATTTGGAAATTTGCCAAAAGCAAAAAATACAAGCTGATGGTAGCTCAGAACAAAGTGAACTGATGTTATCAGGTTTGGTTGTAGAAAAAAACAAAATATTAGTCATTTATAACCTTATTTATCAATATGTTTTCGATACAAATTGGGTTAGAGAAATGTTATTGAATATACGACCATATGGTAAGGAATTAACAGGATGGAAGACTGATAAAAATAAATCTTGGTTACTACAGGGAAGAAAATTACGTGAAGCGTTATCATGGCAGGTTGATAAAACTTTGAGGAATGAAGATTATCAGTTTCTTAATGCTAGCCTAGAACTGGCAGTAAAGAATTATCGAATTTGGCGAATATCTACAATAGTATTTGCGATCGCAATAACAGGAGTACTCATTTGGCAGCAATTACCCAAAACAATAGTAGGTTTCTTTGTTCCATACATATCAGAACCAGAGCTATTTAGCGATGGCAAAAAAACTTTCTTTCTGGGAAATGGCAATTTTCATCAACAACAGGGTGTTGAAGCTTTTAAAAAAGCAGATTATTCACAAGCAAAGGAACTCTTTAAAAAAGCCAAAGAAAGTGATAGAAATGATCCAGAAGCAGAAATTTATTACAATAATACACTAGCACATGAAAAAGGTAATCCTCTGACTTTGGCAGTTGCTGTTCCTATAAATTCTAGAAGAGAAAGGGCTACAGAAATATTGAGAGGAGTTGCACAAGCACAGTCTGAGATTAACAACAAAGGTGGATTAAAAGGTCGATTGCTAAATATCATAATTGCTGATGATAAGAATGACCCAAACCAAGGTCAAAGAGTTGCGGAGGAATTGATTAAAGATTCAAATGTTTTAGGAGTCATTGGACACAATAGTAGCCCTGTTAGTCAAGCTGCACTGACTAAATATAAAGATAAAAGCTTAGCAATGATATCTCCTAGCAGCACCAGTACCGAATTAACTATGGAAAAATTTAAAGTTTTCTTTAGAACAGTTCCTTCTGATGCAAAAAATGGTGAAAAATTAGCTGAATATACTTATAAGAATAATATCAAAACAGTTGTTATTTTCTATACAAAAGGAGAGATTTATAGTGAAAGTTTAAAGAAAGCTTTTGAACAATCCTTTAAACTTAATGGAGGAAAAGTTGTCCGTTCCAGAGATTTGGCAGATCCAAACCTGAATGCATCTGCTGAAGTATTACTTAGTATATTTGACGATAAAGCCGATGCAGCTGTCTTTTTCCCTAATCTTGAGCTTATCTCTACCGTGATTGACATTGCGAAGGCTCAAGAAAATAAAGCAGGCTTGCCAAGAAAGCTACGCTTGCTAGGGGGAGACTCTATGTACAATGCTGATACTTTAAAAAAAGGTAAAAAGGCTCTTGAAGGCTTAATCTTGACAGTACCTTGGTTTGAAGAATCCCATTCAGAATCATTTGCACGGAAAGCTTGCACAAAATGGCAAGGGGGAATTAGCTGGCGAACTGCTGCTAGTTATGATGCAACTAAAGCTTTCATCAAAGCTATAGAATTGGCTATGGCATTGTCCACAAATCCTTCTCGCCAAACTGTACTTGAAAAACTCAATTCTATCGAGCTTTTACCTAATGAAACTTCAGGACATAAGCTCAAATTCAACAAAGGCGAGCGGATTAAGGAACCGGAGCTTGTGAAAGTAGCTAAAGGATCGGGTAATGCGTGCAAGGGTCTTGAAGAAGGCGGATTTCATTTTGAAAAAGTAGACGCCAAGGCGCAAAGTATTTCTTCTTAGCGTTTTAGCGTCTTAACATCTTAGCATGAGCTTATTCCTAACTACAGATTTTTCAAGTACTCCAAAAGTGCTTCATTCACCAAATAAGTTGCTCTCTATGGAATAGGCATCCTTGCCAGTCCCGTATTAACTTGGAGTTGACAAATTCTCTAGGTTTGTTTACAACTTAAAATATGCACCGCAAATTCTATCGAGCAAACATAAGAGTGCCTAATCATGCAACTTAAGCTCCGTCTAACAACCAGAACACGAACTACCCTGACTATCAGTCTGGGAGGTTGTGAGGCTAGCATATAGACTCACAAATAATAAGGCTGTGAAACCCTCCTGGTAAGTGCTTGGGGGGTTTTTGGTTTTTACGCAAGACTGCTTGCAGGTACACCAAACAACAAGAATTTAGCTATTAAAGTACGCAAACAAATGACTTTTTTCACTTACCTCATAACAACCACTACCACTACCACTACCATCGCGCCTAGAGGGACGTGAAGTGATTTGTTGCGTACAAGCAAGATTCACCCCTCCAGGCTAGCCCGGAGGGGATTTTTATTTGTCAACAATACTTAGGAGATTAATGACAATGTACGACCATCGAGTTCTGGCTAAAAATATGGATCTGTTTCATTTTGAAGAACACAGTCCGGGTATGGTTTTCTGGCATCCCATGGGTTTGAGACTCTTCCGGATTATCGAAGATTATATGCGGCAAGTTTATCAGTCTCGTGGATTTGAGGAAGTGCGATCGCGAAGCGCAAGCTGTACCCAGCTTATCGCCTTTAGTATTGAGCCGTTCGCTTTGGGAAAAATCCGGTCACTGGGAAAAATTTGGCAACAATATGTTTTTTGTAGGCAGTATTAACCGGGATAACTATGCTGATATCGAAAACCCAGAGTTAGAAGCTATTGATTATGCTCTAAAACCAATGTCTTGTCCGGCTCACATTGCTATTTACAAGTCACGTAAGCGGAGTTATCGAGAAATTCCCATGCGGCTTATGGAGTTTGGTATTGTTCATCGCAATGAACCTTCTGGTTCTTTATCTGGTTGTATGCGCTTGCGTCAGTTTGTACAGGATGATGCCCACATTTTCTGTCAAGAAAAGGATTTGACGAATGAGATTAATAGCTTTCTCAAGATGGTGAGTGAAGTTTATTCAGCATTTGGCTATAAACATTTTGCTATCCGGATTTCTACAAGACCAAAACAGCGATTGGGTTCTGACGAGCTTTGGGACAAGTCGGAAGCAGCCTTGATAGGAGCATGTCAATCTTTAGGGTATGCTTACGAGATATTACCGGGAGAAGGCGCTTTTTACGGTCCCAAAATTGAAGTTAGTTTGGAAGACCGCCTTGGAAGATCTTGGCAGTGCGGTACAATCCAAGTTGACTTTAACCTCCCCCAAATTTTCGAGCTTGCTTTTGTCAATAAAGACGGGCAACTCGAACAACCAGTCATGTTACACCAGGCTGTTTTAGGCTCTCTTGAACGCTGGATTGGAATTTTGTTGGAGAATCAAGAAGGCGCGTTGCCTCTTTGGTTAGCCCCAGTCCAAATTGCTGTCGCTTCAATTTCTGAAAAATCTGCAGACTGGGCAGAAGCCATCGCTACAGAGATCGAGTCAATGGGAATTAGGACGGAACTTTATGTTGGCGATCGCACGATTTCTAAAAAGATTCGAGAACTTTCAGCAAAAAAAGTTCCTCTGATTGCGGTAGTTGGGGAACAAGAAAAAGTCAATGGTACTGTTAATCTTCGCCACCTGGGTATTGCAGGGCAGGAAGAAATTAAATTTGCCAAACTTAAGGAGGATCTGAAGTCTTTTGCTTAAAAGGTGTGCCTGAAACCCGTGTCAATAACAAATGACAAATGACAAATGACAGCCCCTTCCTAAAGGAGAGAGCAACGTTATCATCAGGGTTTCAAGCCCCTCTCCTTATAGGAGAGGAGTTTGGGGTGAGGTCTGTTTTGACTTTGTCAAACTCACGCTAATATGGTTGCTAGAGAAATACATCTATCCTATGGGATATTTTTTCCAGTAAATTATAGGAAAAAATAAGCCTTTATGTTAAGCTACTAGACTAAACTCTATATAAACTTTCTCTATGTCTCTGACCAAGTTTACGATTTTAGTGGCAGAAGACGATCCAAATGACGCCTTCTTTATCCAAAGAGCTTTTCAAAAGACGCAACTGGTTCACACCCTGAAAGTCTTGGAAGATGGAGATGCGGTCATAGATTACTTAAGTGGCATTGGTGAGTACGCTGACCGAGAACAATATCCTTTGCCAACACTGATACTCCTAGATATAAAACTACTACGCCGTTCGGGTCTTGAAGTTCTTGAATGGATACGCCAGCAACCTCACTTGAAACGCTTGCTCGTTATCATGCTGACTTCTTCTGACCAAGACAGTGATATTAACCTAGCCTATGAACTAGGAGCTAATTCATATTTAACAAAACCAATAGGGATTGATAACCTACAGGAAATGGTAAACAGTATTAACCAATACTGGCTCCTCCTCAATAAACAACCAGAAATTGAACAGTGACCAGTGACCAGTAAGCAGTAACCAGTGACCAGTACATTATACATATGGCTGGTTTAGTACCATCGGAATTTACTAGTCCTTAACCTATCAATTGATATTATTTCTTTGGAACAGTCGCCGTGTTCGCCTGTTCTCTGACTCTGCTCGCAACGGTACTACATCGGCTTCACTACTTTCGCGTGCCACTCGAATTAGCAAAGCAGCAGATAGCAAACTGGCAATCATTGAATTTCCTCCATAACTAAACATAGGTAATGGCAACCCAGTTGTTGGCATAGCACCAGTGGTGACAGCAATATGAAGTAAGGATTGCCCTACCATCAAAACTGTTACCCCAATTGCTACAAGTCGATAAACCGAATGTTTGGTCTTAACAGCAATGATTAATCCTAAAGTTGCGTATAAAGCAAGCAGTACTAACAACACCATACTACCAACAAAACCAAATTCTTCAGCAAAAACAGCAAAAATAAAATCGGTGTCTTGAATTGGCAAATAAAACAACTTTTGTTGAGAAAGCCCAAACCCAGCCCCCCACTGCCGACCAGAACCGACAGCTAGCAAACTTTGCACGAGTTGATAGCCATCTCCAGTTGGATCTGCCCATGGATTTAGAAAAGAAAGCACTCGTTTGCGCTGATATTCTTTGATGCTAATACTAAGTACTGCCAAGAGCACTCCTCCCACTGCTGTTCCTCCCAAGTACTTGTAGGGTAATCCTGCCGCAAGGGCAATCAGCCAAATTGTCATTCCACATAGTGCTGTTGTACTTAAGTTAGGCTGGATTAAAATTCCTAAAATAATCAGACAAAAGATACCCAGCCAAAAAAAGCGCACTCGCCAACTTAACCTTTCCCACTGCCCAAAAAGTCGCGCACTTTGCAACACTAAAAAGGGTTTAATGAGTTCAGAGGGTTGAATTGGTAGCGGTCCTATAGCTATCCAGCGCGATGCATCAAATGCCTTTTTTCCCAATCCCGGTATCAAAGTGAGAAAAATCAGCCCCAATAGCAATATTACAAACCAGTGGGATACGTTTACGATCCTGCGTAAGGGCAGATTAACTATGATGTTGAATACGATTAACGCTGCGAACACCCACAGGACTTGACGCTTAAAGTAATACAGCCCATCATTGTGGCGAGCGTCTGCAACGGCATATGACGCCGAAAACAGAACAATTAATCCCACACACAGCCATATCAATGTCAGCCAACGCAATAGGCGTGCCTCAAGCGCCCAACTGGACACGGAGTCATCTAAGAATGGAATCAGGCGGCGTAAATTCACAATTTCAATATGTTGTGCTACTAGATTTCATTATTTCGGAATTATTTGGAGCTATTTGGGATGAATCGGACTTAACCACCACCCCAAACTACACCATTTGCTCGATTTGAGCACTCCCAAAAGGGGTATTCGTAGCCTGAGCACGGCTTAAGGGCTTGTTAATAGGTTACGGTGTTGCGCTGTGTGACGCAGCCATGTTCCTTCCCTGACGCTTGAGACTGGCTAATCTCATTAAGTCATGACCCTTAAGCGGACTGAAACCCAGAACGGGTAACCTTGAAACTAGTTCAAAGTTGAGTCATGGTGGAGTCAGTAAATCGAATTACTCCGATTTACTCTGGATTACTCCAGTTCACTTACTCCTCAGGTAGATTCGTTGAGAATGCAGTTAATGATACTACCTCATTCCAGAATTCATTATTACAATTTCAAGAATTACAAAAAAAGGGCATTGGGCATTGGGCATTGGGCACAGTACTACAAGCCCAAAGCGTAAGTCGGTAGCACAAGAAGTTTTTTAAGGATTTTTATTTTGGGAATTTTATTAGATAATCTACGGTAAGCCGATAAAAAATTAAGCTTTTCGGAGTAGCAGTTGGCATCTTACCACATTTAACTCTGTCATGAGCACTCGTTTCTCATAAAATTACTATAAGCACATCAATGAACAGTAGTATACTGAGTAAAGACTTGAATAGCCAAAACTACACTCTTTTGGATCTGTCTTCCAAAGTAGAGTACGCACTGCTAGCTCTTTTAGAACTAGCAAGCAACAAAGGAAAAAGAGATCCGCTTACCATGAGCGAGATTACTGCCAGACAACCTATACCGGAACGCTACCTAGAACAAATTCTTACTAGTTTGCGGCGAGCAGGTCTGGTACAAAGTCATCGTGGCTCTAGAGGCGGATTCGTTTTAGTTCGAGAACCTTGGCAAATTACTTTATTGGAAATTGTTACGGTCGTTGAAGGTGAGAGGAAGGAGAGAGAATCTTCTCTTCCTCCCACTTTAGAAAAGAACTTAGTTCATGAAGTCTGGGATCGAGCTAATACTGCCGCTATTGAAGTTTTACGCCGCCATACACTCCAAGATTTGTGCCAGGAAAGAGAAGCTCGAATACAACAGGGACCAATGTATTACATTTAGGCAAAGGAGTCACTCGTGATATGTTTTTTTACTCAACTATTATGGAATTTAATGAGTCAAGCGGAATGGTGAAAACATAATAGACAACTCCAATTCCCAGGAGAATCACAGCAAGACTAGAAAGAATCACCCAACGGTCTGCTGGCTCATAGGCATCCTCGTCAATATCTCGACGAACGACAAGGTAATGCTGCGTTGAAAGCATGACCGTTAACAATCCAACGAGTGAAAAGGCTAAGCCTAACTTCCAGCCATTACCAGGAGCTTGAGGTGCAAGGGGAGGACGGAGTATGCGAAGCCGGACAATGAGAACACCAAAACCCATGAGGGCTATCCCACTTCTCATCCATGCTAAGTAGGTGCGCTCGTTAGCCAAATGTTCTCGAACTCGGTCAGCACTAGGGCTTTTTGGTTTTGCGGGTTTTTCTGCATCTGTTGTCATAAATTTAATAGGAGTTGTATGAACAAAATTTTTTAGCAGTCTTTCAAATTAGACTCATAAATATTCATACTATTAACAGTGACCAGTGACAAATTAATTCGTAATTTGTCATTCGTAATTCGTAATTGAGAAGTCATAAATTACAAATTTTACGGAAGCGCTTTACCAGCGAGCCATTAATTACCATTACTACAATTGTCTAATCTGAAGAAAAAATGAACGTTCATTTTTTCTTCACACTAGATAATATTTCAGAGCTTTTCCAATTATTGCAAGTGGAAATTAACAAGCTCAAATTCAACGTAGGTTGGGTTGAGGAACGAAACCCAACATTTATCAGCTTGGTGAGATACAAAAATTACCCCCCTTTCATCCCCCCAAGGCATCAGGGGGATGAAAGGGGGGGTGTATGTTGAACTTTTTAACGAGATCTCAGTTAATCACTGCTTACACTGTATTGCTCTCTACACATAGAAGCAATTATTCTTGTTTGTTAAAATCATAAAAGAAATTTATTATTATTTCTGTATAAAGTATAAAAAAAAATTTAATATAACAAGTAATACGCTTTTCGTTTTGTGCTACAACTGTATGAAAGCTTTTAAATAAGTAATTTTCAAAAACCGAGCGGATTTTTTTAAAAGGTTTATTAAGAACTCAGTAAAATTATACGGAAAGTCTGTAAATGTATCCCTAAATACAAATAA
The DNA here is from genome assembly GCF_009725235.1 of Scytonema sp. UIC 10036. The sequence goes on from NZ_WJFC01000133.1 coordinate 16,929, forward strand.
ATGTCGTTTCGATCGCTATACTGAAGCGAAAATAAAAAACTTTGTATCACTAGTGCTAAAAAAGTTTTCGGCTCGTGTCCTTACTACGGTAACTTGCAAGGTTAGCCGTATAGTAGTAGACTTTTGATAAGCTTATTGGGGTAAAAATACTTGGTCAGGGATGCTTGAAAGAGCCTATATGACGTTTGAGCAGTTAAGAATTTTTCTTGCCGTAGCAGAACTGATGCACTTTACCCGTGCGGCAGAATCGTTATACATCACCCAACCTGCTGTTAGTGCAGCCATTCAGAGTTTGGAAACAGAATATGGGGTCAAATTATTTCATAGAATTGGTCGTCATATCGAAATCACTGATGCTGGGAAGTTGCTCCAAATAGAAGCGCAAAAGATTCTAGATCAAGTTTCTTTAACTCAAAGGGGCTTGCGAGAATTAAACAATATGCAACGGGGTGAGTTAAAACTGGGGTCTAGTCTTACTATCGGTAACTACTGGTTACCTGAAAAAATTAGCCAGTTCAATCGTCAGTATCCCGGTATTCATATAAATTGTACGTTAGGTAACGCTGAAGAAATCTGTGAAGGCACAGCAACAGGGTTGTTTGATTTCGGGTTAGTGACAGGTGAGGTGAAAGTCTCCCTGAGAAACTATTTGGAAAAAGAAGTTGTGGGAAGCGATCGCTTGCAGATAGTTGTAGGCAAATCTCACCCTTGGTTTGGAAGAAGAGAAATTTCCCCCGCAGAACTCCTAACAACAACTTGGGTGATGAGAGAGTCAGGTTCCGGGGCGCAACAGATGTTTGAGCAAGCCCTGCAAAATTGGGGAATCGATCCGACCGAGCTAGATGTCGTTCTTGTCCTCAGCAGCAGCGAGATGGTAAAAGCCGTCGTTGAAAGTGGTGTAGGAGCAGCAGCAATTCCAGATCTGATGGTGAAAAAAGAACTACAGCTATCTACACTGTATGCAGTTCGTGTTGTCGATCGAGATGCTGGTACAAAGTTAGAAATTGTCCAACCCGTGTGGAAACTGAAACACCTACAACGCTTTCAAACCAAAGTCGCAAGCGCTTTTGAACAGATTCTCAGTCAATGTTCGCTCTCGGTGTAAGGAACTGGGGATTAGGGATTGGCGATTGGGGATAAGGTAAAATTGTCTTCCTTGTCCCCAATCGCCAATCTCTTGTTGTTATCAATCACTTTTTTTTATTAAAATAAGAAAAAAAAATACTTGCTTTTATTGACGGTATTCTTATATAGTAGTGTCAACTTGCTAGCATAAAAGCTCGCTAGAACACCAATAAAAACTTTAACCCAATTCGACCGGGTTAAGCTGAATCGCCGTTTTAGGTGGTGAAGTAATTTTTAGGTGTCTCATCTCTCTTACCTATGGAACTTTCAAACAAAACAGAGTATGCAATTCTCTCTTTACTAGCACTAGCAAAATGCTATGCTGACGGTGAATCATTGCAAATCCGAGAGATAGCAGCACGTCAAAACATTCCCAATCGCTATTTAGAAGAACTTCTAGCAACTTTGAGACGTGGAGGTTTGATTAAGAGCATACGTGGGGTGAAAGGAGGTTACGTTTTAGCACGGGAACCTCAAAAAATTACGGTTTTGGAAGCTTTACGTTGTATAGAAGGATCGGACGATGAACCCAGTAAACCTTCCAATATCAAAACAGTAGAAACCGAAGTTATTCACGATGTTTGGCAAGAAGTTCGTCAAGCAGCTTACGACGTTTTACAAAAACATACACTTCAAGATCTTTGCGAACAGCGAATCTCCAAGCAGCAAATGGAACTCATGTACTACATATAAATTACCCCCTCGTTACCTCCTCGTTCCCAGCCTGAGGCTGGGAATGCCTTACGGGAGGCTCCGCCTCCTCTCCTGTGCTATCTCTACTCGTAAGGCGTGTCACTAGCTTGGATGGAAGACATCTTCCGAAAATTCTCTCATAAAAGCGTTAAGTCAGTCCAAGAACTTAGCGCTTTTATTTTATGGTAGCAAAAACCAATCTCTTAAGAGGATGTTTGAAAAGTGATTAGCTGTCATTTTAATCACATGATTACCCCCCTTAGTCCACGCCACTTGCTACAAGTCGGGAAACCCGCGATGGCGCAGTGGCTCCCCCTTATAAAGGGGGGAAATAAGAAAAATCTGGTTCCCTCCCCTTTATAAGGGGAGGGTTAGGGAGGGGTAAAAAATATTTGATACATGAATCATGACTTTTCAAACATCCTCTAAGACTCTCAAGAAGAATTCTCATTTTTTTTGACTAAAATTGTTATACAAAAATAACTAGCAATTAGCTTTGTTAGACTTAATGCATTACTTTTTAAAAGAATAAAAGTTCCCAATCCTATTAAGACAAAAGGAACAAAATAATTACCATATCGAGTTAGAATATCGGCTATTTCTTTTTGACGAGTTAATTGGTAAGCTACATAACACCAAACTCCTATCAAGATACAAAAAATAGAGACAACTATCAAAAAACTTGCTAAATTACCGCTAGCAAATAACGGCACGTAGACACTGATATTATCACTACCGTTAGCAATTGTTACAGATGCAACACTATAAGTTTGAGGAGAAACTAATCCAGAAAAAAATAATTCTTCAGAATCTTCTGTCTCAGATTTGTCTTCCTCTGAAGAATCTTCTTCCCCATTCACCAAACTGCTAATACCTATAGCAATTGGCATTAAACCAAGTAATCCAATCCAGTGAGCCGATAAAACTAACCCCCCAAATAAACCAGAAAGACTGGCAACAATCAGTATAAAAAAACCCAGATACTGACCTGTAATAATATGCTTGTAAGTGAAGGTAGCATTTACTTGAGAAAAAAACAATAATAGGATGAGAAGGTCATCTATATTAGTGGCAGTAAAGGCAAGGATTCCCGTGCTAATTGCAGCGATCGATTCACCCATATTGTCTTTATTGTTTAATTCCTAGCCAAGACGCATTCGTTTTTTATTAAGTAACACTCTCATAAAAGCAACCATGACTACGCTTTGGGCAGGTTTCACAGAAGGTATAATTGCTTTTGTAGCAACCAATATTGATGATATCTTAATCCTTATACTTTTTTTCTCTCAAGTAGATGCTAATTTTCGCAAACGCCATATCATCATTGGTCAATACCTTGGTTTTTCAGCTATTATCATCGCTAGCCTACCAGGATTTTTTGGTGGTTTGGTAGTGCCGCCTGAAGTCATTGGATTGCTTGGATTATTACCTATAGCAATTGGCATAAAAAAGCTGTTGAGTCAAGAAGAATCTACAGAAGTTCAGACTGTAACTAGCGATTTTAAGCCATTGTCATCAAACGATCCTCGGTCTTTCCTAGTCAGTCTTTTGCACCCTCAAACTTATAAAGTAGCAGCAGTCACTCTTGCCAATGGCGGCGATAATATCAGCATCTACATACCGTTATTCGCAGGAAATACCTATGCCAGTATGGGTGTGATTTTGATAGTCTTTTTGGTTATGGTTGGGGTTTGGTGTACGATCGCTCACCTCTTAGCCCGTCAAGAAGCGATCGCTCATATTTTAACCCGCTACGGTAGAGCGGCGGTTCCTTTCGTATTGATTTGTTTGGGCTTATTCATTATGTACGAACGAGGTACCCTCGCATGGCTTTACTCACACTGGTGAAACTAATTTGTAACTCACCATTAGCAAAAGCGTGTAAATGACAAAACGTAATGGGCGTTGGGGTGCAATCTCGCAAAGTTTGGCACCAAGGAGAACTCCAGGTACAGATCCAAGCCATATTGGTAATACCAAGCCCCAATCAACTGTTCCCAAGCTCAAATGCCCGAGAGAAGTAAAAAATAACAAGATAGCTGCTTGTGAAATATCTGTACCAACTAATTTACGAGCATCCAAGCTGAAAAAGGAAATCAGTACCAACGCGAACATTGAACCGGAAGAGACACTTGTTAAACCAACCAAACAGCCTAAAATTGCTCCCACACTCATTGCCAACAAGCGCCCCGATACAGTCTCCAAATAAATCTTCGGCAGTTCGGGAAACTTCAAATTTGGGAAAAATGTTAACAACAACAGTTGTATCAGGGCTGATAAGGTGACACACAAAATCATGACCCCAATCAAGTGCAGCAAAACGCGATTGAGATGCGACTCTCCAGTGTGCTTGATAAAGTGCAGGATTCCTACACCAAATAAGGAACCAGGTACGCTGCCAAACGCCAGCCACTTTACCACTTGCAAGTCGATAGTTTTTTGCTGCCAATGCTTAAAGCTGCCCACAAATTTCATTAACGTCGCCGCCACTACGTCAGAACTAACTGCAACGGAGGGGGGAACTTGAAAGATAAAGATCAGCATTGGCGTTATGAGAGATGCTCCACCGATCCCCGTTAAACCAACGACGACACCAACAAAGAAACTGAAGAGTGGTAATAAGATATAATGCATACGACTGCTCGTGTACAAGGTTGTTATATTGCTCTAACTTCCTATGGAAGTCAGATTGGTAGATGTAAACCCCTTTTTCTTTAAATAAAAACAAAAACCGATATACTTACCGTACTTTAACTTAAGTGACGAGTCAACGTCCAGCGTATTCGCACATACACAACAAAATTATTTGTTACAGTAGTTAAAAGAGAAGACTAAGACTCAAAAGCTTTATAGAGTAAGGCATTGAGTCTATAGTTTTTTTTTATAGAATAAACTCTGAAAAAAAAATTACAATTGAGCCTTTCACTTCCCAAATTTCCCTGACCTTGGGAAAGTATGAAGGATAAAATATATCCCACGTATGTTCCAGGGGTATTAGGTAAGGATGAAGGATAAAGTATGAGGTATGAAGGTATATCCTACGTGTGCTCCGGAGTTAGTCCATGAGGATGAGTTACCTCAGTTTTATCCTCGCTCCTTCACCCTTTATCCTTTCACCGTTTTAGTGTTATAGAAATGTCTCAAGCTGACTTCAACAAACCCAACCAGTCTTTTTTCGACTTTTTCAAAGCATTACTCGCTGCTCGTTGGCAGTCTCTGCTATTGCTACTGATAGGTATCTACTTACCCTTACAAATCTTTGGGCTTCTGGCAATAGCGGTTTGGGAAAGCAAAGGCGGTTTCCCGTTTCCTTGGGATGTACCCGTTCTTATAGCAGTTCACTCCGCAGCAACAGCGCAACTGGATGCGATCGCAGTGATAATGACCAAATTTGGTTCTGCCAAATTTATGTTTCCCGCAGTCGGTTTTCTTGGGCTGCTTCTTTTGCTGCTACAACGGTGGCGATCGCTCACTTTTTTGCTCACAACGACTATAGGAAGCGCCATTATCAACCGTACAGCGAAAGAGTTCATGCATAGAATCCGCCCCCACTTGTGGGATTCACTTGCACCTGAATTAGATTTTTCATTTCCTAGCGGTCATTCCATGATGAGCATGACACTGGTAGCAACCTTAGTTGTTTTAACTTGGGGTACGATTTGGTCTTGGATTGCGCTGATTGCTGGAAGTTTTTTTGTCGTAGCCATTGGCTGGACAAGACTTTATCTTGGAGTTCACTTTCCCAGCGATATTTTAGCAGGTTGGATGGTTTCAATAGCCTGGGTCATTGGCGTCAGCCTAATTATCAGACCCCATTTCACTAAAAAAACTGCCGTCACCGAAGCACCAACGGCAGAAGAGACTACATTGCTTCCAGAAGAAACAGCGAAATAGAAAATCCACTTCCCTTCCCAATAGTTAACGCTAGCAATGGGAAAAGCTCCTACCTTTTCCCATTGCCTTGACAAATAAATAACTCGCTAGTTACTATTGGAATATGGCAAGAACTCCAAGCATCACACAGTCTCAAATCCTTGAGGCTGCCCGATCGGTCTTCCTTGAAAAAGGATTCAGCGCCACTACGACAGATGTCGCAAATCGTGCGGGCATCTCAAGTGCCAGCATCTTCAAGCACTTTCCAACCAAAGAAGCCCTGTTCTTTGCGGCGATGTCAGGAACAACCTGCGATCGCATTTGGACACCAGAACTCGAAGCTGAAATTGGACAGGGTGACCCTCGCTCTGACTTGCTAAAAATCGCGTTACGGATTGCGTCTTACTCAGGAGAGTTGATGCCACAAATGATGCTGGCGTGGTCAGTACGGCAACCCGGTGAGATCGTCAGACCACCAGGAATCGAACCCGACTTCGCCGCGCTCACCGCGTACATCGGGCGTGAGATGGCGCTCGGACGCATTGTGCGAGGCGACCCCACCATCCCAGCTATGACTTTACTGCATACCGTTGTCGGCTTCACCATGAGCCAAACTTTGCAAAACACGGCTGTTCGCCTAGATACGAGCAGCTTTCTTGAAGATTTTGTCAATCTGCTATGGCGAGGGCTAGATCCTAACGTATAAACGACACCATCGTTTTTTTGTCCTAATAATAACTAATCAATTAGTTATTAATTTCTCTGCTTCGACAAAACGCCATCGAACCCTCACAAGACCCCCACTCAGCCCAAAGGATCAACCAGCATGACGGCAACTTACCAAGACATCACCCTCGAACCAGTTGACATTACCTCACCTAATTTCAGAGCCAATCCATTCCCGACTTTCAAACGCTGGCGAAATACCCGACCCGTTGTGCCAGTCCAAGCCTTTGGAGAACGCGCCTGGATCGTTAGCCGCTACGACGATGTGCTTGCTGTTCTCACAGACGAACGCCTCGTCAAAGACCGCCGCAATGCTCAAAATCCCAATCAAAAGCAAGGAGAAATGTGGATACCGGGATTCATCAAGCCCCTCAAGAGCAATATGCTTGACTCCGACCCACCCGATCATACCCGCCTGCGTTCTTTGGTGCATCAGGCGTTCATGCCACGCCTAATCGTGCAAATGCAAACCCGTATTCATCGCCTCGCGCACGAGCTAATCGATCGCGCTCAAGCTAAAGGCGAAATGGATTTAGTTAATGACTTTGCGTTGCCAATTCCAATGCTTGCCATCAGCGAAATGCTTGGCGTTGCCGAACAGGATCGGGCAGCCTTTCACCGTTGGTCAAAGGTCATGGTCAGCGTGAGTAAACCCATTGACGGTATCCTTGCCATCCCCAGCCTATACCAACTCATTAGGTTTCTCCGCCGACTTTTCCGCGAACATCGCCTCAATCCGCAAGATGATTTAACCAGCACCCTGTTGCAAGCCAAATCCGAAGGCTCAAAACTATCCGAAGACGAATTAATTGGCATGGTCGCGCTCTTGCTAAGCGCCGGTCACGAAACTACAGTCAATTTAATTGGCAATGGCGTGTTGGCATTACTAACGCACCCAGCCGAACTCCACCGCTTACGCACCGAACCCGATCTGATCAAATCCGCTATCGAAGAACTTGTGCGGTACACACCTCCAGTGTTGTTCGCCACAACGCGCTATGCCCGTGAAAACCTGGAGATTGCAGGCACACAAATTCCCAAAGGTGAATTGGTGCTTGCTGCACTTGGATCGGCTAACCATGATGAATCAAAATTTGAGAATCCAGAAACCTTAATGCTAGACCGACAAAACAATAAGCACGTTGGTTTTGGATCTGGCATACACTATTGCATTGGCGCACCGCTAGCACGGCTTGAGTCCAGCATTGCCTTCCAAGTGCTGTTCGAGCGTCTGCCAAATATTCGGCTCGCTGTCGATCCCAATAATCTGCTTTGGAATTCTAGTCTGATTACGCGAGGAGCAAAAGCAATTCCCGTCAAGTTCTGAATTAGACATCTCCAAAAATTAATTATGCATTGTCTACAATCCTGTAGAGACGTGCCATGACGCGTCTCTACATTGTCTTTTGGAGATGTCAATTGACCTTAATCTTCAAGAGTGATTTGTGGAGTCTCAGTTGTAGGCGCGTTAGTCGCTCTTGTATCTAAGAATGCTTGAGAGATTTTAGGAACAAACCAGTTGACTTTACTAGATTTGGACGTTTGAGCAACGGGTACATTGAATTCCAGTGCTCCTGTATTCTGATTGGTAGCGATCGCCAACTTAGTTCCTTTAGGTACTTGAACAACAACACCCCCACTAATTTCCTGATTTTGTCCATCAGTACTTGGAGATACAGCAGTCACATCACTGGGTATATATATTCCCTGACAATCCCAGTCATTTTGGGTTGTTTGACCATCAGCCAGAAAATAAAGCCCAGCATCATATGGAAAATCTTCTTGTTCTATGTTTGCTGGTATTGGCCCGTAAACAGCTAGAGTTTTGCCCGTCTTGTTTTCGCACTGACCCCAATTCACTCCCGACTCAAAAGCGTATTTGAGCAACTCCAACTCTCCGAGTTTGTTTTGTATTTCTTCAGGTGTAGAACCCTCTAGTTCTGTTTGAGATTCTTGGACAGTTCGCAACTTGTTAATCTCTTTAGTCAATGCTTTGTATTCTGGGCTTTTCGTAATTTTTGGTGCATCTGCAAAAGAAGGTTGAGCAAACATAAAATTTGCTAATAGTAGCAGCACCATCAAAAGATATTTGAAAGTTTTCATGATTGTTTTCCAAAACAAATAACAAAATCAAAAACTAGAAACCTATGGCTTGCAGGGGCAGCATTGCCCACATTGTAGCAATTGAAAGGCAACAAATACCGATTGGGAAATGGGGTTAGGAGAAGAAAGATGTTCGTACTTTGTTTTGAGCTATTGTTAACGAGCATCTATCTTATCAATTCAGAAGTTACATTATCATCTAGCTCTCAGTTAAGAAATCTTAAGAAATTATTAATTTTATCCAGGGCGAGACCGGATCTGTGATGGCTTTTAGTTGCTGCGGTTCAATCCTATCAACTCCCTCAGCTTTCTTAATAAATTATTTCCACTTTTCCGGTCAACTTCGCGTGTATTAAATACAACGATTTTTTTGTATATAAAAATACTTTTTATTATGTATGTAGAAAATTGGTTTCTACTATTCCGATGAACTTGGCGTAGAATTTAGAAGCTATTAAAAAATGTTGATTTAGAATTTTTTAAAGACTTGATTGCTGCAATTATATAAGTTATGATTTACTTCGCGAGCGCAATTCAATTAAACAACTTGAAAAATGTATTGTATTTCTTAATATAATACATTAAAAGTGTTTATGCGAAGGATTTGACAATATTAAATGCAGTTATCCAAGCGTTTGAGAATTTTCTCAAAAATTACCCAGAGTGTGGGCTATTTCAGGTTTGAAAAACTTGCAAGATGAAACAAAAAATATTATCGAACGGTAAAAGTACGAACGGGTTAAAACCTGCTTGTCTCTCATTTGGGGAAGTTCTAGCTCAATCCTTTGCTGTTATTGCACCTACCACAATTCCTGCATCTAATATTGGTTTGATAGTGGCACTTTCAGGGAAAGGAGCGTGGTTAAGTTTTCTCATCGGTTTAATTGGACTCGTCTTAGTTAGTATCAACATTAATCAGTTTGCCAGTCGTTCGGCTTCTCCTGGTTCCCTCTACTCTTACATTGTTAAAGGCTTAGGTCCAACAGCTGGTGTCATTTGTGGCTGGAGTTTAGTGCTGGCATATTTGTTTACGGGAATGTCTGTATTGTGTGGTTTCGCCAACTTTAGCGGAATTTTCTTCAGTCAATTGGGTATTCATCCCTCCAGCATCACACTATTGGCGTTAGGTGCGGGAATAGCCTGGTATGCAGCTTATAAAGATATTCAGCTTTCTGCTATGGCAATGCTTTGGCTTGAAGGGATCTCGCTGGCTCTGATTGTAGTGTTGTGTGCGATCGTATGGGCAAATAAAGGTTTTGCTTTAGATATGTCACAACTCACGCTTTCTGATGTCACTCCTGGCAAAGTTGCGACGGGATTAGTGTTGGTGATGTTTGCTTTTTCTGGCTTTGAAAGTGCTACATCATTAGGCGATGAAGCAAAAAAACCGTTGCAAACCATTCCCAGATCGGTGATTGGTAGTGTGATTCTGGCAGGACTATTTTATATATCAACAACATATATTGAAGTATTGGGTTTTAGCGGTACTGGTTTGTCGATTACCAAAACCGAAGAACCTTTAAGGTTTTTATCCCAACAAGTAGGGATGGGATTTTTGGGAGAGTTAATTGCTTTTGGAGCATTATTTAGCTTTTTTGCTTGCGTCTTAGGCTGTATTAATCCGGCTGCTAGAATCTTCTTTATGATGGCACGTCACGGATTGTTCTACTCCAAGGTAGGTGCTGCACATTCTTTTAATCGAACTCCCCATATCGCAGTGACAATGTGCTCGTTTGCTATCTTCTTAGTTCCTGCACTTATGTCCCTATTTAACGTTAAGTTGTTTGAAAGTATGGGTTACCTGGGGGCTATCTGTAGCTATGGATTTCTCACAGTATATATCCTCATTTCTATTGCAGCACCAGTTTATCTATATCAAATCGGTAAACTCCGCTTGCATCATATTGTTTTCTCTGTGCTCGCAGTTGCATTCATGATGATTCCTGTATTGGGAAGTGTGGGTATTCCAGGCAGTACACTGTTTCCAGTTCCCGATGCTCCCTATGATGTTTTCCCCTACCTGTTCTTAATGTATTTGGCTGTTACTTGTGGGACTTTTGTATTACAGCGACTGCGATCGCCGAACATTGTTGCGTCCATGCGGCAAGGAGTTGAAGAAATTCATGCTAGATTTAGCGATCGCGAGCAGCTCTAATTTCAATTTAAAACCGCACCCTGTAGCTGACAAACGCAGATAAAGAATCCAAAATCTAAAATCGATTAATCCAAAATCCAAAATCCAAAATCCAAAATCCAAAATCCAAAATCCAAAATCCAAAATTGACATGAGTGAATTAGTAACTGCAATTAGTACAGGTGCAGCTGCTTTTGGTGCTACCAACATAGATGATATTGTTCTCCTAACAATCTTTTTTTCACAAGTCAACGAGACATTTCGTCGCTGGCATATTATACTTGGTCAGTACTTAGGCTTTGCAGTACTGGTTCTTACCAGTCTTCCCGGTTTTTTTGGCGGTTTAATTGTACCGAAACCATGGATTGGACTCTTTGGCTTAGTACCAATCCTAATTGGTATTAGGGGCTTAATGAATAAAGATGAAGATTCGGAGAATGCTGAGGATGAAGAAGAGTCAGAGCCGACTCAACGCTTGTTTATTACCAAATTTTTTAACGTACAAGTTTATAGCGTTGCTGCTGTGACATTCGCTAATGGCAGTGATAACATTAGTATTTATGTTCCTTTATTTGCTAACAGCACTTGGGAAAGTTTGCTTGTTATCATAGGAGTCTTTTTTCTACTTGTTGGAGCTTTGTGCTTTGCAGCATATCAATTAACTAATCAAAGAGCGATCGCTGAAATGCTCTCCTGTCATGGTAATCATTTTGTCCCATTTGTCTTAATGGGATTAGGTGCTTTAATTTTAATAGAAAGTGGTGTCTTAAGTCCTCTACTTTCTTTTGTTAATTGTTAGTGGTTGGTGGTTAGTTGTTGGTTGTTGGTTGTTGATTGTTGGTTGTTAATTGTTGGTTGTTAGTTATAAATAATCACTGAGACGACAGGTGAGACGCTTATCCTACACCACTAACCACTAACCACTAACCACTAACCACTAACCACTAACCACTAACCACCAACCACTAACCACTAACCACTAACTCCTACAGGACAAGCAACATTTGTTCCTCCCAACCCACAATATCCATTAGGGTTTTTAGCGAGATATTGCTGATGGTAAGCTTCCGCGTAGTAAAACTTGGGAGCATCAAGGATTTCAGTAGTAATTTTGCCATAACCGGACTTGTTCAGGGCTTCTTGGTAAGCATCAAGAGATGCTTCTGCTAGTTTTTTCTGGTCTTCAGAATAGACATAAATTCCCGAACGATATTGAGTGCCAACATCGTTACCCTGACGCATTCCTTGAGTGGGATCGTGGTTTTCCCAAAAAACTTTTAGCAACTGAGAGTAGCTAATGACTTTTGGGTCATAAACCACTAACACAACTTCGTTATGACCGGTCATTCCACTACAAACTTCTTTATAAGTGGGATTGGGAGTGATGCCTGCAGCGTAACCAACTGCTGTGGTATAAACTCCTTCTGGTTGCCAAAATTTCCGTTCTGCTCCCCAAAAGCAACCCATACCGAATATTACCATCTCCAGACCCTCTGGAAAGGGTGGTTTGAGTGGGTTACCTAACACATAGTGCTGACCGGGTACTGGCATTTCTTCTGCCCGTCCTGGTAAGGCTTGGTCGGGGGTGGGAAGGGTTAATTTTTTACCAAATCCAAATAACACCATTGCTCTTGATTCTAATTTTTCATAAATTTCTTTACTTAACTTCATATTGTAAACTATCCCACTCTACAGGTTGGGTGTGGTTTTCCTGGGTGGTTACACTACTTGTGAGAGGAACACAGGCATTGACTAAGGACAGTAAGGGACCTAACTGCTCTTGCCCGTTCACGGCTAAATCGCTATGACATAGATAAATTCTTTCCGAAACTCGGGCAAGTAAATCTGCCAAGATCCTTTGCAATCGTTGTTCATCTGCTAATTTTTCATCTTCTGCTGTCCAAGGTTGTCCCATCCTTTCTCTAAGGAAGAATGGCGCACCAAATAAAGTCGCTGCACCACCTTTTGCCCATAAGGGAGAACCTGCATCTAACCAAAAATGCCAGCGATGCGATCGCCTAGAAGAACGATACTGGAAGATAGTTGCTAGGGTGACAGCGTTTGACTGGATTCCTACAGGACGCATGGGGTAGGGGTTGGCAGTAATGGTACCGCGTCGTAGTAGTTGTATGAATTCAGCGATGGGAGATTGGGAATTTTGGATTTTGGATTTTGGATTTTGGATTTTGGATTGGGGATTTTGGATTTTGGATTGGGGATTTTGGATTTTGGATTGGGGATTTTGGATTTCGGATTGGGGATTGGGTATTGGGTATTGGGTATTGGGGGAAAACTGTCGCAGTCGTGTATCGATTTCCCAATAGTGTTGGGCAGTTTCTAAAAGTTCCCGCAACGCTGCTAACTGCTCGTAGGGCAAATTGCTCCCATTCCATAAAAAACGCTGAATTGCTCTATCTAAAAGGGAAATAGGGCTGGGAATCAGACGCAATTCCTTTTGCTTTCGCTGTTCTTCCAACCACTGCAATATCTCACTGTAAGCTGTTGTTGCTGAATATCCCAATCTATCCCAGCGATCGAATGCTGTTACGGGAAGTAAGTTGGGTTGCTCGGGGTGCGGGACAAAACAGTGATCTGCTATTAATCCCGCCCTTACTGGATCGATGTGAGAGGATGGGGAGACGGGGGACTCGGAGTTCCCTCTGTCTTCCTCTCCTCCCTTGCTCAACACAACTAACATTTCTGCTACTGCATCCCTATCAACCAAGCGTCCCAAACCAGGATAGACGAAGGCTAGAACCGTCAGTAAACCTCGGATATTGGGAGAACTAATCAGAGGACGTTGATCGTTCAGGAATTCTACTGGAATATTTTGCTTGGTGAGAATTTCTACAAGGGTGTAACGAGCGATCGCATCCAAACCTGGTGCAACAATTGCCACTTCTTTCGGCTGCACTTGTTCTTCTTTTATAGCACGGATAATTACTTCTGCTGTTTGCCGCAATAACTGGGAGCGAGAAGTTGTTTGAATGGACTGCACTGCTTCTGGTAAGCTCAACAGTCCCCCCGACTCGATAGCTATTTCTTGTATTTGTGTCGCCAAACTATCTGCAAGGGATTCAAGGGGAAACTGAGTCAAAGTTTCCTGTTGACAACGGGCTGATAACTCTTGCAAGTAATTGGGATCTGCTCCCAATCCCAAACGGACTACACTTTCAGGATTGAAGCTAAACGCCCCTACCGCTCCTCCTTCCAACAATACCTCAAACAGTTGACGTGCCACTGCTGGGTAATCTTGCACGTCATCCGCTAAAACAGCTTGGTAACGTTTGAAGAGTGCTTGCTGGTAGCGAGTCTGTGGTAGTAAATGCTGGCTGTAAAGTTCGGTCATAATTCCATAGGTGAGAAAGCCCCTTTCCAAACACCAGTTGCGCCAGTCAAGCAACAAGGATTCGACTAATTCCGGGTTTAAATTTATACTTTCTTGATTTGCAAGCGAGCGGGATAAAATATTTTCAATTTCTGCAAAACTTGTTCCGCTATATGCTACCAATTGTAGTGTATCCAGAATCCGACGTACTAAACGGTACTCATTAATACCAACCTGACGCAGTATTTCCTCATTGATTTGCGATCGCCAAAGTTTTGTTGCCAATTCCTGCTCTGTTTCTGGACGCAGTCGCACTGGGAATTGAGCTTTCAATTGTAACGACTCGATCAGCAATGGCCAAAATAAAATGACTTCGTCCTGAATAAAGCCAAGAGGCGTCTTACCGCGTACTGGATATGTTCCCTCAGTTGCACTCACCAGTTTATCTGCCAAATCCCGCCGATTCTCATCATTGGCTGCTAAGACTAACACCCCTAGTTCTGATTGTTGAGGATAAAGGCGCTTTGCTATGCTATTGCTACTTTTTCGCTCTTGACTTTTCGTATAATGTGTTTTGCTACTATTTGCACTCTTGACCCAATGGCAAAACTGCTCTACCAAGCAACTTGTTTTGCCACTCCGACTGGGACCTGTTATCCATAGAGAATCAGAAACCACAAACCACCTTCTTGAGAGATCTATATAATATAGCAATCCTATTTGAGCTCCAAACAAGGGAGACAAGGAAGACAAGGAGGACAAGGAAGACAAGGAAGAGGTGTTTGTAAATCATTTAGGACTGCTATAGCCATAAATTATAATATTTTTTTAATATATTTATAAATTAGGTTACTGCAAATAATGACTATTTTGTAGTATTAGCAATATATGCGAAGACAGCGCTACTACGAACAAAATAACTCTATTTTACATTTTGTTACATAATCGTGTTTTTCTTTTCTACCTAATGTATTGTTCAAAAATCAAATTAGATTACTATATTATGTGTAGTTTACGATAGGAAAGGGTATGACTTTTCGGATTTTGAGCTTAGATGGGGGAGGTATTCGAGGAATTGTAGCAGCAACAATGCTAGCGGCGATTGAGAAACAAGTCTCTCAACCTTTAAATGAGTACTTTAACTTAATTGCTGGCACTTCTACAGGTTCAATTTTAGCAGCAGCAATTGCCTTAGGGCGCAAAAGTGAAGAAATTCTTGATTTATACAGGTATAAAAGCTCCAGAATTTTCCCTTATCGAAGCCGTTTTTCATTGAAAAGAATTCCATTAATACTTAAATATGGTTTATCTGCACCTAAATTTTCCAATGCAGGATTGATTGAAGTTTTGAAAGAAGCTTTTGGAGAGACAAGACTGTTTGAAGTTCGCTCGCCATTTCTATTAGTCGTATCCTATGACACTATTGAAAGAGAACCAATTATTTTCAAAAGTTGGCGGCAAGATAAAGGTTATGGAAATGCTCCTTTGTGGGAAGTTTGCGCGTGTTCTGCGTCAGCACCAACCTATTTTCCAGCATATAAACTAGAAAAAAATATACATGGCAAAGTTCGACAAGGTGATTTACAAAGTATCGTTTTCGATGAGAATGCATCCTCAACGGAAGGCTTATATAACAAGCAAGTTTTGAGAATTACCCATGGTACAGGAGAAGATCAATCTCGGATTATAGAAAGATATAGAGGAGTGGCAAAGCAAGCATTTTTAGATGCACCTTGGAGTGTAATACCTGATAATAGCTCTACCTATTCAATCAAAACCATATACTCTGCCATTGATGGTGGTGTAGCAGCAAACAATCCATCTAGTTGTGCTCTTGCTGAAGCTCTAAGGTTAGGTTATTCACTAGATGAAATTACGGTTCTTTCTATAGGAACAGGTGATGCTACACGAATCATTCCATTTGAATCTGCTCACCAATGGGGTCTGATACAATGGGCGCAACCGCTTGTTAATGTTTTGTTTGATGCAACATCAGACGTTTACGAATACATTACCTATCAAGTTATTCAAAATCGTTTTTTACGGTTGCAGTTCAAACTAGATCGACATTTAACAGGTAAGCGGTTGAGCGACGATCTTGATGATGTGAGTGAAGAGAATATCAGGAATTTAATTGAAGCGACAGAGACTTATATGCAACAGAACCAGGTGCAAGAAGCATTACGAGTGTTTTTACAGCTTAATCATTAGTGACTAATAACTGCGGGAAATCAAAAACAGCATATCGAGCTTTTCCCTGGGCTTTTGCACGGTACATAGCGATATCGGCATCCCTCAGCAAACTGAATGGTTCTTGATAAGTACAGCAATTTAAAGCAATACCTATACTCCCTTCAACAAAGAGTTGATGTGAGTTGATAGAAACTGGTAGTTTTAAAGAATTTTGTATGCGTTGAGCAACATTAATGGCATCAGCAACATCTTTAATGTCCTCTACTAAGATAACAAACTCATCACCACCAAATCTTCCTACCGTGTCGCCACTACGCAAAGAGGACTCCAAACGTCGGGCTGTTTCTATCAATAAGCGATCGCCAGCACAATGTCCAAGGCGATCGTTAATCGTTTTGAAACCATCTAAATCTAAAAATAACACAGCAAAGTTATAATCGTTACTTCTCTGACTGCGTTCAAATGCCTGTCCCAGTCGTTCAAGAAATAAAGCTCGATTTGGCAATCCTGTCAGTGTATCATAAAAAGCATTGCGAATGAGATCTGCTTCTACCTGTTTGCGTTGAGTAATATCTTGAAAAACTAAAACAGCACCTTTAATATGACCATTATCATCGCAAATAGGCGTGATACTACCTTCAATATGTATTTCTCTACTGTCTTTTGTATAGAGTATACAGTTTTTTGGTAGATTAAGAGAGATACCTTTTTGTAAAACTTGTATTGTTAAGTTCTCTATTCCTTCCCTTATCTCTTTGTCAGCAAATCTGAAGATATTTGTTAATTCCTTGTTAGTGGCTTCATGTTGAGAGCAAGCAGTCAGTACTTCCGCTAGTGGATTTATCATTTGGACACAACCATGAATATCTGTGATAATAACAGCACAGCCCATGCTTTTTAAAATGGCTGTAAACTTTTGCTGTTCTGCTTGTAGCGTTCTTTCAGCATAATGCTTGCGAATGGCTATTTCGATCGCAATCTGAAGATCTCTTGTGTGAAGCGCTTCTTCTCCTGAGTGAGTAATTTCTGAAACCGTGTATCCCAATTCTTGTAACTTTTGTCTGAGAGCGAGTGCAAAAATTTCTTCATCCTCAATAACTAGGATTTTAGGACTGAACATGCTAAGATAACCTGTTGGCTAAGATTCAGATTTTATGGACGGCGATTCACTCAATGTCAAATTGAGCGATCCTACCATCATAAATTGTCAAAATCACTGTAGACAATACTTTACTAAATACTTAATATCTGAGCACTTATTTTTTAGAATTTATAAACCTATCCAGTTTAAATAACTGCCTTTAATGTACTTAAGAGAGCATATGAATATCATTCATCGATTGAACGTGCAGTTCATTACATAAAATGTTATGAGCTAACTATTGTAAGGTATAAAAGACTTCTTCTTAAAGAAAATCTTTTTAAAAGTTGCTATATAGAGATGAAGAATTAGTATTTTATCCTTCATCTTTTTTTTGTCAGATCGATGCTAATTTTGCCACCAAAGTCTGGAATAGGCGCAGCAAGTTTACTTAAAATGACTTGAACTTGTGCCACGCGATCGCTCGACGCCAAAATAGAATCAGCAATAAACGCTGTTAATCGTTCCACCAAAGCAAACTTTGATGTCTTCACGGTATTTTGTACTAAGCTGATAATACTGCGGTAATCTACAGTATCCTCTATAGCATCAGTTTCACCCGCTTTTGAGAGATCCAACCATAACTTCACATCCACCTCAAACCATTGTCCCAGAACTTGCTCTTCCGGTAAGTAACCCGTGTATCCATAACTACGAATTCCTGTCAGATGAATGCAGTCCATATTGTACTGTAGATAACAAACATTAAATTATCATCTCACACTTATATCAGTATGAATGAAAAAGGGTATTGGGCATTGAGCATTGGGTTTTTTCTCTCACCCCCTACCCCCTACCC
>NZ_WJFC01000134.1 GCF_009725235.1 Scytonema sp. UIC 10036
GCTATTCGTCGGCAGCGTCAGATGTGTATAAAGAGACAGCCCTAACCCTCCCCTTTCCAAGGGGAGGGAACTGAATTTTTCTTGTTTCCCCCCTTTCCAAGGGGGGATTAAGGGGGGTAATAATGTGATAAAAATCACAGCCAACTACTTTTAAAACATCCTCTAAGCTCAGAGACTTTAAAACCTTATCAAGGAGTTTTATGGAAGATTTAACTACCTTCTAAAATCAAGTTGACTTTTCGCTCTTACATGAAGACTCAAGCCTCTAGTTTTTGACCCTTAGATTAGTTTCCTTGTTTTATCCACACAATCATAATTTGAAACTTGAGTAAAATTCAATAATTATTTAGGGTTTATACTAAAAGTTATATTGTTGATTATAGATAGATTAATTCTTTTTAATATTGGAGAGTATACATTGTTTAGAAAATTTATATTTAAAGTTATATATTAATTAAATAAAAAGCTATATTCTGAAGCAAAAATTCATGATACCCATTATTGTAAAAAATCTTACCAATACTTGTACTACTTAGTACACATGAATGGGATTTTTTGTCAATGCGTAACTCCTAAAATCGAAGTGATTAAACAAGAAACTTCTTCAAATACTAATTCTGGAGCAGTTCTTTTGCTACCAATCCTTTCTGAAGAGCCAACACTGCGGCTTGAGTGCGATCGCGAACTTCCAACTTTTGTAAAATTGCATGAACGTGAACCCGCACTGTACCGGGAGTAATGTGAAGGAATTCCGCAATTTCTTGATTGCTTTTACCAGCAACCACAAGTGCTAGGATTTCTTGTTCGCGCTTAGTCAACGGATTTTCTACTGACTTATTCTCTTGTGCAGATGATGCTGCTGTGTTGTTTCCTCCAAAAGCAGCTCGAATTTCTGTAGTTGCTGTGCGATCCCACCAAGAAGCACCACTCGCTACCGAACGTAATGCTAGTAGCAAAGACTCAAATGGGATTCCCTTAAAACAGTAACCTTGAGCCCCTGCTTCAATTAACCGTGCTATTAGGGTTTTTTCTGAATGAGATGTTAAAATCAGGATGGGCAAATGAGGTTGCTTCTCCTTGATTTGACGGCAAGCTTCAATACCACCAATCCCTGGTAAACCAATATCTAGCAAAACCAAATCTAGCAGATAGCGATTAGCGAATTCTACAGCTTGCTCGCCATCTTCTGCCTCGGCTACGATCTCTATACCTGTCTCCTGTTGTAACCGCATTCGCAGTCCCAAGCGAAACAGTTCATCATCTTCAACAAGTAATATTTTTAGTACCGCACTTGGTTTCATTTTTATTGACGGAAACACCCCGCCTCTTGTTAACTAGCATACAAAAATGACAATTTTCCCTCGACTATCATCGGGAGGCAGGCAGATTTTTCGCTTGTTTTTTCCCAACTCTAAGCTCTTAGTATACTTTATTTGAACAATTTTTAGAGATTTTCCGCAAGCCTAGGACTCATGCTCTAAAATTAGATTACACATTGGATTAAGTCATTTTAACCGTCAATAGAATGGACAAGCTATATTCATTTTTTCAACTATAATTTTCCCATTCTTACAACTCCTAGGAATTTATAACACAAGATGTTTGATAACGCTCAAACACCAAAAGTCGGGGCTACACCTACTCCTTTCTTGTCTGACTTGAGTCCAGCAAGACGAGGCAAGCATAAAATATACATAGGCATGGCACCTGGAGTCGGTAAAACATACCGGATGCTGGAAGAAGCCCATGCACTTAAATACGAAGGAATTGATGTCGTTATTGGGCTTTTAGAAACCCATGGACGCAAGGAAACAGCGCAAAAGGCTCAAGGGTTAGAGATGATACCTCGTACCTCAATTTTGCGAGATGGGTTGTCTCTCACAGAAATGGACACGGATGCAATTATTAAGCGATCGCCCCAGTTGGTGTTAGTTGATGAATTAGCACACACAAATGTCCCTGGTTCGTTACGGGAAAAACGTTACCAAGATGTAGAAGTCATTTTAGCTGCTGGCATTGATGTCTACTCCACTATGAATATTCAGCATTTGGAAAGTCTCAATGATTTAGTAGCAAGGATTACTGGGGTGGTTGTGCGAGAGCGCGTTCCCGATCGCATCCTAGAGGAGGCGGATGAGGTTGTAGTAATAGATGTTACACCAGAAACATTACAAGAACGGTTGCGAGAAGGCAAAATTTACGCGCCGCAAAAAATTCAACAATCACTCGATAACTTTTTCCAACGCCGCAATCTCATTGCTTTACGTGAATTAGCACTACGGGAAGTCGCAGATAATGTTGAGGAAGATGCAGTTGCAACCACCTTAGAAGGTCAATTTTGTAATATTCACGAGCGGGTTTTAGTCTGTGTATCCACGTATCCTAACTCAGTGCAGCTGTTGCGTCGGGGTGCCAGAATTGCTAGCTACATGAATGCTCCTCTATATGTTGTATTTGTTGCGAATCCAGAGTATTTCCTAACAAAGGAAGAAAGTCTATACATAGAAACTTGTGAAAAACTG
The DNA here is from genome assembly GCF_009725235.1 of Scytonema sp. UIC 10036. The sequence continues at coordinate 2,523 of NZ_WJFC01000134.1, forward strand.
TGTAAAGAATTTGAGGGTACATTCATTCGTGTCACCAGCACCGACATCGCCCAAGCCATTGCACAAGTTGCTCAACAATACCGCATTACCCAAATTGTTATTGGTGTGAGTCAGCGCTCGCGCTGGCACATTTTTTTCAAAGGCTCTTTAACCCATAAATTGCTACGATTGCTAAAAAACGTTGATTTGCATATTATTTCTACTGATAAAAACAATAAGCTCTCACCTGTATAACTTGCACTTTTTTTTGTGGGGAATATCATTTCAGATAGATTCAGACACTTGAAATGGTAAAATTGGCAGTCGAAATGCAAAGATTGCGCCGTTAGGAAGCCGATTTTCTGCCCAGACTTTCCCGTTGTGGGCTTCTACAATTTGACGCGTTAAGTACAGCCCTAACCCCGAGCCTTTGGCTTGGCGATCGCTGTGTCCCTGGTAAAAACGCTTAAAAAGGTTTGGCAGTTCTTCCGAGTTTACACCTGCTCCAGTATCTATAACTTTAGCCGTGTGATAAGAGGAATCCGTTTCCAGTACAACTTCTACTTTATCACCCCGAGGAGAATGGTTTATGGCATTGGTTAGGAGATTGGTAAATACTCTTTGCAATTGGAAGGCATCTCCATTAACCCAAAGGAACTTGCGAAAGTCTGACTCTCCGTAGTTGATGGAAATGTAGACGCGACGACTTGACGCTAGTTCTGTCAACTTTATTACCACTTCTTCAGCAATTTCTACAAGATTCACAGGTGCTAATTGCAGTTGTAACCCCTCTACATCATTACGATATACATCTAAGAGCATCTCTACCATCTGTAAACTTGTCTGGTGGCTTCTTATCATTGTTGCGATCGCTTTCTTTTGGGTGGGAACAACAGGACCAAAATTTTCTCGCTCAAACGCCTGTAATGTCTCAATAGCCCCTAATAGAGGAGTTTTCAAGTCATGGGTGAGGGTGGAGGCAAAGTCTTGTCGCACACTCGCTAGTTTTTCTTGTGCGTGAAGTTTTGCTTGTTGTTTCAAGAGTGTTTCTTGATATAGACGATTGCGATCGCTTAGAACACCTGTTACAATTAATGCCACGACTGCAATGAATCGACTAGCAATTGTGGAAACCCTAATAAGAAGTAAGCCTGGAATCCATACGTTTAGAATTGTTAAAACACTAGCAGCTAGAGTCAGTTTTAGTGTTGCTATTCGATTCAAACGAGCATTTGCTAGTATAATTGGACCGATATAAAGGTAACCAAACACGTAGTCTGGAGGAGTTAAGAACTCTAACAGCACTACAATCGAAAACAGCCCAACTACTATCCAGGATGTTCTCAAATGCGGGTCGATTTTACGCGTGGCCAGTTTGAGAATTGACATCTGGAAAAACATACAAACTTTTTTCAAATATAACAATATTCTCAAAAAAACAGCTATCTTTAGTCAATAATACTTGTTTGTTTTACATTTATTTATATCTATATTTGTATATATAGACGTTATCTAAACGAACTAAACGGTTTTCCTTGTATGTATATGTCATTGTGTATATAAAGCAGAAATCAAAATTTATACCTTGTAATTCTCTAAAAAAAAATGATAAGAATAGACTGAAGAAGCGCTCAAGATAGGTCATAAGCGTGATGAGAAAAATAGAGTCTTCTGTGGAATACTCAATAACGAGCCCATCAAGGTGTACGTCTATCAGTGGAAAGCGTCTGAAACAAAATTTTCTTTGAAAAAAGTTTTTAGCTAGGTGAGGGTGAAAACCTGTTCGCGCTTAGGTTAAGGATACCGATAAACTTCTAAATTATTTGGATTCATGACAGCAAACTGCAAACAAGAGAATCGCGAATTAAATTTATTAATGCTGGAGTTGGACTAACTCATGCTACAGGGATGGATTGAAATTGCATTAACGCTACTGATTGTGGTAGCGCTCACCCCATTGTTTGGGCGATACATGGCGCGTGTTTTTCAGGAGCAAAGAACTTTTCTCGACCCAATTTTGAATCCAGTTGAGCGAGTGCTTTACTCCGCAATTGGCGTTTCTGCCAGGGAAGATATGACGGGATGGCAGTATGCGCGGGCAATCCTGTACAGCAACATAGTCATGGGGTTGCTGATATTCTTCATTATCACGAATCAAGGATGGTTACCCCTGAACCCGACTAAGTTGGCGGCTCCGACTTGGGACACTGCACTGCACACCACCATTTCTTTCATCACCAATACCAACCAGCAGCACTATTCTGGTGAAACCTACATGAGCTACGCCAGCCAAATGTGGGGGTTGGGATATCATATGTTCACATCTGCTGCAACGGGGTTGGCGGTGGGTATTGCCTTTATTCGAGGGTTGACAGGTAGACCTTTGGGTAACTTCTATGTAGATCTCGTCCGCGCAATTACAAGAGTTTTACTGCCCATCAGTATTGTCGGAGCGCTCGTTCTGATTGCAGCTGGTGTTCCGGAAACCTTAGGTGGTCCGGTGGTAGTTCCCACTCTAGAAGATCCTGCTATTAGTCAGGCGATCGCCCGTGGTCCGGTTGCCCACTTTGAGATTATCAAGGAACTAGGTGAGAACGGCGGTGGCTTTTTCGCCATTAACTCAGCACACCCATTTGAGAACCCCAATGGCTTGACCAATCTTATCCAGCTCGTAGCAATTCTCTCGATTCCCACCTCGTTGATTTATACCTACGGCATCTTTGCTAATAACGTCAAACAAGCCTGGTTGGTCTACAGCATCCCACTAGCCATCTTAGTAGTCTTTGTTATCATTACGGCAATTGGTGAATACAACGGTAACCCAGCAGTTAACGCGCTTTTGGGAAGTCAGCAACCAAACCTAGAGGGGAAAGAAGTCCGGTTTGGTTGGGCGCAATCTGCATTGTATGCTGTAATTACGACAGCCAGTATGTGCGGAGCTGTCAATAGCTTGCACGATTCGTTTATGCCCAATGGTGGTTTCGTTACCCTTTCCAATATGTTTCTCCAAATTGTGTTTGGCGGACAAGGAACGGGAACGGCTTATTTATTTGCTTACCTTATCTTAGCGGTGTTTGTTACAGGTTTAATGGTAGGGCGGACACCGGAATTTTTGGGACGCAAAATTGAAAAGCGTGAAGTGGTACTTGCCAGTTTCTTGATTCTGTTGGTTCATCCAATCGCTATTTTGATTCCAGCAGGAATTACCCTGGCATTCCCCGACCAACTTGGAGGAATCAGCAATCCCGGCTTTCACGGTTTTGCTCAAGCGATCTACGAATATGCCTCAGCCGCAGCAAATAACGGTTCTGGTTTTGAAGGCTTAGGTGATTCACAACCATCTCCAATAGCTATTGCAACAGGTGCAGAAACCACTGCAACCGCTTTATGGTGGAACTTGAGTGCTTGCTTTAGTCTCTTAGCAGGACGCTATATCCCAATCGTAGGTTTGCTACTACTAGCTGATAGTATGTCCCGCAAGCAACCTGTTCCTTTCACAACTGGTACACTGCGAACTGACACCGGACTCTTTACAGGCGTCACAGCAGGTGTCATCCTCATTTTGGGCGCACTGACCTTCTTCCCCGTGCTGGCGTTTGGACCGATTGGCGAAGCATTTCAAATTGCTAAAGGAGTTAGTGGTCAGTAGTTAGTTGTTAGTTGTTAGTAGAAAGCACAATTAACAATTAATCACTAGCGATGACAGGTGAGACGCCTGTCCTACACCACCAACCACTAACCACTAACCACTAACTATTATCTAAATATATGCGAAGCACTACTGAATCATCCGCTTCTTCCCATATGCCTCAGGGAATGCGTGAGTCACGCAGGCATACCCCTAAAGCAGATATGCGGGGACTATACAAGAGAGCAATTCGTGAGTCATTTGTCAAGCTCAATCCCCGAATTGCCGTTAAAAACCCGGTAATGTTTATCGTTTGGGTGGGGACAATCGTCACTTTACTCGTAACTATTGACCCCAACATACTATTTTTCGTGATGTTTGTACCGGAGAAATTTTGATGAGTTTTGCACGTGATGTTGGTAGAGCTATTCGTTCTACTCTGATACTCTGGGTGATTACAGCTATCATCTATCCCTTTGTCATGATTGCTTGTGGACAAATTCTGTTTCCCTTTCAGGCAAACGGTAGCTTGCTGGAAAATTCTCAGGGTAAGGCGATCGCTTCTGCTTTGATTGGTCAGCCTTTTACCTCAGATCGCTACTTTAACAGCCGTCCTAGCACAACTAGCTACAGCACCGCAGATCCGAAAAAGGATGAAGCGGGTGTTTTGAAAACTGGAGTCTCTGGTGCGAGTAACTTGGCTCCCAGTAATCCAGCGTTGCTAGAACGTATTAAAGGTAATAACGATCCCGATCCTAAAAAACAAATTGAAGGTGATTTTAATCGTTTGCAAAAAGCAGGTGTCAAGCCAACTGCGGATTTGCTCTATACCTCTGGTTCTAGCCTTGACCCCCACATTACCCTTGAAGGTGCCAGATCCCAAATTGCACGCGTGGCTAAAGCGCGAGGTTTGCAACCCAATCAGCTAGAAATCTTAATAGACCAAAACATCGATGGTCGCTTTTTGGGCATCTTTGGTGAACCTGGAGTCAACGTTTTGAAGCTGAATATCGCTTTAGATGCGTTAAAAGGTGCAATTTAGGCAGAGATCGCGATTTTTATGTGTGACTATCTTCGTTCTACCCACAAATTCTTCCAGTCTTCAGAGGATAATAGCGATTTCCTCAGCCAGCACAACTCGCTGTTAAACAATCGCTATCGTATCCTCAAAGTTATAACTACAGGAAAATTTAGTCAAGCTTTTCTTGCTGTAGATAATGAATCTCCTTCAGAAGATCAATCCTACCTCATCAAACAATTCTTTGCTAAGCCTCATGCTATTCGCGATCGCGAGAAAGTAAAAGAACTGTTTCACCAAGAATCTCTGCTTTTAGCTCTCTTTAGCAAGCATTCTCAGATTCCTAAATTCATAAACTCGTTTGAGCAGGATGAACAACTGTATTTAGTCCAAGAATGGATAGACGGACAAAGCTTGGAAGCAGAACTAGCTCAAAAAGGAGTATTCAATGAAGCTGAAATTCGCCAGCTATTGCGACAGTTGTTACCTGTCTTGCAGTTTATTCATGACCATCAAGTGATTCATCGCGATATTAAACCTACCAACGTTATTCGTCGCCGAAACAACGGTCAACTTGTCTTGGTAGATTTTGGGGCAGCCAAGTATGCTAGAAACAAAATTTTAGAAAAAACCGGAACCTTGATTGGAAGTCTTGAGTATGCTGCTCCCGAGCAAGTAAAAGGCAAAGCTGTCTTTGCCAGCGATCTCTATAGCTTAGGTGTAACCTGCTTGCACTTGCTCACACAGATGTCACCATTTGACCTGTATGACTGTAGTGAAGATGCTTGGATATGGCGCTCCTGTCTTCCCTTTCCAATTAGCCCATCTCTCGAGCAGATTTTACGCAAGTTATTGCAAAAACCAATTAAGCAACGCTATGCTTCAGCAGCAGAAGTCCTAGCAGATTTAAATGATTTGCCAAAACGCATCCTTTTTCCATCAAAGCCATCTGCAAAAGCAAGTACAGACGATGACGATTTTGAAACTCCTTACTTTGGGTTTAGCTTCCAAGAAAATTTACTTGCTTGCTAAAGGATGAAAAAACTTCATCCTTGATTCTTTATCCTTCATACTTTGTGGTATGCAATCTCTTTTTGTTACAAATATTTCCCAGCCGATTCAGCCCAGTCAACCAAACTTTGCCAGACAAACTGAACATGGTACGGGCTTTTTTGTAGGATTTTTCTTGACTTTCGTGTTCATCGGCTTTGTTTCAGGGTGTTTTCTTCATCATAAAAGGTATAAAAAACTACATATAAAACGGCAAGCTGAAATCTTCCAAGAAGTTGAAGCTTCAGAAAAGATACAAAAGATGACGTCTGAAATTGACCAAAAGCTTAGTTCTCAAAGAGAACAGCAGATTGAAATTTTAGAGAAAATATGGAAGATGAAGCCCTAAAGTGACCCTTGAAGAGGGCTTTTCCTCAGCCACAACCTACGTCTACTTAATATTAGGGTACAAATATTACTTTAATCAAAGTTATTATTACTGTCATAAAGGTTAAAAAAATATTAAGTCTTCTCGAATTTTTGAGTATAAAACGGAAGTAATATGGTATCTAGCAGTGTTGATACACAAATAATGTACATTCCTTATACTGTGTGTTCTGACAGTACCTACTCACCTTCTGCTCGTCGCGGCAAGCATAAGATTTTTATTGGCATGGCTCCTGGTGTTGGCAAAACGTACAAAATGCTGGATGAAGCCACGCGATTAAAAAGAGATGGTATTGATGTGGTTATCGGATGGCTAGAAACTCACGGTCGTCCAGAGACAAATGCTAAGGCAGAGGGTTTAGAAGTCATTTCACGAAAGAAGATAGAGTGGAGTGGGTTAACCTTTACTGAGATGGATACTGATGCTATAATAGCCAGACAACCTCAGCTTGTTCTGATAGATGAACTAGCCCATACTAACGTTCCGGGAGCAGATCGCAACAGGCGTTATCTGGATATAGAGGCAATTTTGGCAGCAAACATTGATGTTTACTCTACTGTTAACATTCAACACCTTGAAAGTCTGAGCACTCAGGTTACCCAAATGACAGGTCTTGTGGTGAGAGAGTGCATTCCAGACAGTTTACTAGAAGCAGCAGACCAAGTGGTGGTTGTGGATGTCACCCCAGAAACATTGGAAGAGCGATTGTTGGAAGGGAAAATTTACCCCACAAAGAAAATTGAACAATCCGTACAAAATTTATTCCAACGTTCTAACCTTGTCGTTCTACGGGAACTAGCACTGCGGCAAGTCGCTGATAACATAGAAAAGAAAGAAATTCAGCAAGCCGCTCGATTAAACTCCAACAGTAAATCTGTCAGCGCAAATGTCTGCTGTATCCACGAACGGATACTGGTTTGCGTTTCTTGTGAGCCAAACTCTATACGACTGATTCAACGGGGAGCGTTACTTGCTGATTATATGAACGCACAACTCTACGTTCTGTTTGTCAACAATCCCGACCACTTGTTGACAAAAGTAGAAACACTACATATTGAGATGTGCAAGCAAATCTGTCAAAAGTTTAAGGGTGAGTTTTTGCAACTATCCAGTCATAATGTAGTGGAAGAAATAGCTCATGTTGCAAAGTTATACCGAATCACTCAGGTGATATTAGGTCAAACTCATCGCTCTCAGTGGCAAATTTTATTCAGAGGGTCTCTTATTAACCAACTCGTGCGATCGCTTCACCATATCGACATTCATGTCATCTCATCTGAAAAATAACCGAGAACAAACCTTAACTGGCATTCTCAAAATAGGCAGTAGGGAGTAGGGAGGGATTAGGGGGAATAAATTTTCATTTATTCTGGTATACTCGTTCATCACAGCTACTTATATCTGTAAATATAGAAATTGAGTGAAAAGATAAACAGAGATATTATTTTAGGTATAGCAATTGAAATCTTATCAAAATATATCTGGCGTGCAGAAAATTTTTTTAAAAAGTCTTACATAATAGTATTAGAGCTTAAAGAAATACTATCTTGCGTTTAAAACTCAAGAGTTTATTGAACTAAGGTTATTTGGGTTTTTGATTCAAACCAATAGTATTTATTATTGCATCTGTTTTATTGAGATTCAGTACATCTTTAAATATGGACATCTATTTTTTCTCCCCTCATACACCTGACCCTAAGATGATTCAAGACTTAGGTGCTCCAATCAAAATTCGGTTTAAGGGCGAAATCACCAATATTCACCGTACAGGTCATCTCATCTCTTTTACGGAAACTCTTTATATGGGGGGGCAAATGCTTACACCTTGCCACACCATCCCTGCTGAATCAATAGTTGTTGTAGAAGGTTCACCCCTATTGCAATCAGCTTGGTTAGCAGCAGAAGTTTCTACCCTTCTGGTTCCTCAAATGAAGCCGGAGGTTGGTGTTCTTGATTGCGTTGTCCTCAAGTATTGCGGACTACTACAGGTTCACAAAATTGAGGCGATCGCTTCTCCTTGGAGGAACAACACCGATAATGAATTAGATAGCAATCAGCCAGCAAGCGAGGAAAAAAGCAGATTAGCAAATTCCACTGCTTCATTTTCAGTATTAAATCTGCTCCATCATTTCCATTGGAAGCCACTTAAGCCAGCAGGTAGCGCCTCACTTGTTAATTAATGCTCTTATTATCACTCTTAGAGAATAATTGAGGCGACTCGTGCTCTGCCGCATAAGTTCTGATGGGTGAAAAGAGCTTTTCTCTCTCGTTCCCAGCCTGAGGCTGGGAACGAGGTGACTGCCCCTCAAAACGTTCAGAAGTAATTAATGTCGATCGCCATTTCTGGATTTTAACTTCTTATTCTTTACCCTAGTTTGCGGCAAATCCTTCTTATCCTTCTGAAAATAGCAGATTTCAACTAAAGTGGGCCATATCTCTAGAGAAGCTTGAAATTGACTGATAACGTCATCGACAATTCTAGAGACATTTTGCTGGAAGAAATCGGGTTCAAACCCGTAAAAGACACGCGATAAGTTCTCAGCAAATAACTGGAGAGATTGCTTGCGTTCTTCATTTTGGGTAGATGCTACAGCTTTGACTACTTGATTGTAAATATCACTGACTTTTTGCAGGATTTCCTCTGAGTCTTGTGAAGTGACTTCACCTGAGTAATCAAACTTTATTGTAAGATCTTCAAGTTCATAAATACCGTCCTTGATCTTCTTTTTGAGCAAACTACATATCTCCTCATTAAACATCTCGCTGGCAAGCGGATTTCGCATATAATTATTCCGAATATGGTTTTGTGCAGCGTCTACATGTGCAGCTGCAATCCCCTCTTGTTGTATCCACAGCCGATAAATGTAATCCTCGAACCTTAGTCGAGTTGGAAAGAAAGGTGGTAAACCAAATTGATTATCATACCCAGCAACCCCACAATCCATCCTCCAGTTCTTATTAGTAATGACTGGTCTAAAATTTACAAGAACATAAACATTATTAAGGTCGTCTAAACTGATTTGGCTTTCATCATTGAGATACATATGAACAAAATCAAGCGTGTCGATATCGTTGGTTCCCGTGCGAAAAGTCTGGGCAATTTTGACGACAGCACTATTGGAGACTTTACCTCGTTGTAGAAAGAGAGAGTTTTCTTTGAAGAAACCCTTGGTTGTGTTGGTTTCTAACTCCATCGCAGTATCAATGACTAGCTCACCTTTCTCAAAATTGTCTGGTACCAGGTTGGCTTTACGACCCAGAACATCCTCAAAAGAAGTGAGTAAGTCAAAGGAGCGATGAACGAAACCACCTTGATTGGATTTGAATAGTTTACCTCGGCAAATTTCATCTTCTGATAAAGACTCCGGACTATTTTCGATTAATGCGTCAGGTCTCATGTCATCATCCGAACTTACCATTAAATGTCCAAGCGTGTACATTAAGGTGAAGTTCCGATTTCCGCCATAACTAGGTCGAAAAAGATTTCTGACAAGGGACTCAAGCTTTTTATCGCGAAGTCTCTGGTTTAAGAAATTGATAAACTGTTCTTTCTCACGAGGACCGACATAAAACACATCATTGACGGTTTTAGTCTCTTCTAGGAGTGGATAGTATTTTTCGTGGTTAGCAACGCTTGAATCATCAAAAACAATGATTTTTGGAGCATGTCCGTTGACCCAAAAATTATGGTCGTACTTTTCAATAGTTTCTGCTACATCTCTAAGTCGATAAGTGGGAATAACAAAGATAGTTTCTTTCGGTCTCATAACGTTCTAGCTGTTCCAAAATTCTTCAAAATTATCAAAAAGATTTATTTTTCTAATGCAAGTTGCAATTAATGAAGTGGGTACGTCAAAAAAACACCAGCTTTCCATGCATGAGAAATAATACAAAAATGCAATCAACATTTTTTTGAAATTTTCATCACAAAACATGGCGATCGATGCTTCGATTGCTAGATTCCTAATTCGTTCTTCATTAATGATTGAACAAAGTAAACCAACTGATAAAAAAATTGCTTTTCTAGCTTATACGAAACCCCTACTTTTGATTTTTACACCTCCTCTTTTATTTTTTTAACAACTATTAATCACACTATTAATCATAGTTGATATTTAAGTGAATCAAGCGTTTATTTAGTGTTTATACTAAAATTTATAATTTTCAGCTTATATATATATGCTTGTTAGTATTGGAGGATATACATTGTTTATAAAATTTATATTTAGAGTTATATATTACTTGATATCTTAAAAAAAAGAATGTTAAATGCTTCTTTAGATAGAAGAAAAACAAAATATAAAAATAGAAATATTGTCTTTATACTTTTAAAACATTCAAATAATGATAACCCAAACTTCGCTGCTATCATTCTAATTTTGTAGCTGCTTTTGCGCCGTCTAGTAAATGAACCAAAAATACCCACTGACGGAGCAGAGATAAGAAAAGTTTATGTTTTTAAATTGATTAAATAGAGGTTTTTGATATGCATAATTCAGAGATTATACAATTCCATATGTCAGTACAGGAGAGTTTTAATAAAATAACTCTCATTGAAGTTGATGCGGCAACGGGAACAAATAATTCTACAAAACTTCAAATTGAAAACACAAATTATGTAGTATTGGTTTTAGCTCCTATTTGCTTTATGGTTGTTTGGTTTTCTGTCGTCTTTATCGTCTCTATTTCTTGTAAATTTATAGCAACTCAAAATAAAAATAAAACAGTAACTAGCAATGTATTACAACACGTTCCTTGTGAAAAATGTTTGTACTTTAACAACAACTATTTGCTGAAGTGTGCGGTACACCCTTCTATTGCTTTAACCAAAGAAGCTCTCAATTGCTCCGATTACTGTCCTAAAAATTAACATAACTAAACTCCGTAGAAAAGCAGGCTACGACTCTACTACATTGGCAAAAGATACTCCGTCTTTAATCAACTTCCCTTTTTTAATTGAATGTTTACTTGTTTAGGCACAGATTCATATTTAGCCTTGACATATTTTTGTAACCACCGTTCAGACACACCTGCAACTTTGGCAATCCTCACTCGGGGGATTTTTTCCAGAAGCAGCTTATCAATCAAGTCTTTAGTTGATTGTGAAATGAGTTTATTTGTCGGGTTCTCTACAAATTGTCTACCGCAATCGCTACATTTAAATCTTTCTTTACCATTATGAATGTGACCGTTTTTGACAATATTTTGAGAGGCGCATTTTGGACAAGTTGCCATATCTCCTTAATAAGTCGTAAAACAAAGTTACTAAGCGATCGCAACACCAAGTAGAAGTTACGTAGGATCTTCTTGACTTGATGCTAGCTTGGTTTTGATTCTATCTATCAATCATAGTCTTATTTGAGTAAAATTCAGCGTTTATTTAATGTTTAGGCTGAATTTTATACTTTAGATTATAGATATATATTTTAAGGTAGAGGGTTTAGAAATCATTTCACCAAAGAAGGGTGGGCAATGCTCACTACGCAAAACTTTTGGTGGGTATTACCCACCTAGCCCTGTCAAGGTGATGTTGGAAAAACAAGCATTCTCTTCGCGTTCTTTGCGTCTTTGTGGTTAAAAAATGTTTTTGAACCGCAAAGACACGAAGGGCACGAAGGTAAAATACTGAGAATTGGGTAAAATTTACCCAGTTTTTGAGTCACCTTGACAGGGCTAGCATTGCCCACCCTACAGTAGTGAAAATTTTTGACTGTGATTCTCGCAGATACCCAAGTATATGGACGGTGTGATTAAACTTTGCCATATCATACCTGCTGAATCAATAGTTGTTGTGGAAGGTTCGCCCCTATTGCAACCAGTTATTTGTTACTAACCACTAACAACCAACAACTCACTAATCTGCGAGCCCTTTAACGATCGCATCAGACATTGTTTCTACATCTAGTAAATTCATATCTTTTTGCGAATCTACAAAACAGCACTCTACTAAAATGGCGGGCATCTCAGTATTTTTAATAACATACAAATGACTGCCATCTTTAACCCCACGGTTCACAAATCCTAGTTTGACAATTTCATTTAATACGGAATTAGCTATTTTTCTACCTGCTTCACTCATGGCAAAAACTTCAGTTCCATGGGCTTGTCCGTTAAAGGCATTGAAATGGATGGAGACAAAGATATCAACTTGAGCATCATTTGCTGTTTGGCATCTTTTAGCCAGCGATTCTCTGACTGTATCAGCTTGGGATGGTTTGCATGATACCACTTCATGCCCTAATTTTTTTAACTTAGATATAACTCTAGTACCTACATCTGAAGTAAGTTTATCCTCAATTTTGATTCCTCGTGCTCCCGTATCTGGAGGGCAATTATGTCCGATATCAATAGCAAATTTCATTTTCTGTACCTCAGATAATTAGGTGACTTTCTTTTTAGGATTACAATTGTAGTTGTGAAATTTAGTAATGTTTAGCAACCACAGAGATAGGTAGATGTCTAAAAAATTGGTGATAATAAAATATCCCAAAATGCTTTGACGAACTTCTTGAGATTTACGTACCGTCTTTTCTCTTCGGATAATGACTCATTTTTTATAGAAAAACTAGGAGAGATTTACTGAATTTCAACTGTAAAGTGAAAACAATAATTGAACCAGTGCTTGGTAACTAATTAATTCCCCTATTTAAAAGTAGGGATTTGAATCATAAATCAATTTCTTGTTTTCCGTAAAGAAATTTAGGAGATTGTAACGTATATATAACAAGTTAAAAATTACTGGTCATCGGTCACTGTTAAAGTAGCCAAAAAGTTGACAGAACGATTTACCAATTTGACGTGCGGTTCTGTTGCGATTCTTGCCAGTTGGGAGTGAGATTCGTCTGTTTCCACGGGTATAATATGAATAAAAAATACCAGTAACCTAGCCAAATTGAATGGACGATAACACAAAAAAAGAAGAATTCAGCTATGCTTATGTAAAATTACTTGCTTCCATAAGCGGTTTTATTGTAACTGATGCAAGTAGAGCGCTAGACAATGCAGGCATAGACATAACTATTAGAGCACCTGGTATAATAAAAGGGATATTCTCGCCCGGTATTGATGCACAAGTTAAATGCACATCCCAAGATGTCGTTAAGGATACATTTATTAAATATCCTTTACCAGTTAAAAATTATAGGAGGTTAATAGGTAAATCTGCCGTCTCTCAAATATTAATAATCGTGGTAGTGCCTAAAGAGCTATCAAATGTTATAACTATTTTAAATAATGAAACATTTGTTAAAAGCTGCGCTTATTGGATATCTTTGAAGGGAAGACAAGATACCAGTAATGATGAAACTATCACTATTGAAATTCCAAAAGAAAATGTATTGACATCTCAAGTTTTAAAAGACCAAATAGAAAATGAAGCCGAAAGAAAAATGAGATTGTTGGATTTAGAAGATTTAATTTAGCTAAACTTAGGTAAAGACAATGCGTAATTTAATGTCCTCAAATGAAAATTACATATCTCCCAATAAAATAGTTATTTATTTGGAAAAATCTGGATGGAATAAAATAAAAGAAGCAGAGGGGATATCTGCCTGGGTATACAATAGAGAAAATAAAAAAGTGGGAATTTTTGTACCTGTAATGGATGATTTTGTGGATTATAGAGAAAGAATTTTAGAAGTTTTAGATACTCTGGAAGAAATTGAAAGACGCTCAAAATATGAAATTATTAAAGATATTGTTAATGTATCTACAAGCTTTCGATGAATTGGCATTAAGGGTTATCAAAAAGAGGTATACTAAAAACGGGTGAAGACTTGACTTTTAACAAGCGTGAAAATCTTGGCTCGGTTATCCCTTTAACGATCGCATTAGACTTTGAACTGTGAAAGAAAAACTCAGCCATCGTTCACTGTATAAAATAGAAAGAGAACACTAAGAAAAGCTGTGAATCTTAGGAATGAAACGTATTGTCCTGATTGCTGGGTTTGAATCGTTCAACGCTGACTTGTACCGCAAAGCAGCTTATTTAGCTACCTCTCGCGTGAATGAGTTGGATATTCAGGTGTTTAGCGATCGCGACATCACCACAAAGCGCACTGAGGTAGAAGCAGCCTTAAAAGATGCTGATATCTTCTTTGGCAGTTTGCTGCTCGATTATGACCAGGTACTGTGGTTGCACGATCGCATCTCTGGTATGCCAAAATTGAAGGTGTGGCCATCGAACAAAGAAAAGAATTTTATGATTAACCCATTAGTTGAAAAACAGATTCTTGCTCAACTTAACAAATTAAGTGATGAGCAGCAGCAGCAAGTGCTAGATTTTGCTCAATTTTTAGCCGCCAAAAACCCTACAGGTGTGCCTGGAAAGAATTTGTTGCAATTTGCTGGTACTATGTTTTAATAACAACATTCTTTCCATCTCTATTTGTAGCAAGATAAGTAATGGCAACACGTCCCCGTCCTAACTCTTGTTTTATTTCATACTTATTGCGGTAGAACTTTTGTCCAGATACCCAAGTCATTGGTTAATCATCAAAGAGGTTTGAATATATTGTTGCATAGCTATCCAGTAACCAGAGGTTGGTCTAATGCGGAAAACACCTAACCTTCAACATCTACATGAATGCCATGACTCTTCAAATGACATTTTAGCTAATAGGTGAATATTGGAATAAATCGGAATAATCGCTATATAATAGATAAAGAACGATTATTCGGAAATTATGCCATATATTACACCTCAAGAGGCATCAAGAATTACTGGGTTTCATACAAAAACTTTAGCTAATTGGGCAGAAGAAGGTAAGATAACTTATATTAAATCTGCATCTGGACATAGACGTTACGATCTAACTACTCTCAAGAAAATGATTGGGGAAGATGAGAGAGCAGTTGTCCTGTATGCTAGAGTCTCTACTCATTCTCAAAAAGCTGATTTACAGACTCAAATTGACTTTCTCAGAATGAATTGCGGCGAGAGCGAAGTCATTTCAGAAATTGGTTCAGGATGAAATTTTAAACGACGTAAATTACTCTCCATCCTAGAGCGAGTAATCAAAGGGGAAGTTAAGGAAATAGTAGTAGCTTATCATGACAGACTTAGCCGTTTTGGATTTGATTTGATTGTTTGGCTATGCGCTCAATTTGATTGTAAAGTTACCGTACTGAATGAGTCTAAATTATCTCCACAGCAGGAATTAGTCCAAGATATCTTGACAATCCTACACTCATTCAGTGCTAAGCTGTATTTTCTCCGTAAATACGAGAAAAGCATTCGTAAGACTGCTGTCAAGGAGTCTACTCAAGATGAAGATTCTGTAAAGCTGGCTGATATTTCTGAAAAGGACAACTAGAGATGGTATACTATTGATAGTTGCTAATAAAAGGAGGTGATGACGAGAATGGCAAATAAGAAAACTCGGAGAAAAAAGGGACATATTGAGTCTCAAAAAACAATTAAGCTATGGGTAGTAGATGATGTGTCATACAAAGACAATATTGCCAATTACATTATCTCTACTCACAAGAAGTACGCAGAAGTTACTAATTTTTATGCAGACATTCTGCTCGCCGATCTCTCCTTACTCGAAACCAGATCCGATGACTTATATGTCGTTCTAGAAGGACTAACAATTAGAAACAAGAATCGAGCAGAAGTTCAATTTCCCATGCTTGATGATGTTCCATCTGATATGCGTCGGGCTTGCATAAAGAAAGCATTTGGAGTTGTTAAGTCTTGGTATTCTAATTACAAAAAGTGGGAAATTAAGAAAGAGAAGAAACTAGCGCTAGGCAAGAAGTTTACCGATAGACCCCCAGTTCCGCCTAGAGATTATAGTCAAATGCATCCTGTCCTTTATTCTGGGATGTACAAAGACTTCGATGGCACATCCATTGTTCTAAAGTTATGGACTGGTACATCGTGGGCATGGATTAAGCAACCTATTAACTTGAGCGGACAATCTTTACCTAATGGTTGGAATTGGGGTTCACCAACTTTAGTTTTAAAAGATAAACTTCACTTGCACTTTCCCATTATCAAACAAATACCAAGTCCAGGAAAGATTAAAGAGCAAGCACAAAACCCAGATGGAATCACTATTTGTTCAGTTGATTTAAATCTTGATGGTACTGTAGCAGTAGCAAGCATTCTAAGTTCCGACGGTACGGGCAACGTTGAAGAGTTAGCCACTCTGTTTGTGAATGGAAACGACGCCATCCAACATCGTAGGAAGCGCGAACTCGGACGTATTGCTAAAGCTTACTCACGTACTAACAAAGGTTTTGGTAGTACTAAAGAAGGTGATTGTTCTCAACGGTTCAAAAAAATAAAGAATCGAGATAATTACGAATCACATCGTATTAGTAAACGGTTAGTGCAGTTTGCACATAAGCATGGAGCGACAGTTATAGTATTTGAATGCTTGACAAATTTAAAACCAAGCAAAGCAAAATATAGCCGTCGTAGCAACCAAAAACGTGCTTATTGGCTCAAGTCAAAAATCGTTAGCAGAACTAAATACAAAGCTTTCCAAATGTATGGAATTCTTACCTCTTTAGTTAGTCCTAAAAATACCAGTAGAGAGTGTGCATACTGTCAGAGTAAAGTTTCTAGGCATCAGTTGCAGTTAACTAACTCCTCTGCCTTTCTGCTTAATCAAGTCATACTTCAAGTAAATCTTGGGGAAGTTATTTATTTGAATGGTGCGCCGCATTACCTATGTCTTAAAAATGCCAATCATCAAGGGAATGCCGACTTGAATGCATCCAGAAATGTTGGGTTAAAGTTCCTACGCAGGTACTTGAAAAACCCAAAGATAATGACGAAAAGCCCCGTGAATGGTGCATTCCATAAGGGAACCATTCCATTGGTCGTCTGAAAAGGCGGGGTTAGGTTAAAATCCATCGTTGCTCGGCGGCTCCTTGCTTTGATTTTAACTTAGGGTCAGTGGCGCTACCCATCTGGTTCTAAAGACTTGAAACTTTTATAAGGGCTGAGAGCAAGCCTCTCAAATGCTGAGTTTAAGCGGATTCAAAGAGCCAGAGAAAGAGTTGGAAATTTTGATTTAAGCCGTTATTTCGGAATTATCCCAATTTCCCGTGTCACAACTGAATCTATAACTTTAAGGTGTATGTAGACGTGGAGCCGCTTGTAGTAAGATATTACTTACTGTCTCATGGACAAATCCATAGAAGGTAACCAAGCATATCACGGTCTTACATGAATTTGTGCTATTGTCAAGAGACAGCAACTGATTTAATAAAAATGATATCAAGAGAGGTACATGACTTGCCAGATACTTTCGGTAGAAGTTGTCAACTAGGTGCTTCTCGGCGTAGATTTAAAGATGCTGAAGCCTTGTATAGCTGTAAGCGTTGGACTGGTTCTATTTACCTTAGTGGTTATGCGATTGAATGTTCTCTGAAATCCCTTATTTGTTACGAAGAGGGAAAAGATAATTTTAAGGATACTCGGATTTTCAAGAAAGGATTACAAGGTTCAGAGTTACATAGTTTAGTAAAGTTGCTAAGTGCATTGCCTTCGTTACAACGTGTTATTGCATGTTTACCGCACTAATCGTTATAAAGAGGCATGGAATACTGTTTCATCTGTATGGCGTAATGATGAATTGCGTTACTCAGACAGTGAGGGGAAGGAAGAAGATAGTCAACGCTTTATACAAGCAGTAAAAATATTGCACCAGTTCATATTGGATAAACAAGACGAGGCGTCGTGATGAATTTAACCATATCACCTCAACAGATCGAGACGCATCTAATTAATGGGTTACAAATTCAAGACCCAGAAGTACAAGTGAAGGTGAAGCGTACTACACTGGGATGGCTAAAAATTCAAGTTATCACAAGTGTTTTTGAGGGAAATACAATAGAGGAACGTGAAAAAAAGATTGATGATATTTTAGAAGGTATAGAGATTAATCTTGGTCAATATCCAATTGCTGGTTACAACTTATTAACGCCACAAGAAGCAGCTCGCCAACCACCGGAATTTATACAGTTACCTCTTTGGTCAGATATCTTAATGGCTCCGAACGCTGACCAACCAGTTCAATTAGATGAAGACAGTCCGAAAAGTCCTTTAGTTGTTACTTTTTACTCTTTTAAGGGAGGTGTAGGTCGCTCTACTGCCTTAGGGTTAGTAGCAGGTATACTAGCAACCCGTAATCGTCGTGTAGTGATGGTAGATTTCGACCTTGAAGCCCCTGGAATTTCAGTTTTGTTTCGCTCTGATGTTGAAAATTTTAATCAAGAGCAATACGGTGTTGTAGATTACTTGTACCAACGTTATCTTACACCAGAGCAAAATTTCCCAAGCATTGAGAACTGTATTTCTCAAGTAAACTTACCAACTCGGGGTGAGCTTTTTTTAGTTTCAGTTGGAGAATATAATGAAAATTATATTCATAGATTGGCTGAATTAGATAGGCGAACTTTACAACATTTTTATACAGGTGTAACAAATCCTCCACGGCAACTGATGGAAGACATCAAAAAAGAACTAAATCCCGATGTTATTTTGATTGATGCGCGTCCTGGTTTTAATGATACAAATGCGATCGCATTATTTGATTTAGCTGATACTGCCATTATTTGCTTTTCACCTACCGATCAAAGCTTTGAAGGGCTACGTTGGGTTGTACAAGCTGTTAGTAAACAACACGATTATCAGGGTCGGCCCGACCTTCGCTTTTTACTAACACCTATGCCACCAGTTGCTGCTGAACAGCGCCAAGCTTGGATAACTAAGGTTGAGAAGTGGATTGAGGAAAACTGGGGTTTACCTATTGGTACAACCGTAGGAGAACTTTACTATGAAGTTCCATATAACCCAAACATTGTTACTTTGTCTAGTCTTGTGAATGATGTTCCCCAAAGTTTACTAAATGATTATTTGTCAGTTGCTGATGCAATTGATGCTAGCTTACCAGATATTAATTCTAACTTAGCAGCTACGATTGTTAAAAATCCTAGATTAATTTTGCATGAGTTAAGGTTTGAGGCTGCAAGGGCACAGGATTTAGAAGCAGATAGCATCCCAAACATATTCCAACGAACAGAGGATTTTCCTCAATTTTTAAACAATCGAACTTGGCTCATTCGAGGAGCCAAAGGAACTGGGAAAAGCTTGTTGTTTAGGTTGTTTGTAGAACAGCCAGAAAAAGCAAGAGATTTAGCTCAGTCTGATGTCGATTTAAGTAACGTTAACTTTATTCCAGGACACGGTGAGCCTAGACTTTTTGGACCAATTTTGGAAAGTACAGATCTCGCCAGTTTTGAACAACAGGTGGGTGAGAATAGCTGGGCTACCTTCTGGTTAAATTACGCGCTTTTGCAACTGTGTCATGCAAAACCAGATTTACGTTCACATAATGATTTTGACGAACAATTAGTAGTATTAAGCGCTCAAAATAACCCAACTCATGCTTCCATTGTTTCTTGGTTGGTCAAACGTACTCAATCGCCACAGGCTGGTCCGAAAGCTATTGATGAACTACGCGCTATTGATAACTGGTTACAAGCCAAGAATCTGCGTGTTTGGCTGCTTTATGATGAACTTGATGCAGGCTTTGGTTCTGGTCAGCAAGACTACGCTCGTCGAAGACGGGCGCTGGAAGCACTGCTTGCTTGGTGGTTGGAAAGCGGGACAGCTCTGAAACGTATTGTACCCAAAATATTTTTACGAGAAGACATTTGGGAGCAGCTAAACTTTACCAACAAAGGACATTACATAGGACGGTCACTGCAACTGCGCTGGGAGGAGGCTGATCTTTGGCGACTTGTGCTACGCCAAGCGCTTAATAGTTCTAATGCTCTAAGCCATTCTTTGGAACGACAATTAGGAGTGACAGTTGACCGACTGAATGCAATTGAATTGGAGCAATTGCGTAGAAGCTTATATCCCCTATGGGGTGAAAGAATGGGACGGGCAAAAAAAGCTTATACGTATAACTGGGTTCGTACCCGTATTGCTGATGGCCAAAAAAACTGTTTTCCGCGCAGTTTAATATTACTTTTAAAAGAGGCAGTCAAACTTGAGCAAGGTTTTTCTACAGAGTATAGCTCTGAAATTATTCTACGTCCCAAAGCATTAATTGATGCTTTTCCCTATGTTTCTGAGCAACGCGTAGATGAGGTACGCAATGAATACCCTGAGCTGGAAGAATATCTCAACAGATTACAAACTGAGCGCTCTCCTATTGATGCTAGTAGGCTAGCCAAAATATGGAATGTGACCGATAGCGAATTAGCTCTTCACATCAAAGATATGGTTGATGCTGGTATTTTTACAGAGCGTTCTCGTCCTAAAGATCCTCCCCCGCGTGTCTACGCTGTTGCTGAATTGTACTTATATGGACTGAAGATGGTTCGTACAGGGCCCCGGTAAATGAATATACGGTAGATATCTGTTATGTCAAGCAACTGCATACCCTGTATGGGGACGAACGTTAGGTGGATGAAATCCTAACACGATCCTATCTTTGGGAATTCCTGCGTCTACTAATTCATAGGTAACGCCATCTTCTGTATCGTCCCGTTGCACCCAGACTTTGCCATCAATCATCTCAATATGAACTAAACAACCGTGAATCCGCATTTTTAGGTCTAGTTTTTAGTGATCGCATAAAACTTGAGCGCCTAAAAGTTCCATTTACACAATATGCATATCCTGCATTTTATGTCAACTACTTCTACTTGACCGACGCTCTAGTACTACAACGAGATTTTAACGAAGCAGTGAATGTTGTAGACCGTGGTTCAAGAAAAAGGCGAGCGCTCAAAAACTGATAGAACCGAGGTTTGCCATCGCACCAAATTCGATCTCTCGTTGTAGTACTAGATGCAGATCAATAAAGTAGTTTCTTTTTTAGTATATATGTACTATACTGATAAAACAAAAATTAGCCAGTATAATTGGCGCAACAGAGGCGGTGTTGCCACTGCTCTTGACCTCTAAAAAAGGTAAGTAACAAAAATTCAGTTAGGTCTAATTGAGTCTAAATCATGGCTAACAACCAGTCTATTAAATTTTCCTTAGAACAACAAACTGAAGAAATGGAGCTTGAGTATCACCCCTATGTCTACCTTTTCCCCCGCTTAGGCAGACAAGAGTTTGAAGACCTTAAAAGCGATATAGCGGCAAATGGGCAAGGAATTCCCATTGCTGTTCTAGCGGGAACAAACCTTATCATAGATGGTAGACATAGATATGAAGCTTGCCAAGCGATACGAAGACCACCAAAGATTGAATATTGTACGTTAACAGAGTCTCAAATTTTATGGAAAGTTATCTCACTAAATATCAAAAGACGGCATCTCAGTGAAAGTCAAAGAGCTATGATTGCAGCAAAAATTGCCAATATAAAAAAAGGAGGCACTGGTAACAATCAGTTTGTTAAAAAAAATGAAGCAAAAGAACAAATTCATTCTTTTGCTATGCCGTCCGTGTCTCTGAAAGATGTAGCAGACAGCTTAAATGTGGGCAGAGACTCAGTTGTAAAAGCGCATTCTATACTAGAAAGCTTCCCTGATATTGAGAGTTATATTGTTGATGGCGATATTACAATTAACGATGCTCATAAAGTGAAAGACGAAATGCCTGAAATCAAACAGGAAGTTATTAAGAGATTTCGCCTGGATAGAGAAACAAGGTGCAAGACCAAGAATTTAGCCCAGTATCGCAAAGAAGTCAAGCAGGAGATTGCTAAACAGTCGCTAGAGAAAGCGGTAAACAGCGTTTTGGGCATTGAGGTTAGTGAAACCCCTCGTGTCAATTTTGGTGATGTTTGGCAGATGGGGCAGCATACGTTAACCTGCTGCGATTCTTCAACCTGGGACGCACCCAAAGCCAAACTTGCTTTTGCCGATCCTCCCTACAATGCGGGAGTGGCAGATTGGGATGTTGATTTTGAGTGGAAGCATGACTGGTTAATTGATAAAGCTGATTTAGTGGTTGTCACTCCAGGCGATGAATCATTTGCTGAGTTTCTTAGAAAAACTACTATGCCATATAAATGCATGATCGCTCACTGGATAAAAAACGGCATGAGTAAAAGTCCAATGGGGTATGGCAATCACATTATTGCTGCTGTTTTTTGTAAAGAATCAAGTCCTTACAAAGTTACGGGTAAGCGCAATCAAAACTACTCAGAAGGCATTATTGTCACTCCTGAAGTTGATGATATTAACCACCCTGGGAGAAAACCGCTTGATTACATGGTGGCTTGGATTAACCGACTAACCGAACCTGGAAACGTCGTGATCGATCCTTTTTTGGGAAGTGGAACAACATTAATTGCAGCAGAACGAACTGGCAGAATTTGTCATGGAGCGGAAATCAATCTGGAATACTGCGCTTTTATTTTAGGTAGATGGATGAAATTAAATAAAGAAATTCCAAAAAAAAACCAATTGACAGTTGACGTTTAAAAATCTACGTTGTACTCTGGCATAAATGCCCAAATAATAGAATTTTCCAACCAAAGGTTTTCAACCTATCGCAGGAGTGACAACTAAATGGTTGGACGATTTGCTATTGGTAATTTATGCCAGACAATTTAACCATTCCTGTAACTTCTCGGTTTTTCCAAGAAGTTGATAACGACTTGCATTCTAACTTTCATCCCTTGATGAAACAGTTGGAAGACGAAATTACAGCCAAAAAAGAAGACATTCGATTAGAAGCAGAAAGTAAGAACTGGATTGCGAAATTCACGGGTAATTTGATTGAAGCTCCTGTATTGGGGGTAGATGCGTCTACCGTATCCCGTGATTATGGAGAGATATCAACAGCGATCGCTGTTGGAGTAGTTAGTTCCACTTGCGATACCGAACCCAAATATTTTTATCGAGCTATTAGTGGCACGTCAAGTGAGACCTTTAACAAAGTTGCTCCTTACATCCGAGTTGCTCAAGAGCTAACAGCTTTAAAGTATGCTTGTGATTCCAGTAATTGGGTGATGTACGATGGCAGTTTTAGCTCTCTTAACATGGATTTGTGCAAGTTTGCTGCATCCATGCCAAAGGACATCACTCAGTCAATTACCGATCCTGATTTCTTAGAGTGGGAATTAGTCAAGGAGAGTTATCAACGTTGTTTGCTCAACCCTAATTCTGATTGGTTTACCATCTTTGGGCAGCCAGGAGGTAAGGGAGCACCTAAACTTATTGCTTTAAGCAAGAAGGGAATTGGCAAGATGTTCTCTAAAAGCTTGAAAGCTTTAAGTAATATCCTCAATACTGCATTTCTGCCGTCAGACAAACTAATACTGGGAATGATTTTGCAGGAAGGAGAATATACAAACCCCATCTCCTACGAACAAGCTTTTCAACAATCTCACGGTTCTAAAGTTCCAGGCTATGGCAAACCCTCCACAGGCAAAGACAACAAAAATTTAGAGACCCAGCATCAAGCAGTGGAACTTACTTTCAAAAATATGAGAATTGTCAATTTCCGCCCGTGGGGATGGTCTCCAGTGATGGCAATCCATTACAACAAGTCTGTTTGCAAGCTAGATGAAGTTTTAGGCGTTGTTGCCGCTCAAACTCTAACCAGAGGTGTTCTGGAACCAATGCCTTTGTACTTAGCCGATCTACTTTCTAAACAAGCATCATCAGTGATTCGCTTATATGGAGAGGTTAACGCTGGACGTTACCCCAATCTATTCAAAGCTTATCGAACATCTATTAGGAAATAATCTCATGGTCATAGCTACTAACCTCCATCAAGATTACGTTGCTACTGTCAACTCATACAAGCGCGGTAAATTGCACGTTACTATCTTGTCGCAAGCAAAAAATCGTAACATCTCAGGTAAGTTGTGTGAATTGCTCGTAAACTCTGACATTGGACAACAAAGGGTGTTATGTCGCATCAATCGAGTAGACATGACAAACCTAATTCATGAAAGCCTGGAGTTCCAGCAGGCAATCGCCGACCAAGGATTTTTGCGATACTACTCCGGTGAATGCGACATTTTGACAGCTGAAGTAGAAGTTATTGCCTGTATTCGAGCTAGTGACCATGCCTTTTGTGCGATCGCTTGTCCACCAAAGTCAGGAACTTTTTTAAGAGTTTTACACGGTACTGAGATCTCGGATTACCAAGTTGAAAAAACTTACCATGCGATTATTGGGCATTTACCTGACGAAGCCAATATGCCGATGTCAATCGTTAACCGCCATTTTGGTGATTGGGATTCAGGGGGATACGGGGAAGCAAAGCATACTTGCGTATTTGGTCAAAACGGTTCGGGGAAGACTGTTTTAGCTCTTTGTCTTATTGCTACTCAGCTTGCTGCTAATCCACAACAAGGATGCTTAATTCCTGATACTGCCGGAGATATCGCCAAAGGCGGCTCTCATTCTAAAGGCGACTTTAAATTTAACTTCATTGAGCTACTAGAGAAGGCAGGGCGTAGACCAGAATACATAGGTATTGAGCAAATTAGGTTAACTAGTAAAACTTCTTTCAAACAATTATTGGAACCTGTTTTGCGACGAATTCTCAATATGCACTCCGAAAAATCGGTAATGCTTGCTGAAAGGGTGGCTGAAGGGTTGTTTGAAAGAGAGGTGGATTTAGCAATTGCTCAGCCAAATCATGTTCTTGAAGCAGTCCTTGAACATATTGAATCGGTTTACACGGGTAATAAACGTAGGGAAAAGCTTGCTGAAGCACAACAGATAGCCGACAATCCTGGACAAATTCGGACTTTTTCTAACGCTTATAGATCGGGAGTCATGCAGTATTTTGAGGGCAAGTACAGCATTGATGAAATTGTTGAGGGGTTTTTAGATAAAGGACGTATAATCCTGCTCAATATGGCTACTATGTCCGAATCAGAACAACGCTTTGTTATGTACGAAATTTTTAGTAAAGTTAAGCGCAAAGCTGAGTTGGATTTCAAAATACATAGTAGAACGCGCAATGGACTAGTAGTCCTTGATGAAGGTCCGCGTTGGGCACCTCAAAGTGGTGACGATGAAGTAACTCAAGTTATTCGTGATGCTTTTAATACTACCCGTAAACTGGGAGTAGGCTGGATGATAATCTCGCAACGTATTACCGCAATCAGTAAGGATATTATTGCTCAGTGCCATACTAAATATGTTGGTCGTGGGATGGGTATTGGGGCGGACAAGGATTATCTAAAGGAGTTTTTTCGTGAGGATGGGGTGGTAATGTATGACCAGCTAAGCCTGCGAGGAGGCTTTTTTTGGCTAGCTACAGGACATCAAGTCAACTATGGTCAAGGGTCTCAATATGTTGCATTTGAAACCTTTAGTGGAGATGCCACTCAAGCAATCATTAACGCTAATCCTCAGATTTGGCAGGAATAATATTTCCATAAATAAAATTACTGCCTTACGTGCGATCGCCCTTCTTAAGTTCATACTTCTTGAAGTTATGAGAAAGTGCAATTGCACTTCCAACCCTTATACTTGGCGATTGCTCGCGCTATAACTCTAACGTAGTTCTCAGCATACGAGGGCTACACATAAGGAAACAGCCTAGATAAACCAGGCTGTGACTAAACATATCTACATCCATCCTAGCTTTATGGCTCTCGAAAACATATCTCCCAAACCACCAAAAAAGAAACTTCCATCTGGGAAGTCTGTTTACTTATTGCTGATTGCAAGTCTCACACTACCTCCAGTGATTGCTGCTATTGTGTCACCTAGCTGTAATCCAGTATCTGTGCATTTTAAGTCACCTGGCTTTAAGTATAAGTACCAGAAGGGTGCGTGCAGTAATTTACCTGAACAACAGAGAGGTAATAAGGAATAGTATTGAACATCTTGGGGATATTCATAAATGTTTGAATATCCTCTACTTCAGCAAGCCCTATGTATTGTTTTATCTAACTCCCGAAAAAATGAGCGAACTGGGAGTTAGTATTTAAAGTTAGAGTGATGATCTTACTCATCACTCTAACTAAGATTCTATTTAGTTTTATTGTTTACTTCTTCAATTTGGTTGATGAGATACTGTATTCTTTTTTCAGTCCATTCAAGGTCTTTTAACAGCTTTTGCTTATGTACTTTTGCTTCCTCTAACAAAATATTGTTAAAGTTAGGATCGAGTAATTCTTTAACATTTTTATCCATCCTCTCTTGAGTCATTCCCCTTCCTGAAACCGCATATTTTTCAAGTTCGTACAGTTCCCTTTGCCATTTTCTTATATCTTCTATACTTTCTGTTTCATTGTAGTTATTCACGGTTATTTCTCCTTCTCTCTTGTCGATTTAAAAATCTTTCTGCTGCATCTGAGGTAAGTGTCATCCAACCTGTACCATTATCTTCGATAAATCCTATCTTTTTATAGAATTCACGAACGCTTGGTACTGTTACTGCTTTTAGGATACCACTAAAACCCAAAGCTTGACTCTCTTTAACTAATTCCTCAACCAATGATGTAGCTGAACCTTTTCTTGTTTATAGTTGTGGGTATAAGAGCGTATTCCAAGGCGAGTTAGTCAAATGTTCGATTTCTAATCCTTGTAACACTTCCCCATTATCAAGATAAATATCTGTTAGTTGAATAATGCAAGCACATGCTAATAAACCTCGCTCGTCTATTGCACTCCTATAATCTTCTGGTCTACTTAATAAATAGCTATAAAGTTCTCTCGTTTTTGATACACAACTATAGAAAATAGTATTCTTAGCATTTTCTATATCCCCTTGATAGTAAAAATTGATATATTCTGTAATTTTTGCCTGCCAAAGCTGTAAATCTAATAGAATCTCTTCTTGCACACCAATTACGTATCTAAATTCATTAATTACCATAAAAATGAACGAATATTTTATTGACTTAATAATATTACTATTAATTGACCTCTACGCAAGTAGCAGTCATGTTAGTTTGATTCATAGTATTCTTTTAAAATGGTTAATAAACAAACTATTAAAGTTCCAACCTTAGACGACAGACG
Source organism: Scytonema sp. UIC 10036 (assembly GCF_009725235.1). Next base: position 29,511 of record NZ_WJFC01000134.1, read on the forward strand.
ACAAGAGTTTTAATGGTTATCTTGCTACGCCAAAAACTACTAGCGCTCGTGGCATTATTGTTATTCAAGAAATTCTTGGTGTTCACGAAAATATAAGACAAATTGTCAACACATATGCATAAACAGCAACAGATATCTCCATTTTTCGCCTTAGAATATTGTTAATTATGATAGAATTATATACCTTCCTCTCCTAGACTTGGCTATGGTTGCTGCTGTCCTATTCCAGACTCTTCACAAACTACTGTAAAATTTTGGTTAAGCAAGGTAAGGATAAAATTATCTGAACACTGCGCTTCAATCCGGTATAAATTTAAAACGTTTGCTGGAAAATCACTTAAATTAAAAGTAACAATAATACTAGCATGGCAATGAATTGCGGCGGCGAGGACGTGTCTATCATCAGGTGATAGTCAGTCTTGTGAGCAATTTACTTAATTTGAACTGCGAAGAGAAAACAATGATGGGTAAAACTACGATTCGAGAAATGCCAAATTATTATCATATGAACTAAGAATGCGAACAAAATTCGCTACTACACAAATAAAGTCCGCCTACACGGACTAACAGAAAGTTGAAAACTTGAAAACCAGCCTACACAGGTTTTGCCTGCATAGCCGCGAATTCTCTTCGCTAAGAAAAGTATTAAAGAAGACAATTAAAAAAATCATCTAAAATAGAAAGAGAACACTAAGAAAAGCTGTGAATTTCAGGTATGAAACGGATTGTCCTGGTTGCTGGATTTGAATCGTTCAACGCTGACTTGTACCGTAAAGCAGCTTATTTGGCTACCTCTCGCGTGAATGAGTTGGATATTCGGGTGTTTAGCGATCGCGACATCACCACCAAGCGCACTGAGGTAGAAGCAGCCCTACAAGATGCTGATGTCTTCTTTGGCAGTTTGCTGTTCGATTACGACCAAGTACTGTGGTTGCGCGATCGCATCTCCGGTATCCCCATCCGCCTGGTGTTTGAATCAGCACTAGAATTGATGAGTTTAACCAAACTGGGTGCATTTGCTATTGGGGATAAGCCTAAAGGAATGCCCAAGCCAGTAAAGTTCATCCTGGACAAATTTAGTAACGGGCGAGAGGAAGACAAGCTAGCAGGTTACATTAGTTTTTTAAAAATAGGACCGAAGTTATTAAAATTTGTGCCAGTACAAAAAGTTCAAGATTTACGGAACTGGCTTATTATATATGGATATTGGAATGCAGGCGGACCGGAGAACGTCGCGGCTTTATTTTGGACATTAGCAGAAAAATACTTGGGTTTGAAAGTTGGCGATATTCCCGCACCAGTGGAAACCCCAAATATGGGGCTGTTACATCCCGACTACCCCGGCTATTTTGAATCACCCCGTCAGTATTTGGAGTGGTATCACAAGACAAGGGGACAAAGAGACAAGGAGGACAAGGTAGACAAGGTAGAATTTGCTGCCTTGTCTACCCCCTCTCCCTTGTCTACCTTGTCTCCCCCCTCTCCCTTGTCCCCAACAGTTGGAATCCTCCTATACCGCAAACACGTTGTTACAAAGCAACCTTACATTCCTCAACTGATCCGCCGTTTTGAAGAAGCAGGTATAATCCCTTTACCTATCTTTATTAACGGTGTAGAAGGGCATGTCGCCGTGCGGGATTGGATGACAACGGATTACGAAAGCGAACAACGACAGCAAGGACGCGTAGAAACTCCTTCCCTTTCTCCAGAAGCAGTTAAAGTTGATGCGATCGTTTCCACAATTGGCTTTCCCCTAGTGGGCGGTCCTGCGGGTTCCATGGAGGCTGGGCGTCAGGTAGATGTAGCAAAACGCATCCTGACTGCCAAAAATGTACCTTATATTGTCGCCGCCCCACTACTTATTCAAGATATTCACTCGTGGACGCGACAAGGTATTGGGGGATTACAAAGTGTCGTTTTATACGCTTTACCTGAATTGGACGGAGCAATTGATACTGTTCCTTTGGGTGGATTGGTAGGAGAAGATATTTATTTAGTTCCAGAAAGAGTACAGCGACTCATCGGGAGAGTGAAAAGCTGGATTAATCTCCGACAAAAACCAGTGTCTGAAAGAAAGATTGCAATTATTCTCTACGGGTTTCCTCCTGGTTACGGTGCTGTGGGAACAGCTGCATTGTTGAATGTACCGCGCAGTCTTTTGAAGTTCCTTTATGTGCTTAAAGAACAAGGTTATACGGTTGGGGATTTACCAGAAGATGGGGAAGAGTTAATTCGCTTGGTGAAAGAGGCGGATGAAAATTTTGTTTCACGCAAAGACGCAAAGGCGCAAAGAGAGGAGGAGACTTCTCTTGGCGTCTTGGCGACTTTGCGTGATGAAAAAACTCCCGTGACAGTGAATGTCAGGAAGTTAGAAAAATGGTTGGGATATCTCCGCACTTCCCGAGTTGAGAAACAATGGAAGTCTCTGACGGGAACGGGTATTAAAACTTATGGTGATGAGTTTCACATCGGTGGTGTTTGGCTGGGAAATGTTTGGATAGGCGTACAGCCACCGTTGGGATTGCAAGGTGACCCCATGCGGTTGATGTTTGAACGGGATTTAACGCCTCATCCCCAGTATGCTGCTTTTTACAAATGGTTGCAAAATGAGTTTGAAGCTGATGCTGTGGTTCATTTTGGTATGCACGGTACTGTAGAATGGTTGCCTGGTTCTCCTTTGGGGAATACGGGTTATTCTTGGTCTGATATTTTGTTGGGAGATTTGCCGAATCTATATATATATGCGGCGAATAATCCTTCGGAGTCTATTTTGGCGAAGCGTCGCGGTTATGGGGTGCTGATTTCTCATAATGTACCTCCTTATGGTCGTGCGGGGTTGTATAAGGAGTTGGTGGGGTTGCGGGATTTGATTTCGGAGTATCGCGAAGATCCGGATAAGAATTATTTGCTGAAGGAGGCAATTTGTAAGAAGATTCTGGATACGGGTTTGGAGGCGGATTGTCCTTTTGAGGATGCTAAACGTTTGGGTATGACTTTTAGTGTAGAAAATGTTCGGATGTTTAGCGATCGCGTTTTTAATGATTATCTTGTAAATTTGTATGAGTATTTGCAGGTTCTGGAGAATCGGTTGTTCTCTTCTGGGTTGCATGTTTTGGGGGATGCGCCTGGGGAGGGGGAGTTAGCTGCGTATTTGGAGGCTTATTTTGGGAATGAACCGCAGAGGCGCGGAGGACACGGAGAGGAAGAGGAGAGGTTGATTAGAGGGTTGTTGGGTCAAACGACTGATGAGTTGACGAATTTGTTGCGGGGGTTGAATGGGGAGTATATTCTTCCTGCGCCCGGAGGGGATTTGTTGCGGGATGGTGCTGGTGTTTTGCCTACAGGGAGGAATATTCATGCTTTAGATCCTTATAGAATGCCTTCGCCTGCTGCTTTTGAGCGGGGACGGGAAATTGGGCAAAAAATTATTGCTCAGCATCTTCAAGAACATGGGGTGTATCCGGAGACTGTGGCGGTGATGTTGTGGGGTTTGGATGCGATTAAGACTAAGGGAGAATCTTTGGGGATTCTTTTGGAGTTGGTGGGTGCGGAGCCGGTGAAGGAGGGGACGGGGCGGATTGTTAGGTATGAGTTGAAGTCTTTGGCGGAGGTGGGACATCCGCGTATTGATGTTTTAGCTAATTTGTCGGGCATTTTTCGGGATAGTTTTGTTAATATTATTGAGTTGTTGGACGATCTGTTTCTTCGGGCTGCTGGGGTTGAGGAACCGGAGGAGCAAAATTTTATTAGAAAGCATGCTCTTGCGTTGAAGGCGCAAGGGGTGGAGAATGCATCGGCGAGGTTGTTTTCTAATCCTGCGGGTGATTTTGGTTCTTTGGTTAATGATAGGGTAGTTGATAGTAATTGGGAATCTGGGGATGAGTTGGGGGATACTTGGAAGGGTCGCAATGTGTTTAGTTATGGGAGACAGGATAAGGGTAAAGCTAGACCGGAGGTTTTAACTCAGCTTTTGCAGAGTACCGGTCGCATTGTTCAAGAAATTGATTCTGTGGAATACGGTTTGACTGATATTCAGGAGTACTATGCTAATACGGGGGGTTTGAAGAAAGCTGCGGAAAAACAGCGCGGTAAGAAGGTGACAACGAGTTTTGTGGAGAGTTTCTCGAAGGACACGACACCTCGAAATTTGGATGATTTGTTGAGGATGGAGTATCGGACTAAGTTGCTGAATCCAAAATGGGCGGAAGCCATGGCGAGTCAGGGTTCGGGTGGTGCTTATGAAATTTCGCAACGGATGACGGCGTTGATTGGTTGGGGTGGTACTGCGGATTTTACGGATGATTGGGTATATGACCAAGCTGCTGATACTTATGCTTTAGATGGGGAGATGGCAGAGAAATTGCGTCAGGCAAACCCGGAAGCGTTCCGCAATATTGTAGCAAGGATGTTAGAGGCAAATGGACGGGGTTTCTGGCAACCCAGCGAGGAGAAGTTGCAGAAGTTACGCGAGTTGTATGAGTTGACGGATGAAGAATTGGAGGGAGTGAGTAATTCGTAATTCGTAGTTGTACTTTATAATTGCAAATTGTGAATTACAGTATTGGGAATGAAGAAAACATTTAAAAAATGGTTATATTTAGGATTAGCAGCTTTTATGCTGATAATGTTGTGCTCTGTTTCATCTTGGGCAAGAGAAGGTAACTCAGAGTACAAGCAAGATGTGAAACTGACACAGTTACTTAAAAGTATGACGACTACAATTGGGCAACCAATTGAATATTCCAAGATTAAGAAACCAGAAGTAACGGCTCTGAAAGTCGAAATTCCACCAGGAAAAGAAACGGGTTGGCATAAGCATCCTTTTCCTGGATATGCATATGTACTTCGGGGAACTGTAACACTAGAGATTGAAGGGAATAAGCAATTTAGATTTGAGCCAGGTAGCGCATTTGTCGAAGTACTTAATACACTACACAATGGGAAAAATTTAGGAAATGAACCAGTGACGATTCTAGTATTTTTTACTGCTGAGGCTGGACAACCTTATACAATACGTGCCAACAAAGAGTAAGTAGTTGTGTCATCCCGTAGTTCCTCAATAGGGGTAACATGATGGTGATGATTGGAACAACAAAGCTGCTTTCTTTGATGATTTCGGACTCCACGATGGCGGTAATAAGAGCGGCGGTTGTGGCAGTACTTTGGATTCCAGCATCCATCGCCACTTTCTCCATGTTTTTGCTGTGCTTCGAGCGAACTCAGTTTTGAGCAAAGCCGACATTTTTTATATAGAAGAGGATATAATTTATAGCGATCGCATTTATGGAGCTTCGGCGTGAGTATCTTGACGCTAGATATATCTCCTGTTGGGAACTTAACGGAGGATACTTTCTACGAATTGGTGAAAGCGAATCCAGAAATGAAGTTTGAATGTACAGCATCTGGAGAACTCGTCATCGTGTCGCCAAC
>NZ_WJFC01000135.1 GCF_009725235.1 Scytonema sp. UIC 10036
CCCCAACTCTCGCCCGAGCCCCCAACTCACTACCAGCAATTTATTTACACGCTCTTGCGGGATTTACACTTGAAGCCTTTATTGGAGAGAGTAGGAGTACCCTCTTTCAAATAAATGAAACCTGCTTGCGGGATTGAAACTCGAGAATACCAGTACAAATATGCCGCAATCTATTGCTTTCAAATAAATGAAACCTGCTTGCGGGATTGAAACGGTATTGTATCCGTCATGAGCAATTATCCTACCTGACACTTTCAAATAAATGAAACCTGCTTGCGAGATTGAAACGTTGCTATTGTCGCTTACCTGTTATGCAATTTGAATTACTTTCAAATGTAACTCCTACACGGACTGCCATAGCAGTATAATTATGCAATAGATTGAAAGGGGGAATTTTATAAAACACAAGATGTATGGATTACATTTTAAGAATCTTCAATATTCTTACATATTTTGGCAAGTTTTCCATAAAAACAAATTTCACTTGCAGTGGGAGACAATTTTGTTTGCTTAGGTGTTTTGGAACTAGAAAATTGTTCCATCAACCATAGTCCTCCACTGATAATGCTAACAATTGTAATTACAGCCAAGTATGTATTGCGTATTTGCTTCCAGTTGAAGGGGACTCGGCGCACCAAATACTCAGATGAACTACCAATAATGTAATAAGATGATTTACCTGTTGGTTGCACTCGGAAAGAACCTATAGGAATTAGAGGTACATAAGCTATTACAATCCACTCAGTTGTAATGTAAGATTCATCTGACAAAAGCTCTCGTTTTCCATAATATTTGGTTCCGCACCCATTAAGTGTGTATGGCATAATTACCTCTAATTTCACTAAAAACTTATTTAAATACAGTTTGTATTTTTGTAATTTTCAAAATCGAAATATTTGTTAATACTAAGTCAATACTGCTCGGATAAGCGTTTTTGTAGGTTGGGTAAACCCGTGTGTGAAACCCAACAAATGCTGATAAATGTTGGGTTTCGTTCCTCAACCCAACCTACCTTAAATTTGAATTTTTAGCTTAACCGACAAGTATTGAATACTAAGTTGTCAGTTCAATTTTTTTCTACTAATGAAGGTTTTTAATTCTAGCCAACATATCTTGGTACCTGTCTTGTTCCCCCTCTTGCTGATAAATGCTGGCAGCTTTTTGAAAATCAACAATAGCCCCCTGTTTATCACCTAAATCATAACGGCACTGTCCTCGACCGTGATAGGCAAAAGCATCCTTAGGATTAATCTTAATAGCTCGATCAAAATCTTGAATTGCCGCTAGCTTGTTACCTAAATAATAATGGACAACTCCCCTGTTGTGGTAAGCATCAGAATCATTAGGATTAATCTTAATAGCACGGTTGTAATCTTCTATTGCCGTCAGCTTATCACCCATCTCGTAATAGGCTAGTCCCCGGTTGTAGTAGGCGTCAGAATCGTTAGGATTAATCTTAATAGCACGGTTGTAATCTTCTATTGCTGCCAACTTATCGCCCATCTCGGAACGGGCTAGCCCCCGGTTGTTATAGGCATCGGCATCGTTAGGATTAATTTTAAGAGCTCGATCGTAATCTTCGATCGCCGCCTGCTTATCACCCAGAGTGGAGCGGGTTAGTCCCCGACTAATATAGGCTTTGGCATAGTTAGGATTAATCCTGATGGCTCGATCGTAATCTTCGATTGCTGCCTGCTTCTCACCTAAATCATGACGGGCAATTCCCCGATTGTAGTAGGCTTTGGCATAGTTAGGATTAATACTGATGGCTCGATTATAATCTTCGATTGCTGCCTGCTGCTTACCCAAATCATCATAGGTAATCCCTCGATTATAGTAAGCTTCGGCAAAGTTAGAATTTATCTTGATGGCTCGATCAAAGTCTTCGATCGCCGCCTGCTTCTCACCTAGATAATAACGGGCAATTCCCCGATTGTAGTAGGCTTCAGTGTAATTAGGATTAATCCGAATTGCTTCGGTAAAAGCCACAATTGCCCCTTGATAATCCCCTCTTTCAACTTTAGAAAAACCAATATTAAAAAAGTTGTCAGTTTGGGAAATTACGTCAACCTTTTGTGCAGCGTTCGCTATGACAGTATGAGGCTGTATTATCACCACCGTCATGCCCAACAATCCTACCAATAAATTAGTAAATTTCAACATATCGTTAATATCGCTGCAAACTGACAATGATACAGCAGATTGCAATTAAATGAGGTACAGATTGTCGTAAGGGCATAATGCCTTGCGCCCCTTCCTGTGTACTCCGTTTACCCAAAGAATGCTGTATTTCTAGGTTTACAAATAAGCGTGTTTTGTGACTTCAGTAAAAATGGGGAAATTTAGATAATGATTCTATGAGGACATTAGCCAAGGAAAAAAACCACCCTAAGTGAGTGGGGATTTGGTATCCATCAGCCGATCGCAATGAAATTATAGGAGCAGGAATATAGATGGCTAAAAAAGATTTTGTTATGCAGCGTCTGTGTGCGATCGCTCATTCACCAGCTAGTAATAAAACTTCTGTATACAGATGTGGATGGTTGTGGAAATGGCTCTATCGTTAGCTTGAGTTGGCTGCCCTTTCAAATTAATGAACCCCGTTCGCGGGATTGAAACGCCCACCATATCTGGGACACCGTAGCCGAACTCGACGAACCTTTCAAATAAACGAAACCCGCTTGCGGGATTGAAACAAGCTAGCTACTATAGATACAGATAGGCAGAGGTGCTTTCAATAAATGAAACCTGCTTCGTTATGAAACTTTTATTGTCTATTTAAGTAAGTTGGCGGGCTAAAGAATGAATACTACTCAATTAATAATGAATGGAGATAAACAAACGGTTATATTACCTAAAGAATTTCAATTACAGGTAATGAGTTTAATTAAAAAGATAGTAATGCTGTGGTACTGATTTCTAAGGAAAATCCGTGGCAAACATTATTTGATAGCCTAGATATTTTCTCTGAAGATTTTATGGAAAATAGAGAACAGCTTTATTTAGAAGAGAGAGAAGATTTGGAATGAAATTTCTGTTAGATACAAATATTTGCATCTACATTATTAAACATAAACCAAAGAAAGTACTAGATAAATTTCAATCGTTAGATATATCTGACGTGGGAATTTCATCAATTACAATTGCAGAACTTGAATACGGTGTGTACAAAAGTCAACGTCAAGAGCAAAATCGGACAGCGCTGACTCAATTTTTAATTCCTTTACAGGTTGTATCTTTTGATGAACAAGCAACACAAACCTATGGAAAAATTCGAGCAGAGTTAGAGAACCAAGGAATTGTAATTGGGTCTATGGATATGCTCATCGCATCTCAAACAATTAGTCTGGGCTTAATTTTAGTCACCAATAACGTGAGAGAATTATCACGAATCCCCGCACTGATGTTAGAAAATTGGGTGGATTAGTCCACCAAGTCAGAGGGTGCATCCCATTTTGGCAAATTGCCCTTAGAATAGAATTCTTAGGCTATACAGCAGCGTTAGAGCACCAAGGAATTATAATTGGATCAATAGCTATGGGGCTTCCTTAGACCAAGGATTAATAATAAAAATTCCGCAGCCAGCGAAATCAGAAACATTACGAGTTGCTATAGCTGCGTTACGAGAGTAACAAATAGCAGCAATTTGGGCATCAGCTTGAGATATGGGAGTACCACTACGTCGTCTTTGGGCTGAAATATTAGCAAAAGCAACAGCAGCAGATTCATCAAATGCAAGAACACGTCCTGTAAAGTCCTCTGCAAACATTAAAGTAGCGGCTTGATAGAGTTCGTATTTACGCTTTCCTTCTGGTAAAATGGCGATGCCATAGAGTATTTCGGCTTATGTAATTGTTGTAGTAAACAAACTTGTTACAGGTTGTCGGGCTGCCCAATCTCGAACTATTGTAGACCCTTGGGGTTTGATTAATTCTGACAATACATTAGTATCAAGAATAATCATTCAAAAGTGGGTGCAGGACGCATAGGTTCTCTGGTAATCTCTCCTAGTTCAAAATCTTCCAAGTGAGCAAAGCGTTTTTCTATCATATTTACAAGATTTACAGGCGTTTGTTGATTTTCACATAAAGCCTGACGGAGAATCTCTTTTACTTCTTCTTCTAGGGAACGACCATTTTTTGAAGCTCGTTGTTGCAAAAGGTTTTTGATGTTGTCGTCAATGTTAAAAATGGTAATGTTTGTCATGGTGAATGAATTTGATTGTGATGTTTTTAGATATGTAATAATTGTGTAGCCGTTCTGCTGTTTCTGATGACGTTACCTGTGTCGGTCAGCAAGGCTATTACCGACAATTCCAAGCAACCTCGACAGCAAGACACAATAATATTATGATATTAGAGTAATCTGGCAAATTTTTTGGCAGGGCAAAGCATGGGCGAAAACCCCCCACCTCCTGCCAAATCGACGGAACCTTGACAAATCAATAGTTTCAATGATTGAGGTCTGAGCAAGAGCTTTTTGATGAAAGCCTGAAATAGACTTTTAAAACAGTCCTGCCAAAATTGGTGGTGGAAGTGGCTCTAAAGTTAGCTTCGGTCTGCTGCCCCTTTCAAATAAATGAAACCCGCTTGCGGGATTGAAACATGCGATCCGCAATTGCTTCCAAATATCCTGATGTCTTTCAAATAAATGAAACCCGCTTGCGGGATTGAAACTAATACGAAAGACAAGGAAACACGCAATGGCTACCTTTCAAATAAATGAAACCCGCTTGCGGGATTGAAACGATTATTTTGATATTTTAACCTTCTAGAAAAAGCCTTTCAAATAAATGAAACCCGCTTGCGGGATTGAAACCATTAGATCGTTCTGTATACATTGAAAACCATCCAACTTTCAAATAAATGAAACCCGCTTGCGGGATTGAAACTCTCAAAGATTGCAGATCGCTCTCTCTTGTTACTTTCAAATAAATGAAACCCGCTTGCGGGATTGAAACATGCAGGCAGGAGTGAGGCAATCTGGTTCATCAAAAACTTTCAAATAAATGAAACCCGCTTGCGGGATTGAAACTACTCAGATCGCTTTCTTGCTTGAGAATATCTAGCTGTCTTTCAAATAAATGAAACCCGCTTGCGGGATTGAAACGAACTATTAGAAGCTACAAGATTGGATGTGTTGATGGTGCTTTCAAATAAATGAAACCCGCTTGCGGGATTGAAACCTGTGAGTTTTAATTCTCTATCTAGTCTCTGGGGGAAACTTTCAAATAAATGAAACCCGCTTGCGGGATTGAAACTTTTGTAGTGTTAGCTGTGCAGCAGAAAGTAGTACTTTCAAATAAATGAAACCCGCTTGCGGGATTGAAACCTCAACTCCCAACCAACAGAATCCCCAAAATCGCTCAAGCTTTCAAATAAATGAAACCCGCTTGCGGGATTGAAACGAAAAAGAAAAATGGTAGCGAACAACGAGTTGCTCTTTCAAATAAATGAAACCCGCTTGCGGGATTGAAACATGGAACACTCGCATAAGCATATCTTTGGCTTGCTCCTTTCAAATAAATGAAACCCGCTTGCGGGATTGAAACTTGCATTTTTGTTTCTAGGTCTTGACAATCTTAAGTTCTTTCAAATAAATGAAACCCGCTTGCGGGATTGAAACAAAATAGCAGCACTTAAAGCTACAAACGATTACCTTTCAAATAAATGAAACCCGCTTGCGGGATTGAAACATCGCTATTGGCGATTTTTTAGCAATATTAATTTTCTTTCAAATAAATGAAACCCGCTTGCGGGATTGAAACATTACTATTTAATGCTATGGAGAACCAACGGTAATAATTACAAAAAAATTAAACCCGATTGCGGGATTGAAACGGATTCATCAAAGAATTTGATTGAAGCATTGGAAGCCTTTCAAATAAATGAAACCCGCTTGCGGGATTGAAACCGAAGCACACATTGAAACTATCAAAGACGGTATCAACTTTCAAATAAATGAAACCCGCTTGCGGGATTGAAACAAAAAGGAGATGCGATATCGCATTGAGTAGCATTTCTTTCAAATAAATGAAACCCGCTTGCGGGATTGAAACGATACTTCCTCATTCATGGCGAGTACTCCTTCTACTTTCAAATAAATGAAACCCGCTTGCGGGATTGAAACAGGATCGAGAAAATCAATGATGAGCGATCGCTCATCTTTCAAATAAATGAAACCCGCTTGCGGGATTGAAACAGAAATTAACCATATTATAGGGGATAGAATGGCTGGAATTGGTGAGGATTACGTAAGTTATAAAGTCAGAGTTCGTAACAGTAATATCCAAAAAGGTAAGAGTGCGGGATATCAGGTAATTTATCAAGCAGCGTCTTTAAAAAGCAAAGTTATACTCGGTGCAAAAATTTTCTTAGCGCCTCAGCGTCTTTGCGTGAGGCTATTCTAAATTAGACTTTTTGCAAGAAAGTAAGTGGGTGCAAATAATCGTTACTGGTTGGTAATTGCGATGCATGCGAAGACAGCGCTACTACGAACCAAATACAGAGATTTTTCTTTTTGTTGTATGGTTTGGTTTTTATCCGCTGACTTACTAAGTCCAGAAAATCAACAAATACTGTGCCACTGTTGCAACTGGCTCTCACCGAATTTTCTAGTAAAAGTCATCCATTCAGGTGAAGCCGTGTACTGGCAAAAAAAATATCATGAAGGAAAGTTAAGCAGCATAACCCCAGTTGCTGAAAAACGATCGCAATGTATTAGTACTTATATTCTCCCCTGAGTTTCATAACTTCTACTCTTTTATTAAACTTAATTAAGTAAAAAAAAATACATTATTAGTAACATGACTACATATTTAGAAATCCCTGTCATTGGTAAAAAAGTTAAACACCCGTTTCGTTGGGCGATCGCTCTCGTAACAACTGGTGCTTTAGTTGCAGGCACTGCCACAACGTATAATTCAGTTATCGAACAAACAGCGAAAAAACAAGACATTTCAGCCCTTACTATTCCAGTGGGAAGAAAAGATGTCACTTTGAGAATTTCAGCGAGTGGTAAGGTTGTACCAGTCCAAAGTGTAAACATCAGCCCGAAAAACTCTGGAACTCTCGTAGAGTTATACGTTGAACAAGGCGATAAAGTGCGCCAGGGGCAAATTATTGGCAAAATGGATAGCGCAGATATTCAAGCTCGTATCCTTCAAGCCCGTGCTAACTTAGCACAATCCCAAGCTCAGTTAGACCAAGCCCTTGCAGGAAATCGCCCTCAAGAGATTGCCCAATCTAAAGCACGTTTGGCACAAGCAGAGGCGCAACTTGCTGAAGCGAAAGCAGGGAATCGCCCTCAAGAAATTTCTCAAGCTCAAGCTCAAGTGGATGCAGCGAAAGCAAGAGCTGATTACACCAGCGAACAAGTGAGACGTTATCAATACTTATACCAACAGGGCGCAGAGAAAAAACAATTACTAGACCAAGCAGTTAGCGAAGATAATTCTGCTAAGGCAAATTTGCGAGAAGCTGAAAAACGCTTGGCACTCCTACAAAGTGGCACTCGTTCTGAAGAAATCTCTCGTAGAGAAGCTGCTGTCTCAGAAGCACGCGCCGCGTTAAAACTTATGGAAAGTGGAACTCGTGCTGAGGAAATAGCTCAACGCAGGGCGGCTGTTGCTGCTTCTCAAGCTCAACTGAAAGCAGAGCAAGTGAATTTAGATAATACAATTATCCGCGCTCCCTTCTCAGGAGTTGTCACTCAAAAGTATGCCAATGTTGGTGCCTATGTAACACCAACAACTTCTGCATCTTCGAGTGCATCGGCTACTTCGAGTTCAGTTGTGGCTGTCGCACGTGGGTTGGAAGTTCTGGCTAGTATCCCAGAAGCTGATATAGGCAGAATCAAACAGGGGCAGCAAGTAGAAATTGTGTCTGATGCTTATCCCGACCAAGTTTTTAAAGGTCATGTTCGCCTGATTGCTCCTGAAGCGGTTAAGGAAGAAGGTGTCACGCTCTTCCAAGTCAAAGTTGCCATTGATACTGGTGTAGATAAATTGCGTTCTGGCTTGAATGTGGATATGACGTTCTTGGGTGACAAGGTACAAGATGCTTTGTTGGTGCCCACAGTCGCAATTGTGACAGAGAAGGGCGAGACAGGTGTCTTGGTACCGGATGAGCAAAATCAACCTAAGTTCCGCTCAGTCACCATTGGAGCGCAAGTTCAAGACCAAACTCAAATTTTAGATGGTGTGAAACAGGGCGATCGCATCTTCCTCAACCCACCATCTAACTACAAAATTCAGAAGATGCAAGAACAGCAGAAAAAATGAACATCTTAGAAAGCGTTAAAATGGCAGGGAAAACCCTGCTGTCAAATAAGTTACGTAGCGCCCTCACAATGTTAGGTATTGTTATCGGTAATGCCTCAGTCATTGCCATGATTGGTGTTGGTGAGGGTGGGCAAAAATACGTTAACAAGCAGTTGGAGTCTTTAGGTCCAAACGTGCTGTTTGTCATTCCTGGCAATCGCGAAACCCAACGCATTTCCAACGAAGTGCCGAAAAACTTAGTGTTGGAAGATGCAGAAGCGATCGCATCTCAAGTTCCAACAGTAGCAGGAGTTGCTCCAGAGTTAAACAGAAGATACGTTGTTACAAGTCGTAATAAAAATACTAACGCTAACATTATTGGCACAACAGCCAGCTTTCCGGTGGTACGAGATTTTGATACTACCAAAGGGAGGTTTTTCACAGAAATCGATTTGAAGCGTAACAATCAAGTCACTGTACTGGGTGCTGACTTGGCAGAAAGACTCTTTGGTAACAGTAACCCTGTCGGCAAGCAGTTGCGGATTAAAAATTCTAGTTTTCAAGTTATCGGTGTCTTGGAAGCAAAAGGTTCGAGTGTTGGTGCAAACTACGATGAAGCAGCCTTAGTTCCAATCACAACTTCAGCAAACCGACTTGTAGGAAGAAATTCTCCTTACGGAATCGCCCTAGATTACATTGTTGCTTCTGCACGTGATAGCAATAGTGTTGACGCAGCAGAATTTCAAATTGCCAACTTGCTGCGCCTGCGGCATAAAATTACTACTGAAGATGACTTTAGTATCCAAAGCCAGAAAGATGCACTCCAAGTTATCAGTCAAATTACAGGCGCTTTGACAGTCATGTTAGCTGCAATAGCAGGAATTTCTCTATTCGTTGGTGGCATCGGTATTATGAATATCATGCTCGTCTCCGTTACCGAACGAACTCATGAAATTGGTTTGCGTAAAGCTATTGGTGCAACTCCTCAAGATATTTTGCTGCAATTCACAATAGAAGCCGTGATTCTTTCAGCAGCTGGCGGTTTTATCGGAACTGCGGTTGGTGTTGGTGGTATTGTGCTAGTTGCTGCTTTGACTCCATTAGAAGCAGGAATTTCTCCAATTGCGATCGCCACTGCTGTTGGTATTTCAGGTGCTATCGGTTTGTTCTTTGGTATTGTTCCCGCACGCCGCGCTGCTAAACTCGATCCTATAGTAGCTTTAAGAAGTGCGTGAGAATTATGAATTATGAATTAAGGTGAAAAACCAGCATTACATGACTGGCTGACAAATGACAAATGACAAATGACAAATGACAAATAATAAATTTAAAACTCAAACCTCAGACCTAGCAACTGTTTCCCAACCTGTCATTATTCGTTTAGAAAGTATTTTTAAAGTTTATGGCAGTGGTGAAACTGAAGTGAGGGCACTCAATGATGTTAACCTCACTGTAGAAGAAGGTGAATATTGTTCCATCATGGGACCGTCTGGTTCTGGTAAATCTACAGCCATGAACATCATTGGTTGTTTAGATCGCCCCACATCAGGACATTATTATTTGGATAATGTCGATGTTGCTCACATGAATGATACAGACTTGGCACATATTCGCAATAAAAAATTGGGGTTTGTGTTCCAACAATTCCACCTGTTACCCCAACTTTCTGCAATAGAAAATGTGATGCTGCCAATGGTATACGCTGGGGTTAAGTCCGCTGAGCGCCGCGATCGCGCAGCTGAAGCACTCAAAAGAGTTGGTTTGGAAAAACGTTTTAACAATAAACCAAACCAACTCTCAGGAGGACAGCAACAACGGGTAGCAATTGCGAGGGCGATCGTTACACGTCCTGTTGTTCTGCTCGCTGATGAACCTACAGGTGCTCTTGACTCGCGCACCACTCAAGAAGTTCTCGATATTTTTGGCGAACTCAATGCTAGTGGTATTACTGTTGTGATGGTAACTCACGAACCAGATGTTGCCCGTCAAACAAAGCGCATTGTGTGGTTTCGTGATGGTCAAGTCGTTCACTCCAACTTAACTCCATCTGATTTGGCTCATGTTGCTAATGGTTAGTTGTTAGTTGTTAGTTGTTAGTTGTTAGTTGTTAGTTGTTAGTTGTTAGTTGTTAATAGCTAATGGCATTTATAACAATTAACCATTAGCCATTAGCCATTAGCCATTAGCCATTAGCCATTAGCCATTAGCCATTAGCCATTAGCCATTAGCCATTAGCCATTAGCCATTAGCCATTAGCTATTTACAGACTAGCCGTTTTACCAGTTTGAGCTTGTGTTTCAATGGGCTGAACATCGGTATAACCCATTTGTCCGACAATTGTCCGCAATACAGACATTTGCTCTTCAAAATCCAATTCTTCTATTTGAGAAAGCACATTGTTAATTGCATCAGTTGCTTTGTAATTTGCTGGCATATCAACGACATTCTTACCCATAGCAACTGCCCATGCGTACCAGACAAAAAGCTGGTTATTTTCTTTTACTGCACCGTATGCACGAGAGTGTTCTGTATCCTCACAATTCACAATTTGTCGCATAATTGCTAATTGTTCGTCATCAGACAGTTGAAGATATTCATCACCTACGAGTTTTGGTGCTAGTTCTGGTTCAGCTGCAGCAGGTGCAGCTGGAGTAATAGAATCGCCCATTTTTTTATAGGCATAATACAACCACGCAAGTTTGGCATCAGTATCTAAACGATTAAATCCATCAACTACTTTTTGAGTACGATCGCTTAAAGCTTGAGGGGCTTGCTTATTGTAACTTGCAGTCATAATGTATCTCCAAATTTATTTAAAATTGTTAGTGGTTAGTAGTTAGTGATTAGTAAAAAATAACTGCTACTAACCACTAACCCCTAACCACTAACTCTCACTTATTATTAAGGCGTATCAGAGTTTGATAATCTAATTACACCTCCAAGAGAAAGAGATTAAAAAAAAAGATTTTATCTGCCTTTTAATAGAGGTAAGAATCTACCTTAGGATGCCAAGAACAAAGCATATGACCTTGATACAATCGCTACATTGAAAAAATTACCCACGAGGTGACCTATGCCTGATGAAGTTAAACCCAATCCATCCCAAGCTCCTACCCATGATGCACAGCTAGCGGCTGAGAACATGGTGAGTGGTGAAGAAAAAGCACCAAAAGTTGATTTTGAAGCCGATTATCAAGCAGCGCAGCAATTTAGCGTTAGTGATATCGATCGCACGGGCGAAGGTGCAAACGCTGCGGCTGAGGCAACTGCACCAGAACATGAGATCCGTGCATCGGGAGAAACAAACACAACGGTAGCAAAGGAAACTGGTAATCCCGATGATTATATTGATATGGCAAAGGATGTGAACTCTTCTAAAACTGAAGCTGTCACAGAAGTTAGCGATGATTTAGTTAAACAAGCTTTGGAAAAAGGGCAATCTAAATAGTTGATGGTTAGTGGTTAGTTGTTAGTTGCTAGTTGTTAGTGGTTAGTTGTTATTTGCTACTGTCTATAGGATTCCTATTTGATTTGTCAAAAATTATGTAGGTAGGGCTAAAGCCTACGTATTTAGTGTCCAATTTTTGTAGGGCTAAAGCCCACCCTACTAACCACTAACTACCAACCACTAACCACCAACTACTAACATCTCTTCACAACTTCTAACAGCTGAGTTGGATGATGAATGAGGAAATCTGGATTTTGCTGTGCAAGGACTTCTTGTGAATTGAATCCCCAAGTGACTGCTACAACTTTGATATTTGCTTTTTTTGATGCTTCTATGTCTCTAGTTTCATCTCCAACATAAATAGCTTCTTGAAGCTTGATTTGCTTTTGTTTTAAAACATTGTTAATTATTGTGGTTTTACCAAATATAGTGACTCCCGAATAGATAAACTCAAATAAATTGTCTAATTCATTTGCTTTTAGAAAAGCTATAACATTCTCTTGAGAATTAGAAGTAATAATTCCCAATCTGTGACCTTCACTCTTAAGTTCTATCAGCGCTTCTTTAATCCCTAAAATAGGTTTTAATTCTTTGATTTGATTTTTTAATGCTGCTTTAACCCTTTTCACTAGAAATGGTATTCTGAAAACTGAAATACCTGAATACTTAATCACTTCCCTAGAACTAAGGTTTCTTAAAAGAGCAAGCTCTTCTGGTGCGATCGGTATGTAACCAAACTCTTGAGCTAGTCGATTGGCAATAGCTACAAGGGCATCAAGCGTATCAGCAACAGTACCATCAAAATCAAAAATAATGACTTTCTGAATCATTTGAAGTATAAAGTATGACAGATATGACAGGAAGATGAAAGTAAAAAGTCAGAGGTATGTAAAGAAGTGCAAAGTGTAAAATATAAAGCATGAAGTTACGGGATGTAATTTATCTTGCATTCTTCATCCTTCATCAGACCTCCTGAATCCTTTATCCTTTACCCTTCATCCTTTTTTTCTGCGTCCAGATTAACACGAGAATTTCGCCGTAACATTTCCGGCTTAATCCGTCGCAAAGCTGATGCTGGAAATCGTTTATCCCAGTCCCGATCTGATATTTCCGCCAATTCTACCAGCTTTGGTGCAATATTCCCAGGGTACGGCTGAAACTCTGGAACGTCTGTTTCTTTGGCAAAACGCTGGTTCCAAGGGCAAACGTCTTGGCAAATATCACAACCCGCAACCCAACCTTGTAAATTGGATTTCACTATCTCGGGTAATTCTTGATTGCGATTTTCTATCGTATGGTAAGCGATACATCGATTGGCGTCTATTACAAATGGTTCTGTAATAGCACCTGTGGGACAGGCGTCAATACAACGCGTGCAATTCCCGCAGTGTTGGATGTGGGGGCGATCGCATTCCAACTCTAAATTTGTCACCACTTCTCCCAAAAAAACCCAAGAACCGTATTCGCGAGTAATGACGTTGCCATTTTTAGCAATCCAACCTATTCCAGCTTTTTGCGCCCATACTTTATCTTGAACCGGACCAGTATCTGCGTAATAACGGGCTTGCACTGTCTCCGAGCCTTCTTGCAGCCACGTTGTTAAAGCTTTCAGTTTTTTATGCAAAACCTTATGGTAGTCTCTTCCCCAAGCATAACGAGAAATTTTGGCGTACTCTTTTCCTTCGGGGCGCTGGTAAGGAGTGTAGTAGTTGAGGGCAACACAAATTACGGAACGGACTTCTGGCATGACACTAAAAATATCCTGACGCTTGGGGTTAGTCATCCATTCCATATCCGCGTGATAACCTAACGCCAGCCATGCTTGTAATCTCTGAGTTTCGGCACTTTCAGCCCTATTTACCGCAGCAATGCCCACTTTGTGAAATCCCAAACTTAGGGCTTTTTCTTTAATCTCACTGCTATATGTTCCTGGGGATCGATTCATTTATCTTATCTAGGCTTTACCACAGGCTCTGCTTGTCTATCATACATGAGTCGGGCAATCCCCTTATTTTTTTTTCCTAACACTGGTATATGTAAATTTTATTTGCCATTTGTAAAGAAATAATGCAGTATGTAAATCAAGGGGCAACACAAAAAACACAAGCCTCACACAAAACAGCAGCATACTAACTAAATCGACTGTGGTGCCATCATGACATTCTCTACAGATTCAACAAAAAATAGCTTCTATAGCGATTTCAACTACAGCACTCAAGCAGGTGATGCTATTACCTCCTCCATTGTTGTATTCAGGAGTCTGAGTATTGACGACCAATTAGCAGTGCTTTGGTACGCTTACACCGAAATGGGTCGTTCCATCACACCAGCAGCTACCGGGGTAGCACGTTTACAGTTAGCAGAAGGTTTATTAGAACAAATCAAGCAAATGTCTCATGCCGAACAGTTACAGGTAATGCGTGACTTGGCTGCGAAAAGAGACACACAAGTTTCCCGCTCCTACGGTATTTTAAGCAATAACACTAAATTGGCTTTCTGGTACGAGTTATCAGAATTGATGGTAAAAGGTTTCGTTGTTCCCATGCCTCCTGGCTACCAACTTTCTCGAGATGGTGCAAAGGTATTGGAAGCCCTCAAGCAGCTAGACTTCGGTCAGCAAATTACAGTTTTCCGTAAAGTTGTAGCAGACATGGGCGTAGACCCCCTGGCTGACTAATCCCCTTAACATACTCCCAACCTTCCTTTTTCGTTCCCTATGACCACTTTGGGGAACGATTTTTTCAAGAGCTAATTATTGTAGGGTGTGCATTGCCCACCGTTAAATATTGTTAGCCATTGCTCATCGGTGTATCAGAAGAGGTAAGTTGGGTTGAGGAACGAAACCCAACATTGAACCTTTATTGTTGGGTTTTGTTCCTCAACCCAACCTACTTCTATCTATAGATTGATTTGTATATACGTCAGTAAATACCTCAAAAGCAGCTTTTATAAACAGCTACTATCTTCTTCAATTTAATAGTTAAGTTATCAGCTACAGGTATATTTATGACGGCTGCCAAATCCATAAATACAGAAGTTGGCGAAAAGCTCCAAATCGAGGGAGTTACAGAGCCAACTATATTGCGCTATTTTCAAACCTTAAATTCAGGAGAGTTTGAAGCAACTGCTGCTTTGTTCGCAGAAGATGGAGTCATGCGTCCCCCTTTTGAATCTGATATCGTAGGGCGAGATGCGATCGCACGTTATTTGCAACAAGAGGCTCAAGGTGTTACAGCCGAACCTCGTGAAGGTATTTCTGAAGCATTAAATGAGGAACAAGTTCAGTTTCAAGTGACAGGTAAAGCACAAACATCTTGGTGTGGTGTGAATGTTTTGTGGTTTTTTACCCTCAATCAACAACGACAAATTGTCTATACAAAGATAAAATTGTTGGCTTCTCCCCAGGAGTTACTAGCTTTACAAAAGAGTTAGTGGTTATTGGTTAGTGGTTAGTAGTGAGTGGTTATAGGTTAGTGGAGCGCTACTAACAACTAACAACTAACAACCAACTAACCCTTACTTGCAGCTGTTTGTTGAAAAGAGCGCATGAGTAAATTTCGTCCAAGCTCAATATCTTTAGATGCACATTGCCAATCTGGATGTGCAGTCCTCAACAAGCTTTCTAAAGTTTCTTGGTCAAATAGATGCCAAACTACAGCGCCGTTGATTTCTCCTTCAATGGCGTAACAGTTAGAGCTAATACAGTAAATTGTGCAAGCGCTGGCAAGCCTAGTCAAAACCATTCTTTCTTCAGGTTGAAGTGCGCGGAATTCACGCAGAAACTGTTTCAACTCATTTATAGAAGACACCGTCAACCCTGGTATCGCTACTGTTAGACTTTTGTCTCCGTTTACTGCAATCCAGTAATGACGACTCGGATCAATTCCCTCTAGCCAGGGTAATTCATCATCAAGGCGGTAGCGTGGTGACAAACAAAACGGGGGTTCTATAGGTGCAACCATGACTTCGTTATCAAATCTTTCTCCATATTTAATGATTAAAAGCTTATAAATCAAATAAACTTAGCAAAAGTTATTAATTTTATTAATCTTTCTTAAAGTTTTTCTTATTTTAGTAATTATACTTATTCAGTAAGACATAGAAAACAGAATTTCTAGCCTTTAATTATTAATACATTCTTTGTGAGTCAATTGGTGAAGATAAGAGCCATTGTGTGAAGCCATGCAAAAATAGCTGAACCTCTCACAAAGAACCAAAGACAAATCACCAAAAACGTAATTTTGAGTTAAATTGCTGAAGCGGGTTGAGCAGATACAGGTTGTACTGTCTCTGGTAAAGTAACTTCCAACTTGAGACAGTTACCACCATTGACTTGTAGTTGATATTCAACCTTATCCATCAAACGATATATAATCAGCCAACCATATCCTCCTTCTTGTCTGTCATTAGGACAGGGAGGGAGGTAGTTCGACAAATCGTAGCCTTCACCGCGATCCCAAACTTCCAAGGCAATATCCCTGTCTTTTAGTTCTAAACGAAGCAAAACTGGTAGTAGCGGTTGGTCTTTATGAGCGTGGCGCACGACATTAGAGTAGGCTTCCACTAAAGCCAAGCGCAGGCGACTTGATTGTCTTGACCAATCAACTGAGCCTTTAAGATGGACTTCTAAGCATCCGAGCAACCAATTTTCGACTATGGTTAAAAATTTTAAGTCGCTTGGTACGTGAAGCTCACTTTTCATGATTTACAAAACCTCCAGAGAAAGAATAGTTTGGTCATCCTCCTGCACTTGGTTATCTGCTTGGATGCGAGCAAGTAGAGATTTGAGGTTGAGAGGTTGTGGTTCTTCTTTTAAAAGCTGCCATAACCCCTCTTGATGTAGCATAGAACGGCTAACTGGTTGAAGGCTACCCGAAGAATTTACGGCTAAAGGTGTTTTTTTTGAAACCATGGCTTCAGTAATTCCATCACTTGCTAGCAGCAGGATATCTCCGGGTGCAAGAAATAACTGACCATACTTTGACATCCATATTGGTAGGATACCCAAAGGTACACTGCGTGTTTTAAGATACTGAGGAGATTCTACTAAATTTTCCTGAGATGACCAATGAAGTGGATAGATATGTCCTGCATTAGCATAGACTAATTCCCTGGTGGTAGGAGTGTAACGTGCTAAGACGAGAGTAATAAAGCAATTGTTGCCGATCAGATCGTTACCCATCGCTTCATTGAGATTGTGCATCACTATATTTGGCATTGGTGGGCTTTCTTGAGATAATTCCCGACGCAATACTGAAATGGCACTAGCCATAAACAAAGCTGCTGGAACTCCCTTACCTGAAACATCACCCACTGCCAACCACAAATCTCCTTTGGGATGGGCAAAAACTTCAAAAAAATCACCTCCCACCTCTCTAGCTGGATAGCAACAGGCTTGCACCTGCAAACCTTTGATATCGGGCATGGTTTGACGCAGGAGATTATTTTGAATTTGGCGGGCAACTTCTAGCTCAGCATGGATTTGCTCTTGTTTTTCTTGCAAGCGCTGGTACAGTTTTGCTTGAAACAGCGCTAAGGCAGCTTGCTCGGCTACACCCGTAATGAGTTTAATATCTTCTTGTTGCCAATACCGGATGTGTTTGTATTGATTCAGTGCGAGGACTGCAAGTAACTGTTGTTGGTACACAAGAGGTACAACTAATTGCTGGTAGTCTTTACCATCTCGGATATTGAGTGCAAGTTGATATTGCTTGGTTTCTAAAACTTTTTCTATCAGAGGATCGAGCTCGCAGGCAAAATCCGTTTCCAGCGATTTGGCATCTTGATAGTAAGATAAACCTAATGTCAGGCGATCGCTTTCCACAGGTTTCAGTTGACAGCAATTTGCTTCAAAGGTCTGACCGATAGTTGCTACTATTTTTTGCAGCATACTATGGTAGTCTAACGACTCTCTAATTGCTGTCGTTACGCCATTAAATAGTGATTCTCGCCGCAAGGCGTGAGTTAACTCTTGAGTTCGTTTCTTAACAACTCGATATATATCAGCTGCTTGTTCGACGACTTCTTTGAGTCGATCTGGTTTCCAAGGTTTGGTAATATACTTGAATACCTGACCGGAGTTAATTGCTTCTACTAAGTCTTCGACATCTGTAAAACCAGTTAGGAGTATACGTATAGTATCTGGAAACCTTTCTACAGTGCGACTGAGAAGTTCAGTTCCGTTCATGTCTGGCATTCTCTGGTCAGAGATAATCACTGCCATCTCGCCTTCTCGATCCAACATTTCTAGGGCAGTGAGGGCATTAGTGGCTTTGTATACCTGAAAATCTCGCCTAAAAGTCCGGTAGAGTAGATCTAAATTGTCTGGCTCATCGTCTACTACCATGAGCTTCAGTTTGCCTTCCTCTGTATCAGTCATATTTGACTTCAATCTTTAAATATTTTAATGGCGAGATACTCTCACTTAGTTTTTAAAACAACGATAACAAAAGGATTTTAAATTTCACCCCTCCGCATACGACAATTTAGCACTGAATAAAGAAAAAACACTATTGCTCTTATCTGCTATTTGTTAACAATAGGTTAATCAAATATGTAGCATTGTAACAAAGCCATAATTGTTACTTAATGAATGTATATTGTACTTATAAATTCCTCAAGTCTACCACAATCTGAAATTATTCTTATCCTACCAACCCAGAACGCAAGGCCCGAACGGCAGCTTGAGTTCGGTCATCAGCGCATAGCTTGTTCAATATATTTCGGACATGAGTTTTCACAGTTCCAACTGTAATGTAAAGCCTTTCCGCAATCACCGCATTGCTACAACCTTCCACAATCAACTGCAAGACTTCCAACTCCCTGTCCGTCAAAATATAGGGTTCGATATTTTCCTCTGGTTGTCCCTCAACAGCTTCTGAAGCAGTTGTAGCAGGCTTGGCGCTAGGTAATGATACTTCAGAGGGAGGGTTTTGGCGTGCTTGTTGCAGTACAATTCGAGCGATCGCCGGATCGATCCAAGCGTTACCATTGTAAGTGACGCGTACAGCTTCCAACAAATTATCAAACCTGATATCCTTCATGCAGTAAGAATCAGCCCCTGCGGCAAAAGCGGCTAACACAGCTTCTTTGTTGTCCCGCAAAGTTAAAATCAGTACTTTTGTGGCTGACTGACTCCCATCTGTCGATTTCAAATCTTTTGTTAGCTCAATTCCATCTTTATCTGGTAAACCTATATCGACAATAGCAATATCAGGTTGTAGCGTTTTTAACATTTTCAATCCGTCAGTAGCATTGCTAGCTTCTCCTACAACCTCAATCTCTTCTTTTTGCAATAGAGCTGTCCGAATACCTACACGAGTGAGATCGTGATCCTCAATCAAAGCAACACGAATTTTAGTCATAACAATGTTTGCCTCTACGCTCTAGCTGTAAAACGAGTATAGTACTGATAGCGGCGTTCACTTCTCTATCAATCATCAAGTATAATTTACTAATCTTCTCAGTTTGATGTGTCAGTAACAACTATTTCATCCTTATAGCTAATAATTTGAGATATACAGGTTGGATTGACTCTTAGTTAAATTATTTAATTTTAAATCTTCACGAACAAAAACTTTGCTTTTGAAGAAAAGTTTGCGTTCTACTGAACGGCTCTGTTTTGGACAGCCATTGCTTGTAACTCCTGCATCTGCGTGTTATGGTGACCAGTTCTAGACGATGCCGATCGCATCGGAATTTTAATCATAAACTCTGTTCCCTGTCCGGGTGCTGAAAAACACACGATCTCACCACCATGTTTGGAGACAACAATTTGGTGGCTAATCGATAAGCCCAAACCCGTCCCTCTACCTAAGGGTTTTGTCGTAAAGAAAGGGTCAAAGAGGCGAGCGCGTACTTCCTCTGTCATACCGGGACCAGTATCGCCAATCCAAATAGTTACAAAATCATTGTCAGTGACTTCGGTGCGAATCCGAATCGTGCTGCGACAAAAGTAAATTTCCTGGGGCGATCGCTCTTTGTCGTACTCCTCCAAAGCATCAATTGCATTCGACAGTAGATTCATAAATACTTGGTTGAGTTGTCCTGCATAACACTCTACAAGCGGTAGGTCACCATACTCTTTGACGAGTTGAATACCTAGCTCCTTAGAGCTGGCTTTAAACCGATTGTGTAATATCAGTAGCGTGCTATCCAGCCCAGCGTGAATATCCACTGGCTTCATTTGGGCTTCATCCATCCGGGAAAAAATCCGTAATGACTGAATAATTTCGCGGATGCGATCGGCCCCAACTTTCATCGAACTCAGCAATTTGGGCAGGTCTTCACTCAAAAATTCTAAATCTATCGCCTCAGTTAGCTTCTGAATTTCAGGTGGTGGCGAGGGAGTGAAGTTGGCATAGAGGTTTAAAAGGTCGAGTAAGTCTTGGGTATATTGATAGGCATGAATCAGATTCCCATAGATGAAGTTG
Source organism: Scytonema sp. UIC 10036 (assembly GCF_009725235.1). The sequence continues at coordinate 20,141 of NZ_WJFC01000135.1, forward strand.
ACGGGATTGTTAATTTCATGAGCAACACCCGCCACCAATTGTCCCAGACTAGACATTTTTTCACTATGAACCAGTTGGCTTTGAGTTTCTTGAAGTTGGCGAAAGGCAAGTTCTAGCTGATTGGCTTGCTCTCGATAGCGTGCTTCTGATTCCTGCAATGCTTGCTCTGTACAAATGCGCTCTTGGATTTCCTCTTGTAGCAGCTGATTAGATTGAAAAAGTGCAGCCGTCCTTTTTGCCACACGTTCTTCTAACTCAGATGTCAGTTTTAAGAGTGCGTTCTCTGCCTTAATGCGCTCTTGAATTTCCTGTTCCAGATGTACATTTTGCTCTTGCAGTCTCTTAGTCAGATTTCGTATGCTTAAATGGATTTTGACACGGGCTAAAACCTCTTCATGTTGAAGCGGCTTAGTGATGTAATCCACCGCCCCAAGATTTAACCCTCTGACCTTATCGACTGTCTCAGAAAGCGCCGTCATAAAAATTATGGGGATGTCTTTAGTTGATTCTTTAGCTTTCAAGTGCTGGCAAGTTTCAAACCCATCCATTCCGGGCATGAGTATATCTAACAAAATTAGATCGGGAAGAGCATATTCGACCTGTTCAATTGCATCTTCGCCATCCTGTGCCACCAACACTTGGAAGCCAGAATCAGCCAAGAAATCGAATAAAACCCCTAAATTTGTAGGGTTGTCATCAACGATTAAGATAATGCCATTTTCACTGGTTGAAATACTCATTTTTAGACTCCTATATTCTTTAAAAACTCTCGAATTTTTTTCACTTGGAAACCCTTAGCTAATTGACGCAACTCTAAAGAAAAAGTGGCATATTTAATATCTAATTGTTCCAAGTGACTCACTCGTTCCATAATACCTTTGAGATCGCCTTTCATAGCTAAATTCAACAGAACTGCAATTTCCTCTGCTGGGGGAGCTACCAATGATTGCTGAGAATTTTCTTCTTTGTGACTTTGACATACTTGAGGTTCATCCTCTTCATAAAACCATTCTATTTCTAAATGCATCTGTAACTTTTCTAAAAGCTCTGTTATCCGGATTGGCTTAGGTAGAAAATCATCACAACCTGCTTCTTTACTTGTGTTAATATCGAAATCAAAAACGCTGGCAGAAGTACCAATCACTATCACATTCTTAAGTTCTGGCGATCGCCTCAGCCGCCGAGTCGCTTCCAAGCCAGTCATTTGAGGCATCATCAAGTCCATTAGAATACAATCGGGATTCCATTCAAATGCCTTATTGAGGCAATCCTGACCATCTATTGCTTGCACAATTTCAAATCCTAAAGGTGATAGCATCTTGAGCAACAGCGAGCGATTGTCCGGTTTGTCATCTGCCACGATCACCTTACGCTTATGCCCTTTAAAACCTTGAATATTTCGTTTCTCGTCTTTGACAACATCAGCGTATTGAGAAACTTCAGGTAAATCTAAATCAAAGAAGAAAACGCTCCCTTGTCCTAAGCTACTCTTCACCTGGATTTCGCCACCCATCATCTGAACTAATTGGCGGGTAATTGCCAGTCCCAATCCCGTTCCTTCCGCTTTGCGATCGCGAGAGCCTACCTGTTGGAATGGCAAAAATATCTCTTCTAATTGCTCTGGTGCCATACCAACTCCTGTATCTTCTACCTGAAACCGAATTTTTCCTTCGTGAGCGCCGACTTTAAAAGCCACACCTCCAGTTTCAGTAAACTTAACGGCATTACCCAGTAAGTTAATTAAAACTTGTCGTAACCGTTTTTCATCAGCCTTGACACCTGTAGGAAGTTGAGTAATCTGTTCAAAAATTAAGCAAATACCTTTTTGTTCGGCGCGGATACGGCAAATTTCGGCAATGCCTTCTAGAAATTCTGGAAAATGAAAATCCGTTGGGTGGAGTTCCATTTTTCTCGCTTCAATTTTGGAGAGGTCTAAAATGTCATTGATCAGGTTCAAGAGGTGGTCTCCACACTGATGAATAATACCTACACTATCTTTTTGTGAGTGAGTTAAACTTTTGTCTCGCATGAGGATTTGAGCATAACCCAAAATGCCATTGAGCGGTGTTCTCAGTTCATGGCTCATGTTAGCAAGGAAATCGCTCTTGGCTCGGTTAGCAGATTGTGCAGTTTCTTCTGCTTTTTGCAGATGCACATTTTTTTCCTGTAACTCTAAAGTTCGCTCTTGTACTTTGGCTTCTAAGTTAGTGTTAGCTAATTTTAAGTCTTTATAAAGACGAGCATTATCAATAGAAATCGCCGCTTGAGAGGATAACATCTGTAAGACTTCTAAGCGTTCTGATGTAAATGCACCAATAGTGAGATTATTTTCTAAATAAAGAATGCCACTGAGTTTTCCTTGATGGATGAGCGGAGTACATAAAATAGATTTGGGTTGATGAGTGACGATGTATGTATCTGTGGTAAATATTCCATCACAAGTCGCATTGCTGAGGACAACATTTTCTTTGGTTCGGGCTACATAGTTAATCAACAAAATTGGTAGCTGTTGACTAGTTGATATTGGTATTCCTTGTAGCACAGTAACATTATTTTTGTCTACTGTTCCTGATGCTTCTATTAGCCAATCTCCTGATTTTTCTAAAATTAAGTATCCTATTTGAGCGCCAGCATTTTCTAGCAAAATTGTCATGAATTTAGCAAGTAACTTGCTCAAAACTATTTCTCCAGAAAGAGCTTGAGATGCTTTTATAACTGTGGCTAAATCCAAGGATTCAGAAGCACTTTCACCTGTAGAGCTAATTATCCGAGTCACGCCTGTACTGACAGTTTCTCGCTTTGATATCCGACATAATTGAGGATATCTTTTTTCCAAGTCTTTGACTTTGGCGATCGCTCCCCAGCGAATATAGCCATAGTGAGCATCGGTCAAATAGACTCTTGCAAACTTCTCTCTCCCTTGCTCGAAATAGAACTCAGCCGCCAGTTCATTGGCTAGCGCTTCTTCCTGGATGTATCCGTGTTCTCTAGCTCCTGCGATCGCGCAATCGTAAAGTTGCATCGCTTTGTCAATTTTCCCCAATACTCGTGCTTTTTCTGCCTCCACTAACTCGTATTTATGTTGATAATTCATTGGTCCATGTATAGCCCACTGCTGCATTTTTTGCTGATTTTTTACCACTTGTTTCAAGGATTGTTTTTGTTGGCTTTTAGAAACTTCTGGATATTGAGCGAGGAGAGCTAGAGAATAGTAAAAATTGTGTTCAGCACCAGTCATTAAACCAGCTACGCCTTCTTCATATTTTTCTCCTAAAGAGGCATTTTTTAGCGATTCTTCGTAATCTTTAAATAAATAAAAGCGAATCGTTTTTGCCAAATAAGCTGCAAAAATAAACGTAGCTTGATTGGCAGCAATTAATTTTTGCAGAATTTCTTCTTCATTCAAGATTTCGCCATTTATTTGGTAGTCACCTGTTGGTGTATCGAGTAATTTTAATACTATGACTATCCCTACTTTTATATAAGCACTATGCATTTCTTGTTTCAGTTTCAGCATTAAATCAAGATGTTGCACCTGCTTTTGATACACCTCCTCTAACGGTTGACCAGCAAAAAAGATATGGTCACAATAGTAGAAAGAATTGTAGCCAGCCCAATCTATATTTCCTGTTTCTAGCCCACTTTGAATTCCCTCAAGCAAAGGGGTCAAGGTTTCCTTAACGTGTTCTTTCCAGTGTCTGATGTGAGCGTTAAATATTGTTGCTATTTGAGCTTTGTGTGAACGGGCGTCAAATTGATCGAGCAGTTTCACAGCTAGTTGTCCAAATTGATATCCCGAATGAATGCCAGCGGGTGAACCACACAATATCAAGCCATAAAATCCATAGCCAATAGGGGCAAGTGGTGAATTTCCATATTGAATAGAAAGAGCGATCATTGTAAAGGGAACTTGCGGAAACATGGCCGGAGCCCCGAAATAAATAGGAGGGGCAATGAGCATTATGAGCCGCATAGCTGCGAGCCGCTCGACAGCCGTCATTTCTGGCAGATTGGTTAGCTCTTCAGGGTTCATCTGCCTTGGGGGTTCTTTAGAAAGCAAGATACCCAGCATATCTAGAGCTTGCAGACCAACCTCTAACGCGGCTTGCATCTGGTTTTGAGCAATATAAAACTGCACTTGTAGTTCATAAACCTTGACTCGATCGAGGACGGTTTTTGCGTGTTTCAAAACAACCTCAGATAGCAGTTTTGCCCGCTCGAAGTTGATGTTTAAAAATGCCGCAGCCGTCGCTTCTGTATACATATCCAACGTTAAATCATAGTTGGTTTCCCAGCTATTTTCTGCGAGGAGTTCTAACCCTGTGGTTAGATACTTAACTGTCGGTTCATAAGCCATCGCTGCCTTGGCTTTTTTACCGGCAATTAGGTTGAGGGAAGCCAGTCGATCTTTTTGGGCTTGCTGGGTAATGAATTCAGCCCCAACATTCAATTGGTTGACAATCTCAAAGATGTTCTCTTCAATCTCTGTTTCTGGGGTATGTTTCAGGATCAGTTCACCAATTTTTAGGTGAGTCTGTTTTTTATGGGAATCTTGGATGAGAGAATAAGACGCTTGCTGCACCCGGTCATGCAAAAACTTATAGGTAACTTTTAAGGTCTCACCGGCCAATTTTGCAGATGTCTCCCGGTCAAATAGCATCGGAATTTTATAAGACTGGTTTAGGGGCAGAACTAGACCTGCCTGTAGTGCTTCCCACAAATCTAATGCCGTTTCTGACTGAGATTTTTCATTGACGATCGCCAGTACGTCTAAACTAAATTTGTCTCCTACGCAAGCAGCTAGCTTCAAAACATTTTGCGTATTTTGCGATAATTTTTGAATTTGGCTAACCATTAATTCGACGACATTATCAGTTATACTAATGCCTAGAAGAACCTCAATATTCCATTGCCAAATCCCCTGCTCAAAGTCAAACCACAACAAGTTTTCTTTAAAAAGAGATTTGAGCATCTGAGTCAAGAAAAACGGATTGCCTTGGGTTTTGTTAAACACTAACTCAGCCAGTGGTTTGGCCTTGGAAATTTCACTGCGAAGAGTATCAGCTACTAACTGGTTGACATGAGCAATATCCAAAAACCGGAGGATGATGTTATTCACAATCGCCCCGGTGTTTTGAATCTCCTCCAAGGTCAGGATTAACGGATGAGTTGCACTGACTTCATTATCTCGATATGCTCCAATTAGCAATAGATATTGACTATCAGGATCTGTCATAATGAGCTGGATCAGCTTGAGGGAAGACAGATCCGCCCACTGTAAGTCATCCAAAAACAAAACTAGGGGGTGTTCGGGTTGGCTAAATAGATGAATGAATTGCTGAAACACCCGATTAAATCTATTTTGGGATTCTGATGGGCCTAATTGAGGAACTGCTGGCTGTGAGCCGATAATTCGTTCTACTTCGGGAATAACATCGATAATGACTTGACCGTTAGAGCCGAGGGCTTCTAAAATTTTTGATTTCCAAACAGCAATTTGGTCATCGGTTTCTGTAAGTAGTTGCCGCATCAATTCCTGGAATGCTTGAATCAAGGAAGCATAAGGAATATTCCGCTTGAACTGGTCAAATTTACCGGAGATAAAATAACCCCGCTGGCGCACAATCGGTTTGTGAACTTCGTGAACCAAGCATGATTTACCGATACCTGAGTAACCAGAAACTAGCATCATTTCTGTAGTACCAGAACTGACGCGATCGAATGCTTCTAATAAAGTAGCAACTTCTATTTCTCGTCCGTAGAGTTTTTGCGGGATGGAAAATTGGCTGTATAAATCTAGCTGACCGACAATAAAGTGGGAAATCTCTCCATTCGTCTGCAACTGAGTGAGACACGTTTCTAAATCGGCTTTTAATCCTAGAGAGCTTTGATATCTATCTTCAGCAGTTTTAGCTAACAATTTCATGACAATGTCAGAAACCGCAGGGGGAATTTTTGGATTTAGTTTTTGAGGCGGTATTGGTGTTTTTGCAATATGGCAATGAACAAATTCTAGAGGATCTGCGGCATCAAAGGGCAGGGAACTTGTTAGCATTTGATAAAAGGTAACGCCTAAAGAATAGAAGTCGGTACGGTAATCAATTGACCGATTCATCCGTCCAGTTTGCTCTGGCGACATATAGGCGAGAGTGCCTTCTAGTAAATTGGGATTGCTGATGCTTTGATTTTCTTTTTCTAAACATGATGCAATGCTGAAGTCGATGATTTTAACTTGCCCGGTTTCTGGGTTAATAATGATATTATGAGGTTTAATATCTTTATGAATAATCTTGGCTTGATGCAGTTGACTGAGAGTGGATGCTAGCTGAATGGCGATTGTGAGAAATTCAGTTAATGATAATTGGCGATCGCTAATATGCTTTTTCAGAGATTCTGCACCAAAATCTGCCAAAATTAGGGCTAGACCGTTATGATAATTTTCTAGAGCTATTGGCTCAACAATTCCTTCTAACTTTAATAAAAGTTTTAATATTTTATATTCATGTCTCAGTCGGGTTAACTCTTCGAGGCTGGGATACTCGGCTTTGAGAGCTTTAACAATCGCAAAAGTTCGATCCGACTGGTTGAAAACACGATAAATAACGGTATTAACTCCTTCATGCAGGGCTTCAATAAAGTTATAACCGGGAAGAGCAGATATCATTTTTCTAAGCCTGAGTAATAGGATAAACTGGGCATGAAGCTAATGAACATTAGTTACCACTCTCAATACAAGGACAATGTGGTACTTTATTTAGCATTCCCAACCAGCAAAAAAATTCTCTACAGCTAAATAAAGCTCAACATTTAGAAATATTAAGTGGTGAGCGGGACACCTGTCTTACAAGCAATTTTGGGAGATTTTTATTTGGAAGTCGCTTAATGGGTTAAATTGGTATAGATCTGACTTTTCACGGTATGTGGAAAAGGGGGATAAGTTCATTTATACATTCCAACCTTCTCCTGCTCTGATTCCGTGTCCTTGGTTGTCACTCACCAGTCTCCCTGCTTCCTACTCTATCTCCTACTCCTCCCGTGTGATACTTGGTAGGTGTTCCGCCTCCTTCCGTGTAATACTTGATAAAATGATAAGATAGGGCTTCCATGTATATACATAGAAGTACGAACCAATATTCCTGACTTTTCCTCATCCGGTGAAAAATCAGCTTCGATGTGGGCTTTTTGCTGTTGGCGCTAAAATTGCCGGACAAGAAAAAATTTCTGAGAAAAATGAGGTTAAAGTTTTATTCTGCAAGCACTGCTCCTTCTACCAAAGAGTCAATCTTTGTTTTAGAATTCGAGCAAAGGTTTGTAGAGTCAACTTAGCTTCGCTATTGTTCTATATAATTTGCTGTAAAGCTCATATAAAAAAAGCTATGTCTGAACGCAAGAAAGCGTTTTCAATATTAGGGCTACCAGTTCATGTGATGACTGACTATCCAAGCTGGTTGCTCGATCGCCTGCAACAGAGTAGAGGAACTCATGTGGTAACGCTCAATGCAGAAATGACTATGCAAGCAGAGCGTCACACCCCCCTTGCCAAAGTGATTCAGAATGCCGATTTAGTTATTCCTGATGGAGCTGGGGTAGTTCTTTATTTGCAGTGGCTTTTGTGGCAGGATGTTCAAAGAATCCCAGGGATCGAACTAGCAGAAGCACTATTGCGAGAACTTGGGAACAAGAACTCTAACGCAAAAGTATTTTTCTATGGCGGAGCACCTGGGGTAGCTGAGAAAGCGTCAGCATTTTGGACTTCTCAATTCCCAAATTTAAATATAGCAGGTACTCATTGCGGTTTCCATTCAAAAGAAGAGGAAGAGCAACTGCGGCAAACTCTTGCCCAACTACAGCCACAGTTAATTTTTGTTGGTTTGGGAGTTCCGCGTCAAGAGTTGTGGATTGCTCAAAACCGCCATTTGTGTCCCAATGCAGTTTGGATTGGTGTTGGTGGCAGTTTGGATATTTGGTCGGGCTTGAAAACCCGCGCTCCTGCTTGGTTGGGAAATAACAATTTAGAATGGCTGTATCGTCTCTACCAAGAACCATGGCGTTGGCGGCGAATGTTAGCTTTGCCGGAATTTGCCATCAAAGCCTTTGTTTACAGGTTTTTTCGCTCATTAGTTAGCGGTTAGTTGTTAGTTGTGAGTTGTTAGTAGTGGTGGGAATACCCACCAGAAACCTTATGTGATAGGCATTGCCAACCCAACTACGAATTACGAATTACGAATTACGAATTATTCTGATATTCCCAGGCAAAACCTGGGAATACTTATTTTGTACTGACTTTTACTGTTATCTTTATGAATCCTTTACGAGACACTGCAGACACTGTAGGTTGGGTTTCGTTCCTCAACCCAACCTACACAATACATTTGGCCATTTAAGATTTACTTTATAAATGACCTCTTAACAGAGTACATAAACTACCGATCAAAAGTGATGTGAGGAGTATTTGCGCTTCATGAAAACTGCTGTAATAACTCAAGAAACTACTGACAAATCCGTACAGGCTCAAGACAGCAAAACCCAACAGCTCAATGATACTACTGCGGTTGTAGTACAATTGCTCTCTGTCTCAAAAACCTATGCTAACGGCTGTCACGCTCTTATAGATGTGAATTTAGAGATCAAAAAGGGAGAATTTTTATTCGTTACAGGTTCGAGTGGTTCGGGTAAATCCACTCTTTTAAAAATGCTTTATGGCGATGAGAAACCTACACAAGGACGCGTGATTCTTGACGGATGCGACGTAACCAATTTACGAGGTGATAGCTTATCAATCATTCGGCGTCGTATTGGCGTTGTGTTTCAGGACTATAAATTGATTGTGCAAAGAACAGTGGCGGAGAATATAGCAGTCGTGTTGCAAGCTCAAGGGTATACTCGTAAAGAGATTCAACGACGTTTAGAACCTACTTTGAAACTAGTGGGTTTGCTTTCCAAAGCAGACTGTTTTCCCGACCAACTTTCTGGAGGCGAGCAACAACGAGTTAGCATAGCCAGAGCTATAGTCGCAACGCCACCTATTATTCTGGCAGATGAGCCAACGGGCAACCTTGACCCGGATAATTCTTGGCAAGTTATGCAAATTCTTCAAAAATTAAATTCTTTTGGAGCCACAGTCATTGTTACAACTCATGATGAGCAATTAGTACGGCGATGCAACCGCCCTGTGGTTCAAGTTCAACACGGAAGATTATATAGAAAATGCTAATTGCTAATTGCTAATTGCTAATTGCTAATTGTTAGTTCTTAGCCATTAGCCATTAGCCATTAGCCATTAGCCATTAGCCATTAGCCATTAGCCATTAGCCATTAGCCATTAACTAATAACAAAAACTAAAGTCATCAAGAGTAAATTGACCGTCAAAAGCGCTGAAAGTTACACGGTGGATGCCATCTGCTGATACAGATAATAGGGTGTTGGGAAATGTAGTCCCATCAGAATTGGCAAGGTTAGCCTCAGGAAGTACTGTTTGAGTGAGCAGTTGATTTTCGCGATCGTATGCTGACATTAAAAGCCGTTGTGAACTTGTGACAAAAGTACTCACAAAGTGAACGGGATTTAAAAAAGTGGCTTCTAAAAACCCGCTTTTGGGAGACCCCATTAAGACCATCAAACCAGAGCGCGTCGGGAATGCTGGGTTTGAAGGCTGTATCGCTATACAATTATCAAATATGACACCCCACTGCTCATACTGACGCTCTACAACTTCAAAACATCTTAAATCCTCCAAATTTAAATAGATACAGGTAGGTACATCAATTACCTCATTCTTGACAGTTAATTGTCTTTGACCCTGTGAAGTAGAGTCTACAATTTGATTTGGGAAATCAAAGTCGCTAATAGTAAATTTACGGTCTTCTAAACTCAGCTTTTGTTCCGAGTGAAGACTAGCCTGCTTTACCACGACACCCCGCCTTGTCATTTATTAGAGAACAGTTAGATTATTAATTACATAGAATGTCATCTGAACAATGAAGTGAAAAGTATGAAGTATGAAATCAAGGCAAAGCTTTGGACTATATACTATGAAGTCTTCATCTATTAGGCTTTGCCCTTGCTTTATCTACTTTCTTATACATTCAGTAATCAGTGACTAGTAATTACCTGACCAGTGACTAGCGACCAGCAATCGGTGACTGGTTACTGGTAACTAGCGATCGGTGACTAAATTAGAGAACCATTTACAATATCTAGGACGTTCACAAATATCAGTAATGTTTCTGAAAAGCTAACATAAAAAAATACTAAACAACTTCAACCTTAAGTTGCATATGCTACAAGTAAATCTATTGATATAATGGGAAATTATTGATTTAAAAACCTTTTTACGTAGAAAAAATAACTATTCGTTATAAGTAACCTGGTGTATAGATTTTATAGATATAGTTAGATTCAGATAAGTAGTAGGTAGATTGCATCCTCCTAAGGAGGTAGGTCAGAGTTGAGAGCAGAGTGGAACACTGGAAGTAAGTTAGTGGTGAGTCTAGCGGTGTAGGCGGGGATCTCCACTAACCACTAACCATGTACGGGCGCAAGGCAGCCGCGTCCCGACCAACCACCAACTACTAACCAATAACCAAAATTTATGTATCAACCACTGGGATTTGAGCAACGTTCTACAATGACTTCATTAGGTATAATGATTTACTATACTAATGAAGGCAAGCCTTGGGAAGATAACACAGAAAAGGAAACTTTGGTATTTTTGCACGGTTTTGGGGGTGGATCTTCTGCCTATGAGTGGTCAAAAGTTTACCCAGCATTTGCGTCTGAGTATCGTATCATTGCACCAGACTTGATAGGTTGGGGCAGATCGGAACATCCGGCACAAAGTTATAGAATTGAGAACTATTTAGACACTATCTGGGAATTTTTACAAAAAACTTGCGATCGCGCCGTCACAGTCATCGCTTCTTCTCTGACAGCAGCGTTTACAATTCGAGTTGCGATCGCTCATCCTGAATTATTTAAATCCCTCATTCTGACGACACCCGCAGGACTTGCTGACTTTGGTGAAGATTATTCCCGCAGTATCTTTGCCCAGATAGTGAGTATCCCTATAGTTGACACATTGCTTTACAACACGGGAATTGCTACAAGTGGAGGTATTCGCAGTTTCTTAGAGAGAAGGCAATTTGCCCAACCAAATCGGATATACGAGGAAATTGTTAATGCTTACTTAGAATCTGCACAGCAGCCCAATGCGGAATATGCAGCCCTGTCTTTTGTGCGTGGGGATTTATCCTTTGATTTATCACTCTACATTCAACAATTAACAACTCCCACCGCAATTATTTGGGGGCGAAAGTCTGAATTTACAGGTCCAGAAATTGGTCGGCGCTTTGCCCAAATGAATCCGAAAGCCATTCGTGTTTTTCAGCAAATAGATGATGTAGGATTAACACCGCAGTTAGAACTACCCGCAGTGACAATTGGTTTAATCCGAAAATTTTTGCCTGTTTTAGATCGGCAATCGGTTTATAATGGGCATTCATCATGAAATCCATGCAGTAGAACTGATAACAATGGGCATTGGGCAATAGATTAATGAATTCTCATTCTCCATAGCCCTACCAATACTTGTCGGTTAAGCCTAAAAATACGAAAACACGTTTGTTGGGGAGCCAGCTCTGATAGCGAAGCGTGGCGCGAATGCGCCATAGGAGGGTTTCCCTCCGCACCTTTACTGGCGTTTGAGGAACGAAACCCAACATTTATCAGCATTTGTTGGGTTTCGCTGTATTAGCATTTGTTGGGTCTCGCTGTCGCTCGACCCCTACTACAATTTCCGAAAGCCCTTGCAGTATTGCATAGGCTACTCGTATATGACAGCAGATGGAGAGAACACTGGGATCGAGTTAAACATTAGGGATGTTGGGTGAACTTATAACCACCTGCTGTCACCTCAAGAGTACCTTGTTTCCAACCTTGGTAAATTGGTGTTTTCTTACCTCGAGCATTTTGATAAACAGCGTAATGATTGCGCCAATCATGAAAATTTCCATTGCGCCAAACTTTTGGTAATCCTTGAGGCTGATGCTGAAGTTTCACCTTTCCTGAAACACTTCTATATTCAACAGCTTTATCGCCAATTTCACTTAAGTCCAAGCGAGATTGATTTAAGACAGTTTGTTGAAATTTCTCCCAACTACCGTATGTTTCTTTCTCTCCTATTTCCAAAGAAAATCCGCTAATTTGGTCATTACCTAGTGCTGTTAAAATTTGGTTTTCAGGGTATTTTTTGGCAATTTTCTCAGTGGCTGTACTATTAATTCCTTCAAGATTTAAATTAATAGGTGTCAGTGCTAACCAAGTCTTTTCATAACCAATAAAAGTCACGCCTTTTTTAGTTTCTAACTTGACAGACTTAGGTAAAAAAAACTGAAATGGTGCTTTAGGTTTATCGTTAAGCCAAATGATTAAATTACGGTATTGGGCAATGCGATCGCCACCAATAGACGAAGAAGACATTTGAGTCGGATCTGTCCCCGTTGCTGCAATAAAATAATCAACACCACGTGTAGAATTAAAAGCCATCATCTTAAAACCATTCCAGTCACCACCAGAACCTTCAGCTAAAGTCCCTATTTGGAAGGTATTTCCAAAATATAGAGTTTCATGAAATGCTGGTGCAGCATCACCACCCGGTTTCCAATTTTCATAAGTTGGTTTGGAATTGAGCAATTCGAGTGGCTTTTGAAATTGCTTTCGTGCTAAGGCAACAACTGCTAAAGGTGGACGATAGGTGCTTGTTATCAAATGCACCAAGTCAGGCGAAGGATTGGGATCTGCAAGAGGAGAATCACCAAAGTACAACCCCAATTCATGGGTAGCCAGAGAACACCAAACACAGTTTCCGTTGTTGTAATCACGCTTGGAAGGACCGCCAAATCCACCCCGCCAATATTTAATAGCACCAGACATCAAAGACCAATCCAAAGCGGATTTAGCAAGAGACTTGACTTCAGGGTCTTTGGCAAAATCGTAGAGATTGACGTAAGTTGAGATGGTGTGTCCCAAGTAGTTTTCGGAATCCCACTCGCCCTGTCCTATTTGGTAGAGAGTGCGAACATTTCTTCTAATACGTTCTTTATAAAGCTTGCGAGTGGCTTCATTTCCTGTTTCTTCGGCAAATAAGTACACGGAAATTTCCCGCATTGCTTTTAAATTGTCTGTGTTGCGACAGTCTACCCAACTGTCGCAGTTGTCTGTGGATTTTGCCCAAAACTGACGTCGGTTGGGAAAGCGCCGTGTTAGCGGATCTACCTCCGTTAGCAGATGCATTGCCCGTTTCATCCTATCGCGGTAGGATGCGTCAAGGTACTTACCAAAGTAAAAGTATTTGCGGACTTGACCTTTGAGAGTAAAACCAGAGTAAAAATCAATTCCCAATGTATGAGCGTGACTTTTAGCATCTGCATCTTCAGATTGTAAAAAGGCAATAGCTTGTTCTCGGTTTCCGGCAAGAAAGCCAATCATTGCCTTGGGATAAGATCTTTTTTCACTCTCAAAAGATGTAGTGCCGTATTTGCTGTCCGTCAATTTTGTCAAGGCTTCTTTCGACCGCAACTGAAAATCTCTTTCCATTTGCGGCGTCCACTGATTTTCCGCTTTAACCAGGGTGCAGCCAATGGGAAGAAATATTAATAATATGACAATAGCTTTAATATTTCTTATCATAGTTATTAGTGGATAGTTGTTAGTGGTTAGTTGTCAGTGGTTGGAAGCAACTAACAACCAACAACCAACAACTATCCATTAACAACTAACTCATTTTTCCTGTAGTCTGACATCAATGACAGTACTGTTAAAATTGTAGTTAAAGCCGTCTAACTCAATAGGCATACCAATTTTGACTTTACTATTACCCAGTACAGGTCCATCTGCTGTCACTTGGGCTTTGCCCTGTAAAGTCAAAAGCATATCCGTACTGAAATTATTAGATCTGACATCTGGTAATTCTTTTACGGAGCCGTCTGGTTGGGGAACCAGTATTGTTCTTGGTAGTACTTGTATCGATTTAATATCAATAGTTCCGTAGGGTTGATTGCGGATAATCACTTTAGTCTTACCACCTTTTTCAAACCCTCGTGCGTATAATTGTTCCGGATCGCGGACATTTAATCCTCGAACCACTAAATCTACTTCGATAGGTACTGTTTGACTACCAACTTGAGCAACGGAACCAGAACCACCGGGAAATAGAAATACACCGAATATAACTAGCAGAATGACAAGTAAAGCACCGAAATCGAGGATGCTAATTTTACCGAATAAACGACCTTTGGAATCTAAAATAGCCATAACAAGTTTTTCTGATAATGGTAGCAGTATATCTTTCACTAAGAATGCAGCACTTTAATCTATTTTGCAGGACGAAAAGTTATTGGGCGCTGCCGATCGTGCAATAGTCTATCACAACTAGGGAGTAGGGAGTAGGGGACTGGGGACAAGGG
>NZ_WJFC01000136.1 GCF_009725235.1 Scytonema sp. UIC 10036
AGTCTCCTCATCCCCTCTTCCTTCAAGCGTTTCCAAGTTGTTAGACAAACTGTTCCACCAGTGGGAATGCTAAATCCTACTTGCCAATCGGGGTTTGTAAAATCTGGAGTCAGGGTGTTTCCTGTTAAACAGCAGGCTTGTACCTGTGGAGTGAGTCCTGCTATAGCTAAAAGGTGAAATAATCCATGTGCCAAATATGCGACGACAGCAGATGGCTCATGACTGGGTAATTCTTCTATGCGGCTGAGGTGTTCGTTAAGTAACTCATACAGTTCTTCTTGAGGTTGCTCGCTTAACGCCTGACACAGTACCACCTCTGCTAAATACTGACTAGCTGCAAGTTTTCCCAAATTTTTTGCCAGTCCTGGGTAACTTTTTATAGTTTGGGCTTGAGTAATTTTGTCAAGCGATCGCCCTTTAGCAATCAATAACTCATTCACCACAAACATTCCACTTCGACCACCCAAACTAGAGTTGTGCTTGCGCGATCCGGGAGCAACAGCGCGAATCAGACCAAATTCTCGTGTCAAAATTGTCACTAGCCTATCTGATTCTCCTATCGCTTGGGTTTTCAAATTAATTCCAGTCGTTTTATAAGTTTTACTCATTTGTACGAGTGTCCTCTGTCATTTGCTCTTTGTCATTTGTCAAGTGTCCTTTGTCCTTTGTAAAAAGATGAGTAACCAATGACTAATGACCAATGACTAATGACCAATGACTACTTGTTACCATCCAGCCTATCGCGCTGTCGGAGCAATTCAACACTCCGCGAGGTTCCCAACCGAGTAGCTCCCTCTAATATCAAGTCTAAAGCTTGTTCAATAGTGCGAATTCCCCCAGAGGCTTTAATTCCTACCCTTTCTCCTGCGACTTGTTTCAAAAGTCTCACATCTGCCAGTGTTGCACCGCCATTCCAACCCGTACTGGTTTTCAGAAATGCCGCCCCAGCATCCATAGCAAGTTCTGCAGCCAGTTTTTTTTCATCATCCGTCAGCAGGTTGGTTTCCAAAATAACTTTTATTGTTTGCCCAGTTTCTTCACAAATCTCAGCAATTTCCCGATGCACGTCATCACTTTTGCCAGCTTTAAGCCATCCCAAGTTAATCGTGACATCTAACTCTGTTGCACCATTTTCCACAGCTTCTTGAGCTTCATACAATTTAGTCGCTGAAGTCACCGCGCCTGTAGGAAAGCCAATGACTGTACAGACTTTAGGCTGTTTGCCCTGCAAAAGTTCTGCTGCTTGTCTGACGTGTACTGGGTACACACAAACCGCCGCAAAATGAAATCTGTCTGCTTCTTCACACCATTGCTCTACCTGCTCTGGAGTAGCTGTTGGCATCAACAAAGCATGGTCAATGAATGGCGCAATATCAATGTCTGTATAATCTGCTGCCATTGCTTTTTTCAGTACTCAATTATTAACCTTTATAAAGAAATTTAAAACTCTTTAGATAAATTAAATCATAATTCTTATGAATTTCCGCTAAAGCTTTTTCTTTTACTTAGTATAATCTATAACTCAATGACCTCTAGAGCGCCATAGGCTTAGAAACCCGATTTATTTCATAAGCCAAGTTTTTGTACTACCAATTTTTCCTTACACTAACTGCGTTAATCAATACTAAAAATTGTACCGGGTCTTTTCTAATGTAGTATATTTGACTTTCAATTGTTAGAGGCGCTGAGAAGTTAAAAGTACTTTCTACTACTATAGCAATCCTATTTGATTTCAGGAATGCACCTAGGGTGGGGACTGCTAGCCCTGTCAAGGTGACGCATAAAATTTTGATTCAGGTGCATTCCTCATCTTTCTCCTCTGCGTACTCTGCGTACTCTGCGGTTCAAATGCCTTTATGTTCCACTTCCTAAAAAACCCAAAATAGTTTGAGCTAAAGCCTTTGAAGCTAAATAAGGAACACCATTACCAATTGTTTTAAACATATTCGTTAGTGACATAGTGTTTGGCAGTGAAAAACTTGCAGGCAAAGACTGAATTGCTAAAGCTTCAGCAACAGAAATTCGCCGCATTTTGTAAGGATGTAAATGTACCTCATTGTTGCCGTAGCAAGCTGTGGGAGAATAGCGCCATCTGTGAAGGCGTTTGTAAGATTTTCTCGAATCATCTCCTTCATCAATAGTAGCGAATTTTTTGATACCTGCCCTTGGTTGAAAATAGTGCAGAGTATTGGGATGGTTCAGCACATCATTTTTTTTAAACCAGTACTCAACAGTGAGTTCTTGAGGAATACCATCAGGGCAGGGCAAAACAGAGCCTTCTTGAAAGGGTTCGGAACGGCTCCAGTTATAGGAAAAAACTTTTTCTTTGGGGTACACAATATATTTTTCCCACGGAAAACTCTCTGCGGGAAGGAATTTTTCCCTATTTAATTCTATCCCCAAACTCTTAGTTAACTCAAGTTGAAATCCGAGGAGAATAATTCTTTCTCTATCTTGCGGAACACCATATTCTATGCTATTTACTAACCTTTCTGTTAGTACATAACCAGCTTGGGTTAAATTTTGCTTCAGCCCTTCAAAAAACAAACGATGTTTTTTTGTCCTCCACAAACCCTTAACATTCTCAAACAGAAAAAAATCTGGTAAAGCCCTACAAATTAATTCAACATAAGCAGCCGAAAGTTTGCCATTATCTCCAAATTGCCCTCTATTTTTTCCACCAATAGAAAAATCAGGACAAGGAGGACCACCAATAAATCCCACCACAGTGTTGTTTGCTTGACGGCAATCAGCCACCAATTCACGTAAGCGCAAAATTCCTGCTTCTTCAGTCAGTTGTGTAACATCGCCTTCTTCCCCTTGATGATATTCGTATTCTGGCGATGAAAGGTTGAGATTAGAACGTGAATAGCGGTATGCCTCCATGAAAGGAGAGAAAATTTCATTCACATAAACAATATTGAAACCACTCGTTTCAAAACCTAAATCTAGAAAACCCGAACCAGCAAAAAAGGAAAATATTCTGGGACTAAAATTCATTTAACAACTGTGACACGCTTTGATAAAATTTAATGACATTTTTTACTTTATCTATTTTTATTATGTCCCCATCCGACTGGGAAAAATTATTGTCTGATAGCAAAAAAACAGTTGAAATAGTTTGTAAAGGCTTAAGAAATCGTGGTATCAATGCTGGAGAGCCTGTTATGACAGAATTTGGTACTGATGAAGACATTCCGGTTTATAGCAGCGATGGACAACAAAAGTTATTTTGGATCTCTGTAAAAAGCGTGGCAAGCCGAGTTGAAGATTACCGTGTGCTACCTTTTGGTTACAAAGCTTGGATGTGTGGTGAAGTTGAAAGTAAACAGTGGGTTAATCCACCATCTGCAATTATTTGGTATTGTACAGAGACGAGGCTTGCGTGGGGTGTAATACCTCCAAGACGGTTGAGTACCCGTTGGTTTATTTTTCCCGATCGTTGGGGAGCAGTTGTAGACAAGCGCAAAACAAGGCTGTTGGGTAGTACAATATACATCTACCCTAGCTGGCTTGTGTTACCTGACAACACTGTGAGCAAAGATGAAATCATCGCTTATATTCAGAGGTTAGTTCAGCAATAATTTAGATACTATTGTATTAATGTGAATGAAGAATATTGGAATGAGACATTTTGTACCATCAAATAAGGTATACGAGACAGTTAACTAATAAGGAACTTTAACTATGTCTGAACCTTTTGTAGACCTTGATGAAATTTTCAATCTAGCTGTTCAAGAAACTCAAGAACTGATGAAACACGGGTTTGATTTAAGCGATCCCTGTTTTGTGACTTCATTGGAATGGTATGCCAATAAATATCCAGAGATAGCGGAACGCTGCAATCAAGCTTTACTAGAACTTATAGATAAGCAAGCTGCTAATTTTCCAAGGCGGGTAACTGTCCCTTCTGAAATTGATGTAGATGGATTTTAAATATTAATACATATGAGGAATTAGAAGCTGAGTTAGAAACAATGTTTATATATAGAAGGAAAACATGAAAGCGATCTGTAAACTATTGATAAAGGGCAATGGACGTGCATTGTTGATAATCTTCACATTCTGGAATCAATTGGCAGCAAACATATAACCTACGAGTACGGTTCTAATTGCGGTAAGTTATATTTTACGTGAAAAAGTTTGATACTGCGTCTTTACAAAGAATTGCTATGACCTACAATTGAACTCGGTCTAGGTTCATAGGATTTACGGTAATTGTTGTTGTATGGATAGCCAAGTATACATTTCTTCATCTAATTTAAATTGATTATTTTGTGATAATAACTGGATAACTAATAACTGATTCTTGATTTGCCTTAATTGTCTAACTTCCTCTATTAAGGTGGCAAACTGTTGTTGATTTTGAGTTAGCTCTTTGTACTTATTTGCCATTACATCTTTCCAATGTAAAGCTATGCACAATGCTTCTTTAGGTGAAAATTTTAGATTATTTAAGAACCAATTAACAATGCAAGCTCCATCTAGAATTGGATCGCCAGGAATATAGCCCATTTTCGAGATTGTATATGCTCTGAGCATCATGGCATCAAGTGAAAAAGAATATTTCATATTAGGATGGGTTGCAGCCAAAAAATCATAAACAGAAATTGCTACTTTTGCCCAATCCAAATTGGGTGGTTCTTGTTCCCCGAAAGAACTCACAGTTCCTCTTGCCTTGTCAGCTGCCACAATAGCCAACCCATCCCAATTAAAATTTTCTGGTATTTGCTGTTTTCCTTGCCAAACACTTTTTAGCCAATCTTGTACTTGAGTCGCCTTTTGTTGTGTGAGGCTATTTAATAACTTTGTAGCTTCCTCTTCACTCATAAAAGTTACTTTCTCCTACTTAGTCGGCAGTATTGACACCTTTAGCCTTGAAAGCGTTTCTTCCAATTTCTAAACTACTTAAACTTGGTTGGTAGTGTCCACTATGATTGTTGATATTGAGCAAGTAGTAATAGCCGTCAAAGCCAGTAATATCTGCCTCACCCGCAGCTAGAACAGGTTCCCCATTTGTTAGAACAGTGTGAGATATTTCCTGCCCTTGTACATATTTTGGCACTATAAACAATTCTCTTTCTTGAGTCACTGCCCATTTTACTGTTCCTGCATTGATTGCTGTTTCAAAGTCGCGATCGCTAACCGTAATTGGTCTAACTTTGAGTTTCCTCGCTGTCGCCAATTCTACAGTCAAGCGATCGCTCAATTGATTGGTAAAAATTTGCACAACCTTCCACTAAGCAGCAGTCAGTTCAGTTTCAGAGACTTCTGGCACAAGACGCTTTACGCCTTGCTTAACAAAGCCCTGTAAGAAACTGATTTGCTGGCTTTGCTGAAACACCCTTTGTAAATTTTGCCCCAACTTATCAAGATTTAACGCAGTTCCAGAATTTGTAGCTATTTCCTGCTGTTGGAAATATTCAACTAAACTTAATCCCGCCAATCGGGTTAGGTAAGCTGCACTGACTCCTTGTACTAAACCGCCTGCGACAAAAGTGACAGCATTACTCTTGAGCACGATACCAATTGCTTTGGAAGAAAGTTCCACTAAACCCAGTTTTACCATCAAACTTCCCATTGTTCCCGCTACAGTTTGTGCTTGTTCCAAGGAAAGTTTTTGGTGGTAGATTCCACCCAAATCCATAACCATTTGGGCATTAATTGCCGCTGTTGCCAGAACATCAAGCGCTGGAACCGGGTTAGCAAATGCCGCTGCTGCTGCTATCCACTGATATTGTTCAATAATTGGTACGCTGCGATCGCGTCTGATACCATTAAGTAAATCTTTCGCTTCCGCTTTCAGCAACAACGCTTTCCTCATAGTGGTTCCCCATACGAGTTGCTGTGCTTGCTGTGCCAAAAGTTCACCCAAGTACTGGGTTAACTCTTGAACATCTGGAGCTGGTACCTCCAGCCATTCTTGTATAGAACCATCTTCTTGGTGTTTGCGTACTTTGATAGCAAGAGGAGATACCGCAGTTGCTACTACAGATAAGGGTACACGCTGTTTTAGGGACTGCAAGATGCTGACACGTTCATCTGGCAAATACCGATCTTGTTTGTTAAAAACCAAGATTGTGCTTTGGTTTGCACCCTTTAATTGCTGTAGGGCTTGAAATTCAGTATCTGTTAAATCCCCATTTGTTAGGAATAGAACGATATCAGATTTTTGTGCTTCTACAAAAACATTGGCATCTGACTTCTCGCCTGCTTCTAAAAACAAAGGAGATGTCTCTTGGAAATGTAGGGATGATATGTATCCTGTCTCTACATTTTGCTCAAGCACCTCAATCAAAGTCGTTTTACCTACTGACTTGGCACCAGTAACAGTGGCTAGAATCTGTTGCCTATCTAACTCGGCAGTGAGATTTGCAACTTGCTCTTGTTGTAGAGAAGCGATATGTCGCATCTCCACAGAGTTTTCTGCTTCTTGTGTTAGTTGGTTAACCACAGATTGGGTTTTTGCAATAGTAACCTCTACTGTTTCCCTATCTACAGGCATACCATTTAGCAGTTGGGAACTATCCTTGGGACGGTTGTTCTTGAACAGCCACAAACCGCCGCCAACTGCTAAGAGACTCAGTAAGCCAAATTCACCCATCTGTACCAATGAATCTTGCAAACTGTCTAACATCCAAAGGGAAAAGGACAGTCCCAATCCTCCCACTAAAATTGGTCGCCGCAACTTCACAAATCTAGTTCTCCGTAATCTTTGGACCGATTCTTCTTAAGAATAGCTCACAAGCCCGCTTCTCCAAACTCCATTGGCGAATGCACCAATTTTTCTTTACATTCAGCAACTTGCACATCAAAAACTAAATCGTAAGAAAAAAGCTAATCCCTTAGAAAAGTCCGGGAACTTGATTTCTTGTTTCCCCCCTTTCCAAGGGGGGATTAAGGGGGGTAAACAATACAAATCCCTACAATCATACAATTGTAGGGATTCGTTTATTTTAATTTGGTAGCGGGAAGTGGATTTGAACCACTGACCTTCGGGTTATGCTTACCATCTACAGCTTTCACTGCCTGGATTAACCAGTTTGTGGTCTGGACTGTCCCTTCATCCTCGCCTTTACGTTAGGATGCCTGCCTACCAGTCTCTACACCTTCCCCATCTCTAGGGCTTGGTTCGGGATTACCGCGCTAATGGCTTCCCCGAGTTTGACAGGTAATCGCACACAAGTTTCCTCGTGTACCGCCCACTGCAAGACTCACTTTTAAGCGTTTAGCTTGTCTTACGTCTCGAGCCCGACGAGCTACCAGGCTGCTCTATCCCGCGTCGCTTCGTCTTCTTCTTCAGTATAGCAACAGATTTAAAAATTTGACAAGTCCAAATAAAAATTTTTTGGAAAAGTCTGGGGAGCGGGTGCCAGAGGTGGAAAAAGAATGCAATAACACCACTCAGTTAACACCCTAACCCCTAACCCCTAACCCCTTACAACAATGACAATTCTCCCATAACTTCTAAACGCTTATACTTACCGAAGTTCATAAACTTTTCCGACATGGCATCCGCTACGCTAGGAGTAATCCAGCCTAACTGCTGAAGTATATGAATGGCGGCGGCGTATTTTGCCCGCTTTGCTCCATCAATAACTTTAATTGCCAGTCCCATGCCTTCACCGAGCCTGCCAATGCACTGTACTCCTTCAGCACCAGATTTACTAACCAGTTCGCCTGGACTTAAGCGCATTAATTCCGTGTCAAATTCTCCTTCTCCTGCTACCATGACTGGATGATGGGTCATGGCACGGACTATGCGCTCCATATCTAAACTGCTACGAGAAGCTAGGTGAGCATACAGTGCTGCCATTTGCCCAAGTTGTAATAAGTAGGTGGGCGCACCACAATCGTCATGGGCGCTGATAAATTCTTCGGATGGCATTCGCAGCAATTCCGATACTTTACTCAGAATCAATTGCTGCACTGGGTGTTTGCGCTGCAAATAGTTATTGAGAGACCAATTACACTGCTGACAAACAGCTAGCATTCCAGCGTGTTTACCAGAGCAATTGTATTCCAGAGGGCTGCGTTTGCCTTCAGGAATAGGGCATTGGAGTGCTGAAGGGTCTACATCAGCCCGCCAAAGAATATTAAATGCTTGTCGTACTTGCTCTATCGTTCCCTTGTGGGAACTGGTAATAATTGCTAGGTCTTTGTCGCTGAGGTCATAGCGTTCTAGCGTACCGGCACTAGTCACAGCGAGTGCTTGAAACGGTTTTAGTGCTGAACGAACAAATGTACTTGTTTCAGCATTACCAGCAACCGATAGAACACGTCCGCGATTGTCACAGATCGCGGCTTGGACTATGTGCTTTGACTCTATAATGCCTTCTCGCAGTAACCTAACTTCTAGTGCGGTGGCTTGTGTTCGTTTTCCCATTGTCATGGGTAAAAATATACCATAATTGTGTCAATTGTCCTCAGTCATTGGTCATTGGTCATTAGTCATTGGTCATTGGTCATTGGTTCTTAGTTTTAAATTTTTTACAAAGGACAAATGACAAAGGACAAAGGACAATTGACTAATGACTATTTAAACTAAGTGCCAAACTATAGTACCAGCAACGAACAACACAGCCAAGCCAGCAAAAGAAATTTGTAATCTCTGAAGAATGGGTTTGATGGAGTAGGTCACTATCAGTCGATCGCGTGTTACGATTTCCTGTGGTTTTGTCCAGGTTTGACCGTCGTACCAACCAGACTCTTCGTAAAAAATAATCGGACTCATAAGGCGATCTCGTACATAAGACCAACCCAAATATAACCGCGTCAGTACTAATATGACTCCGACACTTGCTCCTGCGGCACTACTAAGAATAAATTGTACCGTGTGCTTGTGTGGAGCAAAACTTGCCGCCGCTATGGGTCCTGCTACTATTGACGATAAACCCCAAACGATCGCGATTTTAGTGATATACTCGCTCCAATTCAAGGTACAGTCACGAAATAGCCAGGACGATTTTAATTCTTCGTACTCATTGAGCGGTTGTTGTTCTGTAGGTACTGGGCAATTTGAGACCGAAGATTTTATCATGTTGGCTAACTCCCACCGTCTGATTTACAAAGCTGGTTACTCCAGTTCACGCGATTTTGTCGTGGATGTTGTATAATCTATACGTTCTGCGTGTCCCCAGAACGCTTCTAAATTATAAAATTCCCGTTCCTTGGGAAACATAACATGAACAATAACTTCGCCGTAATCCAATAGCACCCATGTTGCTTCTGATTTCCCTTCTGTCCGCAAAGGGCGTCTTGACCAGTCAGTTTCTAATTTATCTTCCACGGCATCGGCTATCGCCCTAACCTGTACCCTGGAGTAGCCTGTCATCATGACGAAGTAGTCCGCCAAGTAAGAGACATCTCCTATCTTAAGTATCAGAATATCGCCTGCTTTGCGGTCAGACCCTGCTTCAGCTATAGTCCAAGCCATCTTTCCACTCACATCGTTATCATCTATGAGTGGGCTTAGAGCTGAACTGTTTGTTACTGTGACAGATTGTCTTGGGAAATTTGTTTGAAAAGAATCAGTCATTAAACCTCATCTGCTGTATCTTTTTAGTAAGATTTTTTACAATAACTGTCAAACGGTCGAGAATTGGAATGGATTTGCAACTGTGAGACTTGGTTTTTTTGAATACTAACAAAAAAACAGGTGTCTGTGCATTATGCTCTACACCTAACAGCCAACGATTGCCATCGTTGGAGAAACCAATGACGCCTTGCAATGACTCGCCGAATGAATCAAACCAGAATTTTCCAGTCAAACTTTGAGAGTGCAGTCGCAGGTCAACCACAAAGCGCGATCGATATTATTCACATCAAATGTATCTATACCTAGGATAGCATTCAGAGTCTTGACATAACAAATGCAAATGGAGGCGATCGCCAAATCCTGTTGATTGTTGACTGTCAACAGTTAACAGTTAGCAAACAACAGCCCATTGCAATAGCCGTGACCGTTGGCAAATCAGGATAGTAAGGCTGTGTAGAGTGTACCCTGTCGTGGAGGAAATTAGCCCTACTTTTTAGATGCTATGGTGTCGCATACTATCTGATTTGCAATTCCTGGTCTGGCTATTAAAATTCACAATGATACAAATGCTTCTGATGTGTCACACTTCCTGTTCCGACACAATTTTTGGCTCAATCACTGAATTCTCATCTGTCAGCGAGTAAAACAGATATTCATACTGGCTTAAGGCTTGCTCAAAAGAATATTGCTCAACAGCAAATTTACGACTGTTATATCCCAAAGTTTTGACTTTTTCTGGATGTTGATACAAATCTAAAATTGCATCTGCTAAAGCTTGTGGATCTTCTGGAGGGACAATCACCCCGCCGCCACTTTGTTTAATAGCTCTTGCTGCCGTACCATTTTTAGGAACAGAAGCAATCAATGCCCTACCACTAGCCAGTAAAACTTGAATTTTCGAGGGCATATTGAAGGAAATCACATTTTTCTTCTGCACAACCAAACCTACGTCAGCCGCAGCCAACATTTCTGGCAAAGCTTCGCGGGGCTGAAAAGGTAGTAGTAAAACGTTATTTGCGCCAAACGCACGACAAGCATTCTGCAATCGCTGTAAACCTTTCTCCTCACCAACAATGACAAAAGCAATCTCTGGAATATGGCGCAGCATAGCAGCCGCTTTGACAACAGTTTCCAAACCTTGGGTGAGCGCGATATTACCAGAATATGAAATAACAAATTTGCCCTCTAAGTTGTGTTTTGCGCGGAAAGCGTTATTTTCTTTAGACAGAGGACGAATAAAGTTGGTATCAACCCAGTTAGGAATTTGGACTATTTTTCTTCCTGGTACGCCTTTAGCCTGCAAGTTATCCACAAAACCGTCAGCGATGACACTGATTTTGGTAGCACTTGAGTAAGCAAATTTTTCTAGTAATGCAAACGTTCTAATAAGCCATTTGTTCTTCAACAAACCAACGTGAACAGCCGCTTCTGGCAGTATATCCTGGAGATTTAAGACAACGGGGCAGCTGTGCAGTACGCCAAGAAGAGCAGTTGGCAAACAACTAGGTAGAGACGGAGAAGTCGAAAGAATAACGTCTGGACGCCAACCGAACAGCGCAGGGAAGAAACTTGTGAATACGTAGCTTGCATCCAGTAACATTCTATCCAGCAGATTAGGCTGCGGACGAATCCAGACATAACTCCGTTGAATTTCAACCCCATTTTTGTACTCGGTTTGGTACCATTTGCCCCGATAGTCCTTGTAGATCTGACGTTCCGGGTAGTTGGGCATAGCGGTAACGACACGCACTTGGTGTCCGCGCTTAACCAACCCCTCAGCGAGTTCAGTCATCAAGGGAGCGATACCAATCGGTTCTGGGTAATAGTTGTACGAGTAAATCAAAATACGCATAATAAGTTATTCTTGTACTCCTAGTCTGAAGAACCCTGGTGTCTTTTAATGACAACATTTGCTTGTGACCTGTTTCCGCACGTCATACGTGCTTAACTAAAATTTTCGCTTCAGAATTATTCAAATGTCAGTTCTTTTTGGTGAAGATTAAGTAAAATTTTATGCTTAATTTCTGAGGTACGTAAGGATTTTAGAGTTAATAATATTTTGTCTTTATAGTTTTTAAATAGTGTATATACTTAGAGATAAATTTTATTTCTTTAAGATAGAACCCCGATTTAAAAATGGAATAAATAGCGTAAAAACAATGGATTTCAGGCTAAATTTTGGAAAAATCTTTGGATTTTGACGGAGAAAAGTTAGACCCCAATACTGCAAGGGCTGAGCAAATTGTAGGTTGGGTTGAACAATAGTGAAACCCAACAAATGTCTGTCAATGTTGGGTTTCGTTCCTCAAACGCCAGTAAAGGTGCGGAGGGAAACCCTCCTATGGCGCATTCGCGCCACGCACACGGTTCAGGGCTGGCTCCCCAACCTACGTGTTTTCGCATTTTTAGGCATAACTGACAAGTATTAAGTTAGACCCCCGACTTCTTAAAGAAGTCTGAGGTCTGGAATTAGTAACTTTAGCTGAGTACAGACAATAAAAAAACACGGAGAAAAATACTGAAAATTCCTCCGTGTTCCTAGTATTCCTAGTATAAAGCTTGCTAGTGAGGGCTAAATTCGATATGACTAATTGTTCAAACAGCCCCACTGTTTTTGTTAAACAGAATAATGACTGTTCTAAAAATCAGCTTCAAATCGTACATAAAACTCCAATTCTTCTGATACTGTAGATCCATACGAATGACATCCTCAAATTTACGGATAGTAGAACGACCATTAACTTGCCATTCTCCAGTCATTCCAGGTTTGACGTCCAAACGCTGCCATTCTGGAACCTCATAACGCTCAACTTCGTCTGGTGTAGGTGGTCTAGTTCCTACTAAACTCATATCTCCTTTTAGGACATTCCAAAATTGTGGTAGTTCATCTAAACTAGTACGCCGTAAAAAACGACCTACTTTGGTAACTCTTGGATCGTTGTCTATTTTAAAAAATGCTCCTTGTACCTGATTTTGCTTTTCTAGTTCAGCTTTGCGAGCTTCAGCATCAATGTACATGGAACGAAATTTCCAAATCTGAAAGCGCTGTCCCATCCAACCACAACGGGTTTGACAGAAGAAAATCGGACCTGAACTATCGAGCCTAATAGCAAGCGCAATAGGAACCAACAAAATCCCTGTAATTAACAAACCAATTAATGACCCCACAATATCTGTAAACCGTTTCATCCAAGAACGGACAGAAGGATGGGTAGCGGGTAGTTGCTCTTCTAATTGGCGGTTGAGCGATGGAGTTTCCCCTTGAGACTCTAGGTTGAAAACTTTGTCTAACCCTGTAAGATTAAGTACTGCAGTGACCTGCGGGGTCACGTTGCGAAGTGTAAATTTAATATTTTTTTCTTGAGCTATTTTGAGGTTACTGACTAAAGCGCCTAAACCACTACTATCCATGAAAATAGTTTGATGAAAATCAATGATAATTTCCATTGGGCTGGGAGTTCGTTCAGTTATCTCTTGGCAGGTTTGCTTAAAAGCTACAGCCTCTAGCACACTTAATCGTGTAGGTACCTGCACAATTGCCGTGTCATTTGAAAACATTACGGGAAAATTCACCTCTTTGGGTTGGCTAGTCATGAAGCCCTGCACTTTCATTGCCATGTCTATATAATTTGCCAAACATATTGTGTTCTAGCAAATAGTCACTACTGATAGTTTATCAGTGGTAAAAATTACTAATTACTAGAGAGTTAGTTGAGAGGGGTTATCGTTAGGAACGATTCACAATAGAACAAGAAGTTATTTAAAGTATGAGGTTTGAAGAATAAAGGATGATACAAGCATAAAGGATAAAAAAACGAAGTCTGAATTACTTTATACTTCAACTTCCACTTCTTTATTCTTTACTTTTGTCTTAAATTCATACTTCATGCCTTATACTTCATACTTCTTTCATGAAACACATTCTTGTCCTTGTGCCAACGAAGGCGCATACACATTGCTAACATCACATGACTGCTAAAACTACTCTTACACCTACCGCACGCCTCATAGAAATTTTTTCTGCCATACAAGGAGAAGGACTGAATGTAGGAACACGCCAGATCTTTATTCGCTTTGCTTTGTGTGACTTGCGCTGTCACTTTTGTGATAGCACTCATACTTGGAATGCACCCGCCACTTGTAGGATAGAACGGACTCCCGGATTGCGTGACTTTGAAACTTACTCCAATCCCGTTCCACTACCTATGTTACTCCAGTGGGTCGAGTGGCAAAATTTGCCTTTCATACATGATACTATCAGCCTAACAGGAGGCGAACCCCTTCTGCACGCATCATTCTTGCTAGAGTTCTTGCCTCAAGTGCGTTCTGTTACGGGTTTGCCAATATACTTGGAAAGTGGCGGACACCGTCCAAAACAACTAGCGACAATATTACCCTATTTAGATTCGGTAGGGATGGATTTTAAATTGCCGAGTACTAGTGGCGAAAGTTACTGGCAAGAACACGCAGAATTTCTCCAACTCTGTTACACCTCAAAAGTAGAAGTTTTTGTTAAGCTAATTGTTTCTCAAACAACTAACCCCTCAGAATTAGAACGTTCTGCAGAATTAGTGGCATCTGTCGATCCATCGATCCCGGTCTTTTTACAACCCGTTACTCCCGTAGAATCTTCTCTAAAATTGACAGATAAACCTCAACTTGCGCCTTCTCCAGAACAAGTTTTAACTTGGCAAGCTTTGATGAAGCGACTAGTTAAGCAAGTACGGGTGATACCTCAGACTCACAAAATGCTGAATCAGCTTTAGTTGATGGTTAGTGGTTAGTGGTTACTAGGGGCGCAATGCCTTGCGCCCGTACATAGTTAGTGGTTAGTGGTATTTACAAATTTGGTATCTTACCACTAACAACCAACAACCAACAACTAACTAATTCATAAAGAAGCTATCAAGTAGAAACTTTATTTTGTGAAATTTTGATGTTATAAATAGTAGATTTTAAAAGACTTAACCTATTATTAATACGGAAGACCGATGCTAAAAAAAGCAAGTTTCTAAAAATGTGACCATGATTCAAATAAAACATCTACTTTCTGCCATCGGTTGCTCGTTTATCGTATCTACTCTGAGCATCATAGGGTTTACATCATCAGCACACGGTATTTCCTTAGCCAGCACTCTTGCTCTTCCTGGAGAAAGTACCGATTTATTCCCGTTTCAAGGCAACAGTGCTAATATTAATCGTTTGGGATATTTCTCCGATCTCTATTACGATCGCCATAACAAAGTCTACTACGCATTAGGCGATCGCGGTCCTGGGGGTGGAGTTATCTCCTATAAAACACGATTACAAAAATTTACTCTAGATATTAACCCAAACACTGGAGCCATATCCAACTTTAAGGTACTAGAGACCATTTTGTTTACTAAAGATGGTGAAAATTTTAATGGTTTGAATCCTGAAAAACTCAATGGCAACCCAGGAAATTTAGGTCTTAGTTTCGATCCAGAAGGATTTGCCATTGCACCAAACGGCAACTTCTACATTTCTGATGAATACGGTCCTTCAGTCTATGAATTCAAACCAGATGGTTCTTTTGTAAGAGCATTTGCAACACCACAAAATCTTCTACCTAAAGAAGCTGATGGAGATCTCAACTTTGTTGATGGGCGTCCAACCATTACCAATGGTCGCCAAGATAACAGAGGATTTGAAGGGCTAACTCTTAGCCCAGATGCCAAAAAACTTTATGCTTTGCTACAAGATCCTCTAGTGAACGAAGGTTCACCAGATGGAAGACGCAGTCAGAATTTAAGACTCGTAGAATTTGATACAGCAACAGGACAAAACACGGCTCAGTATATTTATGAAGTTGAAAGCCTAGCAAGTATTAACGATCGCATTCCCGGAACAAATGATGATTTTGGACCAAATTCCCAAGGGCGTAATATTGGCATCAGCGCTATTACAGCCCTGAACGAGCGAGAATTCTTAGTGCTAGAGAGAGATAATCGCGGGTTTGGGGTAGAAGATCCATTAGGAGAACTACCTGTTAGCAGCAAACGCGTTTACAAGATTAACCTAACGGACGCAACAGATGTAAGTGGGATTAGTTTAGCAGGAACCAACACTTTACCCACAGGTATTAAATCGGTGAGTAAAACTTTATTCTTAGATATTGCTGAATCTCTGAAAACAGCAGGACAACCAATACCAGAAAAATTTGAGGGTTTGGCAATCGGTCCCCAACTGAGTGATGGCTCTTACGCGCTTTTATTGGGAACTGATAATGACTTTAGCGTGACCCAAAATGATAGCGATGTTCAATTCGATGTTTGTACTAACGGTGTTCAAGTCGCAATTGACAGTGACTGTCCAAATGATAGTTCTCTAATTCCTGCGTACCTATATTCATTTAAGGTAAGTTCTTCTGAGTTGGGCAAATTTATTCCACCCCAAAAAGTACCCGAACCAACAGCAACTGTTGGACTAGTGTTGCTTGGTCTGAGTAGTACACTACTAAAGCGCCGCAAATAAGTTTTCGCGATTGGTAATCAGTGACAAATGACTGGTTACTCTGGTCACTGGTCACTGGTTACTCGTCACTGTTAAAAAGCGCCCTCTTCTAAATTTTTAGATTTTGCCTTTGCTTTATTAGCACTGCGCTTGAGGGAAGAAAGCCTTGCTTCAAATTTAGACCGTTGCCGTTTGCTAGGAGTTGTATCAATTAAAGTTTTTAAAGCACTACCCAAGCTTTTATAGGCGTTGGGAAGGGTATAGCCAAAACGAGTTGCTAGGGCAATAGCCTTCTCATCAGCTTCTACTAATTCTTTTAATTGCTTCTCACCATTATTTTTTTGGTATAGCCGCCAGCCAGATACTCCGCATAAAGCCAAAGCCAGTACCAGCAGCAAGCCATCTTGAACCCACAGTTCGCCAACAGCGCCGCCCAAACCAATTGCAAGGGCTGCCATTTCCCAACCGTCTTTGGGAATCGTATCATTTTGAATGCGAGCGACTTCATGCCAGAATAACAGGTTGCGCTGATCCATTGCCAGTGCATCCCACTTAGCCAAGTCAATTTGAATTTCTACCTGGTCTTTACCAATTTCTTCAGAACGAATCAGGGGTGGGTTTACCTCAGTCGTACCTTCAACTGTAACCCAGCTCTGTAATTCTGGCGGTAACAAGCCTTTTAACCGCCTGAGTTCGCTCATTTCTGCTCTAGCAGTAGAGGTTGCATAAGATGTCATATTATCCAGCAGGTTGAAAACTTCAGTATATAGAGAGTATCACTTTGGAGTATAGCGATTTCACCAGCAAATCGGCTCAGTCGTTAGGAAAACTTCCACGTCTTTTTCGGGCTTCCATTGCCTTTTCCAAAACGTCTAGCAATCCAGGAGCTTGTTCTTGAATGCTCAGCAAAATTCTCTCACCAAGTTCTACATTCCCCGGATCTTGACCTGTTTCCATCACTTCTGTTAAGCGGGGTACTGCGACACTATCTACAAGCTGGATTAATCCGTGCAAACAACGGTTAAACTGTTTTTCTGTCAAAATTGAATCCTCTAGAGGAAACTCAATAATGGCACGAATTTCACCATCTGATGGGTCATACTCCCATTGCAACATTTTGGTCTCCCAAGAAATGGAAAGCATCGTTTGCAGTATGGCGGCTTTGTAGGGATGCTCTTGGATTCCCGATAGCACTTGGGGAGCAAAGAGACGGAAGAACCTTCCTTCTTCATCCAGTTGAACAACAATAAGAAAGTCCTCTAAGTTATCACTTTCTACTCCTGTAATAATACGGTCATCTTCTTCATCAATACGGTATTCCCAACCAAGGTTGTCTAAATACTTGGCGATTTGCTGCAGATTTGCTGCCATAAAAGCCTCATAAGTTCAATGGAGCCTGCGTTACCAGACCTAGTTTAACCTGCCAGGGTCAAGACGTAGAACGCTATTGTTACCTTCTGTTTTATTGACTCCTGTTCTCTACGCACAAGGGTCTGTCAAATAAATGACACTAAAATGACAGAAACCCATCTTTGTGAAGGCGGGTTGTTCCCAAAAGCTCATTTTTTGGGATTTTCGCGTCTACGCCTGGTAGAAGCTTGAAATTAGCTGTAACTTCTAGTTAAATAAAAGCGGTTTTCAACAAATCTATGAATTATGTCTAATTATACCACCGTAATAAATGCCATCATTCAACGAACGAAAGCTTTTGAAGATGACCTCCCAATAAAGAATAATGCTTGCCGCTCAAAATTCTTTTTTCACCCGCATCCAACTTCCAAGGTTTGCCTTTTCTTTCACGGATTTACCGCTGGTCCTTACCAGTTTGAACCAATTGGAAAAGCATTATTTGA
Source organism: Scytonema sp. UIC 10036 (assembly GCF_009725235.1). The sequence continues at coordinate 17,866 of NZ_WJFC01000136.1, forward strand.
CGCTGGTTATAATGTTTTAGTTCCCTTACAGCCCGGTCATGGAGCTGCAGGACATTGGGATGGCAATAATCCCCCCCCTCTTCCTACAGAGGTAAAAGTTTATCAAGAGTTTGCACTTTATTGGTTAGCGGTTGCACGAACTTTAGGGGAACAAGTCATGATAGGAGGACTCTCCACAGGAGGAAATTTAGCCGCTTGGTTATCTCTAGAACGTCCCCAAGAAATTAACAAAGCTTTACTGTTTGCTCCTTATATTAGTGGGACTAATTCACTTGTAGATTTATTTGTAGAAGTTTTACCAATTTATATTGAATGGTTAAATAAAGATAATCCTGGGAATTTTGGCTATAAAGGTTTTCGTGTTCCGGCTTTGCGGATTTTTTTAGAGATGGGTGAAGAAACGCTCAACAGGGTGAAAACTCAACCTATTGCACCAATATTTACGATTGTTGCGGAAAGCGATTGCACAATCGAGCGAGAGGAATTACAAGATTTGTTCAAAAACACACTTCAACATCAACCAAAATCTTGGTATTTCTCTGTTGAAAAAATTTTTGATATTCCTCACACCATGATGACTAAATCTGAGGGTAATCAATACCAAGATTTACTCATTACTATCGCTAAAGCTTATATTGAAAGCGATATTACTTGGTCTGAGTTGATGGCAATCGGTCATCAGATACTGCAAGGAAAAACTTTTGAAACTGCTGTTGAAACCCTAAATTTAACTCAACGAGTTTCTTCAGATTTGTCGGTTTTGTTAGCAGTAATAAATAAGAAAATAATTATTGATGCTTGATAGGAAGCCTATTAATCTAATACCAAATTTTTACCCCTCCTAACCTCCCCTTATAAAGGGTAATACCAAATTTTTACCCCTCCTAACCTCCCCTTATAAAGGGGAGGGACTTAAATTTCCTGTTTCCCCCCTTTATAAGGGGGGATTAAGGGGGGTAAGGGTGGTGACTGAGGTATCCAAAACTTTAGATTGCCCTAAATCCACGCCATATGCTAAAAGATGGGAAACCCGCCCACAGCAGTGGTTCGCCTTAAAAAGGGGGATGAATGAAAATATTTTCCTCTTTTTAAGGGGGGCTAGGAGATCTTGATACAAGGATAGATGAAAAAACATCTCTAACGAATAGAATTTCAATTTTTTGGTGGATGCCAACCAGCTGATACCCAATAACTGCGAACTTCTATTGCATCCGGATCGTCACTCAGATGTAAGACTACAACTGTTGCCCGACCAGTTGGTGTTTTACCAACAATACACAAACCATCTTCACTCCAGTAAAAATGTTCAGACCATACTTGAGTGCGTGGGTTAAAAAGCTCGATCTTCTCTGCCGTTTCCGGATCGACCCCTGTAGTTTTATCACTTTTGTAGCCATTACATAAAGGACAAGCTAACCACAAATTGGATTCGTCATTACTACCACCTTTGGAAATTGGGATAATATGTTCAATTTCCAAACGAGCCATGACTAGATGCTGAGGACTTAAGCAATAACCACAGCGATTGCGGGCATCTTTCCGAACACGACGTTCTATTTCAATAGGAATGTAACTGCGAGCCATTGCTATTAATTCAAAGGAGGTTTCAATCCCCGTTCAACAGCTACTTTCAAAGCTTTTGCTTTACGCACCAAGCCTCGTCGGTAGATCTGCATTAATTCATCTAATTTTCTCACATCTGGTTCATTAAGTTGACCCTCCCGATTCCGTGCTAAGAGATCGCTCAAAGACTCTTGCTGTTGAGGAAGCATTTGTAGATCGCACAAAGCCAAAACCTGCTCATTAGGCAGTGACTCCACAGGTAATTCAGTAATGGCGCGGTCAATGAATTCTACTAATACATCTTCAAGTCGCCGATGGGTAAGGGCAGCAATTTCTCTTAGCTGCTGTGCTAGCACCTCAGGAAGTTCTATAGTAACAATTTCTGCCATTTTTTACCAGCTTTGTCTTTTAACTTTCATTATAAACAAGAGTTTGCACGAGTATATAAAAGGTTTAAACTCACAGATCCTCGAGTTGTTAAATACTAGCAGTGCTGGGGAATACTGAATGAGGCGCAAGGGTTGATATTAACCAATGCTAGCCAATAACCTAATTTAGCAACTAGGAGAACGTTATGATACCAGTAACAGCAACATTTTTACTTGCCGATTGGATTGTCAAGGGATTGGCAGATGGAACTTTGGAACGAGTTGGAGGTGTGATTCGGTATGTGGCAACAAAACAGGTTGCTGCTTGGTTAAGAGATGCTCAACTAAATTCTTCTTCCTCCTCAAATAATCTCCTGAACTTAATATTGTCTGGAGCAAACGCAGTTGGTTCGGTAGCTAATGCAGCTATTACAGGCACAGGACTTTCAGATGTCAATCAAAAACTAATTGGAGTAGAACAAGCAAGTTTAAGTAATCTTGTTATTTCAGGAGGGAACTTATTAGCAACAGCTGTTAGTGCGGCTGTGACAGGAAAAGAACTTGCTGATGTCAATCAGCGGTTGGGTGGCATTGAAAATCAGTTAGGGGCTGTAGAGCAAAGTCTACAACTTACTCAAGGGATTTTGCAAGTAACTACTGCTGCAAGTATGCTTAATCTTGGTATCTCGGTAATGGGTTTTACTGTAATAGCACAGCGTCTTAAAGAATTAGAACAACGTCTACACCAAGCAGAAGAACTTTTAAATAAAATTAATCGTAAAATAGACCTTGGCTATTATGCTAATTTTCGTGCTGCCCTAGATTTAGCTGTTAACGCTTTTACAATGAGCAAACCAGAAAATCGCAGAAGCAGTGCTCTACAAGCTATTAACCGCTTCTTAGAAGCAGAACATATTTATACTGACTATACAGATACAGAACTAGAGCAAAAGAGCCAAATTGCTGACGAATATCTGCTATCATTATCTTTAGCTTATCTTGCTGAAGCACGTTGCTATTTAGAATTAGAAGAACATGAAACGGCGCTTCACCGCTTCCAGGAAGGGGCAAATGTTTTGCGATCGCGGATTCAAAAATACGTGGAACTTTTGTTAACCTCCAATCCATCTGCATATCTACTACCTGAGTTTAAAGGTCAAATTGATTTGCGGAGATTGACTCGAATTTATCAATGGCTCGATCCTAATTTGGATGAAAATGCTGTATTTGATATGCAACGTGAAAATCTGATTAAGCTAGTGCAAGACCCCAATCAATGGATAGACTCGCTACCAGCCGCAATTTTAACTCGTGTTGAAGTTAAAGGAGGTTGGTTCGGTCCAAATAAAGATGATTTGAAGCAAGAGGCTTACAAACGGCTGCCTCAAATTTTGGAAGTCGTAGAATCTATGGTTGAAACAAATCGCCGTTTTGAGGCATATCAGTTAGAAGTACAAGCGATCGCACAATTAGGAATAACTTTCCATGAATGGCTGAAATTAACTCCCACTACAGAAGAAAAACCAAACAAAGCAAATTTAATGTTCATCATTCCAAACCAACCAATCTATCTGAAATTAGCCAGCTAACGCTAAAAAGCTTGTTTCTGGAATTTGAAGACGATGCCGAACACAATCCAATAGTGCTCGGATAAGAATTTTTGTAGGTTGGGTAAACCTGTGGGGAAACCTAACAAATATCTGTAAATGTTGGGTTTCGTTCCTCAACCCAACCTACATATTTTCGGATTTTTCGGCTTAACCGACAAGTATTGGAACACAATCGGCAAACAAAAGGTGCAGTTATTAAACTGCACCTTTTGTTTAACTTTTATTTTGATGTAGCGGCAATTTAGGTAGATTCTTACCCAAACAATTATGTTATAAAAATTACTAAAATTTATATATACTAAGTATTACCCGTATTTTAAAAACGTCTGTCTTCGCTTGTTGCTCCGTTAGATGACTATGTTTTGCAATTCCCCTCCAAAACTGAACAATCAAGAACAGGTAATAACTTTTACGCCTTTGATTGTTACTCCTGACACACCACTTGCTAAGGCAATCGCTCTCATGAGTAACGCACAAGCAACGCGTATCTCAAAAGATACAGTCTCTGCTCCACATGACTTATTCGCTGATGCTCGTGCTAGTTGTGTATTGATTGTGGAAGACAATCAACTGGTAGGAATTTTTACTGAGCGAGATGTGGTGCGCTTGATTGCTAATGGACAAAAGATTGCGGGAGTTGCGATCGCTGATGTTATGACTCACTCTGTTGTTACCCTAAAACAATCGGAGTTCACCAATCTTTCTGTAGCACTCAGCTTGTTTCAGCATTACCAGATACGTCATCTCCCCGTTCTAGACGATGATGGGGCGGTGATTGGCTCGATCGCTCAAGAAAGCTTGCTGCAATATCTGGCTGCTCGAGTAGAGAGCGAGCAAATTCTTCGGAACAAGCAAATAGAAGCGCTGCGCCAAAGCGAATATCGCTACGCAACTCTTGCATCTGCTGCACCTGTTGGTATTTTTCGTACTGATGTGAAAGGAAATTGTATGTACGTAAACGACCGATGGTGTGAGATCGCCGGACTGACATCGGTAGAAGCAATAGGAATTGGTTGGGTCAAAGCATTGCACCCCGATGACCAAGCTCTCATTTTTGAAGAATGGAACCGTTCTGTCCGAGAAAAAGAACCATTTCGTTTGGAATACCGATTTCAGCGCTCAGATGGTAAAGTCACTTGGGTGTTTGGTCAGGCTGTGGCAGAACAAGGAGCAAATGGGCAAACGACAGGTTACATAGGTACGATTACTGATATTAGCGATCGCAAACAGGCACAGACGGACTTACAAAACTTGGTTGAGGGAGCAGTAGCCGTCACAGGTCACGACTTTTTCCCTGCTTTAGTCAAGTATATAGCAGCTGCCTTAGACGTGGATTACGTAGTAGTTGCCAAACTAGAAGGCAATTCCCTTACTACTTATGCGCTCTGTGCAAATGGACAAATTCAGCCCAACATTTCTTTCTCAATAGAAAATACTCCCTGTGCTCAATCGATGGCAAACGGAATGTTTTGCTGTGCTGAAGGCGTGCAACAACTATTTTCCAGTGTTGAACTTCTAAGTGCCCTTGAAGCGGAAAGCTATCTTAGTATTGCCCTGATAGACATTCGCGGTAATGTTATTGGTAATTTAGCCATACTAGACAAGAAACCACTCACAAATATCCCACGAATTACGGCAATACTTCAGATTTTTGCTGCCAGAGTCAGCGCTGAACTAGAACGCCAACAAGCAATGGAAGCTTTGTGTCGGCTGAATCAAGAACTTGAACTGAGGATAGAACAACGGACTTCTGCTTTACGTGAAAGTGAAGAACGCTGGCAGTTGGCACTTCGAGGTAGCAATGACGGTATCTGGGATTGGAACTTGAAAACCAATCAAGTTTTTTTCTCAACTCAATGGAAAGATATGCGGGGTTTTACGGAAGATGAAATTGGTGACAATCTTGAAGAATGGTTGAGCCGAATTCACCCCAGCCATCGCGATCGCGTCATAAAATCCATTAAAGAGCATTTTGCTGGCAAAACTCCCTTTTTCCAAGAAGAGTACCAGGTAGAACAGAAAGATGGCTCCTATATGTGGGTATTGGATCGGGGTCAAGCGTTGTGGGATGAGGAAGGCAACGCTATTCGCATGGCTGGTTCGGAAACTGATATTACCGAACGCAAGCAAGCAGAAGAAATTTTGCAACACCAGCTAGCAGCAATTGAAGCAGTTATTGATGGCATCGCTATCTTAGAAGGCGAGACTTACACCTATTTAAACAAAGCACATTTGGAACTCTTCGGGTACGAAAGCCCTGAAGAATTAGTCGGTAGCACCTGGAAAAAATTGTACTCTCCTGAAGAAATCAGCCGTTTTGAACAAGAGGTGTTTCCTACACTGATGCAGCAGCGCTATTGGCAAGGAGAAGCAACTGGAACTCGAAAGGATGGCAGTACCTTTGCGGAGGGATTATCTTTAACGATGACAGAAAGTGGAGACTTAATCTGTGTGTGCCGGGATATCAGCAAGCGAAAGCAAGTTGAGGAGCAACTCCGGCGCATGAACGAGCAACTGAATCTGGCAAATGCCGAACTGCATCAAGCAACCCGCCTCAAAGATGAGTTTCTTGCTAATATGAGTCACGAACTGCGGACTCCCCTCAATGCCATTTTAGGAATGTCAGAAGGATTACAGGAAGAAGTGTTTGGTCAGCTCAACGATCGCCAGAAACACGCCATAGCCACCATTGAACGCAGTGGAAAACACCTCTTGGAATTGATTAACGATATTCTCGATTTGTCGAAAATTGAGTCTGGCAAATTAGAGTTGCAAACTGCTCCTGTTGCCGTTAACTATCTGTGTAAATCCAGTGTGGCATTTGTTAGGCAACAAGCAATTAAGAAGAACCTTCAACTGACTGTAGAAGTCCCAAACGACTTACCCGAAATTGTCGTCGATGAGCGGCGTATCCGCCAGGTGCTGATTAATCTGCTGAACAATGCAGTGAAGTTTACCCCATCAGGAGGCAGTGTCAAGCTGGTAGTGCAACCCAAGGAACAGCAAGAAACCATTGTTCTTTGCTTTTCAGTGATTGACACTGGAATTGGTATTCCTCAAGAGGAAATGAGTAAACTGTTCCAGCCCTTTGTACAGATCGATAGTAGCTTGAATCGCCAGCATACTGGAACTGGGCTGGGTTTAGCCTTGGTACGCCAACTTGTAGAATTGCATGGAGGTACGGTAGCAGTCACAAGTGAAGTGAGCCAGGGAAGTTGTTTTACAGTGTGCTTGCCGTATGTTAGATGTTTTACCTCACTCTTCACACCTACTTCGCAAGCTCTTAATTACAGCACCCTGTTAGATAAGAACTCACAGGTGCTGATTGTTGAGGATTCGAGCGTCGCTGCTGAACAAATCGCCCGGTATCTGAGCGAACTGAATATGGACGCTGCTATTTATGACAAAGGTGAAGGGGCGATCGACGCAGCACTCCGCATTCAACCATCGCTCATCTTTTTGGATCTCTTATTGCCCAACCTATCTGGATGGGAAGTCCTCAAACAACTCAAAGCACACCCACAAACAAAAAATATTCCTGTCGTGGTGATTTCCTTAGTGGATGAGCGATCGCAGGCGTTATCCTTGGGGGCTGCTGAGTACCTAGTGAAACCAATGACTCGCGAAAAGTTCCGCTATACTTTAGATAAAGTTCAGCATCCAGAACAGTTCCCGGCAACTGCACTGATTATTGCTCCAAATCCCCCAATTGAAGCGACTTCCCCTCCCTTAATCTTACTGGCAGAAGACAACGAAGCGAATATAGCAACAATCTCTAGCTATCTTGGCGCTAGAGGATATCGGCTGATTGTAGCAAGAAACGGGCGAGAAGCCGTGTCCCTTGCCAAAGCACAACACCCCGATCTGATTATCATGGACATTCAAATGCCGGGAATGGATGGGTTGGAAGCAATGCGTTTGCTTCGTGCTGATGGGAAGTTTCTTCATACCCCGATTGTTGCGCTGACTGCGTTAGCCATGCCTGGAGATCGGGAAAACTGTATATCAGCAGGAGCAAATGAATATTTGACCAAACCTGTAAAACTGAAACTTTTAGTAGAGACAATCAAACACTTAATATAGCGATCCTGATTATGGGAACTGCACCTACAATTTTGATTATCGATGACGAACCCGATAACTTTGATGTGATTGACACATTATTAGATACCGAAGGCTATCAATTAAGCTATGTCTCTAATGGAGAACAAGCCCTTGCTCTACTAAAGGCATTTCAGCCCGATGTGATTTTATTAGATGTGATGATGCCTCAAATGAATGGCATTGAATTTTGCCAAAAATTCAAGTCTCATCCTCAATGGAAGCACATTCCAGTGATTATGGTAACCGCGTTGACTGCGAAAGAAGATTTATCCAAGTGTCTAGCATTAGGAGCGGACGACTTCATTAGCAAACCTGTTAACGGAGTAGAACTGCGTTCTCGCGTAAAATCAATGTTGCGTATCAAGAAACAATACGATACGTTGCAAGAAACTCTGCGCTTGCGAGAAAATCTCTCTGAGATGATTGTACACGATCTGCGGAATCCACTTACTACAATCATCATGGCTACAGAAATTTTAGGAATGGCTAAATTTTCCCCTGAACTCCTGCAAAAAAAAACCGATGCGATCGTTAGATCGGCAAGACAATTACAATCATTAATTGATAATTTGCTGCTCATGGCAAAATTAGAATCAGGCAAAATGATTCTTCAACGAACAGAAGTTGATTTGTTTGCTATTTGTTATTCAGCAATTTCCGATCTGGAAATATTTGCCGAGCAAAAAAAACTAAAACTGGTTGTAAGCTTACCTGCAATTGGTGGTAGTGTCAGCGTAGATCTCAATTTGTTTCGTCGAGTTCTTGACAATCTACTGTTCAATGCCATTAAATTTGCACCTTACAATAGTGAAATTATGTTGTGTGCTGATTATCCAAAACCAGGTCGAGCAAGAATTCAGGTAGCTGATTCAGGACCGGGAGTTAAAGAAGAATTGCGCCAAAAGATTTTTGAGAAATACGAAATTGGTACTCCGATGAAAGAAGTATCTCAAATTGGGTTGGGGCTAGCTTTTTGTAAAATGACTGTTGAAGCGCATGGGGGTTCCATTAAAGTGGAAAAAAACGAGCCAAAAGGGGCAATTTTTACTGTAGAGATTTGATCTGTCATGCAAGACGTTTTTGGATGAGTAAATTATACCAATTATATTTATTAAAATAAAACATTGAGATGCTGCTCGGTTAAGGTTAAAAATACGAAAATATGTAGGTTGGGTTGAGGAACGAAACCCAACATTTACGGGAGCATCCCGTTTTTGCGTAAAGAGCAAACCCCACTAGCCCTCCCCTTACAAAAGTCCGGGAACAAGAATGATTTCCCCCCTTGCTAAGGGGGGATTAAGGGGGGTAAAAAATGTGAATTGACAAAATTGGGATGCTCCCACATTTACAAGCATTCTTTGAATTTTTCCACAGATTTACCCAACCTACAAAAATTGGGAATGCAGACAGGTGGGCTGCTGCAGAGCGAGTAGACAGAGCACTAGAGGCTCCGCCTCTAATAAGGCATTCCCAGCCTCAGGCTGGGAACGAGGGAGGCTGGGAACGAGAGCGGGGGGTCTGTTCACTTAGCCATCAAAACTTGTGTGGAAGGGGTGTCATTAATTAATCCTAAACACTGACTCAACAGTTGACATAATAGAGTCTCGTGCATCTTTCAAAGTCTGGGCTATGGGATGCTTTGTCTGCAAAAAGACTCGCGCACAATTGCGCCCTGGCATTCCAGAAATGGAACCACCTGGATGAGTCCCCGCACCTGTCAGGAACAAGTTTTCAATTGGTGTTTTGTAGTTCGCTATTTCTGGCAAGGGACGGAAAAATACCATTTGATCTAAAGTCATATCAATGTGGTAGTAATTCCCCTTATAAGCACCCAATCTTTCTCCTAATTCAGCTGGACTTTCTACACGGCGTGCAATTATTGCGTCTTTCACATTTGGTGCGTATTCTGCTAATTTGTCAACCACTCTATCTGCAACTTTGTTCTTGAGTTCATCTGTCCAACCCGTACCCTTTAATCCAGTACCATTTGCATTTGCAACTTGATATGGGGCAAAAAACTCAATCCATACAGTGTGCTTTCCTGGTGGTGCCATTGTCGGATCTAACACTGTTGGCACAACGACATACATGGATGGATCGGAATCTGGAATTTCTCCCAAGGTACATTTACTATGAGCTTGCTCTACATGGGCGATAGAATCAGCAATTAATACGGAACCAATGAGATATTCATCCCTATGTTGGTAGCGTTCAAAGCGCGGGGCTTCATTTAAAGCTAAGTCTATCTTGAGGATAGTTTCGTTGTTATTCACAATGCGACGTTCTAATCTTTCTTTTAAATTAGGATCGGCAGCATTGATATCCCTTGTATCTACTAATTGTAAAAAGACTCGCTGAGCGTCAATATTAGAGATGACTCCATGTTTAGCACGATACTCTGTACCGTTCTCGAGTTGGACGCCGACTGCACGACCATCATCGATCAAAATCTTCTTAACTTGGCTATCTGTTAAGATAGTACCGCCCTGACTTGTTACCAAATTGACTAGAGCTTGTACTAATGCCCCAGTACCGCCACGAGGTCTTGCCATACCGGGGTCGTGACGCATTGCCATCATAATTGCACCAATGGCAATGGTTTTTTGTGAGGGCGGCGCACCTAATTCAGCAGCGAGTCTTGCAAGAGGTGCTTTCAAAAATTCTGAATCAAACCACTCATTGAGAAGATCTTCCGCACTGGTCATCATGTTGCGAACGAAGTCCAGCGTTTTGTTAGCAGAACCGATAACTGAAAATAAGTCTTTTATTTTTGCGATATCGTAGTTGCCTAAAATATCTAATATTGATTTTGGTGGTGCGTTAAACATGGGAATCATTGCACCAAGTGCTCGCTGCCAATACTTTGTATACTCTGCGTATTTTTTGGCATCGCGATCGCTATAACGAGCAATTTCTGCACAAGTTTTTTCTAGGGACTTATGACCTAAGAAGTACTTCCCGTCAGGATGGGGGCAGAAAACAACTGGATCGCACTCTAAATATTCTAAACCATACTTGTGTAACTCTAATTCTTCTACAACTGGCCCCAAATGAATAAACTCGTGGTCAATAGCACACAAGTTAAATTTAAATCCTGGTGCTTCCTTCGGCAAACACTCCTCGGTTGTTGCCGCACCACCGGGAACAGAACGCTTTTCCAGTAACAAGACGCTGTAACCCGCTTTTAACAAGTAAGCAGCACAAACTAACCCATTGTGTCCTGCTCCAATAATTACAACATCATACGTTTGCATAGTTGATTTTTAGCCACTAGATTTATTCCAAAGAATACAAAATTCCGAGTGACCTTTCATCACTCGTGAGTTATAAAAATTAACCTTTAGAGATATATTGAGACTGAGAACCCCGACTTCTTCAAGAATTCGAGGTTCTGAATACAGTTAAGGTTAACCCTTAATATTATTAAACCTAGAAGCTGCTTTCAAAAAGTCAATTTCCCAATTTTAAACCCCTATTCACTGGTCACTACTCACTGTGCAGAAGGTAGATTTTTTACATAAGCTTCTACCAAAAGTCTTAGGCTTTCTTTTTGTACTTTCATCTCTTTCACACGTAAAGCCATATCATCAAATACAAAATATGGTAAAGCGAGCAGTTCTTTTACCTTTTCCATTAAAGCAACAACTATATCTAGAGCAATCCCTTCTCCCTCAGTGCAGTTGAAATTTTCTAGCATCACGGGTTTATCTTGAGTGCGAGGACTAACCATTGCTGCAAAACATATCGATTGAGTCTTGCCTCGATCTTGTACCAGGATTTTTCCATTAAATGTCATCTTACCACTTCCTGGCAGATAAATCTGTATTTCTTGCGGCTTAAGGGTAACAATTCTATCATCTACATTCAAATAAAAATCTTGCATTTGACTGCGAATGTAGTTAGACTTCAAAGCATTGTTGATATCTGCTTCTGTCAACACAACACGAGCAGTCGCATTAACTGGCTTATTAAGTTCGACTTGACCAAATAGAGCACTTAGAGGATTAACGGAAACACCGTCTGTTTGCAGTACTAATTCCTGTAAGCGGATGTTTTTTATAACTAGCCCCCGACCTGCAACCGAGACTCCATCAACTTCTCCCTGAATTATCTTTAGCAGGTCAGTTTGTACATCTACTTCTATTTTGTCAACACTATCCATCTGCTGAGATAGCGTTTTTTCAGCTACTTGTGACAGCATTTGTTCTTCAATCTTTTGCTGTTCTAACATAAATTCACTATTTCCTACCCTACATCTCTTATTGCCTAATTTAGACGCTGATACTTGGAGGTGTATCTACATGAAGATATAGAAAATTTTATTTGGTGCTAATATTTTTTATAATCATCTTAACACCACCAGAAGGAACAATAGTAATTCCCCTACGGACTGGATGAACTGGATGATTGTCAGCAAGTGCTAATTGAAAGCGCGACAAAATTGTTGCTAACACTAATTTTAGTTCGTACATGGAAAATGCTGTACCGATGCAGCCGCGATAACCTCCACCAAAAGGCAAATATTCATAAGGCGAAAATTTCTGAGCTAAAAATCTTTCGGGCAGAAATTTTTTGGGGTCTGGGTAAGTTTCAAGACGCTGATGTGCTAAGTAGATACAGGGAACTAAAACTGTCCCCGACTCATATTTCTGACCAGCAATTTCTACTTTATCTTTAACCATTCTTGGCGTACATATCAAGGCAATAGGATGCACTCTCAAAGTTTCTTGACAAACAGCACTCAGGTAGGAAAGTTGAGTAATATCTTCGGGATTGGCTCTATTGTCTAGTCTATTTAATTCTTCTAACAACTTATCTTTAACTTGTGGGTGAGAGTGAATTAAATAAAAGACCCAAGTTAAAACAGCAGCTGTGGTTTCATATCCTAAAAGTAATAGTGAGACTAATTGGTCGCGTAACTCAATATCTGTCATTTTTTGTCCATCTTCGTCACTCGCTGACATTAATAGGCTAAGAACGTCTGTGCGAGAACTGCTGTCTAAATTCTCATTTTCTAATCGGCGTTCGGAAATTTCTGCATAAATCAGTTGATCGATTTCTTCAATCCGTTTTTTGTAATTCCCCCAAGGACTCCACGCACCTAAATCTTTTTGAAGTGGAGGAAAGAAAAATAAAGTAGAGTATAATGGTTTTGTGATATCTTCTAATAATGAAGTAAGTCGTTCTCTTAGTTTTTGATAGCGTTCGCCTGGACGAAGACCAAATACAACTTGCAAAATAATTTGCAAAGTAATATCTGGCATAATTTTTTGCATGGAAACTCTCGTCCCTATTTGCCAGTTTTGTGTGGCTTCTTCGGTAATTTTACAAATAGCTTGACCGTAAGTTTTCATGCGATCGCCATGAAAAGGTGGCATTAATAACTGACGCTGTCGATTGTGCGATCGCCCTTCTTGCAACACTATAGAATTTGAGCCAAACAAGGGTTCAAAAACATGAGTTGCTTTCTTAAAATCTAACTCTTTAGCTGGTACTGCGAAGCACTCTGCAATGGCTTGAGGATGACTAAAAAATACCACAGGTGGAGAATTAAGTCCTAATACTCTGACTGAGAAAGGGTCGCCATATCGAGCAGCACTATCTTCTAGAAATTTTATAGGATTGACTATTAATTGTAATGTCTGTAGTAAGGGGAATTTCATAAACAAAAAATGTCCCAAAATTTCTTGTGGTGCGGGCTTCTAGCCCGCTACTAGTATAGGACAAGCGAGGACGCTCCGCAGTTACCTCAACGGGGACTTTGGCGGTTTACATCCCTCACTTGTGCAACTCTGATGAATCTTTTATGGAATGCGAACGTTTGTTCTCCATTCACGGCGATCGCCTGTAAAGCGGACAAAGGGACTACCTTGTTGTTCAATCAAAGTACCGCTGCAATTACTTGATCCAGCGAAAGTTACTTTGATATTGTCCATATTCCAGTTGTCACCGGTATCAAAGACGCTCGATTTCCCAGACTTAAAACGCACTCCAAAGGTTTGAATATCACCCAAACGTGTTCCATTCGGTAATTCCATCGTTCGAGTATTCCAGGTATTGTTTCCCCAACCTTGACCGTTACTACAGGATTTCCGGTGACTCTACAGATAGCTTTAGAAGGAGAGCGTCCCTATTTTGAATGTACTGGTCATTTACCTCCAGCTTCAGAGTTATATTTAGCATACAATCAATGGCAAACGGCTTATCGCCAAAGCTTAGATAGAAATTTGCGAATTAAGTTTCCTTCAACACAAGTTACTAATATTAGCAAGCGAGAATTATTCAAAGAATGTGATGAAAATACAGCTCATTTACAAACTCATGTTAATTTATGGCTGAATTCTCAATTATTTCGCCCTATAAAAGAGCAATTACTAGAAAAATTAAATCCTAACGAACTGATTCGTATACTCTTGCAAACAGAAGATAATCAAATACGGCGAATCCCCTTACAACTTTGGAATTTTTTTGAACGCTATCCTCAAGCAGAACTTGCTCTTTCCTCAACTACCTATGAGAGAAAATCAAAACCTAAATCTTCAAAATCTTATATTAAGATACTAGCCATCTTAGGAGATAGTACTGGTATTGATACGCAAAAAGATAGAGTTTTACTCGAACAATTACCCAATGCTGAAGTCAAATTTTTAGTAGAACCGCAACGTCAAATGCTAAATGATGAGCTTTGGGTGCAAACGTGGGATATCCTCTTTTTTGCTGGTCACAGTTTTACTCTATCAGAGCAAGAAATTGGCTATTTTCGGCTCAACCAAACTGATAGTTTAACTATTGCTGAGTTGAAGAATGCGTTGATAAAAGCTATCGAACAAGGATTGCATCTAGCGATTTTTAACTCCTGCGACGGGTTAGGTTTAGCAACTAATTTAGCAGATTTGCATATTCCCCAAATGATTGTGATGCGCGAACCAGTACCTGACAAAGTAGCACAGGAATTTTTAAAGAACCTTTTGAGGGAATTTTCCACTGGTAAGCTTTTATATCAATCGGTACGTGAAGCACGTATGAGACTGCAAGGTTTAGAAAACGAGTTTCCTTGTGCTAGTTGGCTACCAGTTATTTGTCAGAACCCATCAGAAACTCCCTTCTGGTGGTGTTGATAAACTGAATTTAAGTAGAGAGGCGCAAAAAATTGAAGTATGTAATGAAAAGTAAATTTGGCTGAAAACCTTTTATCTTCTGCCATCTGTCTTATCATAACAACAATTTTTAATGCCAACCTACTTGGAGCTTAAACTTGATGAGGACTTATGACTGCCATTTCTATGGGACGATGGGGACCTGTAACTAATCCACGGCGCTTTGGTTTGATATCATTTTTGGTGACTAACGCCAAGTCAAGTTGAGACAGAATGGTTGCTAACACCACTTTCATCTCAAACTGAGCAAATGCAGTACCAATGCAGCGTCTGACACCACCGCCAAAAGGTAAATACTCGTATGGAGAAAATTGCCTTTCTAAAAAACGTTCTGGTTTAAACAGCTTGGGTTCGGGATATAAGTCCTCTCGCTGATGAGTGAGGTAAATTGATCCAAGTAGAATTGTACCGGGTTTGAGGTCGTAACCGCACATAGAGACAGGGGTTTTGACTACCCTTGGAAAGGTCAGCATTCCTACTGGGTAAATTCTGAGGGTTTCACAGCAAACAGCATTGAGGTAAGGTAGCTTCAACAGTGTACTATAGTCGGTGAGATCGCTTAACGAATCGAGTTCTGCTTGCAGTTTTTCTTTGACTTCAGGTAGTTTGTGAATCCAGTATATTGCCCAAGTTAAGCCTGTTGCGGTTGTTTCATGACCGGCTATCAGTAAGGTCATCAACTCGTCGCGTAATTCTTCATCCGTCATCGGCTGACCATCTTCATCTGTAGCAGCCATGAGCAAGCTAAGGATATCTGTGCGCGATGCATCTGGTTGTTCTCTTCGTTCTTGAATTTCCTCTTGTAGCAATTGGTGTGCTTTTGCTCGATTGCGAAGAAATTTTCCCCAAGGGCTTTGCGGTCCTAAATCTTTTTGTAAGGCAGGAAAATAAAGTTGAAGAACTCTTATGGGAGTATTTTCACGTTCATCTAACAACAAACATAACGTTTTTTCTATTTCTTCTGCGCGATCGCTATTATACAATCCAAACACAGCTTGCATGATAACTCGCAAAGCAATGGCTTGCATTGCATTTCTAACAGAAAATGGCTTATCTATTTGCCATTGACTCATAACTTCTTCAGTGACTTGACTCATCACTTGTCCGTAAACTTTCATTCTGTCACCGTGAAACGGAGGCATTAATAATTGCCGTTGTCTTCGGTGTGCTTCTCCGCTTAAGGTAATTACGGAATTCTTCCCAAGCATTGGTTCAAAAACAGTATTCCAATCGCTAGGTGCTTCAAATTCTTTGGTATCACTTGTTAATATTTGTTGTAGCGCTTGAGGGTTACTGACAAAAACAACTGGTCGCATCAAGTTTAGTGTAAAAATGTCACCATAGCGTTTGGCACAGGCTTCCATTTGCCCCATGGGGCTGAGAATCCAATGTAGAATTTGGATAAGACCTGGAGTTCGGACAGTGTTTGGTAATTTTCTCATATTTTGCGATCGCACTCACTTTTTTGCCAATGCAATTCACTTTAGATAAACATTTTTTTTTAATTTGATAGATTGGCTACCTATCGGAATTCTATTTTATTTGTAAAGTTTTTGAGGTTGGTGCAATTCTAGCGAGTAATGACTGTACGTTCGCTCCGGATTGAAAGGGAGAGAGGAATTAATGCTTGACTGGGTAAAATTACTAACTTAAGGTTGTTGTACTTCACAACTAGTTAATCCCTTAGCTCTTTTTATAAACTTCTCATCAAAAGTATAAAATTGTGTATGATT
>NZ_WJFC01000137.1 GCF_009725235.1 Scytonema sp. UIC 10036
CTTCAACGTTGGCAAATACACAAACGGGTGAACCATGACCTACCCAAATAGCTTGGTTTGGTTCTCCCTTACCACAAAAAGGAGTACCGTACATCTGCCAAGTGGAGTAATTACCTATTTTAACCAAACTGTGCCAAAATTCTGGAGTTGTGGCTCGGTAGTTTGGGTTGCGAAGAGTTTTTGTCAGTTTGCCGTTTTCAATCAGCTTTGCGTACTCGCAACCAAATTGGAATTTATATCGGCGATCGTCTATCGACCAAGAGCGATTTGATTCCATGTAAACACCGTGTTCTACTGAGGCGATCGTGTCCTCAAAAGAAGCTTCCCCTGGTTCAAGATTCAAATTTGCCATGCGATCGATTGCCGGTCGATTCCAAGAACAAGCACGGGCACAGGCAACTCCGGGTACTTCTGCTCTTGCTTGGCTTTCCAAACTGCCTAAACCCCGAAGAAGAACTCCTTCTTTAATTAAGTATTCCCTTGTTGCTACAGTACCCGTGTCATCAAATCCGTAGCTAGCAAATTCGTTTGGTACGGTGGGGTCAAAGGTAATATTCATCAAGGGAGAGCCATATACCAAAGTACCAAAGTCTTTCTTGTCAACAAAACTACCACCAGCGTAGTTTCGTTCATCTCCCAAAATTCGGTCAATTTCTAAGGGATGCCCAACGCTCTCATGAATCTGTAGCATCATTTGATCGGGAGCTAATACCAGATTTGTACGTAATGTCGGGCATTCTTCTGCTGTGAGAAGCTCTACTGCCTGTTCGCCAATTTGTTGGACTTGATGCCACAATTGGGCTTCTTGAAAATGTTCCAATCCACCTTGATAGCAGTTTGCTTGCCAACCATTTTGAGAGCGTTGCTGAACGATCGCTCCATCCTGGGCGGTAGCTCCGTAATGAGTGCTAAAAAACATAAATTTTTGATACACTTCGGAGCCATTGCTACTTGCAAACCAAGTTTCTTTTTCACTTGTTGAGGCAATAGCGGTAGTTTGCACTATGCGATCGCAAACTTTTAGTGTTTGGCAGATGCGGATGAGTAAGCCGTTGATTTCGCCTGCACTTAAAGCATCAAGAGGTTTGAGAAATGGCGAAGTGTACTCACCTACCACTTTAGGGCGCTCTCTGGCTGCTTTAAATGAATATACCCACCACTCACTTGCAGCCAGTGCTTGATTATACGCTTTCTCAGCAGCAGCTTGTAAATCGGTCACTTGTAGGGAATTAATGGCTGCATAACCGATACAACCATTGACTATTACTTCCAGCATTGACCCTTGAGTAAAGGATTTACCGTTACTTTGAGGTATACCATCACGGATATGCCTGGTATGCGTTGTATCTTTTACAACTCTAATGCCCAACCAATCAGCTGGAATATCTATTTGAGCAATAGCTTTGTTTAATTCTGACAACATAACTTATGAGATTGTGGATTTTGGATTGTGGATTTTGGATTGTGGATTTTGGATTGTGGATTTTGGATTGTGGATTTTGGATTGTGGATTGGGATTGCTTATACTGAATTTCACCCAATTATCTGTCGTATTGTTTTTGAAAATTGGTATTAGGATAAAAGATGAAGGATAAAGTATTAATTTTCTATCCTTCATAATTCATCATTCATAATTCATAATTAATTTCGATGCCATCGAGTTCCATCACGACTGTCGATGAGGGTAATACCTTGCGCTTGTAGTTCATCACGAATGCGATCGCTCAGAGCAAAATTTTTGGCTTTACGTGCTTCTTGTCTCTTCTGAATCAATGCTTCGATTGTGGCATCGCTTAAACTATTATCATTGTCAGAAGTTTCCTCTTCTACCTTGGCATCAAAACCCAGAACTTCAGCCAATTTCACAAGAGTTTGCCATTCAGTGAGTAATTCATCGGGTGTTTTTGCCGTTTTTCCCTCATGAGTTAGAATGTTCCCTTCTCGTTGTAATTCTTTGGCTAATTCAAAAAGTACTGGCAATCCTCCTGAAAAATTAAAGTCATCATTAACGGCTTCAATGAAACGGTTGATATGGGCATTGGGTATGGGGAATTGGGTATTGGGCATAGTAGATTCCCAATTTCCACTGCCCATTGCCCTTTGCCCTATTTCCCAACCCAATTGCCTACCGTATTTATGACCAAAAAGCAACCCTTCTTTTAGTGTCTCGTAGCCTTTTGTTGCAGAAGCGATCGCATCATCCGTAAAATCAATTGGTTTGCGGTAATGGGCTTGCAGAACAAACAGCCGAACCGCCATTGGGTGTACTCCTTTATCTAGCAACTCCCGAATTGTGATAAAGTTCCCCAAAGATTTGGACATTTTGTCACCATCCACCTTTACCATGCCGTTGTGCAGCCAGTATTTTGCTAGTGGTTTTCCCGTAACGGCTTCTGACTGAGCAATTTCATTTTCATGGTGTGGGAATTTCAAATCATCGCCTCCAGTATGGATGTCTATGGTATCACCCAAGCGGTCGCGTACCATAGCCGAACATTCAATATGCCAACCCGGACGTCCTTTACCCCAGGGTGAATCCCAAGCTGGTTCACCTTGTTTTGCTGCTTTCCATAAGGCAAAATCAAAAGGGTCTTTCTTCTTCTGATACTCTGGATCTTCCAGATTCACCCGTTCGCTAGCTCCCGCTTGCATATCTTCCAACCTGCGTCCGGAGAGTTTGCCATATTCGGAAAACTGACGGACTGCGTAGTAAACATCACCTTGAGACGCGTAAGCATAACCCTTGTTTTCCAACTCGTGAATCAATCGCTGAATGCCATTCATCGTGTGAGTCGCACGGGGATATTCATCAGCATCCTTAATGCCAAGACGCCTCATATCCTCAAAATATGCTTTAATAAAGCGTTCTGCAACAGCTTCCATCGATGAATGCTCTTGTCGCGCTCGATTCAAAATTTTGTCATCAACATCTGTAAAATTTTGTACATAGCGGACATCGTAACCAATGAATTGCAGGTAACGACGCACTACATCCCACACAATACAAGCTCTGGCATGACCCAAGTGGCAGTAGTCGTACACCGTCACGCCGCAGTAATACATCTTAACTTTTCCAGCTTCTACTGTTTCAAACGGTTCTTGACGACGGGTGAGGGTATTGTAAACAGATAGGGTCATATCCAACTTATAGAAATACGTAATAATAGGAGTAGGCAACACCGGATGAATACCAGCATCCTTATGCTAGTCTCTTCCTGACATTTTGCGCTACAATTAGCTATTTTGACTTTTTGAAAGCAGCGCCATGCAAGCAGTTACTTCCGAGTCGCAATCAATGGATGCACCCAAACAAGGGTTACCAGTAACTATTATTACTGGATTCCTTGGTAGTGGTAAGACAACTTTACTCAATCATATCCTGACCAATCAGCAAGGATTGAAAACTGCCGTACTCGTTAATGAGTTTGGCGAAATTGGCATCGATAACGAGTTAATTATCTCCACTGATGATAATAACAATATGGTGGAGTTAAGCAATGGTTGTATCTGCTGCACCATCAATAACGATCTTGTCGATGCCGTTTACAAAGTTTTGGAACGGCAAGACAAGATAGATTATCTGGTGGTAGAAACAACAGGGCTTGCCGATCCTCTACCCGTCGCTCTCACATTTCTTGGCACTGACTTGCGCGACATAACGCGTCTTGATTCAATTGTCACGGTTGTAGACGCGGCAAATTACAGCTTGGATTTATTCAATTCTCAAGCTGCTTACAGTCAAATTGCCTATGGTGACGTTATTCTTATCAATAAGACAGATTTAGTGTCTGAAGAAGAATTAAAAGCACTAGAGGCAAAAATCAACCAAGTTAAAGAAGGTGCAAGAATTATTTGCACCAAGCAAGCGCAAGTACCGCTTCCGCTGATTCTGAGCGTTGGTCTGTTTGAAACAGATAAATATTTTGATGAGGCGAAACAACACAGTCACGACCATCACGACCATGAGCATGACCATAATCACGCTCATGCTCATGAGCACGAACATGACCACTCAGAATGTTCCGAATGCGGTCATGACCATCACGACCACGACCATCACCACCATCATCATTCCAATCATTTAGAAAATGATGGTTTTACTTCTATATCATTCCAAAGTGATAAACCTTTTTCCATTAGGAAATTCCAACACTTCTTGGATAACCAGCTTTCCACAAATGTTTTCCGCGCAAAAGGGATTGTGTGGTTTGATGAAAGCCCCAAACGTCATATTTTCCACTTGTGTGGCAAACGCTTCACTTTAGATGATGATGAGTGGGCTAAGAGAGAGAAGAAAAACCAGCTGGTGTTAATCGGTCAAAATCTCGATCGCGAGACTTTGCTAAAACAACTAGAAAACTGCCTGTGTTTACCTTCTACCTCTCGTGGTAAAGGTTTTGGTGCTTAGCTGAGAACTGAGGCGTTAGAAGTGAGGTGTGAAGGATAAAACTCTTCACTTCTCGCTTCTAGCACTTCCCCCTCTTGAATACCTTCAGCGCGACCTTCAGCTTGAATAGATTGATAAATGACTGATTCTTTCATTAAGTCCCTCCGCAGTAATTGCTCTCCCAATAACCAAGTCGCAAAGTCACTAGAGAAGCTTTCAGGAAGAAATTTGCAAATATTGTCAAACACTATGAGATTCTACAATAAACAAGCGAGTTTGTATTTTCCACTAAGAGGATGTTTGAAAAGTCATGATTGATGTATCAAATATTTTTTACCCCACCCTAACCCTCCCCCTTATAAAGGCGAGGAACTTAATTTCTCTTATTTCCCCCTTTATAAGGGGGATAAGGGGTAATCATGTGATGAAATGACAGCTAACCACTTTCAAACATCCTCTAGCTTGGTTGAATGCATTCCTGCTTATAATTCCTTGTTGAAGTTATTTATGCGCGTTATTATTCAGCGAGTTAAATCTTCTCAAGTTACCGTCAATGGTGAAATAATTGGCGCAAAATTGGACGTGGCTAAACCTACTTGTGGGTCTTGCTGACACCGATACCGATCGCGAACTTGATTGGATGGTGCGAAAGTGTTTGGAAATTGCGGCTGTTTCCCGATGAGGGAGAACTGGAGATCGTTGGCAAAAGTCCGTACAAGAGATCGATGGGTGAGTTGTTGGTAGTGAGCCAGTTTACGCTTTCGGGATGTCGCAAAGGTTCGTCGCCCTTCCTTTGACCGTTCAGCGGCTCCTCAAGTTGCAGAAGAGATATACAACCGTTTTATAGCTAAGTTACGCTTAAGCGGGTTGCGGGTGGAAACAGGTAAATTCGGAGCATGATGCAAGTCTCAATTGAAAACGATGGTCCTGTAACTTTGTTACTAGAACAAGACGCTAGTTAAGTGATTGTACATAATAAGAGAAATCAAAGGCAGTGCTGACAGTAAAGTCTGCAAATGATGAGAAAATATTAAAACTAACCATAACAAAACTTTAAATTCACTCATCATGGCTCAAATCCAGTTTTCTCGTGGGATTACCGAAGATGTCATTCCAGAAATACGCTTAACGCAATCGCGCAGTGGGAGAGTGCGACTGCAACATTTGTTTTCACAAACCCAAAGCTTTTAGAAAGTAGCAACACTGAAAAATTACTGGTATGTAATTAATTGAGAAGAAGGAGAACTTGTGACTCGTGAAGTCAAAGCTTAATTGTCAACGGCAAACCAGAAGCATTAGAAGCATTGTATCTGATGAAATCGTCCATAGACCAATGCGACCGCTCC
Source organism: Scytonema sp. UIC 10036 (assembly GCF_009725235.1). The sequence continues at coordinate 5,734 of NZ_WJFC01000137.1, forward strand.
TTATGCCGGTTTATGGAGCGATATGCTAAAGAGCACGGTCTGGAATTTAGTAAATCCTAAAGGTTAGTGGTTGGTAGGGGCGCATGCAGAGAGCGCCCGTACAAAGTTAGTGGCTAATAACACTATCAACTATCAACTATCCACTAACCACTATCCAAACTTAGTTATGACACACCTTCCACATCCAGATCCTCCAAATATGAGGGTCAATTGGTGCAGTGATGACTGTCAAGCGATACCCGTAACCAGAAACGGATAAAAGCGGTCAACTGATTCAGGAATACTTCGCAATGCAAACCATAGTATAGAAGCTTACACAATTGTCAAAGATGAACAGCACCAAATTCAAAGCAAAGTAAAATTGCTGGGTCAGCGCCATGATTTAAATGTTCTCGTGATAAAATGGTGGTACGGGTATTGCACCAAGAGACACCACATATGATGCTATTGAAAAGCTGCTTGAAAAAACTTTGCCCGGATTTGGAGAAATATTCGCTTTTAAGTTATCAAGAAATTGGGTTCGCGTGCGATCGCATCTCCCGCTGTTGCAGGTACATACCAACAAAAACTGATTTTCTCTTTCCTGGCTCTAGTAATGCTGTGCGATTGGCTATGGAAAAGCTTATCTTACCAGAACTTGTCATTTAGTAAAATTAATGTTAATGATAGTAGATAGTGGTTAGTCGTTAGTAGCTAATAACCACTATCACTATCCACTATCCACTATCCAAATAAATAACCCCTCAAGTCCAGGAGTTATTTAACTTGTACTAAGTTGTTGTTCAGCACATCAAAATGACCTATCGTTAGAGCGATGACAGCGCAGAATTGCGCTGATGATGTAGAAAACTGCAACAACTTGTAACTCTGACCAACCAGAAAGTTCTAGGTGATGGTGTAGTGGAGCCATTTTCAGAAGACGCTTGCCTTTACATCCGGACCTTTCGTAGCTTTTAGTAGCTAACTTGCGCCATTACCGAAAGGGTTTCTACGAAGAAGATACCACTGAGAATAAACAGTGCTACTAAGCTGGTGCCAACAAAGCGACTGCTGCTAAAGAGCACCTCCTAAAACAAGGAACCGGTGTCTCCATAAAAATCGCGGCTGGGTTGCGGTTGTGGACTAAGAAACCCAGAAACCACCACTGAGAGAAGCACAGAAAACCATCAATCCGGGCGAAGTTGGTCGACTAAAGCACCCAACGCTAATAATGAGATCGCCACTGTTCTCCTCGCCAAGCCATCAATACCGTCAGTGAGGTTGGTAGCCATTGCTTTCCGCCTACGAGTACAAAACCTGCTAAAGGCCAGAAGAGAAGCCCTAAGGGAATGTAAAAACCAAACGGTAAAGCTAATTTGTAATATGAGCGGGATGAGAAACCAGAAGCCACATACAGAACGCGACTGCAAATGTAACTTGCACAATCAGTTTCATGCGGGAGATATGCCTTTGTTTGACTTACGGCGGAGAATTTGCCGAATCGTCAATCCAGCCTATCACCCGTCACTGAGTGTCAAAGCAGCAACAGTAGTACTTTGTAGCCCAAGTTAGACCATATGCAAGCAGAAATCACTGCCACGGGAACAAAAAATATGCCCCCATGGTAGGAGTCCCTGCTTTTTTCAAATGAGCTTGAGGACCATCCTCGCGGATGATTTGCCCGGTTTTCAGCGCTTGCAACAATGGCACTGCCCAGAAAACCACTGCAGCTGTTGCGACAGCGCAGAAAGTAGAGGTAAAGTCAGTGACATACCTTGCCAGGCATTCTATTTGCCCATGACGTCAAGAATTAGCGCTGATACACCCAGTCCTACACTCAGTAGGGAGACTAAACTATGCATTAATGATACTAGCCCTTGGTTAGGAGATAATTAGCGTCCACGGATATTTCCTTCACTCCACACTTGCAAAATTAAACAAAGAGGATTTGGCTGTGCAATATGTCTCAAGCTTGAATTAGCTATTCTTCATCTGGGACGACATCGTCATCGTCATCATAGTCAAAATCACTAATCCGTCGTAGTACTCAAAATTCTGATATCTCTTCTTCTTCGTCCGAATAGTCGGGTTCGTGAACATCTCGTGCTATCAGACGTCCGTTTGTTTGCAACCAATCCAACAAGGAGGACTCTTGCTTAATGGAATTACAGGAGCACGTCTGGTTGCGGGGGTTCTCACGTAATGGTGAATTTAGCATATTTACGAAGACACTATATGGAGATGATACTAGACACTTAGAGTCTATCACTTGATAATGCACGATTTACTTGTTAATTCAATCCTTTTTCAGAAATCCGACAAAATTATTCTTCAAAAGGATAAGAGTCACGGTAAATTAGCTTTTGTGTGATGCTAGTACATTGTTCATCAAATTATTTTGAATAATGATGTTTTTGAGGTGGAATTCATTATGCTAGGAAAAGCAGCTACCTTTTGGAAGCAATTGCTGGGAAAAATCGCGGTCTTATCGCAAATGAGCAAGATAAACAAGCCATTTTAATTGCAATTACAAAATTAGAAGCTCAATCCTACACCTCGTCCAGTGGAAGCTCCCGATTTGTTGGAAGGTAACTGGCGACTTTTATACACAGAGTAGAGCTTTACTAAATATTGATAATCTACCCTTGTACAAGCTCGGTCAAATTTATCAGTGTATACGCATACAAACTAACAGTGTTTACAACATAGCGGAAGTTTATGGCTTGCCATTACTAGAAAGCATTGTCAGTGTTGCTGCAAAATTTGAACCCAGTTTCAGATAGGCGAATCAATGTCAAATTTGAGGCTTCCGCTCGTTGGATTACAACGTTTATCTTGGTTACACTTCCCCAGAAACTTTCATTCCAACAGATAGAAGCTGGTAAAAAATTTACTGCTATAGATTTTGCGCTCAAGAGCAATGAACAACAAGGTTGGTTGGATATACCTATCTAGATAACAATTTACAGTAATGGCAGGGGAAACGAGAGGGTAGCGTGTTTGTCTTAGTGAAAGCATAAGAGACTTCCCAAAATAAGTGTTTGCGACCATTAAAATACGCGATCCCAAGGCGTTGTCAAGGGTGGGTCTCACCCATTTCCGCTTGAGATGCAGAGATTAAGCAGTAAACTACGGTAATCAGTAACCAGTGACTAGCGCTCGGTGACCAGTGATGCGATTTTACTTATATATCCCCTGTCACCGTTCAATATCAAAGAAATCATTTCACTACTTTCCTCTGGAGTGCGATTACCCCTGATGCTTTTGTTGTAACGTCCTAAATGATATATGGATAGATGGCTTTAAGCTCAACCTGTGGACGAAAACCATCAAAAAAGTTTCTTGGGCGTTGCGGCTTCCTATCAAGCAGCCCGCACTACTCATAAACATCCACACACAACGTCTGCAATCTGGAAAAAATTTTTGTTTAGGGGGTAGGGGTTAGGGGTGGGGTTAGGGGAGGGGTTAGGGGTTAGGGACAAGGTAGACAAGGGGACAAGGGAGACAAGTAGACAAAGGTAGAATCGTCTTCCTTGTCTCCCCTCCTACTCCCTATCCCCTATAGCCCCTATAGCAAATAACTTAACAAAACGCCTGCAACGACCTTAAACCTGTAGAGTGAAATCAATTAGCCTAATTTTTAGATGGCGATTGATAACTAAAAGGGAAGAAACTCATGGTTCAACGTGGTTCTAAAGTTCGTATTCTCCGCCCCGAATCCTACTGGTATCAAGATACAGGAACTGTGGCATCCATTGACCAAAGCGGTATCAAGTACCCAGTCATCGTCCGTTTTAACAACGTAAATTACGCTGGCATCAACACCAACAATTTCGCCGAAGCAGAATTAGTTGAGGTTGAAGCTCCTAAGGCCAAGGCGAAAAAGTAACGGCTACTTGCCAGTTATGATGGGGTAAGGGGAGACAAGGAGAACAGGGGACAAGGAAGACAAGGGAGACAAGGGAGACAAGGAGGAAAAGGAAGACAAGGAGGAAATTGCTACCTTGTCTTCCTCCTCTCCCCCTGTCTCTCTATTCTCCCTCTTCCCCTTCCCCATGCTCTCCTTATGGCTTACCAAACAGATGCCAGAACTCCCTGAAGTTGAAACAGTTAGACGGGGCTTAAATCAATTAACCCTTAACCAAAAAATAACGGGTGGAGATGTGCTGCTTCATCGCACAATTGCTTACCCGCCGTCACCAGAAGAATTTTTAACGGCGATTCAAGACAGCGCGATCGCAACCTGGCATCGTCGTGGCAAATATTTACTAGCTGAACTCAGATGTTCTACAAGGGACAAGGGGGACAAGGAAGACAAGGAGGAAATTTCTCCCTTGTCTACCCCGTCTCCCTTGTCTACCCCTCCCCCCATTTCCCCGTCTCCCAGCTTTCTAGGAGTTCATCTACGAATGACCGGTCAACTTTTGTGGCTCCATTCAGATGAACCGTTACACAAACACACGCGAGTCAGATTGTTTTTTCAGGGCGATCGCGAACTACGTTTTGTAGATCAGCGTACATTCGGTCAAATGTGGTGGGTACCTCCAGGTAAAGCACCAGAAAGTATCATCACTGGTTTAGCAAAACTAGCAATAGACCCCTTTTCCCCTGAATTTAGTGTAGATTACCTAGCAAACAAACTCAAAAATCGCCGCCGCCCCATTAAAACTGCACTGCTCGATCAGTCAGTGGTAGCAGGGCTAGGTAACATCTATGCCGATGAAGCATTATTTTCCAGTGGAATACTTCCAGAAACCTTATGTACAGATTTGCAGCGAGAGCAAATCGAACGCTTGCGCTTGACTATCATTCAAGTCCTAGAAACCAGTATTACGCACGGAGGCACAACTTTTAGTAACTTCCTCAACGTCAAAGGCATTAACGGTAACTACGGTGGTGTTGCCTGGGTATACAACCGAACTGGAGAACCTTGCCGAGTCTGCGGCACTGCCATTCTACGTACAAGATTAGCTGGTCGTTCAAGTCATTATTGTTCCCACTGCCAAAGATAAGTTTTTCAAAATTAAAAATTTCAGATATTGCAATCCAATTGCAAACAACTTAATGTATAAAAATTAAAAGTACATTAAACCAATACCATGTAACTAAAAATCTCCAGCCATTGATAAATGCTGATGCTGGCAGATAATTCTCCGAATTTTATCTGCGTACATCTGCGTTCATCTTCGGTTCAAATTTTATCTTAACAGAATAAAAACTAGGCACGAGTTAAGATCCTTGATAAAACAGTGTACAAACTCAAGAGGATTCCTCATGGCTGTCAAAAAAGGAGATACAGTTCGTGCTGTCCGCGAGAAATTGGAAAACAGTTTAGAAGCACAAGCCAGTGACACCCGCTTTCCTTCCTACTTATTTGAAACCAAGGGAGAAGTCGTCGATCTCAAAGGTGACTATGCCTTGGTGAAATTTGGGAAAGTGCCAACACCAAACATTTGGCTGCGTGTGGATCAACTTGAGGCGTTTAAGTAAAGCGATCGGCAATCAGCTATCAGTACATCACTGATAGCTAGTTGCTGGTGGCTGTGCATCAACCACTAGCAAAAATACTTAACTATGATTAGCAATTCCCCTTCCTTCTCAAAAATGTGTTGTTCACCCCGCGTCACCGTTATCGGTGCAGGTAAAGTTGGTAGTACCCTAGCCCAACGTATTGCAGAAAAAAATCTGGCAGATGTTGTGTTGCTAGATATTGTTTCAGGAATGCCTCAAGGATTAGCACTAGATTTGATGGAAGCAAGGGGAATTGAACTCCACAACCGTCAGATCGTCGGCACAAATGACTATGCTGATACGGCTGAGTCTGATGTTGTTGTCATCACGGCAGGTTTTCCCCGTAAACCAGGTATGACTCGAGATGACTTGTTGCTGACAAATGCGAAAATTGTCGTGGAAGCAGCTAAAAAAGCACTTGTGTACTCTCCCCATGCAATATATATAGTTGTTACAAATCCCTTAGATGTGATGACTTATTTGGTAAGGCAAGCAACTGGATTGCCACGCGATCGCATTTTAGGTATGGCTGGTATCTTAGATTCATCTCGTTTTCAAGCCTTTATTGCAATGGAGTTAGGCGTTTGTCAGCAAGATGTCAAAGCTATGGTGTTGGGAAGTCATGGGGATTTAATGGTTCCCTTTCCCCGGTACTCCACCGTCAACGGCATTCCCATCACAGAATTGCTAGATACAGATACAATTAGACGGTTGGTAGAACGAACTCGCAACGGTGGTGCCGAAATTGTCCAACTGATGCAAACAGGAGGAGCTTTTTTTGCGCCTGCTTCTTCCACCAGCATCATGGTAGAATCAATACTCCTCAATCAATCACGCTTGTTACCAGCCGCCGCATATCTTGAAGGCGAATACGGTTTAAAGGATATTTTTATTGGTGTTCCCTGTCGCTTGGGGGGTAATGGACTCGAAAGTATTGTAGAACTGAACTTGACAGATGAAGAAATAAGTGCATTACACTCCTCTGCACAAGCTGTACGCAAACAAATTGATAGAGCACAGGAGATTTTTGCTGGTGTGAGGAGATAACAGCTAATTCTTGTTGTTTAATTTTCGATCGTACTCAACTTTGCCATAATCTAATTTAACAATCCGATCGGCTAAGTCAAAATAGCGATCGTCATGAGTAACAGCTACTACAGCTTTGCCTTGGTTTTTTAGTTCTGGCAAAAGTTGGGTGTAAAAAATCTTTTTGAACACAGGGTCTTGATCTGAAGCCCATTCATCAAAAACGTAAATTGCCCGATTTTCAAGATAAGCTGTCAACAGAGCAAGGCGTTTACGTTGTCCTTGAGATAATGCAGTAGTCGAAAAGGGACCATTGTTGACTGTTACTTTGCGGTCAAGTTGAAGTTTTTCCAGATATTCTTGAATTTGCCAATCGCGGCTACTATTATCAAGACCTAAGAGGCGATCGAATAAGTAAAAATCAGAAAAAATAACTGAAAATTGCTGGCGATACCACTCTCGGTTAGCATCGGTTATTGGTTGACCATCAAAATCAATGCTACCTGTTTCAGGTGCGTATAATCCTGTCAGCAATTTCACAAGTGTAGATTTGCCACTCCCATTACCTCCCACAACAAACACAAGTTCTCCGGGACATAAAGTCAAGTCAAGAGGTCCTAGAGTAAATTGGCTGTCTTCTCGTTCTCCTTGATAGCCATGGGAGACACCTATGAGTTGTAGCGAGTTCCATTGAGGTTGATAGGCTGATGAAATTGCTATTTCCGATTCTGTTGTTTGAGCAACCAACGACAGTCCCAAAGAGTTAATATTTTCCAGCGCAATATTAGCTCGGAGTAAATCCGGCAAAATATTTAGTAAGGCGCGTACTGGTGTCAGCATGAAAACAATCGTCAGAGCATAACCCGAACGAACAGAGGTTGGAATCGCAAACACGAGAGGCACAATAAATAGGAGCAAGCCAATCAAAATGAAGAGAGCTACAAGCCCCCAACTTCCTCCAATGGCAAATAAATTCATTGCTCTGAGTCTTCCTTGTCCTTCTTGTCTTCCTTGTCTCCCTTGTTTGGATCTCAAATAGGATTGCTATATTGACATAAAATAAACAAAAACTTGCTGCTATCTTAGGTGTGTCTTCTTATCAATGTGTCAATGAAGAAAAGAAAAGTATTGCTATTTACGCTGTTACTAGCAGTCGCGATCGCAGCAACCAGCACAATCGGTCACAGCAATTTTCTGTATGCAGCCCCGTCAGTTGGCAAAGACACGTTAACAATGATGACCTCCCCTGACTACCCTCCTTATGAGTATTACGATACTAAGGGTGGCGCAAGGAAAATTGTTGGCTTTGATATTGATATTGCTAACACAATTGCCAAAGAACTTGGATTCAAGCTTCGGATAATGGAGTCGGATTTTAATGGTTTGATTCCTGCCGTTCAAGCAAAACGAGCTGATTTTGTGATGGCTGGGATGACGCCTACCCCAGAACGCAGAAAAAATGTTGATTTTTCTATCGTTTATTACGAAGCAAAAGATACTATCGTTGCTCCTAAAGGGAGTAATTTAACAAAACCAGAAGATTTAGCTAGTAAAACAGTTGGCGTTCAACTTGGCACAATCCAAGAGGAAAATGCTAAAAAGATTTCTCAAAAAGTTCCCAATATAAAGTTAAAGCAACTTAACAAAGTCCCTGAAGCCATTCAGGAAATCAAATCAAAACGAATTGATGCAGCAATTGTTGAGGATACTGTTGCCAAAGGATTTGCTCGAGCTAACCCAGATTTAGAGTTTAATATCATTCCCTCAGCAGGAGAGGAAACAGGTTCTGCTATTGCCTTCCCAAAAGGTTCTCTCCTGGTAGAATCTTTTAACAAAGTTCTTCAACAAATGAAGGACAGAGGTGAATTGGAAAAACTGGCAACGAAGTGGTTTTCCCTAAATACAGCTACAGACGCTGCCTCATCATCAACACCCACAACTTCCAAGGGTCTAAATCTAGACTTTAGTAGAATCGCTCCAGATATTTCCTTTATTCTACAGGGGATACCTATAACTTTATTGTTTACGGTATTATCTGTATTCCTGGGTTTGATTTGGGGAACAGTACTATCTCTGTTTAAGATTTCAGGCATAGAACCATTAGGCTGGTTTGCCAACGCCTATACCTCTATATTTAGAGGCACGCCACTGCTGTTGCAGTTAGCATTGGTTTATTACGCCACACCTCAGTTGACTGGTTATGATATACCAGCATTGCAAGCAGGGGTGCTGACTTTTACCCTCAACTCTGGGGCTTACATGTCAGAAACCATTCGAGGTGGAATTCAAGCAGTAGATAAGGGACAGCGTGAGGCAGCTATGTCCATGGGTGTGCCTTACTGGCTGATGATGTGGGATGTGATCTTGCCTCAAGCTTTGAAAAACATTCTCCCTGCTTTGGTTAACGAAACAATAGGATTGTTGAAAGATTCTGCTTTGGTGTCAACTATTGGTGTCGTGGAAATCTTACGCAGTGCTCAAATTATAGGAGCAAATAAGTATATATACTTTGAACCCTTACTATTTGCTGGGTTAATTTACTATGTTCTAGTTATGGGTTTAACTTTTGGGGCATCAGCACTTGAAAGGAGGTTGAGACGAAGTGAGTGAAGCTGTTATTCGTACTGAATTTTTGTGTAAATCCTTTGGGAAACTCGACGTACTAAAAGATATTTCTACTGAAATTTCTCAAGGTGAAGTGGTTGCTATCTTGGGACCTTCTGGTTCGGGTAAGTCAACTTTTTTGCGTTGCTTAAATTTATTAGAACGCCCTACCAGAGGCAGAGTTTACTTTAACGAGTATGAAATTACCATGCCAAAGGCAAATATCGCTAAAATTCGCCAACGCTTGGTGATGGTGTTTCAACACTTTAATCTTTTTCCTCACATGACGGTGCTGCATAATGTCACCTACGCCCCAATTAAGGTTAAGGGAATGGACAAACAGCAGGCAAACACTAAGGGCTTAGAATTACTGACGAAAGTCGGTTTGGCTGAAAAGGCAGATGTTTACCCCGCAAAACTCTCAGGGGGACAGAAACAACGCGTTGCGATCGCCCGCGCACTGGCTATGGAACCAGAGATGATTCTGTTTGACGAACCAACTTCCGCTTTAGACCCGGAAATGGTGAAAGATGTACTAGACGTGATGAAAGGTTTGGCAAAAACGGGCATAACTATGGCGATTGTGACTCATGAAATGGGTTTTGCAAGAGAAGTTGCCAACCGGATTCTCTTCCTTGACCGGGGTTACTTGGCAGAAGATGCGACTCCTAGTGAATTTTTCAAGAATCCTCAGTGCGATCGGGCTAAACAATTTTTGGAAAAGATGCTTTAACAGTGACCACTGACCACTGACCGATCGCTGATAAATCTCGCTCACAAGTTATAACTCTCTTCTTTATTTCCTCATACCAAGTTGCGTTCATGCATCGTACTCTCCCCCTTGTCTTCCTTGTCTCCCTTGTCTCATCAACAAATGCTATCTTTGAAAGCAACTCCGCATTTTATTCTTATTCGCTGCATTCTGAATCGTCCATGACTTTTTGCATATTTTTTAGATAACTCTCACCATAACTTCATAGTCAATTGCTACACTAATAACAGCAAACATTCAGTTTGCTCCTCACACCACACCGTGGCTCTCTTGTTTGTCAATGGCAAGAGGGCTTTTTTCTGTAAGTATTGAGGACTGGGTATTGGGTAAAGATTGGCTTTATGAAGTATTTATACTTGTGGGGTAGGCGTCCTTGCCTGTGCTCTATCTGCCTTAGCAAGATGCTTGACCCACAAGAAAAGAAAAGAAAGAATTTAACTTTACTTTCTCTTTATAAAATGTAACTATGCCAGTCGTGGGTAATACCCACACTACTACAAAAATTAAAAAATCTTGTTGAAAAATTTAACATCTATCTAAAGTAAGATAAAATAGTAGTAGACTTTATAACTTGGGATAAGAAACTTCCCTATCATCAAAAGATATGATGACAGGGTAGTCAATGTATGTTGTTGTCCAACATAAGTGTTGGCATATACCAATGAAATCCTCTACTGCCTGTAGGTAGATATTGTATAAAATAGTTTTGCGATCGCTCAGATATTAAATCTCTAATGGTGCATTTAAACAGGCAATGGAATAGCGCAGGAATTCTGTATGAGGCAGGCTAAATGCAGAAATTCGTGCAGTACTGGAGAGAGATCGTCTTTTCTCCACGCCACCACCATTTCTATTTCAAATGTCTCATCTTGTAACATTTTATAAACGACTCCTTTGCGCTGGAGGTTCTGCATGGAAGCAGGAACGATCGCAACGCCTACCCCACCAGCGACTAAACCTAAGACTGTTTGCAACCACACAGCTTCTTGGACAATTTTGGGGGTAAAGCCAGCAAGTTGGCACAGGTTTATGACTTGGCTGTAAAAACCTTGTCCGGTGTGATGTACTGGCAAAATAAAAGACTCTCCTGCTAGTTTATTTAACGGAACTAAAGGCTCTTTAACTAAAGGATGGGAAATGGGCAAAGCCACAATAACTGGCTCTTTCAAGACGGGTGTATAGTTTAGATTGTCGCGCTCAAAATTTTGTGAGTGTAGAAAGCCACAGTCGATTTTGTTATCGAGAAGGCTTTGAATTTGATTGTAAGAGTCCATTTCGTGTAAGATAAGTTCTACGTTTGGAAAGCGATCGCGAAATTGGGTGAGGATTTCGGGTAGAACACACTGTGTTGCAGAACTGTTGAATCCCACAATTAAACGTCCCACTTCACCCCGACTCACTCGTTGTGCGAGTCGGGTTGCTTGTTCGACATGAGAAAGAATCAAGCGTGCTTCTTTTAAGAATTCTTGTCCCGCACTTGTTAATCGAAGGGGGCGCTTGCTACGCTCAAATAGTTTAACCCCCAATTCTGCTTCTAAATCGCCGATTTGCTGACTTAGGGGTGGCTGGGCAATATGAAGGCGATCGGCGGCGCGAGTAAAATTCAGTTCTTCTGCGACAGTAATGAAATATCTTAAGTGTCGAAGTTCCATGACCGAAACCAGTAAACGGTGATTGGTGAACGGAGATCGCCGATCCCCATAGAGTACGAACCATCTAGCCACTATATTTATAAAGTATAATCTGCCAACTAATTACATATTGGACATATACTTTTTTTTCTCTTATGGTAAGTAACAAAGAGGTTTAACTTCTCTACTGTTTATAAGTAGAAATTTATGTATAGAGATATCGTAGGTAACAGAGGGGTTCCACCTTCTTTGCTATTTATAAATAAAAATGCCTGTGTAGAGATGATGTATTTTCACTCAGAATTCTCATCCCCCGCTTTATTAAGCCACAATGGTTACTATGGGGAATTTGGAGGCAAGTTCATTCCCGAAATTTTGCATGAAACCTTTGAAGATCTAATTGAAGTATACAAAGCTGCACGTGCAGACCCTAAATTCTGGCAAGAATTTACATTTTTGTTATCCAATTACTCTTGCCGTCCTACACCCCTAACTTACGCAGAAAATTTAACAAACTATTTTGCTGGAGCCAAGATTTTTATTAAACGAGAAGATTTAAATCATACAGGAGCACATAAATTAAACAATGTTTTAGGACAAGCTTTGCTTGCTAAAAGAATGGGAAAAACAAGAGTTATTGCCGAAACAAGTGCAGGACAGCATGGGGTCGCAACGGCAACTGTAGCGGCAAAATTTGGATTGGAATGCACAATATATATGGGGGCTATAGATGTTAAACGTCAATATCCTAATGTTTTCTGGATGCAAAGACTTGGGGCTGAAGTTGTCCCAGTATCTACAGGAAGCCAAACTTACAAAGACGCCATTAATGAGGCGCTGAGAGATTGGTCTACTTTTATGGATTCCACCTATTATATATTTGGCACAGCTTGCGGTCCTCATCCATATCCGGAAATGGTGTCTTGGTTCCAGTCCGTCATAGGAGTGGAAGCACGGCAACAAATCTTACAACAAACTGGAAAATTACCCTCTGCTGTTTATGCTTGTGTTGGTGGGGGTTCTAATGCCGTTGGGATTTTCAGTGGGTTTCTTGAAGATAAGAGCGTTCAGTTAATAGGTGTAGAAGCAGGTGGTAGCGGTTTGAATTCGCACAAGCACGCAGCACGTCTTGCTTCAAAAGACGCAACAGTTGGCGTAGTACAGGGGTATAAAACTTATTTCTTACAAAACAATGATGGACAAATGCAAGAAACCCATTCCATTGCTGCGGGCTTAGACTACGTTGGTGTATCGCCCGTGCTAGCACATCTGTTAGAACTCGGTCGGATTCAAGTCAGTGCTGCAACAGATCAAGAGGTTTTAGATACTCTCAAACTTTGCCTCACTAAAGAAGGTCTTATGCCATCTTTGGAGTCTACTCATGCTTTCGTCCAAGCATTTAAGGACGCACCACAGCTTTCTCCGGAAGATTGTATTGTTATTAACCTGTCAGGACGTGGGGATAAAGATATCTTCACCTTGGCAAATGCTTTTGGCGATCGCTCTTGGAAAGAATTCTTAAGCAACAAAATTGACCAATTAAGTTAACCGCAGGAAATCAAGAGATTGAAAGAGGAAATGATTCATGAAAACACTATCACTTACCCCTAATGTCACCACAACTTTAGAGAAACGTATCGTGGAGACTCGTCGGCAAAAAGACATACTGCTAATGTCTCATGTCGTTATTGGGTATCCTTCTTTTGATAGTAATCGAGTTGCCATCAATTCACTAGTGAATGCTGGTGTTGAACTGATTGAACTACAATTTCCCTTTTCCGAACCTATTGCAGACGGACCTGTCTTGATTAAAGCAAATCAAGAAGCTGTGGCAAATGGAGCAACAGTTAACGATTGTTTTCAATTTGCCAGAGAAATTACAAAAAAGCACCCTAGGGTGTTGTTTTTAATCACCACCTACTACAATATCTTGTTTAAGTATGGAGTCAAGAAGTTTCTTAAGTCAGCATCCAAGATTGGTATTGCTGGAGTTATTATACCAGATTTGCCTCCAGAAGAAGCCACTGAATATGTAGAAATTTGTAAAAACAATGATATCGCCGCTATTTTTCTATTAACACCTAAAACACGTTATTCGCGAGTTCAACAAATTGCAGGAATGGCAAGCGGAATGGTTTATTGTGTTGCGCGTGCGGGAGTGACAGGCGATCGAACTAACTTCTCAGAAGATTTTGACAGTTACATACAGCGCGTTCGAGAAGCGACAAGTTTACCAATAGGAGTTGGTTTTGGAATTCAAACCAAGGAAGACATTGAATATCTAAAGGGGCGAGTTGACATTGCAGTTATTGGTACGCAAGCTGTGAAATTGCTAGTTGAGAAAGGAGCGCAATCACTCGGCGAGTACATGAGAGGCTTGCGAAGCGAGACCATGAGTTTCACGAAATTGTAAATTGTCCCCTCATACTCTCGTTACTCTCGTTCCCAGGCGGAGCCTGGGAATGCCTTCAGTAGAGGCTCCGCCTCCCGTGCTTTTAGCACAAGATCTGTCATTTTCATAAATTCCTTGTTTAATACTAGCCCAGATAAAACTGCCATTGACGCGGCAATCTTAATTTGTGTTAGGGTATGTTGTAAAATTTTGATTTCATATATTTAACAACTATGCCTGCTCGTCCGATCTACTTAGATTGCCACGCTACCACACCTGTTGATGAACGGGTGTTAGCAGCAATGATACCTTACTTTACAGAACACTTTGGCAACCCTTCTAGCATCAGTCACGTTTATGGATGGGAAGCAGAAGCTGCTGTAAAACAAGCACGGGAAACTTTGGCGACAGCCATCAACGCCACACCAGAAGAAATTATCTTTACAAGCGGTGCAACAGAAGCAAATAACTTAGCTATCAAAGGTGTTGCAGAAGCCTATTTTCAAAAAGGACAGCATATCATCACTTTAGCAACAGAGCATAGCGCTGTCCTAGACCCTTGTCAGTATTTGAAAACCTTAGGCTTTCAAATCACAATCCTTCCCGTCCAAAAAGATGGACTGATTGATTTAACAGAGTTAGAACAAGCTTTTCGTTCTGACACAATCCTTGTATCAGTGATGGCTGCTAATAACGAAATAGGCGTGTTGCAGCCACTAGCCGAAATTGGTGCAATGTGTCGCGATCGCAGTATTCTATTCCATTCTGATGCAGCACAAGCCATTGGTAAAGTTCCTTTGGATGTGCAAGCAATGAAAATTGACCTGATGTCACTAACAGCACATAAAGTATACGGTCCAAAGGGTATTGGTGCGTTATACGTTCGCCGAAAAAATCCTAGGGTGCAACTTGCAGCGCAACAACATGGTGGTGGTCACGAACGGGGAATGCGTTCTGGTACTTTATACACGCCGCAAATTGCAGGCTTTGGTAAAGCAGTAGAGATAGCTTTACAAGAACAAGCGACAGAAACAGAACGTTTGACCCAACTCAGACAAAGATTGTGGGAACAGCTTTCTCAGATAGAAGGAATTCATCTTAACGGGCATCCTACACAAAGATTACCAGGAAACTTGAACATCAGTATTGAAGGTGTCGATGGTGCTGCATTGCAATTGGGATTGCAATCTGTAATGGCGGTGTCTTCTGGTTCGGCTTGTTCTTCAACAAAAACTGCGCCTTCCCATGTTCTTACAGCACTGGGGAATCCAGAACAGTTAGCATATGCCACAGTGCGATTTGGGATAGGAAGATTCAACACGGCGGAAGAAATTGATAGAGTAGCACAACACGCGATTTCCACTATTCAAAGTTTGCGGAAACAGAAATTGTTGGTAAAAGGTTAGGTAAAATGTAATGCTTAACTGGTAGATTTTCATGGTGCCATTGGTTTAACCACAAAATGAACCTGTTATCCCCAAGTTTGAAAGCGTTGATTCGTCAAAAAATCAAAGATGCTCAATCGTTATGGCGGGGTTATGTGTTTTACTACCCTCGCGAACAAGACTCAGAGCCATCTTCTGATTATTGCTATCAATGGAGTGAGATGAGTACTGCAATTAAACAACGTTCTGGTTCTCCCCAAGTCAACGAAAACCGTCTTTGGAATATGCAACTGGCGGCAAAGGGTGTTGATGGATTGACTCTGAATCCAGAGCAAATTTTTGACTTTTGGAACCGCGTACCACGTCCAACTCTTGCCAATGGTTTTCGTGAAGGTCCAACTTTGGTGGGTAATCGATTGATGACTGATGTTGGAGGTGGGTTGTGTCAAATTTCTACCACTTTATTTCAGGCTTTACTATGGGCAAACTGTGAAATTCTAGAACGTCACAATCACTCAATTGATGCTCATGGAGACACTCGTTTTTTTACTTTGGGTCAAGATGCAACAGTAGCTTATGGTTATAAGAACTTAATTGTGAGGAACAACAACCAAGTTCCTTTACGTTTGCAATTGCAGGTGTTTGGTGAACAGGCTTTGGTTGTAGCAAGTGTGTGGGGAACTGAGCCAAAGCCAGTTGAAGTGAAGGTTTCTTCTGAGATTTTGGAAACACTCCCCGCACCTCATACCAATGGAATACCCGGTTGGCGGGTAGAAACGCTCCGTTCCGCGTGGCTGGTGGAAGAGCCAACTGCAGGATGGCAAGTTAATTACCGCACACTAGATGTTTACCAACCTCATGTCAAGCTATCACAAAATCTCAGTCAAATCCCTGTATAATTTTTTTGATGCAGTGCTCTCTCCCTACGAACTTTTACCGGAAGTTGCAGAAGCATTGAAAACGCATTTGGTGGAGGCAAATCTTTGTGGAATGGATTCGCACGGTTTACAGCAAATTTTTGGTTACGTGAAAAGTTTGCGGAGTGGTCGGATGAATCCAAAACCAAATTTGTCTGTCAATTCAGTACGTCCAACAATGATTCGGATTGATGGCGATCGCAGTCCCGGACAGTATGCAGGCAAAGTCGCAACGGAAAAAGCGATTGAAGTTGCGCGTCAGTTTGGGATGGCTGTGGTGGGAGTCAGTAATAGCAATCACTTTGGGATGGCTGGTTATTATACTCGCATGGCAGCAGAGGCAGGTACAATTGGCTTTGCAACTAGCGATACCAGCGCTGTAGACTTAGCGCCCTATGGAGGAACAAAGGCAAAACTTGGCAATAATCCCATTTCTTGGGGAATTCCTACAGGCACACTCCAACCTGTTATTTTAGATATGGCAGCAGGGACGGTGAGTGGTGGTAAAGTTAAGCACTTTGCATATCAAGTTTTACCGATACCTTTGGGTTGGGGGCTTACAGAAACAGGAGAACCCACGGAAAACCCCAAGCAGGTAGCAGTTAATTTACCAGCATCCTACAAGGGTTCTGGTTTGGCATTTGTGGCAGATTTACTGTGCGGTCCCTTGTTGGGTACGGTAGCAGCAATGTTTAAAAATAAAGCAATTCATGATGGTGCTAACGGTACCGGACATTTGTTCTGGGTGCTTGATGTGGAAGCGTGGACCGATCGCAAAGAGTTTGAGCAACGAGTGCAAGATGCGATCGCTTCTCTCAAAGAAACTCCCCGTCTTGACCCCAACCAACCCATTTACTATCCTGGAGAGCTAGAAGCCATGACACGCCAAGAGCGACTGTTAACTGGTATTCCAATCCCTCAAACCTTGATTGAGGAATTAGCTACTTTTTTTGGAGAAGATAGTGTTTCTCAACTCATCAATTAAATAATTTCAGAACGTCCCTTTAAAGAATCCTCAAAAATCGCTCCTCTCCGTTCCAAGTCAAGCTTCATATCTTCCGAAATCCCAATATTCCAGCCAAACCGAGCATCCTCCACATGAGCACCATGCAGATCGGTATAACTTAGGTTGGCACCACGGAAGTCAGTTCCGCTCAGGTTAGTCTTGCTAAGAAAGGCTCCCTTAAGATTAGTCTCGCTGAGATTAGCACGACTGAGGTTAGCTTTGTAAAAATCAGTTGTGTATAAGTTAG
Source organism: Scytonema sp. UIC 10036 (assembly GCF_009725235.1). The sequence goes on from NZ_WJFC01000137.1 coordinate 23,204, forward strand.
CACGGTTGAAAATGACACCCCGCAGATCGGCACCACGGAGATCGGCACCACGCAAAATTGCACCACGCAAGTCAGCGCCCCGTAAGTCAACATTGGAAAGGTTAGCAAAAAGTAGGTCAGCGTTTCTTAGGTCAGCACCGCTTAAGTTAGCACCGCTCAGATTGAAACTACCGAGCTGAGCACAAAAAAAATCTCTTTTTCCGGCTGAGTAAAGCTCTAACAGCTCTCTAGTGTCCATGTTTATCTGTGGGAGAAGTTGGTTTTCATATTAAATCCGGTAGCATCTGAATGATTAAAAAACCGCAGAGACGCTGAGAGCACAGAGAGAGGAAAGAGAAATAATTCCAGTACAAACGGATTTGATATCACTCAATAGTAAAGTAAGCTCAAAAGCTTACTGAGATGAGCACGATTAAGGACACTTTATTTTTTGTCCCAGAGTTTCTTCTCCAAAGTTACACTATTTTGGATTTTAGATTTTAGATTTTGGATTGAGAAAGTCCTGTTTAGACTTGATTGAAGCCTACTATCTATGGCATTCTTTGTTCAAATTGGTGTTAGAGAATTACATTGGTAATGGTGGACACTTCACTGAATTGGCACACCATGTCAGCCCAGCCAACTACTTAACCCGCTAAGTTCTGTTAAAAAGGATTTTGAGAGTTGACATGAATAATCAAGTTGTCCCCAAATCCAGAAGGGACTTCTATTATATCACCAGGGTGACCTAGGCGCTGACGCGCTGCAAAGAATGCTGACTCCATACCTTGAGTGTAATTCAGCAAAAGGGGCTTTTGTTCTGGCTGCACGCGGCTTTCTATTTCATCTACTAATTGCCGTTTCCATTTATTCGTCATTTCCCATTCCACTCCCACATTCGGCATGACCATCACGCACAAGGGTACGAGTTCCTGTTCTATGGGTCTGAGACTTTCTTCTAACACGCACAACCATAAATAAGCTTGGAACATATCTAGGTCACGAAGACAAGAGTGTGCTATTTCTGGATGACCCAAGGAGCCTCTTACGCTCTGATAATTGGGTAATACTTGTAACAGTCGGCAGTAAACTATTGAACTAATCTCAGAAGCTATAGGGAGCATTTGCTGAACTAGAGCTAAGGCTGGTGAACCTAGCTGATGCTTAGCGGCAGCGACACAGATTCGCTGCCAGGGTATAGAGACTTGTTCTTCAAGGAACTTAAAGTAGGGACACAGCAATACTTTCTCAACTGGTGTCAACTGATTAACCAATAACTGGTTAGTGAAATTGAACAGCGTAGTCAGAAAGCCAAGCACGCGCTGCTCCTTTGCTATTAAATGTTGTTCCTGATACTTCAGTAACGATTGTTCTAGTTCATTGACCAGCTTTTCTACGCTTGGTATTGTCTGCAACACAAGAGTCGCTTCCTCATTACCATAGGTCATTTGTTTTACTATAGGAGTGACAACAAGACCAGACTGTTGTTGGTAAAAAGATAGTAACGTTTGATAAACTTTGCAGGCAAACTGAGCGATTCGGTGCTCCGCTTGAAAATCAATAATATCAGGAATATATTGGTAGAGAGATTTTGCTTGTATCACTGCTTGACGGCTCGTGCGTTCTAATACAGTCTTCAATAATTTAGCTGCGGTCAAGGCTCGAGCTTCTGGCCAAGCAGCTTTCACCAATTCTCCATAAAACTTGGGATTTTTGGACAGAGAAGATATGTCTACTGCATAACGCTCTGCCCAAAGCTTAAGTAAGGACTCAGACGAAGGGGTTTTGGGAATGTTAACAGATAACAGCATAAATTAATTTGCAAGTGGCAAGAGAACAACCGACGTATCTGTGGCAGAATCGCTAACAGTCTCACATAATTCGCTACTACACAAATGAAGTTCATCTTGTGAACGAAAAAACAAGGTTCTCAGACCCACTTAGATGGATTTTGCCTGTATAGTCGCGATTTCTAATCATTAAGGTAGGTATGAAATAAGATTTTTCAGACACCCTCTTTGAGGTACCAAATAAATCTAAGGCTTTTCTGAGGATCGTGTTTGTTCGGAATGACTACAGTTAATTAGAATCACGGCAAATAAACTGAATGTAGGTAGAGTAAGGTCTAGAGTGCAAACCATCTGTTTTATGAATTTTTAGAGATTTAATATCTATGGGTAAAAAATAAATTATTCATGCCCGTATTTATCCTTAATTCATAATGTATTCCAAATATCTCTTTGACAATCAGCCATTGTCATCTATCTTGAGAAGTGTTTAAGTTAAGTTTAGATGTAGTGACGTATACAAAAAACCTGTCATCCGATTCTAAAGGCTTTCTTCTCTTGATGAACTACGCTGCTTAGCTGTTGCTATCAAAGTCTCTATAGCTCGCTCTTTTTGAGGATCTTTACCCTCTGCATATTCCAACGAGAAGGGAACGCTAATATCTGGTGTGACGCCTTTACCTTCTAGCCTTTGGTTCTCATCAAGAAATACATTGGAAACCGCTAAATAAAGGAAGCTACCATCATCCATAAGAAAAAGACGACCAGCAACGACTGCACCCGTTGTTTTAGAACCAATGACAGGTCCTATTTTATGTTGTTGAAAAGCATATGCCAGAATTTCCTTACTACTTCTGCTTCCTTCATTAATTATCATGACAACAGGCTTTTTCCATTGAGGAATAAATGTATATTTTCTACCATCACGAGCAATATTGGTAACGCTTGGTCCTGCTTTTGCTGTGAATATGTTGAGATAGCTAATGTCTCCTCCACCCCAGCCATCTCGTAAATCTAAAACTAAACCATCTGCTTCTCGAAGACGACCATAGATAAGGTCTTCCCGTAGCTGTTCTTGATCGGGATCGGCTGCATTTGACCAAATGTGAACGTAACCAATTTTTTTACCATCCCGCTCAATTGTTTGGGTACTTGCTTGCTGTGCTGACTTAAATATCGTGGTTGCGTCTAGCAGTTTGGGAATTACGGTAATTGTTTGGCGGCTGTTCGCATTACTGGTTCTTTGAATTAACAATGTGACGTTTTGATCGGCTAACCCTGCAAAAGACTCAATGGGTTTGTAAGGGCGATCGCCTACACTGAGCAATTGGTCGCCTACTTTTAAACCAGCTTTAGCAGCAGGGCTACCATCAAGTATGGTACTGATAAAGGTTTTGCCGTTGATGTCTTTAGTAGTTATACCAATACCACTGTATTCAATTTTCCCTTTTGGAAAAAACTTTCTTAACTGTTTTTGAAAGTCAGGATTCCCTGCTTGAAAAATACCTAAAAGCTGGTAATAAGCAGGTTCATCCTTTATGTAGAAGCGAGTGTGAGATGTTTGCAACTCAGAAAGCATTTGATTGATAACCACAGCAAGTTCTTGGCTGGACTTGGTGTTTGCTGCGAATGGTTCATACTTTTTCCGCATTGCCTTCCAGTCCACTCCATTAAAGTTGGGGTCGTAAAAGTTTTCGTTTACAGTTTGCCAAACTTTTTCAAAAATCTTTACTTGTGGTTGTGCAAGCATTTTGGGTAAGGGAGAAGCAAACCACAAGAGGAGTAAAGCTGCAACACTCATTAACATTGCTACAGCTAATCTGTTTAACTGAGTGAGTCTCAGTCTTGCGATCGCCCTTGGCGCAAGCCGTACCCGGCTTATCGTGTTGGTTTTCAGGTTGTTCATCTAAATTAATGTAGATGCGTAGCAACTTATAGCACGACCATCTTGATGACTCATTAGTTCCTATTGGAAATAGACTCAAGACTACTCCCTGGCAGCAATTCCTCATCTTCCCTCTCTGCGCTCTGGAGCGTCTGCGGTTCAAAAGTCATTTATTTAACCGCCGAGACGCAGAGGACGCAGAGGTAAGAAGTGAGAGAACTATTGATTTGCTGAAGTTTTTATCCACCTTGACAGGGGTAGTAGGGCTAACGCTTACCCTACAAAATTCGGTAATTTTAGAGTGGAAAGGGAGTCGCTATCGTCTTTTTCCCCTCAAACGATTTACCAACAACTCAACTTCTGGCAATTTCATTACACTCACTAAAGCTGCAAAAACTCCTAATCCAATACTACTAGCAAGGCTTAATTGCAACAACTGTCTCAGTATTCCTTCGCTGCCCCAAAGAATTTCAAAACCCCAACTTGTGAGCCAACAGGTAAGCCCTGCTATCCCGCTTATACCAATTAAACCCAGTATGGGTAGACTCCATTCTCGCAAAGCTAAACCGTTGAGTCGCCGATGCAAGCACCACAACAACATTATCGTTGCTGTTAAATTCACTCCCATAGAGGCAAGAACTAAACCGGGTGCCCCAAAGGCTTTGACTAGAAAATAATCGAGTACTATATTCAGTAAAATATTTATTAAAGTTATGCGAAAAGGTGTTTGCCCATCTTCCAAAGCATAGAAGACTCGCACGAGTATGCTGACAACAACACTGGTGAAAGCTCCCAAACCATAAGCCATGACAAGAGTTGCAACAAGTTTGGATGCATTGGAATCAAATGCTTGGCGCTCGTACACTATTCTGACAATTGGCACAGCTAAAGTTATCATCAAAGCTCCTAAGGGTAACATGGTGAGGGCTGTGATAATAATGCTTTGCCGAATCCGCAGTTTTAACCCTAACCAATCTTCTGGTTTTGTCAATTGGGAAAATACTGTCATGAATGGTATTAATAAGGCACTGGTAAAAATGCCTTTGGGAGTTTGAGCAAGTAGCCCAGCGTAATTTAATGCCGACGCTGCATGGGGAATGTAAGAAGCGAAGAATAAATCTACGTAAATGTTAATTTGGGTCATGCTGGAAGATAAAATGGCAGGGGTCATGACTGCGATCGCCTCTTTCACCCCAGGGGAATAAAAGTCAAAGCGCAGGCGTAGTGTCCCCATACCCTCCCGCCACTGCACTATTAATTGAACTACCCATTGCAAAACAGCACCTGCAAGGGTTCCTCCTGCTAATACCAAGCCTCCTAGCTTGAATATAGGGGGTAGGGAGTAGGGGGTAGGGAGTAGGGGATAGTCAGATGTATTAGCTGGGATTCCATGTTGTAGGACGAAGAAACCCAAGCCAATGATGACAGTTACACTTGAGAGCATTGGGCTAATGGAAGGAAGCCAGTAATGTTGTGCTGCATTGAGGGTACCAAAGCCAATACCGATAAACCCCGATAGCAAAGCGATGGGAGCCATTATCTGTAATTGTTGTGCAGCAAGGGTTTTAACTTGTGGTTCCAAACCAGGGGCTATTAAATGAGTGAAAAAATCTGCAAAAACAATCAAACTAATTGTTATCAAAAGTAAGATAAAGCCAACAAGGGTGGTGATGGTTTCTACCAAAGCAGCAGCTGTTGATTTGTCTCGCTTTGCTAAAACACTCACTAGAGTACTGTGCAAAGGACCGTTGATACCGCCAAGCAAGACTAACAAAAAGCCGGGGATAATATAGGCGTAATTGTATGCATCAGCAACCGCACCAACTCCAAAAACGGCTGCAACACAAGTTGCTCGCAGTAACCCGAAGATTTTGCTAATGAGAGTGGCGATCGCAACAATTCCCGCAATTCCAGCTAGTGAGCGCTTCATTTAAGAATTACAGTAAGTTTTTTGTGCTAATGTAACATCTAACACGAAAGGATTTTCATTTCCTTGGAATTCAGCGATCGCATGACTGCGCTCGATTTCAGTCGTGTCGGGAGGATCTTGCTGGTTCCATCGACACAGAGTTTGACGCTGTTTTTCAAAGTAATTTGGGTCTACAGCGTTAGCGCGATCGCGATAGATAGTGTTGAAGTAGAACATTGCCCTAGCAATATTTCCTTTTACTTCTTCTCTCGGTTCAAATCGAGAAAATGCCGATTCGCTAAACTCATCAATTTCACTCACAGGAATTGTTTTCAAACGAACATCATTTCGAAACCATTTCTCAGTACTTCTATCCTCGATTTCGCTAAAAGGTTTGTTACCGCGATCGCTATTAACATCGATTCTAGAGGGAAATAAATGATGAAGGTCACTTCGGGCATTTCCCTTATCAGCCCCTTTACTTTGAGGCCAAACATGTTCGGTATTTTGTCCCAGCTTATCAGCCTTCTGACTGGGGTCGCCGCCTCCTGTTAAGCGAATTGAGAAACCAGTATAAATGTCTGTTACAATGCCTCCTTTGTTGTCAATAACACCAAACATCTGGTCTCTTGCTCTGTCATAGTTCAAGTTTCCATTGGGCTTATACTCTCGAGCAAGTTCCTCAATTAAAGCCGCCGATGATATCTCACCTTCTCTAACTTCAGGTGGAGGAGTTGGTACTTGAGCCAAGGGGCTAGCTTGTAATGAACTTATCCCGACAAAAAATATGAGAGAAATACTAATTAGGAGCAATTTGATGAATTTCATTTTTTCTTTAAGGAATGATTTTCTGGAAATACGCTGGTACATTGGCAAGATACCAGTTACTTCTCAATAGGTGCAAATCAAATTAACTTATGTACCTTGCAATTCCCATATCAACCCTTTTCCCACCTTGCCAAACAAGTCTTCAAAATCACCTCAATCAATTGCTGATAAGATAAACCAGCCGCACCAGCAATTTGAGCAAAAGAACGCTGTGGATGCAACGTAGCATCTGCATTGATATCTAATAGATACGCCCGTCCATCTGATGCTATGCGAAAATCAAAGGTTGCATAATCTAGCGGTGCAAAAAACTTCATCAATTCCAATGTGGCATCTCGCAACCCCCGCAGCTTTGAATCGGCAAGATCGACTCCAATTTTCTTAAACTTTCCCTGACGCTTAGCCTGCAAATCTAAAACTTCTTCATTCAGTGATTCACCTACAGCATTGACTGTTTCTACTGCACCAAATAACAATGGTGAAGAATTGCCAACAATACCCACTGTAATCTCACGACCTGCAATAAATTCTTCACACAGTACTGGTACATGAAATAACTGACTTATTTCCTCCACTTGTTGACGGAGTACAGCCAATCCCTCTTGGTTATCAAATTTCCGCAACCCCAAGGAGTAACCTTCACAACTGGGTTTTAAAATTGAGCTTGACCAAGGAGGTAAAGATTGAATATCCTTTCCTGTTTCATATCGATACCAAGGGGGTGTCAAAATTCCATACCACTGCAACACGGGTTTAAGGAGATCTTTATTCAATGTCAAACTTTTGACCGTAGCATCACCGCCAGTGTAAGGAATACCCAGTTGCTCTAAAATTGCAGGTGCTAGGGCGGTACGATTGCGGGAAAGGGTTCTGACTGAAAGGTTCCAAACAAAATCTGGCAGTTGATTAAAACGCCACCTTTCTAACAAATTATTTAAAGTGCCTATTTTATCTACTTTGTAACCTAAAGCTGTTAAACTTTCTGCCACAGCTTCCACTTCTTCTGGTTCTCGCCAGTGATAGTGTGTTTGTTCTTTTGCTGTTAAGTCTGACATGATGTCAGCCTCAAGCTCAAATAATAGTCCTATGTTATTGGTCATTGGTCATTTGTCATTGGTCATTTGTCATTTGTCATTAGCAATTAGCCATTAGCAATTAGCCATTAGCAATTAGCCATTAGCAATTAGCCATTAGCCATTAGCCATTAGCCATTTTTTATTGGAAGCCAACAAGTTTGCTCGTCAATTGGTAACAATATCACTCCAGAATTATCTAATCCCCGTCGCACCTGCTGCCATTTGGCAACTAACTGTATGGGTGAAGTGGGAAGAATACCTACGAGTTCTAGTTTGCCGTCTTCATGAGTTAAGATATAGCGAAAGCGTTTGACAGGTCCACTGCACTGTTGGCGAACTGTTTCTATTAAGCCCATTCCTTCTACAATTGGCAGTTGAAAGTGAGTTGCATGCTTGACGGGGCGCGGGTGAAAGATATATTGAGGAATCACGCCATGACGATGGAGTTGTTTGAAAAGTTCAGTTAAAACCTCTGAAGAGTCGTTAATACCTTTCATTAAAGCAATTTGAGAAGTCAGCAAACAACCTGATTTTTGCAGATTTTCTAGGGCGCAAATTGTTGTTGTGGAGATTTCACGGGGATGATCGAAATGGCATTGAATGATGATTTGAAATCGAGATTTATATTGATACAAAACATCTAAGAGTTCTGGATCGGTGGTGAAACGACTGGGTAAGAAAGCGGGGAGTTTGGTACTGATGCGAATTTGCCAAATATGGGGAATTTGTGCGATCGCACCTAAAAGATTAGCTAAACGGCGAGTGCTGGAAATCATGGGATCGCCACCTGAGAGAAGCACGTTATCTATTTCTGGGTGTTCGGTAATATAAGTCAGTGCTTCTTGTAAATCCTCAATTGTCTCTTTTGTCAATACATCACGGCTCATCAACCGTCGTCGAAAACAGTAGCGGCAATGTCCCGCACAAGATTGTGTTATAATTAACACTGCTGTTTGGTCGTATTTATGCTGCAAACCTTGTATAATCGTGGAAATTTCTTCCCCACTGGTATCAAAGCTTCCCGATTCATCCTTCTCTCCTTCTGAAGGTAACAGCAGCAACCGCAGGGGGTCATTGGGATTTTGCCAATTTATGAGATCTGCATAACCTTGGGGAACCATCATGGGAAAACTGTGCTTTGCCTCAGTCACGCGATCGCGTTCCTCCAGGGATAAAGACAGCCAGTCTTCTACGCGCTCGGATAGTTTTAAACTTTCAATTAATTCCTCCTTCCAATCTCTGACTGTAGGAAAGTTTTTCGGCACTTCATTGATACTTGTATTTGTCATTTCCCACACTAATACTTGGATTGTTTTGATTATGCCAAATTTTGACCCCTCAATCTTGACTCTGCCTGTTCGGGTTATTAAGCAAGTGAAAAAATTGGAACAATTTCCTTTGTTTATAGATTTATTAAACTTAAATATTGATTAAAGCTTAAATTTATGTTCTGGAGATTCATTGCTTAATAAATCTGGATATTTCAGCTAGCTTTTTGTCATTGTCGCCTTTTCCTGTCTTTACTGGCGATAACACTCTTGCAGGAGGCGCTGGTCAGGATATTTTTGTCCGATCGAGCGAAGGCAAAAATACAATTGTAGACTTTAAGAATGGTCTAGATTTGTTAGTGTTAACTGGTGGGTTGACATTTAATTCACTTTCTATTTTTGAAAAAAATGGCGGTACTAGGATCGCAAGCAACAACAATCAACCCTTAGCGTTCTTAGCTCATGTCAATCCTCATCTTATTACACCTGAAGACTTTATAATTGTATGAATTACATCATGTCCGGTAGCATAATCATGCGGAAAAGTTTCTTAATTTCTTAGCGCCTTTGCGACGGCAGGCGCTTCAACTGGTGGTAACCACAAGCTAGCGCTGCCTCGTCTTTGCGTGAGCTTTATTCAGGTTATACAAGCGGACATGATATTGGTTTGTAGTTGCAATGGATGCAAAGACAGCGCAACTACAAACGTAATACAAGTGTTTATCCGAACATGATATTATAACCAAACGACTTGCGATCGCTCTTGCAAGACACGTTTATAAACATCCTCTGTTTGTTTTGCTAATTTAGCCCAACAGAAACGACGTTCTAAGTCTTCATAAGCATTATCAATCAGCCATTGGCGATAACCCGGATTCTTTAACACTTCTAAAATTCCCCAAGCCAAGGAATCTGGATCGTTTGTATAAGTCACGATCCCCGTTTTGGTATGTTGCACAACTTCTGGAAATCCGCCTGTATTGGAAACGACAACGGGAACGCGAGAGGCAAAACTTTCTAGAGCAACAATTCCAAAGGGTTCGTAGAGACTGGGGAAAACAGCACAATCAGCAACTGCTTGAAATTTATCTAAGTAGTCATCAGAGATAAAGCCAGTGAAATAGCATTTATGCCAAATCCCTGTATCCCAAGCTTGCTTTTTCAGATGGTCTGTGTTACCACCACCAATAATTACAAACTTAACATAACCTCCCATTTCCCAAAGGACTTTAGGAGCAGCACTGAGAAGCAAGGATACACCTTTTTCATAAGTCATGCGACCTACGTAGTAAACAATTTTTTCGCCATCTTCAGCAAATTGACGGCGAAAATCTAGAGCGGGAAAATCTTGCTGCAGCTTTTTCTTTTCTGGTCGAATACCATTATAAATAACGTCAATTTTATTCCAAGGACAGTGAAGCGCTCGTTCTACCTCTCGCCGCATATAATCAGTACAAACGATGACCCGCCAAGCATTGTAGACTAAGAGTTCTTCTTTGCCACTAATATAACATTGTGTTTCCGTGTAAGTACCGTTATAACGCCCGTACTCGGTAGCGTGGATTGTAGCGATTAGGGGAATTTTAAAGTTATGTTTGAGAGCGATCGCCGCATCTCCAACAAGCCAATCATGAGCATGGATGATATCAAAGGGACTTTCTTCTAGTAAAAGTTTACCACCGTGATGCCCCATGCTCTGGTTTAAATTAACAACCCAATGAAAAAAGTCATGACTGGGTGCAATCGGTATGCGGTGTACTCGAACTCCTTCCACCACCTCATACAACGGAGCATTGCCAAATTCCGGTGTAATTAAGTGAATTTCATGTCCTAACATGACTAGTTCTGGGTATAACTCTGCTACGTGACGAGAAATTCCCCCAACTATGCGAGGCGGAAACTCCCAACTTAGCACTAGTATTTTCATCTCCTACACCCTACCTATTTTAAATCTCTAACATTTTAGATTGACTCCAAAATCTAAATTTGGCTACTGCTGTGATATACAATATATTTTCTTTTGTTTTAGTTTTCATATAAGCTCCATTTTGTCCCTACTCGCTAGGGAAACTAATAGATTGGAAACCTTTCAAC
>NZ_WJFC01000138.1 GCF_009725235.1 Scytonema sp. UIC 10036
TAACGAAGTGACACCCAATAATTCGATTAAATGTTGGGTTTCGTTCCTCAACCCAACCTACTGCTTATATTATTTTTTAATTTTAATTATAAAATATTCATTAAATTTAGACTTGTTTACTCTTTCAAAGACTAAGTTATTTATCAGAATCATCTATGATTTCTATATATAGATGCTTTCTATCAATATCTCATGAATTTTTATTAAGTTAATTGCCAGAAATTAATATATAGATAAATGCTTTTTCAGTCTTGAAAATCCATAGAATCGCTATGAACAGTTTTGTTATTCAATGTAGTCAAGAATTAGAACCATGTTTGTTTAGCATGGAAAAATTACCCGAGCAGAAGAGCAATATTCTTCTCGTGGATAACAGCTTAGATAATTTATTTTTTTTAGAAGAAGTCTTAAATCAATTGGGACATAACTTAGTCAAAGCCTTGTCTGGTGAAAAAGCATTATATCAACTTCTCGAACAAGAGTTTGCCGTAATTTTAATAAATGTTCAATTAGTGGGAATAAGCGCTTTTGAAACAGCCGAATTAATTAGAAAACGTCCGAAGAACCAACAAACTCCCATTATCTTTTTAAGTACTTTTACTAATAACGAACAAATGATTTTTAAAGGTTGTGGGATTGGTTCAGTAGATTACCTATTCATGCCAATTCAACCAGAAATCTTGCTATCAAAAGTTACAGCATTTGTTAATTTTTTTAAGCAACAGTTACAATTAAAATATGTTAATGAACAATTGCAAACTAAATTAAAAGAAAATTTACTTCGAGAGGAGAGACTAAAAAAGCAAGTAGAAATTCTCGATTTAGTGCAAGAAGCAATAATCATTCGAGATCTAGATGGCACGATTACCTTTTGGAACCGTGGCGCAGTAACAATGTATGGTTTCTCTCAACAAGAAGCTGTGGGAAAAGAGTTTTCTTCGTTAATTAATGCACAATTTTCCAAGTCATTGTCAGAATTAAATCATTTGTTATTTGAAAATGGAAGGTGGGAAGGGGAAATCATTTACACTCAAAGGGATGGAACAGAGATTATTGTTGCCAGTCATTGGAGCTTACAACAAAACAATCTGGGAGAAACGGAAATTGTAGAAATCAATAGAAATATCACAAAGTACAAGCAAACTGAAGAAGCGCTACTCACTACAGCAGTCCGGTTGGCGGGAATTTTGGATAATGCTTCAGATGCCATTCTTTCAGTAGACTCTACTCACAAGATTGCACTTTTTAGTAAAGAAGCAGAAAAAGTTTTTGGCTATACAACATCAGAAGTTTTGGGACAAACACTTGATTTACTCATTCCAAAGCATTTACCAAATGGAAATTTTCAGAACATCTTTGACTCTTGCCACTCAAATATAGCCAACGGCAAGATAGGAGAACGTCGGGAGATGACAGGCTGCCGTAAAAATGGGGCATTCTTCCCCATAGAAGTGTCGATTTCTCCGTTGGAATTAGTGAGCAGTAACGTATTTACCTTGATATTGCGGGATCTAACAGAGATGAAAGCAACTGAAGCCGCCTTGCGGAGAACTGAGGCGCAGTTTCAAGCTTTTATGAATCACATTCCCCCTTTATCTTGGATTACCGACAGTGAAGGTCAATTACTTTATTGCAACAAAAGTTTTGAACGTTGGTATCAGCGCTCAATGTGGGAAATTATTGGTAAAACAATTTTTGATTTTAATCCGCCCCATCTTGCTCAACAACACCTCGAACATATCAAACAAGTTGTACAAACAGGACAAGTTCTGGAAGTGAATGAGTCTGCTCTATCTGGTGATGGGACGCTGAGTGAGTTTTTGGTTTATAAGTTTCCCGTGTTTGATACAGACGAACAACTTTTAGTAGGGGGTGTAGCAATTGACATTACCGAACGCAAACAAGCAGAAGCATCGCTTCAGATAAGAAATCAAGAATTGCTAACTCTGTATAAACTTTCTGAGGTTGCACTACGGACTGATTCTTTGAAACTAGCTGCTCAAGATGCTGTAGCAGAAATTAGTTATGCCACTGGATTTCCTAGAGTTACAATTGAACTTTACGATCCAGCACGTCAAATGATGCGATTTGTTGGAACAACGGGAATCCCTTCACTCGCTTCTTGCGATACACCAGAAGTTCCCGTAGAGCAGACTCTTTCTGGAACGGTTGTTCTTACGGGAAAGCCCATGGTTAAAATTTTTAACTCTCATGAAATGGAATGTTCCCAAATCAGAATATATGATTCTCATCAAACAATCCGTCAACTTAATATTCGGACTTTTGTCTGTCAACCTATGATTGTCAATCAACAAGTCATTGGTGTATTGAGTTTGGCGCATTCCGAACCAGTCGAACTAGATGCATCATTTATCAGATGGTTAACTAGTTTGGCTAACTTTGTTGCCTCTTTAGTAGAACGAAAGCAAGCTGAAGTTGCTTTACATGAAAGCGAAGAACTTTACCGTCAAATGTTTCAAACGAACTTGGCAATTAAGTTACTGATCGAGCGCGATACAGGAGCAATTGTTGATGCCAATCCTGCCGCTTGTCGTTTCTATGGTTATGGCTTAAAACGTCTCAAACAAATGACGTTTACAGACATCAATGTTTTACCCGCAGAACAGGTGTTTTCTCTCATGCAGCAACATCTATTCAATCAACAAACTTACTTTCAGTTTCGCCACAAACTTGCCAGTGGAGAAATTCGAGATGTGGAAATTTACTCTTGCCCGGTGACTCGGCAAGGGAAAACACTACTTTACTCAGTTGTTCATGATATTAGTGCATTGAAGCAAGCAAAAAGAGCATTGCAACAAGCTAATGTTCAATTAAATAGCTGGGTGGAAGAATTGGAAATACGCAATCGCGAAATTGCTTTACTGAGTCAATTAAGTGATATTCTGCAAGCCTGTTTGTCCATTGACGAAGCACATCAAGCTCTTGCTCGATTAGTACAATCCTTATTTCCTGAAGTATCGGGTGCAGTGTTTGTACTGAACAATTCAGAAAACTTACTCGAAGCCGTGGCAACTTGGGGAGAAGTCAATGAAACGACAGAGTTGATATTCGCACCGAGGGATTGTTGGGGACTTCGTAGAGGGCGATCGCACTTAGTAGATAGGACTACAGAAAGTATACTCTGTCAGCATAGAAAAAAAGATTGTTGTGAATCTTCCACCCCCATTGAATCACTCTGTATCCCTATGATGGCTCAGGGGGAAGCACTAGGGGTATTGTATTTAAGTTCAAATCAACCAGAAAAACTCACAGAAGCGAAGCAGCAGTTTGCTGTAACAGCTGCCGAACACATCGCCCTGGGTTTGGCAAACCTACAATTGCACGAAGCCCTTCAGCAACAAAGCATCCGCGATCCTCTGACTGGATTGTTCAATCGCCGTTATTTAGAAGAATCTTTAGAACGGGAAATTAGCCGCGCCGATCGCAAACAGCAATCTGTTGGAATTATCATGTTGGATATAGATAATTTCAAACGTTTTAACGATACTTTTGGACAAGACGCTGGTGACACCGTGTTACAAGAATTAGCTAAGTTTTTGGAAAAAAATATTCGAGGAGGTGATATTGCCTGTCGTTATGGAGGTGAAGAAATAGTCTTAATTTTACCGGAAGCATCTTTAGAAGCAACTAAAAAACGAGCCGAGCAGATACGAGAAGATGTCAAGCACCTTTGTTGGCACAACCGCTACCATTCTCTCGGTACAATCGCCATATCCTTGGGAGTGGCAGTTTTTCCAGACGACGGCTTGACAGGAGAAGCAATCATTAATGCTGCTAATACAGCTTTATATCATGCTAAACAAGAAGGTCGCGATCGGGTAGTAACTGCTACAGAGGTTAGCAATGGCTAATTGCTAATGGCTAATTGCTAATTGCTAATGGCTAATTGCTAATTGCTAATGACAAATGACAAATGACAAATGACAAATGACAAATGACAAATGACAAATGACAAATCAAGGGAAGAGTTACAACAAGAGGTTCAAGAACTAAGAGCGCGTCTTGAAATTGCTGAAGAAACTTTGCGGGCTATCTGTCAAGGAGAGGCAGATGCTTTAGTGGTTTCGGGAAGTCAAGGCGAACAGATTTTTACTTTACGAAATAATGATTCTCTTTATAGAAGATTAATAGAAGAAGTGAAAGAAGGGGCAGCTACACTAACAGATGATGGATTTATTCTTTACTGTAATAGAAGTTTGGCGCGTCTCTTAAAGAGATCTATAAAAAAAGCGATCGGTTCGGACTTTAATGAATATATTACACCCAATCAGAAGTCAATATTTAAAACGTTATTACAGCAAGAACGAGGAGGACATTCTCAAGGAGAATTTAACCTAATTGTTAACGATTTAACCACCCTACCCATCCATGTAGATATTAGTTCTGTGACAATAAATGATGTCAAAATAAAGTCTTTGATTGTTACAGATTTGACAGAACAAAAACGTAATGAAGAAATTATTGTTTCTGAAAAGCTTGCCCGTTCTATTGTGGAACAAGCAGCTGAAGCCATAGTTGTTTGTGATGAAACCGGACAGATTATTCGTGCAAGTATAGCAGCTCATCAGCTTTGCGGGCAAAATCTTTTATTCCAACCCTTTGATGTTATTTTTCCCTTACAAATTTGTCAGAGCGACTGGCAAACACCACCTTCAGAAAAATTAGAAGCTACAGTTAAAGAAGAAGACAACCTTTTGGACACCAAACAATGGTTTTTTGTGGCTACTGTTCTCAATGGAGAAAGTTTTCAAGGAGTTGAAGTCTTGTTCCATCAAAAAGACGGACAGCAATTTAATTTACTACTCAATGCCCGGTTGCTTTCCCACCCAGAAAGCAGTTTAAAAGGCTGCATTTTAACGCTTACAGATATTACTATCCGCAAACAAGCAGAACTGGAATTACAACTGGCAAAAGCTGATTTAGAAACACGAGTGGCAGAACGTACCGTTCAACTTCAACAATTGAATGCACAACTGACTAACTGGGTAAAGGAATTGGAGCAGCGCAATCATGAAATTGTTCTGATGGGTAAGTTGAGCGATATGCTACAAGCTTGTTTGACGGTTGAAGAAGCATATTACACTTTATCTCGATTAATTCAATCGTTATTTCCCAATATGTCAGGAGGTGTGTTTTTGATAAATGCTTCAAAAAACCTAGTAGAGGCTGTTGCTACCTGGGGCGATGAAACTCTTGTCAGTCAGAAAATTTTCACCCCAAGAGAATGTTGGGGATTGCGACGCGGGCGCATCCATTTGTTTGCTGTTGACACTTGTAGCTTGGAGTGCAAGCATATCATTCCCAATGCTTTTTTCACAGACACTCTATGTGTTCCAATGATGGCACAAGGAAAGGCGATGGGTGTACTGCATTTAAGTTCTCAAGTGCAAGGACAGCTAACTACAGCAAAAAAACAATTAGCAGTCACAGTCGCCGAACATATTGCATTAGCACTAGCAAATTTAAAGCTTCACGAAACAATTCAGGAGCAAAATATTCGCGATCCCCTCACAGGATTGTTTAATCGTCGTTACTTAGAAGAGTCGTTAGAACGAGAAATTCAACGAGCCAAACGCAAGCAGCTTTGTTTGGGAGTCATGATGCTTGACGTTGACTACTTCAAACGATTTAATGATACATTCAGTCATGAGGCTGGTGATATGGTTCTGCGGGAGTTGGGGAGATTTTTAAAGAAACAAGTGCGTGGATCTGACATCGCTTGTCGCTACGGAGGTGAGGAGATGACATTAATTCTGCCAGAAACGTCTTTAGAAGCAACAATTGAACGAGCCGAACAAATCCGGGCAGGTGTCAAGCATCTCAAGTTGCAAAATCGCAATCAAAACCTTGGCACTATGACTTTATCTGTGGGAGTTGCTTGTTTCCCAGAACATGGTTTGACAGGAGAATCAGTGATTCATGCAGCTGATGAAGCTTTATACCGTGCCAAAAAAGAAGGGCGCGATCGGGTTGTTTGTTCTGAAAATGGGGAATAGGGATTGGGGGTTGGGAAACTTTTCATAAAATAGAATGTCGTTGCCATAGTATTATAGTTGTAGTATAATATTTGGGCTTGTATCTTACTCAACGCAGATGCTTAATCTATCTGTGAACCTTTAATCTATATAATGTCGGATCGTAGAGATAAACGAGTGGATGCCATACTAGAGCGATCGCACCAACTACAACAAGCGCTAACAAATTTTGTTTTTGATGCAAGCGCTGAACTTGCAAAAGCGCTGGAAATCTATGCTGCGAAAAAGTCAAAAAGTGGTCAGGGAGATAATTTCCACAAGGACTGCATCATTGATTCCTTTATTACAGAGAGGAAACTTGGAAATTCCAGTGTGCTGGATTTATTTATCCAAAGCCATCCTCAGTTAACAAATGAAGAGCGTCAGCTGATTAAAAATTGGCACCGTACATTTACTGGCTTATTCGCTGTTCAAAACATCTTACCCGATGGCTTTGAACTGATGAACTGGTTAACAGCCAAACACTATATAGTCAAGTTAAATAACAATCGAGCTAAAAAAGATACATCTCGATTAAAAAAAGGAGAAATTATACTGACTCGCATTGCTCCTGTCACTGATACTTACTGGACTTTCTCTGGTTTTTACACGCTAATGGGAAAGTTAGGTAAACCAAAACTAGCTGTAGCTATTGGTAACTTTAAGGACAATTATAAAGACCAACTCTACGGCGATGCGCCGGAGTTGTTAGAAGAAGCTTGGCGATCTGTGGAGTACTATCATCAGCAATTTGTGCAATTCTTTGGTAGTGATGAAGTCACAATGCCGGGATATCGACTCAATCAAAAAATTGCTGATTTTCAAGAAAAACTAGCACAAACATACCTGAAGTCAGCAGGTATTGACTCTTCAAAATCATTGGGAGAAATCGTAAAAGAAGCTGGTGTTGATGAAGAGGACATTAAAAAAGTCACTGAACAATTGGGTGCTGGGATCGACACGGTCACGCAAATGTTTAATCCTCAAAAAGGCACCAGTAAAATGGTGATGCCCAAAATAGATTTACCTGCCGAACTTAAGAAAGCAGAACGGTTGACAGCCCTTTCTCATCCTCGTTGGGGACAAATGTTTCTCCCAACCTATGCCAAGATGAAATCAATTTTGGCAGCAGAGGATTGGCAAAGTATAGCAGGGGCTAAAAAACTCATTGATTTTTACTTAGAAGATAACAGTATAAATGTCTCTATTTGGCATCGATTAGCCCAACAGTATCCAACACGGCTAGAAAAAGTGTTACAAGTAGTTCTACAATGTCCAAAGTTTCGGCTGCAAACCGATCTAGATGCACTGTTGGTACAATTCGATAAGCCTCTAGAACCAGAGTTACCAGAAATAGCCAGTGTCCCAATACACCTGCATAATTTATTTCAGGAAGTAGTGCTTCAGGTGAGTAAATCTAAGCCTAAGGATAAGGGTAAGCATCAAAAGCCAGCAAAAGGTTTTCAGCATTTGTAGTTTATATAGGGAGAGTGCGTATTTTCCCTTTTGGAAGCTATATATGCAATCTGCGTTTTACGAGCACCATTGTCCAAAAACCAATACGGTTCAAATAAGACCAAACCCCTTATCAGGAAAACAATGTAGAGACGCTTCAAATAGCGCGTCTTTACAAATCATGATATGCTTTACAATTTATGGGTAAAATCCCCTATTTATTTTTTTAAAATTGGGTAGATTAACCATTGGATTTTCAGATAACTTATCGTATCGTCAATTTTTAAGAAGCTTTAAATAGCATCGCATGCTCCTAATTCAGTGCCTGTTCAACAAGAATTGTCAAAATTTTATGACTGAAAGTTTTGATGTCGCGATCGCCTTAGTGGTGGGCTGTAGCCATAGCTACGGAGATTTTACAAATTTTACACGGCTTGCTATACACAAATAAACATTGATGGTTGAGTTAATAAACCAATCATAAAATCAATTGATTGATGGTGTATTTTCAGGCTGAAATCTGCTAACAAACAGAAGGTTATTATGCACGCAACAGAAACAATCGCAGAACCGTTGGAATTAGCTTGGTGGGTGGAGATTATAACTGTATTTCCGCGTTGTAGTTATTTCTTTGGTCCTTTTACAAGTGCCGAGGAAGCTGATAGATCGAAAGCTGGCTACATCGAAGACTTAGAACGCGAAGGCTCTCAAGTGATGTTTGCCCAGGTTCAGTGGTGCCAACCTCAGGCACTGACTATTCTTGAGCATCAAGTATTCCATAAAGAGTAAGCGGCACAAAAGCGATCGCGGCCTTCTTGCTTGGCACGATATAAAGCAGCATCTGCGGCTTTCATCACAGCCTCTCCAGCCAAACCATGTTCACCGATAGCAAGCCACTCCTAATGATAAGGATATGGCACCCAAGCTTTGGTTGTGATGTTGCATCACTAAATGCTTAACACCTTCAAAGAATCAATTCAGCACGCTCTAGAGTTGTTGCCAAAGAAGCTGATGGTAGAATTAACATCATTTCCTCACCACCATAACGGCAAGCAATATCACCTTCTCGAATATGTTTTTTCAAGAATGTCGCTAATTCTTGTAAGAGCATTTGACAAACAGATTAACAAAGACTGATACCTTTGCCAATAAAATTTCCGGTACAATCGGCTTCAACAAGTAATCTACCGTACTCATACTACAGCCTTTCAATAGGACGTGTTGGAGATTGTTGGAAGTTACCAGAAAAATTATTGGGGTGTTGTGATTCTTTGGGTGTTTCCTCAAAAACTCAAGGGTTATGAATTCGTCAATCCCTGGCATTTCCATATCAAGCAAAATAACAGCAAATTCCTGACTGGAAAGATAGTACAAAGCTGCTTCATTTAATACTCAGTATTCACTAAGTTATGTTAACATGAGTCATAACTGACTGTGTCAACTTCCTGACTCTCATCCTGCTTCTTAAAAGTTTTATAAAATCTTGATGTTTATATCTATTATTTTAAAGATTTTTTGAATAAAAACATTGTATAACTACCTAAAAATAAGAGTATCAGCATTAAATGAAGCTTACGTACTTCTTCTGTAGCTTTGTTTGTGAGATTGTTATGAGGACATTGAGGTAAAAATAGTATTTCCTCTATTTGAGGTTGAACCATGAAAAAACTGCGTTTTTATGATTTCTGTACTGGCGCTCTAGAGATAAAAATTTACAAATGCCTCACGACTTTCTCACTTTTTAAAAATAAACTTTAAAACTAGGGTTTAAATAACAGATATCAGCCTAAAAACCATGCGCTAGCATGGTTTTCTTAATAATATTCTTATTGTCAATTTTTCAATTTAACTTGGCTTGAATAGCTCCAATGAAAAGGATAAAAAATATGGATAGTTTCTTGATAAATTTTCATAAAGAAAATAACTACGAACTCTATCTCGATTTAATAGACATTTTATTAGTGAATTCCAATAATATAAGATGTGAAATCCTGTTAAAAAATCAAGATTTAATCAATGTCAATTTGCTGCAAATAATACTAAAAGAAATAGATTTCTTAAGAGATAAAATAGAAGGAAATAGATTGAATGAGTTAATAGAACTGGCTCAACAGTTATTAGGCTTATATGCGGATAGACCTCTAGAAGGAATATCATCAAAATTTACTCTTGGAAATGTTTATTTTGATATGGGGCAGTTTTATAAGGCAAGAGATTTGTATCAGCAATCCTTAGAAATTTTTAGAATGGTTGGCGATCGCATAGGAGAAGCAAATGCGCTAGCACTCATAGGTGACACATTTTATTACCAAGATAGTTTTTATTTGGCACTGAAGTACTACAAGCAGGCTCATCCGATATTCCTCACAATGGATATTCAAAAAAGTGAGGTAACAGTTCTTTATCAAATGCTCTTGTCTCACTATTTCCTGGGTGAATATGCCCAAGCAATGGAGATTGGCGAGCGATGTTTAGAAATTGCTCGATACTTGAAATGGTGCTTTTTAGAAGCTCACCTTTTGTACCGACAGGGAATTCATTATCAACTTCTAAACAATAAGGTGAAAGCAGCAATGTACTATAAAAAAAGTTGGAGTATTGCACAAGAAATAGGTGCAAATGAGTTACAAATTCAAAATATGATATATCTTGGAGATCTGTATTTAGCTAAAGACTTAATTGAGGATGCGATGCAGATATACCAAGAGAGTTTAAAACTTGCCCGTCGGCTTAGCTGCTTCTTAGAAGAAGCTTACTGTCTGGAATCTTTAGCAAAAGTTTTCTTATATATGGGAGATTTAAAAAGAGCATACGACTCTAGTCAACTGAGTTTACAAATTAAGCAAAAAGTTGGTATATGTCTGGTACAGCAATCTATCAACTTTATACAACGTGATTATTTTTTGCAAGATTACTATGACGATATCTTTTAGGAGAAAACAGCGAGATACTGTTGGTAACTGGAATGAACTAAAGAGTTATCTGATGAGTTGTCTAGCTATAATTCAGCAATTCCGTGACTTGCTCTGCTAGCGTCAAAGCATCAAAAGGTTTGGCAATAACTCCTGCGATGCCTAGTTGAGCAAATTGCTCTCGATCGACAGGCTGCATTTTGCAGTCAGTAAAATAACTGGAATAGATTGAGTAGCAGGGTTTTGCTGTAAATGACGAAATAGAGTAATACCATCCATTTCAGGCATTATAACATCTAGCAAAATAGCACAAGGTTGTTCCGTTTCAGCTTTCACCAAACCTTCGTTTGCCGTTCCTGCGGTTAATACTTTGAAAACTGCTGCAATCAAAGTTGGTCAATTAAAACCGTCACGGGGATGTTTGGGAGGGATTGCGTGTAGTTGACTTTCTGCTAATTCGCGTAAAATTTTTGTTCGCTTTAGCCGATTGAAAACACGGGTAATCAATTCTGGTTCGACTATCGGTTTTTGTACGTAATCATCTGCACCCGCCGTAAATACCTCCTGCACTATTTCTATATCGGAACAAGCAGACAAAAACATTATCGGTAATTGACACCATCGAGGATCGTTACGTACCACCTGACAAAGTTCAATCCCATTAATGTTAGGCATCTTTACGTCTAATATCAAAAGATCTGGAATTGTGCTTTCCAAAACCTGCCAAAATTGTTGGGGTTCGGCTATTGCTGTGACATACAGTCCCCAAGAGTGGAATAACGCGGACACCCTGGATAAAACTCTTGGGTCATCATCTACAATCATGACTTTTGCTTCTGGTGGCTGAGTATGAGTGATTATTTGATGAGTCACTTTTAGTATTTCACTACAAGGAACTGATTTGTGTATAAAGGCACGCGCTCCTAAACGAGCGACGTCCAATCTATCTGTCAAGCTACTTTTTCCAGTTAAAACAATGACCGAGATTTCTGGGTTTTGCTCTCTCAGTTCAGCTAAGAACGCCAATCCACTCTCGTTCGGATCGATAAAGGTCAAGTCGAGTAAGATAACATCGGGAGTGTTGGAAGCGATCGCTTCCCTGGCAACTGCTAAGCTAGTTGCTGTATTTACTTCAAAGCCCCATGCTGTTGCTTCCATCTGAATTCGTTCTATCAAAGCAACATCATCATAAATAACTAGCAATAAAGTTTGTTGCACTTTACAAGACAAAGCAGGAGTTGTTACTGCTAAGGGCTTTTCTAGATCTTGCCGTAACGATTTAACTGTTTCCACTAATTGTTGTGCTTGAAGCGGCTCAATATCTGTTGTTTGAAGCAATTGCTCAATTTGTTGAGCCAATCTTGAACCCTCAGTAAAGCCAAAAGACCCCAATCCCCCTACTAATTTATGTGCTACTTGCTGTGCTTTTTGCCGTTCCTCAGTTTCAAGAACACTTAACTGCAAGGCAGTCGCTGCTTGTAGCAATAATGACACTTCATCAACAAAGCTATCCTTAAACCGTTCCCACAGTTGAGCCAGTGATGCAACAACTTTAGCCTCAGCTTGCTGTCGGCTTGTTTTTGTTGACTTTAAACTAGAAGGCGTAAATGTAGGTTTTTCATCTCCACAAGGGTATTTGAGCCGATAGCCCAAACCATAAACTGTCTCAATTAAATCTACAGTTATTCCACCCGCTTTTAATTTCTGCCTGAGTCCCTTGATATGGGTTTTAACAGCGTCTTCTCCCGGATATTCAGGGCTTGACCAAAGATGTTCTAAAATTGCACTTCTGCTAAAAATCCGATGGGGATTTCGCAGAAAAAGCTCTAGTAACTGATATTCTTTTGCAGTTAAGTGCAACTGTCTTCCATCATAAGTGACTGTGCTTTTGTAAGTATCAAGTTGTAGTTTCTCCCAAGCCAACACGGAAGCCACAATATCTTTGTTGGCACGTCGCAGTAAGGAACGAATGCGAGCGATAAGTTCTGATAAATTAAAAGGTTTGACTACGTAATCATCAGCACCTGCGTTAAATCCTCTTACCTTGTCAGCGCTGGTGCCTTTTGCAGTTAGTAGCAAGATCGGCATTTGATGGTTTAGAGAACGCAGTTGCCGACAAAGACTAAAACCATCAAGCTTTGGCAGCATGACATCTAGCACAACAAGGTCATATTCAAAATTTTGTGCTAGTTGTAATCCAACCGAACCTTCACCCACACTAGTCACTATGTAATTATGAGATTTCAGCGCTTTTGTCAAGGCTGCAGCAGTTGCTTCATCATCCTCTACGATCAGAATTTTCATTAGTCGTTCCTCAGTAAATAGTTCCTCAGTAAGCATCAGTTCCCATCCCTGACTCCATTTTTGAGAAATTTGTGGGAAAGACAACTCCCTCTAGGCTCTAAAATTACCGTTTCTTCGGTGAGGCTATATCCTACAACATTGAGTGGTAGGCTTTAGCCCTACTTACACCCATCGGTAATCTTTTAGCGGGAAGGGAGTAAGTAATAGACTATACTATAAACTTCTATCTAAAGATAGAAGCATAAAATTCTAATAATTTACAAAGGATATATTTATGGTTTTTTGATAGCAATAGTGTGAGGGCAATTCCTAGATATACACATTTTTTTTCTTGTCATCCCTCCAAGTATAGATATTCTATAAATTATCTATTTTTATGAAATCACTTTGCAATCTTGTAATAGTATAAAATAACACATATATTTAGGGCGCATTGGGAAATCTATGGCACTTTATTTGGACTCAGCAATAGTCTCAGAAGCTGAAATTGCCAGCAAAATGGGATGGGTTAAAGGCATTACAACAAATCCAACACTTTTAGCAAAAAGCAATGAACCACCAGAAATCACGCTAAAAAAATTAGCAAAGTTGACAAATGGGCCTTTATACTATCAACTGATAACATCTGATTTTGATAGAATGGTGGCAGAAGGAAGAAAAGCTAATAAAATTATTGGTGAGCAAACTGTATTAAAGATTCCAGCAACGTCCCTTGGATTTGAAGTTGTGGCGTGTTTGTCCCCAGAAATAACTTGTTCGGTAACCGCAATTTATAGTGCAGCGCAAGCAGCTGTCGCACGGGAAGCAGGTGCTAAGATTGCGATCGCCTATGTCAATCGTGCCACTAGATTATTAGGTAACGGTATTGCTTTAATCAGAGATATGGCGAGTGTACTTCAAACAAGCAATGTAGAAATTCTGGCTGCTAGTATCAAATCGCCACAAGAAGCAGCAGCATCTCTCCAAGCAGGAGCAGATCATCTGACACTTCCTTTGGCAATGTTGCAAGCTATGACAACTCACGAACTATCGGAGAAAACTGTTGAAGACTTTAATCAGAATGGTATTGGGTTGAAATTTTAACCAATTCCGTGAAATTCCCCAAAACAAAAAACGTCCGGGAGTGTTGCCTTGTTTCCACCCTAGACGTTTTTTGATTTACACTTGCTCCTCACACACAACTAGAGAATATCACCGTCTTTATCCAAGAGCAAGTGGGAAAGGTGACACTTTACAAACTGTACTGGGTTAGTGGTTAGTTGTTAGTGGTTGGTGGTTAGTTGTTAGTGGTTGGTGGTTAGTGGTTAGTTGTTAGTTGTTAGTGGTTTTCCCATTAACTACTAACTACTAACTACTAACCAAGTTTATTTTTTACAGTTATCTAAAATACCTTCAATGCAAAAAACGTCTGGGAGTGTTGCCGTGTTTCCACCCCAGACGTTTTTCGATTTACACTTGCTCCTCACACACAACTAGAGAATATCACTGTCTTTATTCAAGAGCAAGTGGGAAAGGTGACACTTTACAAACTGTACTAGGTTAGTGGTTAGTTGTTGGTTGTTATGGGGAGAATCACCAACTACTGTAGGATACAGCCGATCTATGGGGGTGGCTATCGATCTTCTCTCGTTCCCAGCCAGAGTCTGGGAACGAGGTGGGGCTAACTACTAACCACCAACCAACCTTAATGTAAAAAGTGGCGAGTACCCGTTAACACCATAACCAAACCTAATTCATTGGCTGCTTTGATAGAATCTTGGTCGCGCAAACTGCCTCCTGGTTGGACAATAGCAGTAATCCCAGCTGCGGCTGCAGCTCTAACCGAATCATCAAAGGGAAAGAAACCATCACTTGCTAGAAATGCCCCTTTTGTTTTTTCGCCTGCTTGTTCTAAAGCAATTTTGACAGAGCCAACACGGTTCATTTGACCGGCTCCTATACCCAAGGTTGTGCGATCGCGACTAACGACAATAGCATTAGACTTGACGTGTTTGCAGACTTTCCAAGCGAACAGCAGTTCTTCTAACTCTTGTTGTGTAGGTTTTTTGTCCGTGACAAATTGCCATTGACTTGTATCAGCAATTATATCATCAGCTGCTTGTACGAGGAAACCACCTGCAATGACTTTCACCAAATCTTTTGGTCCACTGCTTAGCTGTGATAATATCAATACCCGTACCTTTGACTTAGCTGCCAAAATCTCTTGTGCTTGAGCGTCGCAATCGGGAGCAACTACACATTCTAGAAACGTCTTTGTTAATTCAGTTGCAGTTTCAGCATCAATGGTACGGTTGAGAGCAACAATTCCACCAAAAGCAGAAACAGAGTCAGCATTGAATGCTTTTTGATAAGCTTCGTGGAGAGTATTTCCCAACGCAACACCACAAGGATTGTTATGTTTGATAATTGCTGCGGCGCTAGTGTCAGTGAATTCAGCAATCAGAGTTCGAGATGCTTCTAAATCAACTAAGTTATTGTAACTCAGTTCTTTGCCTTGCAGTTTAGTTGCTGCTTCCCATCCACTTGGATAAGTCCCCGTTTGATACCAAGCTGCACTTTGATGGGGATTTTCTCCGTAGCGAAGGGATTGCAGTTGTTTGCCAGAAAGATTGTAGTTGTCGAATACTTCTCCCTCTCTAGTAGGGGAAAGATTCTGACTGAGATACTCAGCGATGGCGCGATCGTAGCTAGAAGTATGCAAAAATCCTTTTAAAGCGCATCTGGTGCGAAATTCAAAAGATGGATTGCCACTTGAGCGGCGCATTTCTTGTAAATATTCCTCATACTGCCCTGGCTCGCACAAAATTGTAACATGGGCAAAGTTTTTTGATGCTGCCCTAAGCATAGCAGGGCCACCAATATCTATTTGCTCAATCGCCTCAGGTAGAGTCACACCTTCAGTAGATATAGTTTCCTCGAAAGGATAAAGGTTTACCACCACCAAATCAATGGGGCGAATTTGGTTGTTTTCTAAATCTGTTAGATCTTCAGGTATGTCTCTCCGAGCTAAAATACCGCCATGAATCCGAGGATGCAGTGTTTTGACTCGTCCACCCAAAATTTCTGGTGAACCCGTATAATCAGCTACTTTTCTTACTGAAATTCCTGCATCTTTCAAAGCTTTAGCTGTACCTCCACTGCTGATAATTTCAAAGTCAAATTCTTCCACCAAGCTACGGGCAAGATCGATTAAACCAGTTTTGTTAGATACACTCAGCAGTGCTAGACGTGCCATAATTCCCAAGTCTCGCTTGTATAAAAATGAGGGCAGAAGTCTATTCTATAGATAGCGAAGGTGCAAAGAACGCACTTGGGGAGGTTAAAGAGACAAAATTTTCTATCTTTTGTTGCATATCCTTTATGCTATTGACTATTGACCGCGAAACCACAGACTATTAACTATTGACTGTTGAGCGTTGATTTTTGACTAATGACTCAGACTTTACAATTTATCAATATACCTCCACAAACAAACCAGCCGCCCAAGGGTCTAATTGTCATTTTGCACGGGTGGGGCGCAAATGCCGAGGATGTGGCACATCTTTTACCTTTTGTTAGGTTACCTGAGTATCAATTCATATTTCCTAATGCGCCGTATCCTTATCCTTATTCTGCTATAGGAAGAGCTTGGTATGACCTGCAAACGGAGAATTTGTATAAAGGATTATCAGAAAGTCGCCAGCAGCTAATAGATTGGTTGAAATCTTTGGAAACTAGCACGGGCGTGCCTCTATCTCGCACGATTCTGAGTGGTTTTTCCCAAGGCGGAGCTATGACGTTGGATGTGGGAGTCACATTACCTCTAGCTGGGTTAATTTCCATGAGTGGATATTTACATCCGATTGCAATGAAAGACGAAACAAAAAATGATTCTTCTTTAAAAATATCTACAGATACAGATCTGCCTCCGGTTTTAATTATGCATGGCAGACAAGATACAGTTGTGCCACTGCAAGCAGCAGTCATAGCACGGCAAACTCTAGAATCTTCTGGCTTCTCAGTAGAATACCATGAATTTGACATGGGTCATGAAATCCGTCCGGAAATGCTAGAGTTATTACGCAATTTTATAGTTGCTAATACTTAGGCAATAGAATTTGGCCGCTCTCTTGAACCCCACAATTTGGCTTCTCTTTAAAGATTGTGTTGTTGGGGTTACAAAATTTTTACAAAATCTGGTAGAAATCCTGAAGAATTTCACGAAAACTACTCTTTTTAGTGAGTAATATATATTGGGTGGTTGCGCTGGGCGCAACTAAAACCCATGCTGTTGGCGAATGCTGCAAAAGGGAGGGGCGAGCACAATGACAACTCTAAGCATTTCTAGAAAAGAAATTGCTGCTATGACTCCACAAGAGGTGGAAAAATTAGCAACGCGTCTGGAACAAGATAACTACAGTGGCGCTTTTGAAGGTTTGAATGATTGGCATCTACTCCGGGCGATCGCTTTCCAACGTCCTGAGTTAGTCGAACCATACATTCATCTGTTAGATCTCGAACCATATGATGAAGCGTAACGATGCGTGGATTTTAGATTTGCAATTTTGAATTAAACATCTTCAAAAAACAATGTAAAGACGCGCTATGGCGCGTCTTTATTATGATGGTATACAATGATTACTATCTGGACAAATCCAAAATCCACAATCCAAAATCCAAAATTGGGAAGAATGCTCGTAGGTATAGGCGGAGGTATCGCAGCCTACAAAACCTGTGAAGTTGTGTCCGCACTGTTTAAAAGTGGTGTGGAGGTTAAAGTGATACTCACAAATTCAGCACAAAAATTTATCACACCTTTGACTCTGGCAACGCTCTCCCGTCAAGCAGCTTACACGGATGAAGATTTTTGGCAAGCCGATCGCTCTCGCCCGTTGCATATAGACTTGGGAGAGTGGGCAGATCTGATGTTAATCGCTCCAGTGACGGCAAATACATTAGCAAAGTTAGCTTATGGCTTGGCTGACAATTTGCTCACAAACACTGTTTTGGCTTCGAGGTGTCCGGTACTGTTAGCCCCAGCAATGAACACTGATATGTGGGAGCAAGCAGTTGTACAGAGAAATTGGCAACAACTTTTAACAGAGCAACGATTTCACGGGATCGGAACAGCATCGGGATTGCTGGCGTGCGATCGCGTTGGGGCGGGTAGAATGGCAGAACCTTGGGAAATTGTTGCTTATGTCCAATCGTTGCTACATACCGCAGGGCAAAGAGATTTAGCAGGAAAGCAGGTTTTGATTAGCGCTGGTGGGACGCGAGAATATCTCGATCCAGTTAGATTTATTGGCAATCCCTCTACTGGGAAAATGGGGTTAGCTTTAGCACAAGCAGCACTTCACCGAGGTGCAAATGTGACTCTAGTACATGGGGCGGCAACTTGGGATATTCCTTTGGGAATCAGGTCAATTCCTGTTGTCAGTGCTGAAGAAATGCGATCGCATATAGTGAGGTATTTACCATATGCAGATGTTATTATTATGTCAGCAGCAGTTGCAGATGTGAAGCCGAGAGATTACAGTCAAGAGAAATTAGCAAAGAAAGCGCTTCCCGAAGCCTTACCTTTAGAACCCGTACCGGATATTGTTGCTGAACTCGCACAACTCAAACAACCCCATCAGCTTTTAATTGGATTTGCTGCACAAACAGGGGATATAGTCAAGCCAGCATTAGAGAAATTACATCGGAAAAATTTAGACGCGATTGTTGCTAATCCAGTAGATGAACCCGGAAGTGGGTTTGGTAGTGACAACAATAAAGCTATTTTTTTAGACAAGCAGGGACAGCAGTTAGATATTCCTCCCTGTTCCAAATTACAAATGGCTCATCATATTTTTGATTTTTTACAAAAATGTAGGTAGTGAGTAGTTATCCCCTACTCTCGTTACTCTCGTTCCCAGGTAGAACCTGGGAACGAGGTGGTACAAGCCTGGGAACGACACACTTGCTGGTTATGAACAATCTAATTTTAGAATGGCAGGAAAAACCTATAGGTCGGATTAAAACCCAAAAGATTTGCGACATCGATTCCAGCAAGCATCCGGGAAGTACCCGACTCGGTCGCAGTCCTGATTTGTGCGATATCGTTTTTCCATGGGATGAAAAAATCTCTAGGTTACATGCTGAAATATTTTTTAACTCCGAGCAAAACAGCTTTTACTTACGAAAACTGCCAGAAGGTCGTCGTCCTGCGATCGTAGATGGGAAAATTGTTATGGACGATGAAGCACCTTTGCGGGAAGGTAGCAAGATTACTTTAGCAGAAACAGAAATCAAAGTTGTGGAAGTGTTTTTGACACTCACTTCGGCTAAAGCTCGAAGGATTCTTAACGTTGTTGCTACGTGGGCTAAAGCCGCACTTCGCAACTTTTTATTTCTGTTTAGGCAGGTTGACAATTATTAGTTTGGTCACGTCACAAGCACTGCTGGACAGATTACAAAGAAACTAATTGAACGAGCACTAATGTCTTATAAAAAGTCACAAGCGAATCTTAGAACACTTTCACAACGCATACGATACAACTTGGTTAGCGAACTAAACACGTCGTAGCGCTTAGGGAATGTAAAACTTAAAAATGAAAGAGAAACACAGGGTTAAAACCCTGTGGGTCGGGTTTCATCCCCCTGTTGAAACACAGATATGTTTTTCCACCACGCTCCAAAACATATCTTAGGGGGTTCTCACCCTCCCATTATGTTTTGATAGATCCTGTTCATGGTTTGATTTGTCCTAATATCAAATGCCGCAATCCAGATTCACGTCGTATAGTAGATTCAAAGTATCTACTTGAGGGTTGTCCTTGGTGTGGCACATCTTTAGCGGGGGCAGATAGTTTTCACCGCTGAAGAGCAAGGTTTTCATCTGAATTTCCAGAACTACAAAAAGTCTGCAACTGGTTTATGCTTGGATTTACTTGGTTAGCAGATTCTTCTTGCAGTATTTCAGATGCTCTTAATTGTCTCAATGCTTCCCTCAAGGCTACTCGATCCTGCCTATTGAATGCATCTACAAGCTGATTGGAAACTTGATTAAGGTTAACGTAGAAGCTACTAATCTGAGATTGGATTCTTTGGAGTTGTTCATCTTCAACTTTAATCAAATTGATTTCTGTTACATATCCATCTAAGTTATCCGCCACGTTAGACAACTCCTGTACTGCACTTTCAAGTGTTGCGTTTCTTATATCGCTCCTAAAAGATGCAAATCTAACATTCGCCTTCTCAGTAATCGCAATTAGCTGTTTACATTGCTCAGCTTTAGCTGCAGGCAAGAGAACCAAATTTCTCACAAGAATTGCAATACCTACTATTCCAACTAATGCGATCGCACCTGCTCCCACACCTATCAGAAAATTAGTCCTATCATCTTTTTCATCGGCATAAGTTTGAGGGAATGATGACAGGGATACAGGAGTCAGTTGAGAAGAGCGTTGTTCTTCCTGCTGATTTGGTTGGGGATATTTTTCTACAACATCAAGTCGTGCTTCCCGTTGGATAATGAAACTGCGGTAAAGAGCATTTGCTCGTGTCATTAGTTTGCGATTGATAAAGATGTAAATTAGGCGGTAAGTAACAGTATAAGTTCCCATTGGAGTTGGATAAAGTTCGCCTTCTCTAACGCTCAACACAAGCCCACATTTGACTTGGCGATAATATAGCCTAATAATAATAGGCAAAAACAGTAGCAGCGAAGCTAAACTCAGAACAACAGACAGTGGAGCCGTCAAGCCAAAGGTCAGAAAGTCTAACAACCCTAAAATCACGTACCAAGTAGGAAAGATGTAGATCCATCCAAACAATAAGTACATACCTATCAATAAATACAACCATAGTTTAGAAGGCTGGTAAATCACACCACTGTTTATATGTTCTAGATAACCATCCTGATAAGTCACTTCACCAAAGCGCCCCACTGTGATGTCAGCAACACGACGATCTGTCACGCAAGCAAACTCGCGGGTACCAAAACCCCACAAACCTTGGATACCAAGAAAGCGAGCAAAATAAATCTGCTCGTCTTCTGGAATAAACTGTCTAAACATAGTCGTAATGGCATCAAAATCATCTTGGGAAGCCCTTTGCAGAATACTTCCTAGTTTAATTTCGCCTTTGCTAGCGGGTTGAGGTGATTGGTTGGGGATATATGATGGCTGAATGTTTTGGTTTGGCTGAAATTGCTGAGGTGATTGGTTGTAAATGGGTTTTGGGGGAGTGCTTTGCTGTGGTTGAAGCTTTTGGGGTGGTTCTTGATGAGGAATCAACGGTGGTCGATCTACTTCCAGCTTGACTACCGTCACAGGAATTTCTCGCAGACGAATCACGCTACCAGATTGTAGGGGAGCTTCTTCTTCAACGACTAATTTTTCATCTACCAAAACTACATTTGGTTGCTCTTGATTCCATGTAGTATTACGGAGGTAAAAAGTATTTGAATGAGAATTAAAAAATATTTCTGCATGCAATCGCGAGATTCTATTAGCTGAATCTTGGATGACAACATCACACTGCTGTGGGTCTCGCCCAATACGAATCACCCCTGGTACTTTGGTTGGTTGTTCTGAAGCTATTGTTTGAGACAAGTTTTGTGTCCCATCTGTCCATTTAAAAGTAATTTGATACATAATCTTTAACAGAAAATTCAAAATCTCAAATTCTTAGACTACGCCTCGTAGCTTGATGCGGTCTTCCCTACTAATTGTCAGCAGACGTAAGAGAGCGTTTGCTCGTGTTAATAATTTGCGGTTGGTAAAAATATAAATGGGGATACCCCCTCTCACCGCTAAAACCAACCCACACTTGTAGATGCGGTAATAACTTTGAACTACAAAAGGTAATAATAGCAGCAGCAGTCCGAAAGTTGGTAAAGATACCAGCACCCAAAACCCTATAATTAAGTACAGACTGAATTTAGAAGGTTGGAAAATGAAACAACTGTTGATATGTTCTAGATAGCCATCTTGATAAGTAACTTTACCAAAGCGACCTACGGTAATATCCGCAACCCGACGGTCTGTCAGACACGCAAACTCGCGGGTTCCAATCCCCCACATTCCTTGCAAACCAAGGTACTGGACATAATAGATTGTTTCATTATCTGAAATAAACTGCTTAAACATAGTGGCGATCGCATCGGAATCGTCTTGCGTAGCTCGCTTGAGAATACTGGATGCAATCCTAATATCTTTTTCTTGACCAGTAGAAGCATTCGCTGTCATAGTACTCACTAAGGTAGAAGTCAAAAAATCAGTTATTTATCGTCTAACAAGGAACCAAGAAAACCCCAAAAGCCACCTTTTTTTTGTCTTGACCAATCATCGGGATGCAATTCTTCAACTTTTTCTTTTAGAGGTAATTCTCGTGAAGTAGTAGCTTGTAATGCCGTTCCACAGTTCTGACAAAACTTATTACTATTGGGGTTAGAATTTCCGCATTGAGTACAAATTTTTGTTGTTGCAACTAGCTGAGTTTCACCTACTGGAGTTTGCTGAGTTCGAGATAAATTTTGACTGACTTGGTTGATATTACCCGCTACTAACGAATGATAAACAGATCCACTTTGCCACCACTTTTGCACGCTTTGAGGACGTTCTTCTTTGTGCAACCGCAATGCGGATGTCAGCAAACCTCTCCAAGGTTCCTGTAGCTCGGTCCCCTCCCAAGAATCCTTCAATATCCGGTCTATAGATCTCGGAGGT
Organism: Scytonema sp. UIC 10036; assembly: GCF_009725235.1. The sequence goes on from NZ_WJFC01000138.1 coordinate 22,399, forward strand.
AACTTTCCCGTCAGCATTTCATGCAGCATCATTCCCAATTCAAACAAGTCACTTGCTGCACTAAAGTCACGACCTGCAATAACTTCCGGGGGCGCATAATCTAAGGTAAATGCTTGACTTGTAGTACCGACACTCAATCCTTGTCGTGATGCGCCAAAATCCACCAGTACCAAGCGACCTTCTGGAGTTACCAATACATTATCAGGTTTGAGGTCGAGGTGATAAATTCCTTGTTCATGGACAGCTGACAGCGCCCCCACCAAAGCGGACATGATAGTTTCTACTTGTGCTGAAGAAAAACGCTTATCTGGTTGTGCATCTAACTCTTCTCGTAGAGTATTACCTGTAATTAACTCCATAACCAGATAAGCCGTACCTCGTTCTTCAAAAAAATTCTCCACCCGCACTACATTAGAGTGATTCAGTTTCGCTAAAGTTTTCCCCTCTTGCAGAAAACGTTTTTTACCGCGTTGGTAAATTTCTTGTTTAGCAGTAGGTACCATCAATCCCCCAGTTGCATCTTCCCGTAATGCATGTTCTTGGGGGTAGAATTCTTTGATAGCAACCTGTTTTTCTAAAGCTGTATGAATAGCTTGGTATGTAATGCCAAAACCACCTCTTCCCAGTACAAAATCAAGGGAATAAGTACCGCCTTGCAACCGAGTTCCGTGAGGTAGCACGTCTCGCATGAGAGATGGTAAATGCACTCCACACTTAGGACATAGTTGTGTAGACAGAGGAATGCCTTTTTTCTGGCAATTTAAACAACGCATAGATATTACAATAAAGCGCTGATTGCATCAATATTATCAGATTACTTATTCAGTATCAATTTTTGTTAAAAAACTTTCCCTCAGATCTTCTATTTCTAGAAATCACAAAAATTTTATCGTCAACAAAAATATATATTTATTGTTAAATCTATATGAAAATATAAAACAAGTAAAAAATCCTGACTCCTTCATTAACACACTGTAGGTTGGGTTGAGGAACGAAACCCAACATTGGTACACCGAAGAAATAATTAACAGCAGCCTGTAGCCGATAGACGCGGATAAATTTGTACCTCAGCAGACCGGGAAACACTATATTATTAAAATCAGGTTACACCATATCCAGCAAGTTCAAGCGATCGCGATTTTTGAGCTTTTAGAAAGGTTCTGTAATAGGAAAAGCTTCAAGAGATTAACTTCCGCTCTCATTTACCCGTTTGACTAAAGTCAGCTTTTGGTAAAGCTACTTTCCTACCCACTTATTTAGGAGTAGATTGAACCGACGATTCCTTAACAGGGGTATCAAAAGCATTGCCAGCAGGACATTTGTTCAAATCATCAGGTTTTAAGAACGAGGCAATTGGGAGTTCAATTTCTTAAAGGCGAATCGTTACTACTTGTCCTTGTTTGAGAGGATTAGCTTCTTGAGTAAACTTTTGAACTGTTTTTGAGTAGTTTCCCGTCTTTTGTTTAGATGGCACTTGACACACTTCTAGATGCAGCAAATAGTCTGAAGAGGTATCTCGCTCTTGGAACAAGTCTACAACTTGAACAATATTCGGATGATTGAGTTTAGCAAGGATGCGCCCTTCCCTTTCAAACCTTTGCAGTCCCCGTTGGTAAGATTCTTCTTGAGATGTTGGCACAGTTAAGTGCCCAGTTGTCCCTTCCCGGTGAGCTTGTTCTTGAGGATAGAATTCTTTGATGGCAACTAGCTTTTCTAGAGAAGTATGTGAAGCACGATAGGTGATGCCAAAGCCTCCGCGTCCAAGGGCATAGTCAATACTGTAATCACCACCCCGAAGCCGAGTTCCAGGAGTGAGCACGTCTCGCAACAGCGAGGGTAGATATACACCACATTTGGGGCAGATTTGTGTCGATTGCACAATACCATCTAGCCGACAATTTAGACATCGCATGGTGATTTCAATTTCAACTAATCTACTAATTCATCTAATTCTTTCATGGCTAGGTTGCGATAGTAACCTACACTCTCTTCCGAAATATACTTTCTGAGTAAAACTTCTGCTTGTCTATCATCTTCTACTCGATCGATCTCAACCAGTAATCGACTATATCTTTTGTTAGCCTCTTGATTTTTATGAGATAATTTCTTGACTGACTGACTGAGATTACTGGATTCTAACCAGTCATTTTCTCGCAATATCCCCAGTTCAGTCGCTAATTTCTTCACTAAAGGTTGATACTGATGAGCCAGTGTTTCGTGACACTCTTCTAAAATAGAGATGTACAAATTTAGCGCTGTTAACTTGTCGCTAATTGAACTATCTATAGACTCTTCCAGAGCTTTTTCAATTTCAATCTTAGCTTCTTTATTATTCCCTAGCTTGTGCAAAACACGAGCCACGTCTACTTGGAAATAGGCAAAGAGAGGATGATTTTGCCCCATTACCTGAGCTAAGGATTTATACAGCGACAGCGCTTCTCGATCTCTTCCAAGATTTTCAAATATCAACGCTGTCCAGGAATCACATTTATGCTTCAGCAAATTATTCTCATCTCTGTCAACTTTGGTTTGGTAGAAATTGTTGATAATTTCTAAAGCTGACTGATAATTTTCCGCTTGAAGATGCCGATAGATATCGGGAATCACAATTTGCTCAAAATCTTTATTGAGATCGGGACTCACCAAATCTTGACTGATGCGATCGCTTGCCATTTTTCCACTACCCCTTAGTTGTCATGCTTGCGTCTGCGGCGTTTGGGCGGAATCGGACACTTATCGAACGGCCACTCCCCACGATTTGCTAGGCAAATCCGCAAGCAGTCATCACAGGGAATTGGCTCTGTCTTTCGGGAAACACATTGCTCATAGAGAATATAACATATCTCACTATCTGAATCTTTCGGCTCCTTAATTTCGTTAGTTTCCTGCTCTGATTCACTGTTAGACTGCATTAAAATACGTAAAAATTTATGTTCGATTAATAACTTATTATAACTGTAGGCTGACAGAAGTCATACCCCTGACCTACTTCAAATGCCATTCCCCTCGCCCCTTCTAACAGTTTCAGATAAACTTGACATATTTGACGTCACCGTCGATTGCACAATGCCATCCAACCAACAATTTAGACATTGCATCGCTTTTGTTTATTATCGAGTTGCTTGAGAAATAGTTTTGCCCAAAGCCATCAAAGTACGCTTAAAATCCTCCGCACGTTGACGGAAGTCATCGCCCTTACCTAGCTCAAATGCCATTCCCCTCGCTCCTTCTAAAAGTTTTAAGTAAACTTGACTGTTGGGATCTTGGGTACGAATCACCAAGTAGAGTTGCTGGACTCCTACATCACGAATTGCTTGCACTACAGAGTTGATACTCTTTGTTTCCAAATCAGGGATGTGTGGCGGCGCATCTGTTACTAAAACGATCACTTTGCTGCCTTGTTGTGTAAAAGGTTGACGCAATGCTAGTAAAATAGCATCAAGGCTGCTCTCTGGTTCATCGCCACCGCCACCTGCTCGTAACTTGGCTACTTCATTACGGAAGGCAACTGGATCGCTTGTGAAAGGTTCACCGTTAAATGTCAGGACTCGGTGTTCTTCTTGAATGAGGCGATCGCGAAACTCCACTAACCCTACCCGCACTCGCACCCCATCTGACTCTATTGTGTCAGCAAAATCCATAATCGCATCTTTAATGGCTTCAATTTCTCCTCCCATACTCCCCGTACAGTCTAAGACAAACATGATGTCAGCACTGCGTTTCCCTTGAAATTGTTGCAAGCGACTCTTGAGGGAATTGGATAAACCGTAAGCAATGCGTTCGCTTTCAGATAGCGGCTTGGTTATTGGTACAAATGGTGCAGATGGTGCAGCAGTTCCACCTTTAGGAGTAGAAAGGGGTTCTAGCGCCGTACCACACTCGGTACAAAACTTGTTAGCATCAAGGTTAGATGCGCCACAGTGAGTACAAATTTTCATCGTGTGTTCATACCCTAGTCATTATCAGTATAATTCGCTTTTATTCTTGATGTAGAAATACAAACCTTAAGAAAACATCACCAACTTTGATGCGATCGCTATGTTGAATAGGTGTAGGTGCTTCTCCAGGTGAAAGAGCAATTCCCCTCACCAAAGTTCCGTTTTTGCTACCCACATCTCGTACAAAATATTGATTTCCCACACGGCTAAACTCCAGATGACGGCGACTAATACTGTCATTTCCACCAGCGATATCAGTTCTTCCAATCGTCAACGAGCCACCATCAAGAATATTAATTAAAGTTCTTGCTCCTTTGTTGCTACCTGACTCTACAATTAATAATGAATAACGTAGATGTAAATCCCCAGGCGTCGGCACTACATCAGGCACATAACCCAATTCTGTCATCACTTCATTTATAGAGGAAAATCGCTGATTTGGGTCGAGCTTTACCATCCGTGCTAATACTGAAGCACTATTGCTGTAAAAGTTACAACAAAAATCTCTTACATCAATTCCTTCCTCTGGTGGTGGGGTTTGGTTGAGATAGTTTACAAAGTCTTCCAGTTGTCGCCAACGTTTGCGTACCCAAAAGTGTTGCCCAATTGCCAATTCGTAAAAAATATGACCTAGAGCATAGATATCTGTCCGTGAATCAGCAACTTTCGCCCCATATATAAGTAACTCCGGTGCTATGTAGGGGAGAGTTCCCATCAGTTCATTGCCTTTTGTTAACTTATACTCTTTAAATTTAGATATACCGAAGTCAATAATTTTTACTTGTCCGTTATCCCCAACCAAGATGTTAGCAGGTTTGAGGTCACGGTGGATCACATTGCAACAGTGAGCATCGCCCACACCAACTAAAGTTTGGCGGAAAATATCTCGCTTTTGCTCTGGTGTCAGGAATGCTAAAATTTTGTTAAGGGATTTACCAGCAAAAAACTCAAATAATAGCAAATAAGTACTGGGATTCCATTGCCGCAGTCCGATGGCAGGTACAATATATTCTGAAGGAATAGAGACGCTGGCTTCTAAACGTACTCGTTCAGCCATTTGGCTACCTGGTTCAATATTTTGGATTACCTTGAGAACATAAATTTTATTTGTGGTAGTGTCGGTTACTTTCCACACCGAACCAAAACCACCCACTCCCAACAACTCAAGTAGTTTCACCTCTGAAACAGGTGGAATTTCTACAGGTATCCTTCCACCCACCATTATTTCCAAAGTACGTTCTGTCATTTATTAGTTTTTTTAGAGACACAACAAAGCTAAGTGTGGTGTTACGTCTGTACATTCGTCAATTGAACCACTATCTACTAACAACTAACCACTAACAACTAACCACTAACAACTAACCACTAACAACTAACCACTTTCCATAAAATTAACGTTTGGTTGTCTGTTTCCCCTGCAGTTTGCGCTGCTTGAATTAAACTTTCTGCCTTGAGTGCTAAACTGGTGCGATCGCCTCCCAGAATTGACTGAATCTCTTCTAAAAGTAGAGAACCACTGATACCATCAGTACATAAAAGCAGTAAATCTCCTGGTGTTAAAGATACCTGCTGTACGGCGAGATTTGGGGGGAATTGCGGACAACCTACATAAAATTCCAAACGGTTGCGTCCCTCATGTGAACGTGCCATTTCTTGTGTAATCATACCCGCCCGTAAGAGAACATCTGCTACTGTGTGCTCTTGCGTAACTTTAGTGAGTTTCCCACTACTTGCTTGATAGTGGAATAAAGGACTATCTCCTAAATTGACGGATACAGCAACGTTACCCACAATTGCTGTGACTAATACTGTTGAACCAGCTTTGCCCCATTTATTAGCCTCTACCATTTTACGCACGTAGGCGTTTGCCTGTTCTACTGCTTTAAGTAAGACTTGTGAAAAATTATCTAATGTAATTTGCTTATCTTCCGGACAACCGCGATTGAGTGATAATTCAATAGTGAGTTGCTCAAATAGAGACAAACTCAGCTTGCGTAAAGTTTGTTCGCTAACGTATTCTCCGTATGCGTGACCACCCATGCCATCAGCAACTGCCATGATTGTAACAGGCTTCTGTCCCAGTACAGGGGTGAGAGCAAAGATTTGAAAGCTATCCTCATTCTTGTCACGGTGGTTAGTTTGACTGTATACAACATAGTTTGGTTGATTGAGTTTAATATCACTGGCTTCATGTACCATAAAATGCTCAACTTCTTATAAAAAAATGAACCGCAAAGACACGAAGTACACGAAGAAAGAGGAGAAGAAGATCGGTAATCTTATGGCGGAAAGGGAGTAAAAGAAAAATCGATGGTTAGATCTTGCTTAAGGGCTAGAGTATCACGAAATTGCAGCAAGCCTTTTTTTCTGGACAATAATCAGCAAAGCCATACATAAAGAAAGCCTTATCTCCGTAGCGAAAAATAATGATACTTCGGTATCCTCCTGATTTTCCCTTCTTGCTCATGTCTGAGGCTGAGGATAAGGGCCATGTTTTTCTTTTACAAGAGTAGTAAAAGCGTCGGAGGAAAGCGATTGCATTCCCAATGGATGTAAAGAAATAAAAATGTTTCTTAGAAGAGGGTTAAACACTTTTAGTAAAACTTCACGAGTAAAAACTTCTCTACTTCTGTATTTGCAACACAACTACTTTTTTAAGTGACTTTTTGGATAGTTGTTTGCTTCTGTGCAGAAACTACTTCACATTATTGAGATTTACAAACTTGTTGTAATATCATTTCAGCTACAATACCTGCTTTGATAGGTTCCCACTCTGAAATTTCTTTGAAGACTCTGGTAGATTGATCGTTATAAAGACTCATTGCCTGCTTATATCTATACTTCTTATCTTGACAGGAAAATTCATAATTAATAATCGCTCCAACACTTCCATCCTCTTCTTTGGAGAGCACGTTAAAAACCTTTACTTCAACAATATTGCCTTTACGTTTGATTGAATCTCTATCAAGAAAGATTCTATCATTGTCATTACTAGTTCCGAAAAAGAACCAATCCTCTGCTTGTGCAGAGGATGCAACAAAGTTGACAGTAGCAGATGCTAATAGAAAATAAATAAAAAGCTTTATAAATTTCATAATCTTAAGGTTTTTATCCTTGAATAATGACTCAAACTACTCAATCAAGATCGGTATCCCATGCGTAACAAGTTAAGATAACAATGCTAAAGTCAATAAGCGATTAGGCTGTGTATTTACTCATATTTTATGTATAAAATTCACTAGATAATAAAACTTTAATGGTATTCTGGAGAGGAAAAGGTAAAGATTATATAAAATTTTTTACTAAAGTGTAAGTTTTTTACAAATTTTCCTTAATAATCGGTATACTCCTCAGTCTTCTCTCATAATCTTTTTCAACAATTAAATAGGAATCCTATATATTAGTACGAGCGTTAATTAATGCAAGTAACTACAGAAATTTACTTATAAAATACGACAAAAAATCTCTGTTTCCTTCTTAATTGCTAATAATTAAGAACGGCTTGGATGTGTTAGATCGCAGTCTTCACGCTTTCTCACCTGTTTTTACTGGATTAACAGTAGAATTTTATTCTATTTTCAGAAATTTAATTGAGTAATTGCCGTTGGTGACAGTTGGGGAGTGCAGAATGGGTTAACAGTTATATGTTAAAAATTAGCCTTAGCTACTGTACATTACGCTGTTGTTAAGTTTACAACTGAATTTATATCAATCTAAACAATTGGAGTGCCGTGTTCGTTCATCTAGAGGAGTTGTTCAAAGCTAACTTGTAGATGAATGGCATGACTTCTCCAAGTAGGGAACACAATGTCAAATTTTGAGATCGTTTTAAGGCTATTACTACAGTTAACAGTCATTTTAGCCACTTGTCGTATTGTTACGATTATTGGGCGGCGCTACCTCGGGCAAACGGATGTTGTCTGCGAAATGATCGCAGGTGTTATGTTGGGACCATCGCTTTTTGGTGCGCTCGCACCCAGCATACAGCAATGGTTGTTTCCCAAAGTTCCCATAATACTCGCCACTGGAGAAAAACTTCCCAACCCATCCATGTCAATTCTTTTTGCTATCAGTCAGATTGGATTGGTTGTCTACATGCTTTTAATTGGTTTGGAATTTAACACCGAGATTATTAAGCAAAGGCTCAAGGGTGCTAGTTTTGTTTCTATAGCAGGGATACTTGTGCCATTTTGCTTGGGAAGTATAGCCGCTTTCTTCCTTGTAAATAGGGGTGATTTATTTAAACAAGGTGTCAGTCCTTGGGCTGCAGCACTATATTTAGGTGCGTCCATGTCAATCACGGCATTCCCCATGTTAGCTCGAATGCTGTACGAACGTGGTATTGCGAAAACTCATTTTGGAACTTTGGCACTCGCTGCTGGTTCTATTGATGATGCCACAGCATGGTGTTTACTAGCTATTGTATTGGCTAGTATTCATACTAACACAAGTATCGCAGCATTTGCAATTGGTGGTGGTATTGCTTATGTGCTCTTGACAACTTTTGTGGCAAGACCTGCACTTACTGTATTTAGTAAAATGGTAAAACGAGATGGTGAATTGACAGTTCAAACTCTGACTTTAGTCTTTACACTCTTGATGTTTTGTGCTTGGATTACCGATGCCGTTGGTATTTATGCCGTCTTTGGTGCATTTATTATCGGGACAGCAATGCCAAGAGGTGAGTTTGCAGAACAACTTCGCGAACGCACGGAATTTTTGACCACTGCTCTTTTACTACCCATATTTTTTGTGTTTTCTGGACTTAACACTCAAATCGGATTGGTTAACACACCGATTCTTTGGGCAATAACAGCTTTGATTGTAGCAATTGCCATTTTTGGTAAAGGCATTGCTTGCATGCTAGCTGCAAAATTAGCAGGAGAAAATTGGCGCGAATCAGCCACTATTGGTGCTTTAATGAATGCACGAGGTTTAATGGAATTAATTATCCTTAACATTGGTTTGGAACAAGGTATAATTACCCCTACTTTATTCACAATTATGGTGATTATGGCAATTGTTACTACACTCATGACATCACCATTAGTTAACTTTTTGTTGCATGGAACAAGTTACGAGCGCTCCCAAATCATATAGCAATTCTGTTGTATCTGTAAACAAATACTGACCCTTAGAAAGCCGATATCTCCCAAATCCCGGCTTTCTTTATGCCTATCATTCAGATATCAGTATATTTCTCTAAAAAAATAAAATTTAAAATCCCCTGGTTTTAACGGTGGCAACTGTGTCTCATGAAGAATTAATATTCAAGACTGTAGCAACTAACCGCAAGATTGCTGAATAAAGTTGACATCTTTCAGTGATATAAAGAATTATCTTAGGGACATCAAGTTGTCGCTAGTCAGGGAGGAAACCATGCACACAGTTGTTCTCGTTTTAGTTGAGGTACTGATTGTTATTGGGCTATCCAGGCTGGTGGGGCTTGCCTTCCGGTGGATTAACCAACCACTTGTTATCGGCGAAATTGTTGCCGGGATTCTTTTGGGTCCATCTTTTTTTGGTTTGGTTGCTCCGGGGTTAGCAGCTACCTTATTCCCACCAGAAACAGTTCCTTTCCTAAACGTACTGTCTCAGGTGGGGCTAATCTTTTTCATGTTTCTCATTGGATTAGAACTGAATCCCAAATACCTCAGTGGTAATTTAGAAGTGGCAATCTTGACATCTCACGTCAGTATTTTAGTGCCATTTTCTCTTGGAACGTTGCTTGCAGTACTTCTCTATCCTTTGGTTTCTAATGGTAGTGTTTCGTTTACTGCTTTTGCGCTATTTTTGGGCGCAGCCATGTCAATTACTGCATTTCCCGTACTAGCTCGAATCATAACTGAGAATAATTTACAGGGAACGCGTTTGGGGACTTTGGCATTAACTTGTGCAGCAGTTGATGATGTTACCGCTTGGTGCGTGTTGGCAGTTGCGATCGCAGTGGCAAATACTGGTAGCTTTAGCAAAGCTATCCCCACAATTATCTATTCTCTCGTCTACATTGGCTTCATGGTGACCTTGGGGCGGTCTTTTCTAGACCGTTTTGCTGTATACTACCGCCGCACCGGACGTCTCAGTCAATTGGTTCTGGCTTTAATCTACATGGGAGTTGTTGCGTCTGCTCTCATTACAGAACTCATTGGCATCCACTTGATATTTGGAGCATTTTTGCTAGGGGCAATCATGCCCAAAAATGCCGAGCTTGTCAAAGAATTAGCGGTCAAAACAGAAGATTTTGTTTTAATTTTCTTGCTACCAGTGTTTTTTGCTTACAGTGGTTTGCGAACGGAAATTGGGTTGCTCAATAGCCCAGAATTGTGGTTGTTAAGTTTGACAGTGCTGGGAGTTGCGATCGCAGGTAAATATATTGGGACTTACGTAGCGGCTCGTGTTTGTGGGATAGAGAATCGGGAAGCTTCAGCACTCGGTTGGTTAATGAACACTCGCGGCTTAACCGAACTGATAGTACTGAACATTGGTCTTAGCCTTGGAGTGATTTCCCCTCTACTGTTTACCATGCTGGTGATTATGGCATTGGTGACAACATTCATGACATCACCACTGCTTGAGATGACATATCCTAAGAAATTAATGATGTTAGACGTACTGGAGCCAGAACCAGAAGAAGCAACGAGCGATGACGATACTGCAATTGAAGACATTTACCCAATCTCTTACCGAATTTTGGTGCCCGTAGCCAATCCAAGCACCCAAAAGGGTTTGGTACAGTTAGCTGTGGCGATCGCAATGAATTCCCAGCAATCGGCTGTTGTTCAGCCCTTGAGTTTGATTCAACTGCAAGAAGACTACGCTTTTGAAAGTACACCTGTAGAAGCAGAAAGGTTAATTGCACAGCGTCGTTATCAAATAGAAGAATTAATTGAACGTTTAGAACCTTCAAGTTACCGTTCCTACGTACATCCCATTGTACGTGTATCAAATAATGTAGCCAGAGAAACAGCACAAATCGCTTTACTCGAGCAAGCCAATCTCATTTTAGTAGGATGGCATCGCCCAGCTTTTAGTAAGAATCGTTTGGGTGGACGAGTCGGTCAAATTCTTGTAACTGCACCAGTTGATGTAGCCGTCTTTGTCGATCGCGGAGAAGAACGCCTCGAACGTTTGTTAGTACCATACTCAGCAAACATTCATGATGATTTAGCATTAGTACTTGCTCTGAGATTGTTGGTCAATAGCGATACGCGCCACTTACAGATTTTACAAGTTGTAGAAAACCAGCAAGTCAAAAACGAATTAAGTAATGAGCTTCGCAATATCATGGAGCAACTGCCTCGTAGCGTCCGCGATCGTGTTGACATCACAGTTGTTGAATCTACAGAGCCAATTCAAGCTGTAGTAGCCGCATCAGAGAGTGTTGACCTAACCATTGCAGGAACAAGCCGTGCTTGGGGTATCGAACGTCAAACTTTGGGAAGATATACAGATGAATTAGCCATTGAGTGCCGCTCATCGCTACTTATCACCCGTCGTTACAATCAAGTCACTTCTCACCTTGCACCAATACTGATACAAGAAGTGACCAGTAATCAGTGACCAATCCCCTAACCCCTACCCCCTAACC
>NZ_WJFC01000139.1 GCF_009725235.1 Scytonema sp. UIC 10036
GGGTTAGGGTGGGATAAAAAGTATTTGATACATCAATCATGACTTTTAAAATATCCTCTAAGGATTTGTGATTTGGATTGATAATTAATCATTAATCTTCAATCCACGCATCCACGCATCCACGCATCCAAAATTAGAAATATGGAGTTAATCCACGCATCCACGCATCTAAAATCCAAAATTAGAAATATGGAGTTGAAAAACTTTTGGAAAGGTTTGCTGGTGCTGTTACTGCAAAAGGTAATCTGTTCCAGCGACTGTAGAATTGCGCCAAAGGAGTTATCTCTTGCATGATTTTCTCAAATCCTTCAAATGTTAGAGATTGAGGACCATCTGACAAAGCTTTTGCTGGATTGGGGTGAACTTCAATCATTAAGGAATCGGTTCCGGCTGCGATCGCAGCTTTTGCCATTGAGGGTACAAATTCTGATTTACCTGTAGCATGGCTGGGGTCAATCATGATAGGTAAATGAGTTAATGTACGCAACACGGGAAGTACAGAGAGATCGAGAACGTTGCGAGTGTATTTTTGGTCAATTAACTCCGAGATGACAACACTAAGAATTGCGAGAAGTTCTGAAGAAATTCCTCCATCGACAAGGTACTATCTTTGTTAGCATCACTCATGTTCCAGAACATCTTAATGTCTTCATCTTCATAGCCCAAGGCTTTAAATTTCGCCTCAATTTCAGAGACTTCCAAAACCCCATCTTTATTCTTGTCAACATCTTCAAATACCTGAAGAAGTGCATCTCGGAATAGAGCATCAGCAACCGCCTGACGAAACTCATGTTCGAGAATATCGAGAAATGAACCCTTTGATGTTTCTGCAAGCCACGGCTCGAGTACCGTAGAACGCAATACGGTGATAGACGAACCTGTTGCTCCAGATACTCCTAGTAGGCGCTGCTTATAGTGTTCGATGAAAACTTCTCCGTAATGAGCAGCGTCAAAATCTGTAGTACTGACGATGAGCTTATAACCGTAAATATCCTCGCCTGGATCGATGCTAAGTTTTTCATAGATAGCCCTATTAAGGCGGTTTGCCAGAGTTAAATCTGTGTTGAGCGAGCCATCTGGATGTTTGAAATTAAATGCGTAGGTGATGATATTTTGGTCTGGACCGATTTCTGAAAGCAGATGCAGAGCTTCTTTGTCCGCCAAAAGTTCATCATTACTTGCCTTATCGATTCTGTCCCGAATGAATTGAATCTGTTGCTCTACATTAGAACCGGAAATTTCTGCGGGAAGTCTCGGAACGGGAACAATGATAAAACGGTCTTCCGGACGCGCCATACACAATAGCCGCGCATAAAGTTTTTTGCAATTGAACAAAGCCTTACCAATGATTCTACCGTATCCACTCTTTGTGGGGCGAATAACCTTGTGGCTGAGATATACCGAAGCCGCCGCAGCTCCTGGCTTTGATCCCTCCAAGCCATAGATGCCAACTGTGGGTTCTGCTTCGCCATGATACATATAGGGAGCAGCGAATGTCAGCAAATCCCGCATTGCTGAATTGCGATAGCATAATGCTCCTGCTGGGTAAGGAATGTATCCGGATTTATGAGGATCTACCGTTATCGAATCAGCATTGCCTAGGACTTGGAAATGCTTGGTGACATAAGAGCTTAATCCAATCTCAGTAATCAGTTCTTCTTTTGTCTTAGTCAGTTGTGGTGTGTTAGTCTCATCTTCGCGAAGAAGGGTGGCAAAATAACCGCCCCAAGCCGCATCAGCATGAACGGTAAATTCTAGTCCCTGAGAGCGCAACTCTTCTCGCAGCTCGAGAATATCTGCTAGGGGGTCAGTTGCACTTTCTTCAGTGCTTCCCATGACAGAAACTACTGTATATACTGGTCTGCGCTCTCGCAGGCAATCTTGAAGAATCTTTTTGACTTCTGTAAAACTCATCCTGGCATCTTCATCTACTGGAACGTCAATGAGATTTGATGCTCCAATTCCCAACAATGCTGCGGCCTTTGGAAATGAGTAGTGTTTCGTTGCTGGTACTAGGAACACAGGCGCAGACTTGATGTCGCTGAGGAAGCGGCGTGAAAACTCTGCCATTCCAAGGTTTTGTAATGAATACTGAGATAAGACATCTGTTAGAGTTTCGCTCTTAATTTGATACTCCTTATACAGACGAGCCGGCAATGCCAGAATGTCATCGCCTTTGAGGTTGAGTACTGACCAAGTATCTAGTTCAATGAGAGGTTTTGACTCATCGGTGGGCAGGGAAATATTAATATCTTTTGCAGCTTTTAGTGACGGTTCATTTTGCAAAGCTGCTTGCAAGGCTTGGGGATAAAATTTTAAGTTTCTTGCTGCCCAAATTGCCTCAATGTTAGCAACAGTTCCACCACAAGTGATGTGCCCCCAAGGTCGAATCGCCCCTTTTTCGATAGCTGCCTCATCTGGTATGTTGTATCCCAGCATTCGGCAAAGGTCGTCTCCTACCAAGATTTCCAAAAGCGTTGTTGCCGTTGACCCTTCAAAAGCCACATTGTTAGGGTTGTACAGCATTGCCGCAAAATAACCTAGGATAGATGGCATTGTCGTATCCCAGTTCATGTGCCCTTGATAGCGCATACTGAAGAACGGTACAGACTTCTTTAGAAACGCTAACAATGAACGGTAACTCTCTTTGAGAGTGTCAATTGCCTCTAAGTAATCTGGCTGTCTCTTAACTTGCTCGGTGATGTGAGTTGGATCGCCAGGATGAAAGTTGCGACGCCAAAATGAGTGATCGCGAATCGCTTCTACGATTAAACGCTCAAGTTCATCGGCATTTTCTGCTTTTGTGCCTAAAAACCATGCTTCAACTGAACGAGTTCCAAGACCTTCAAGATGGGGCACTTCTCCAAATTTGAAGAATTTGTTAAGCCCGTTATTTTTGCCTAAACCATTGTTCTGAGAACCGTTGTTATGAGAGTTGTTACTCATTTTTCCACCGTTTGTGTAAGTTTTGCACCCAACTGTTTGATGCCAGTAATTCGCGAGCAAATAATTCGCAATTATTATTGGCAATAGGGAAAATAATGACGAATTACGAACTAGCAATGACGAGTTTTATTGCCATGCTTCACCCTCAGCTAAAGTCAGCATTACATTTTTCAAGCAAGAAAGATTTCTACCAAATAGCGGTCAGCGTTCAACAGCTTGCTAAAAGTTAATAGTTGATAGGTTGCATCTGTAGATCTTTTTGAATAAAAGCTGATATTAGCTACAGAGGTAGGCTTAGTGCTAGGCAAATGTCAAAAGTTTTATCCTGATTCTAAGCTAGTATGGTAATTCTAGCTGGAACACAAGAATTTTGGTAATTTAAACATGACTTACATCATAAGATATTAACTTATTTTTATTTCAATAGGGAGATGCGTTGTACAAAATCCTCAAAAAAATTAATAAATAATTCTTCCGACTTTTCCGACTTGACAAAATGTTTTTTATATTTAGTCACATTTTGCACCAAGAAAATTTTATGTAAATTTATCACACAGTACTAAATAAAAACCCTTGTTTTTGCGATAAAAGCTAGCAAAAATTAGGTATCCTTATCGCAGATATTTTTACATTACCTAGGTTGGCGCAAAGAATGATTACTAATTTGTAGTGGCGATGCATCCAAGGACAACACTACTACGAACCAAATACAGAGATTTTACTTTTCGTTACATAGCATGGTTTTTTCTCGCCAACTTACTACTAAATAGGTAGCAAGAAACAGATCTATGTTAAAAAATTTGAAAACGCTTGGAACTCTTACCAATAAAAAATGACAACCCTCACGAGTTCACTTTCATTATGCCGAGCTACTGATTTCTTGCTTTACACCCTTGGCAAAGAAGTTAGAAAAGTAAGAAAAGTAGGAGAATAAAAAATATTTAGTTCACGTCTTGCGCTATAGGATAACTGTAAAGTCTAGGCTATGCAACAATATATAGCCCATAATCAAAGGACTTATTATCTACATTGTTTGGCTAGTAATAGTCCCAATAGTCTTTACAAATGCACAAATGGGATTGTATATTCTTTGTAAGTAAGTAGGTTAAGAAAAAATCTGTAAAGATAAGTAAAGACGGAGATTGTAACCAGAAAGGTGGTTTAATATATGAGCGTGCGTTTTTAGCAAAAAAATGTTTTGAGATTGACAAAGGAAATAAAATGTTTCTGGGAAGTACAAGATAACAGAAAAGTCATAGTGATAGATTCGCGTTCCCTAGTTGCTGTAAAAAAGGTAATCGGTAGAGAAATGCTGGAACCATCTGTGCGTTTGTTAATACATGATTTCAAATATTTTTCCATGAAAATGGTACATTGTTTTAGTCTGCCCGCAAAGGCAATGGCACTTGTGCGATCGCCTAATTCATACCTTGGTTCAGCAACACTATTTCCACAGTACTTTTTTTCACATTGTTAACAGGTAAATATCAAATTAAATTTTTTAGATTCACACCGAAAATGAACGCAAATAATAACCTAGAATCGTCTGTTTCACAGCCTCAACAAAAACAGACAAGTATACGCGAAAGATTCTTCCATAAGCTAAAGACCGAACATCCCAATTTGCATACTTTATATGTCACAACTAATGTAATACTTATCTGGAGTGGCTTCATCCTCATATTTGACTCATGGGCTCAAGGAACAAATTTGATGGTAGAACCAACTCCAGAGATTCCTATACAAGTGCCTGTTCGTCACTTTTGCTTATTATTACTGGGTGTAGCAATGCTCTTCGTGGATGACTTATCCTTATACGATCTGGCATTGATGAGGAAAACTCATTTAGAAAAAAATCCTGAACAGATGGATCTCAGGGAAAAGTTTTTCCACAACTTCAAAACCCACTATCCTAACCTAGCGACTATCTACACCCTTATGGGGGTCATACTGACATGGTCTGGATTATGGGGTTTGACTTGGGACATCCCTGTTCAACCATTATGGCGATCGCTACTGACAATTCTTATTGGCTTCCTTTTGCTCTACCTTGACGATTTCAGATTGGACGAAATCTAGAACCTGATTTATGCCTTTCTTGCTAAAGATGAGTTGGGGTTGACGTAAACTTTGCGTCAACCTAATCATCCTAGCGACTATTTCATCGCCCCATATTGTTGTTCATGAGAAAGATTCTACAAAGCTTCACGAGTGCAATTACCTTCTTCTACCTGCTTTTTTCCAATAATCCGGGACTAACTGAGATTGCTCCAACCAATATCATTGCTCCTGAAGGGATAGCAGAAACCATCTCCCAAGCACCACCTGACTCCACTAGCTTAGTTGGTCAAGTGACCTCAGTGAGCCAACTAGCAGATGTGCAGTTTACAGACTGGGCTTTCGATGCACTCCAGTCTCTAATTGAGCGCTATGGGGTGATTGCAGGTTACCCCAATGGCACATTCCGGGGTAACCGAGCAATGACGCGCTATGAATTTGCCGTCAGTTTAAATGCTGCTCAAGAGCGAATCGATGAACTTATCAAAACGGGAAAGGAGGATTTAGTTTCTCGTGATGACTTAGCGACGTTGCAACGACTTCAACAAGAGTTTGCCTCTGAGTTAACAACGTTGTCGGAACGGATAGACGTTTTGGAAGCCAAGACGGCAGAAATAGAAGCCAATCAGTTCTCTACAACCACCAAGCTTACTGGTCAAGTCATTATGACATTGAATGCCGGAAGATTTGATGGGGAAAACATCATCAGCCCTACAGGTGAAGAGATTACTCGTTCTGACCCGAATCCTACTGTGGCTTACCGAGCTCTGGTAGAGTTAAACACTAGCTTTGTTGGAACAGACCAATTGAAAATTGTTTTCGACACAGGTAGCGATGCCGATGAAGACAATCCCGCAGGATTTCTAGAGCCGTCTTTTGGTAGTGTTCAAGACTTCTCGGTTTCACCACCCGTTGACAACCAATTCATACTGGATTTGTTGTACTACACCTTTGAGCCGTTTAAGAACTTCACAGTATCTGTTGGACCTAATATTCGAACTATCAGCTATGTTGACCGTAACAGCTACGCTTACTTGAGTTTTCAAGATTTTAGCACTCAGGCATTTATCAATAATTACATTCTCGCCCCTCTCAACGGTCCTGCGGCAGGTGCAGCAATTGATTGGAAGCCTGCTTCAGGACCGTTTTCAGTGCGGGCTTTGTATGCAGCATCAGATGCAGCTAACCCAGACGATGAGGGATTTATCCCTGGTGTAGCGTTGTTTGTTCCTTTGCTGTATCCTGATGGGGGTGGCGACCAAGGTTTATTTGGCGATACATATCAGGGTACAGTTGAACTGGAATATGCGCCCTCAAAAACTTTTGCCCTGCGCCTTCAGTACAGTACCGGCGAATTATTTGACAACCGTTATGACGTCTTCGGAGTGAATTTCGAGTTAACTCTTTCACCGAAATTTGCCATCTTTGGTCGTTATGGTTACGGTAGCTACAATAATACTGCCTTTGGTGACATCAAACCCAACTACTGGATGGCGGGAGTGGCTTTTCCTGACTTGTTTACCCAAGGCGCTGTAGCTGGTATTGCCACAGGTCAACCCTTTATTGTTAGTGAGATTGGTAATGCTACTCAAACCAACTTTGAAGCATTCTACAACTTTCCTGTAAGTAACAACATCCAACTCACGCCTTTGATTCAGGTGATTACCAATGCTTCTAACCAAGAGGCAAATGGTACGATTGTCACTGGTACATTGCGAACAGTTTTTTCTTTCTGAAGTGTAACCAGACCCAAAAGTTGTCAGGGTCTGACTTCGGTTGAATACCGTGGGCGTGTCCGACAGTGCATACCGGGCAGTGTTAGCTACTCGGAAATCAACTTCCATGGTACAGGGTGCTTCACAGCAGCCAATGTGGTTATCCGAGCGAGTATTGTAAAAAACAACTCTGTTGTATCCTCGTTAGGAATCAAACCTACAAAAAGCAACAGTTTGGAGTGGACTGACCAAATGATTTGACCTTATTTTCTTTGCCCTGTTTTGCTTAAGTATATTTCACAGAGCGTCGCTTACTTCGGCTTGCAAAACACGGATTTTAAGATTGTTAAAAAGGATGAATGGATACCCTAAAGTGAGAGGATGAGTGCTAAGGTTTCAACATCACACAGGCAAAGGAGGCATTTTCATGAAAATTGATAAGTTTTTTTTAGCACAAAACATGGCTTTTCTTATATCTATTCCGCCCGAAAGTAACTTAGCAAAATTACTCTCTTTCTGTTTGGCAACTAAAGTTAGAGAAAAGACTCCAGGTACAGAGATTTTAAAATTAACTTATCAGCTTATGGAAAATCCCTCACAATTACCCTATTGGACACAAGATATAATGGGACATGATTTAGATTACAGAACTGAAGAGTGGGAAGCATTAGCAAAAATGGATATCAAGGATGCCAAAGAATTTATGGCAATTCTTGAGCAAGAATTAAAAGATTTGAATTTTTAACAGAAACTTTGGGGATCGAGAATTTAGAAAAATTTTTATGAATTAGCAAATAAAGATTAGGCTTTACGGTAAAATATGTCTTTAAATGTTGAGCTTGTAGAACAGAGTTTTCAGCGAGTAAAACCTCATGCTAATGAGTTTGTAGCTAGCTTCTATGAAAATTTATTAACGGCTTATCCAGAAGTCAAACCGTTGTTTGCCAAAATTGATATGGCAACTCAACGAAAGAAGCTGTTAAATGCGCTCATTTTGGTAGTTGAAAATCTGCGTCATCCAGAGGTTTTAGGAGATGTTCTCAATTCCTTAGGAGTCAGACATATTGGATATGGGGCAATTCCTGAATATTATACTGCGGTTGGGAAAGCTTTGCTTGTGACATTTGAACAGTATTTACAAACGGAATGGACTCCTGAAGTTAAGCAAGCTTGGGAGGATGCATTTGGTGCGATCGCGACTCAAATGTTACAAGGTGCGCGTGCAATTCATACAACTGTTGAATCAGAACAGTCACAGCTAACCCCAGAACCACCGATGGTTAAACCATCTGTAACACCAAATACTTCCAACATTGAAGACGTTTCAGATGTAGCGGCGAGCGATTTACCTGTAGATTTGCTAGAGAAGAGTTTTGCCATCATTAAGCCACGTGCTGAAGAATTCGTTGCTAGCTTCTATGAGAACTTGTTTATCGCTCACCCAGAGGTGAAACCTTTGTTTGTCAAGATTGACATGGTGACACAACAGAAAAAGCTATTAAATGCTCTAGTTTTAATTATAGAAAATCTTCGCAACTCAGAATCTTTGGAGCAATTGCTCAGTGCATTGGGAGCCAGACACGTCGGATATGGGGCAATTGCTAAATATTATCCTGCTGTTGGAGAAGCTTTATTGACGACATTTGAGCAGTATCTCCAAGAAGATTGGACTCTTGAAGTTAAGCAAGCCTGGACAAATGCTTTTGGAGCGATCGCTTCCGGGATGTTACAAGGCGCTCGGGTAGAACCTTCCATCAAAACGAGTGATGAGAGAGTCGCAACGTCAAAACAGCCCATAGAATTCAAAACACAGCTTAAAGACAAGTTTCAGATATTTCAATCCCAATCGTTTATTCAACAGTGGATTGCAACTCTCAAACAAATTCCCGAAAAAATTGTGCATGCCTTCTGGACATTACCAGCATGGCAAGTTGTGATTATTGCACTCATTCTCTTGGAGAGCATTTTTGTAATTGTCGATGACAATTCCTTTTTCTCAGAGATTGTTAACAGTGTTGATACTGTTAGTGTGGTAATTGCTCTAGTTTTATTTGTGAAAGAAGCACCAGATCGCCGAAAACAATTTCACTATCAGGCGTGGAGTACAATTGATGCTGCACATGATGTCAGAGTGAGCTATGCAAGAATTTTGGCACTTCAAGATTTAAATGAAGATGGAGTTCCACTGAGAGGATTAGACGCTCCGGGTACAGAGTTAATTAATATTCATCTTCCAAAAGCAGATCTCAGTGAAGCCAATTTGAACGAAACAGATTTGAGCAATGCCAATCTGAACCATGCCAACCTCAACAATGCCAAACTTAACAGTGCAAAATTATCAGGTGCCAACTTGAGCCATACCAACTTGAGTTTTGCTCAGTTAAGCCATGTGAACTTGAGTAGCGCTAACCTCAGTCATGCTAACTTAATTTGTGCAGATTTGAGCCATGCCAATCTAAGTGGTGTTAATTTAAAACATACCAGTTTGAGTGGTGCAAAATTAGAAGGTGCCTATCTGACAGGTGCAAATTTGAAAAATGCGAAAGTTAGTGTTGATGAACTCAGTGGTGCTTTTCTTGAAGGTGCAATTATGCCAGATGGTTCCAGATATCAATCTTTAAAGAATTCAACTGAGACGATCGGCAATGTTAAATGATACTACTTCCTTCTGGAAAATTACCGTTCTTAGACCTTGGCGTTCTTAGCGAATTATACTAGCTTTTCTTACGATGTACTTTGACACGTTTACCAGGATCTTGCTTGCCAACCCAAGAAAGAAATTTTTGCATTTGCGGTTCTTGCTTCAGTTTCTCAAGTGAGTTTAACTCTTGCGCTAAGCGCGTATTGTCATACAACGTATGAATTTGTCGATGACACGCAGAACAAATGTTGATTTTTGGACCGTGATGACCTTTTTTCTGTCTGGGAACGAGATGGTGAACTGTCAATTTGTCCATCTCTCTGTTACATAACTCGCAAGTCATGCCTTTAACTAACCCCTTAATTTCCTGCTATCGAGCTATTTGTATTATTACCTATTACTTATGATTTGGTGAGGTTCTGCTGTAGCAATGGAAAACGATATTGGCGTGTTGCGTCCGGTTCTTGTGGTTAATAATGCGGCGTTGCAGTTGGAGGCGCTGTTGAAGCTGTTTTTGAAAAGTTTGAGTATTGGGTCGAAATGCCGTCATATCAATTTTCTCAACAACTGCAAAATCTTCTGCAGCTATGGGCGGAAAGTTATGCAGAGATTTAGACATACTTTCAATAATAGACATAGCTAAATTTAGTGTCATTTTATGCTGTTTTCATGAAGTGCTTTCTACGAGCGCTAAAAAAAATGTAAGAATTGTCAGTGACAGTAACATAGAGTAAGATATTCAATAGGAGAGTGTGAGATAACTTCCCAGATGACTTCCCAAGTAGTAGATACCACCTCAAGATTAATTGCCAAGTTACAAACCTTAGCACCAGAACAACAACTACAAGTTTTGGATTTTGTTGAATTTTTAGTACAAAAATATCCTCAACCCCAACAATCACTCCAGAAACGGGTATTGGGTCTAAACCAAGGAGAGATTTGGATGAGCGATGATTTTAACAACCCTTTACCAGATGAATTTTGGGGCTTGTGAAGGTGAAGTATGAAACTTTTATTAGATACTCACGTATTTATTTGGGTAGCAGGAAATCCTGAAAAGCTATCTGAGAAAGTAAGAAATTTATTACTCGATACTAACAACTTTTGGGTAGTGAGCATTGCTAGTGTTTGGGAATTACAAATCAAATCTCAGTTGGGTAAGCTAAATTTAACCTCACCCCTGCCTAAACTAATCACAACTCAGCAACAAGCGAATAATTTACAGCTATTGCCATCGAATTATCTCATGTTTATGCATTAGAAACTTTACCAAACCATCACCGTGACCCTTTTGACCGAATTTTAATAGCTCAGTCAATAGTTGACTACACACAAAAACGAATTTCTCTCATCCCCAACCCTTCTCCCTATAAGAGAAATCTTTCTCGTTCCCAGCCTTTATCTCGATCCGGTGGCTCCGCCTCGCATAGCAGATTGAGAAGAAGCGGAGCAAATACTTGTCGGTTAAGCCTTTTTTCTTTCCCTGTGCAAAGGTGCATCCCCCGCTTGTCTCAATGGAATATCTTCAAGATCCCTTGTAGTATTGGAGGCGGAGCCTCACTGAAGGCATTCCCAGGCGGAGCCTAGGAACGAGGTGGGGGGGAACGAGGTGGCGGGGATGACACATTTCTTTTACTTTATAGGAGTTGGTTCAAATATCAAATATGTCCCTCCCAAACCTTCTACAATTGTCCGCGTATTGGCAACCATCATTTTTTGGTAAGTATCTGCTTCAGTTCCTGGTTCACCCAAGCTATCAACAAACAATTGTCTTTCTGACACTCTTACATTTGCTTGTTCGGCAACAATTGCGATCGCATTACTGTTATTTGTTGTTTCTGTAAAAAGTGCTGGTATCTGATATTTTCTAATATATTTAGACAACGCTTTTGTCCGCTTGCTCGTTGGCGTTCCCTCAGAATTACTACCTCTTAACACAACTGCATAATTCAGATCGTATGCTTTAGCGTAATAAGCCATAGCATTACGAGTTGCAATCAACTTGCGGTGATTTTCAGGAATACTCTCAATTCGTGCTGTAATCCAAGTGTGCAACTGATTTAACTCTTGTTTAATTTTCTCGGCGTTGTCGTTGTATAATGACTCGTTTTCAGGAACTGTTTTACTTAAATTACGAGTGACTACTTCAACCATCCCGACAACATTTTTTGCATTGTGCCAAGCATAAGGGTTGGTTACTGTCGTCTCCCCTACCTTAACTTTTATTGGCTTGGAAACAGCTCGTTGAGCAACTGCAACTCTCAAACCTGAATTATTACGCGTTCTAATCAGTTCAACTAAATTTGGCTCTAGATCGAATCCATTATATAAAATGAGTTGAGCTTGTGCGATCGCATCGCCGTCTTCTGGTTTTGCTTCATAAATCAGAGGGTTAGAATTTGAAGGTATCAAGCAAGTTAAATTGATGGTTTCCCGTGCAATTTGTTTGGTTAAGTCGCACAAAATACTTGTTGTTGCTACAACTTTGGGGAGAGTGTTGGTGAGTTCGTCAGATGCAGCAGTGTTAACCGAGGCGATGTTTGTTACTTGGTTTGGGTTATTACACCCAAAGAATCCTATAGTCAGAGCAATGAGGAGGGTTTGTAGGGATTGGGTTAATAGTAATTTTTTTATCATAACAACTTCTTATTTACATGAAGATCGCGATCGGATAACCGCTTATACTACAAACCGCCAAACACGATTACAGCAGTTTTCACCTAAATGAACCACACCGTTTGTAGGGGCGCAAGGCAAGAGCGCCCCTACGACTGTGGTCTATTACCTGAAAATGGCTGTAATATAATAGTAACGATGCATCTTTAATATAGAAGTTGTTTTTACAAGCTATCTTTCATTAAGTTTGCCTTTGTGGAATCAAAATCACAAATTCAGTACCTTGAGTGGGGCTAGAATGGCATTCAAGTTTGCCTTGATGCTTTTCAACTACGATATGATAACTGATGGACAGCCCTAACCCTGTGCCTTTGCCAACAGTTTTAGTTGTAAAAAAGGGATCGAACAAACGATTTTTGATAGATTCGCTGATTCCCGGTCCGTTGTCAGCTATACTAATTTTAACATAATTTTTAAGAAATTGGGTAGAAATACGGATTTGAGGAATTGAAGGCGGAGAATTTTTCTCCTGCATTGTGTCCCAGTCGCTATACTTATCCTCAAGAGCATCAATAGCATTGACTAAAATATTCATAAAGACTTGGTTCAGTTGTCCTGCGTAGCACTCCACTAAAGGTAAATTATCATATTCTTTAATAACTTCAATAGGATATCTATTTGATTTGCCTTTCAATCGATACTGTAAAATTAATAAAGTACTATCAATTCCTTCATGAATATCCACGAGTTTGATGTCTGCTTGATCGAGTCTAGAAAAGTTTCGCAAAGACAAAACAATTTTTCGAATGCGATCGGTACCAATCTTCATTGAAGATAGTGTCTTTGGTAAATCTTGAGCAATAAAATCCAAATCTATGTCTTCTGCTAACTCGCGAATTTTTACATCTGAATTTGGAAATTGGTTTTGATAGAGTTCCAGTAGTTTCAGTAGATCGTATACATATTCTTCAATATGAATGAAATTTCCATAAATAAAGTTAACTGGATTGTTAATTTCATGGGCTATTCCTGCAACGAGTTGTCCCAGACTAGCCATTTTCTCACGTTGGATAAGTTGGGTTTGTGTGGCTTTTAACTCGTGAAGTGTTTGAGATAACTCTGCTGCCGCTTGTTGTAGTTTAGCCGTGCGTTCTTGAACTTGTTGTTCTAAATTGCCATTAAGTCTTTCAAGTGAATGGCACATTTCATATTGTTGAATGGCAGTAGCGAAGTGAGTTGCCAGTGTTTGAGCAAGTTCAATTTCAACGGTTTTCCACTGTTGAACTTGCAGTCTGTCCGATTGCCTCCAAACAGCAAATGATTGGCGGGGGTAAAGTTGTCTCTCATCAGGATCGAACTGCCCCGCCCATAGAATATCAGTTTCAAATTCGTTGCGGAAAATGCTGAGATATCCAACTTCTTGTTGGCGGTACGAAAGCGGCACCATTAAAAGACTGCGAATTTTTGTTGACTCAAACAACGGCTGTAGATTGCGTAAGCTAGAAATAAGATGAAGGTCTGAAATTGCCCAAAACCGCTCGTTATGAGATTTAAAATATTCGTGCCAGATATGGTACTCCTCTAACATTTGATATTTGGTAACCTTGTGTGTTAAAGGTTGCTCTCCACAGGTATAAATTCGAATAGCATCACTTTTTGTTGCTAGCGACTCTGCAAAAGTTTTGGCAGAATTCTTTTCAAGTTCTAATGCTTCCGATCTAAAGCACAATCGACCACCAGACCCTTCAAATGCAGCAACAGTTTCTTCTAACGCTGTTTGTAACTCTATGGCAGACTGGGAATGGAGTAGCATGGCAACACGATTGATAACTGCTTCACGTTGAACTTTTTCTTGAGCCTCTGCAAGTAAAATAGATTGAGCGATCGCAACACAAAGCTGATCTGTAACTATCTGAACCACCGTGAGTTCGTATTCTGAAAACATATGCGATTCAGCATGGTGAGAGACCAGTAATCCCCAAAGTTGGTCTTGATGCAGGATGGGTAAAACTAAGGAAGTTTTGACTCCCATTGCTGTCAAATACTCGGCATGACAAGGATCGACCGGACGAAAACGCAAGTCCTCATACACAAACTCTCCAGTTTCTGGATCTCTCAAAATGCTTTGACCGAGTTGGCAAGAATCAACATCTACCACCACTCGCACTTGAGCTTTAATAAACAGTTCGCGAGCTGATAGAGGGATATCATCCGCAGGAAAACTTAATCCGTAAAGAGATGGTAAACCTTGCTCGCGAATATATTCAGCTACCACCTGTCCGCTACCATCCGGATGAAATTTATAAATTTTTATTCTATGAGTTTTTAAAAAAGAACTGAGTTCTGCTACCGTAACATTAAGAATTTCTTGAAGGTTTAGCGATCGCCGAATTTTGTAGGTGATGCGGCGCAGCAAACTTTCTCTATCTACAATAAAAGAATTGTCTTGTACTGATGGAAGGGTCATAGTTTACTGCTAACTAAATCTAAAGGG
Source organism: Scytonema sp. UIC 10036 (assembly GCF_009725235.1). Next base: position 14,471 of record NZ_WJFC01000139.1, read on the forward strand.
TTTCGCTATTAGCAGTATTCCCACAGTACAAGGGTGAATAACATTATTCCGGCTATTCTTAATTTTTTTCACACCGTCCTATCCTCTCGTTCCCAGGCGGAGCCTGGGAATGCCTTAGTAGAGGCTCCGCCTCCATTAACGTCAAGGCAGAGCCTCAATTCATGCATTCCTAGGGCAGCTCCCAGGAACGAGGAACAGACTGCGGTAAGCATTATCGAACAGATGGTAACTTACCTTGAAGGAGTTCCTGCCCAGTTCTAGTGCAAGTGGGACATTTACAACCGAGTTGATCTAAAATAGGATTCGACTCTTGAGAAGTATTAGATAATACCATCAAATCAGATTGATTGCGTGCAGATTGCACGATCGCTGCTTCTGCTCGATTTGCCACGAGCAATGCAGAAGAAACAAATATGGGAGAGGCTAGCAAAATTAACTTGGCGGCTTTCATAAATTCTGATTGTGTAATTGCTCTTTGGATACAGCATAGCCAATTTTCAGACGATAGTCATTCTCAAAATTGACCGCACTCAAATCCTTAACTGTGAGAGGTTTTTGACCAAACAAGCAATTCACCGTACTTACCACCTGCAGCCAATTGCTTACCTTGCGGATGCCATCCCAAGCAAGAAAACTCAGATGATGCACCTGTAAGAATATCCGAGAGTTGCTCGGCGTTTTTCCAAAGACAAATCCATCCATCAGCACCAGCTGAAGCCAGTAGAAAGCTGTTGGGTGCAAAGGCAATCGCTTGAACAATATCCATATGGTTGGTTAAAACTCTTGCTTCCCAACCTTTAGAATCATCAGCAAGCTTTTCCCAAACAACTATACCATCAACACTAGAGCATGCCAACAGAGGTGCTTCAGATGTGCTGATGTCCGACCATGCAAGTTGACGAATTTTGCCAGGAAAACCCCGCATAATCCAAGGTTCGGGGTTGTTACCTGATATTAATAGTTGGGATTCTACAACAGTAATGGTGCGATCCATATTACCAGAGGCAAGGAATTTGCCATCGGGTGACCATGCCATAGCTAAGCTAGCAGATGGAATTTCTAGAATGTGGGGTTCGTTATCCCAATTTTGACAATCCCAAACTTTGACACCGCGATCGCCACTGATGGCAAGATAGTTTCCATCACAACGCCAATGGATACCTAATACTGAGGAATTCTCAAAATTGAGTGTAACGGTTATTTGGCGAGTGTCAGCGTCCCACACTTGCACGTAACGTCCCAAGCCGAAAGCTAATAGATGGTTGGTAGGACTCCAAGCAAGTCTATCCACCCAAGCCGGGGCATTTTCTAAAGTAGCGATGAGTTCTTTTTCTCGCCAAATCCTTACCTGACCATCTTGTCCGCCTACCGCTAAAAATTGCCCGTCTTTGGAAAAGGCAACACAATCCACCGATTCACCTTGTTCGGTTTGCAAGGTCGTTAATTCACCATCTTGCCACAGAACAACTTCTCCGGCTGCTGAGGTAGCGGCGAACACTTTACCTTGGGGAGACCACGCGATCGCTGTCACGTAATCTGTTAGTGTCCAGAATATTGTTCTTCAAAATCCTTAGATTTTAATACCGAGCTGTTCATGATTTTATTGAGGGTAGGGGTAGGGGGTGGGGGTTAGGGAGTAAGGTTAGGACATTGAGAAGGAACCATTTGTCTCTTGGAATTTAGGTATCAACAATTACGGAATCATTATTCATGTATCTATTCCCTTACCCCTAACCCCTACCCCCTATTCCCAATCTACGCTTTACAAGCAAGAAAGTCCTGCTTGAGTTGGGCTTCATCAAGATTGCGCCCAATAAAAACCAGTTCGTTTTTCCGAGTTTCGCCCGGTTTCCAAGGACGATCTGGTTTGCCGTCAAACAGCATATGTACTCCTTGGAACACAAAGCGATTATCTTCACCAGCAATGTTTAAAATGCCTTTCATTCTGAAGATATCTTGCCCTTGAGTACGCAGTAACTCTCCCAACCAATTATTTAACTTATCTCCATCGAGTGCGCTTTGTTCCACCAAAGCTATAGAGTATACACTCTCATCATGCTCGTGAGCATCTTCTCCTAAGAAATTTGGGTCAATTTCTAAAGCGCGATCGAGATCGAAGGCTTGTACCCCTAACAAGGCATCCATCGATACCTCCGAATTTTGGGTTCGGTAGATTTTTGCCATGGCATTCATCCCCCGAATCCGCCTTTCTAGTTCCTCAACCTCTTCTGGTGATACCAAATCGACTTTATTGAGTAAAATCACATCAGCAAAGGCTATTTGCTCTTGTGCTTCATCAGCATCCCAGTGTTGCCAAATATGCTTTGCGTCTACCACCGTTACCACAGCATCTAAATTGAGCTTGTCCCGCATATCCTCATCGACAAAGAATGTCTGAATAACTGGTGCGGGATCGGCAAGTCCGGTGGTTTCAATCACCAAATGGTCAAAGCGATCGCGGCGTTTCATCAAGTTACCGATGATGCGAATCAAATCGCCGCGCACCGTACAACAGATACAACCATTGTTCATTTCAAAAATTTCTTCATCTGCATCGATTACCAATTGGTTATCAATACCAACTTCTCCAAATTCGTTGACAATCACGGCGACTTTCTTACCATGTTCGTAAGTCAGGATGCGATTGAGAAGTGTTGTTTTCCCGGCTCCTAAATAACCAGTCAGAACTGTAACGGGAACTGAATCTATTAATTCGTCAACTACCATGCCCTAAGCGCCTCTTGTCTATACGATTAAGATAATCATTGCTAATTATTTTAATCTTTTTTCCTCTATAGTTTACCGAGCGCCGACAAAATTTCCGAACATAATCATTAAAATTCGCGGGCACGAAGCTCCGTCACGAAGCGTGCGGGGTGCTGACGCTAGTTACCTCCAAACCTGCTGCCTCAACCTAACATTTTTTTATGGACGCGGCACTAGCGCTGGATGCGAAAATCTTTTGTCAGTCGCTAAAATCCTTATCTACCTCTAATTATTCGCTAAGTTATCAGAGTTTATTACCGGAATATACTGAAATTTTGTGTCTTACCAATGTGCAATATGTATCAGCTATATTTTCAGGAACGCCTAGGGGGTAATTGATGAATTCAACACCTAATTCGAAGTATCCATATCAATTTGGGGGAAGTTTACCTGCTGATTCCCCTACCTACGTGAGCCGTCAAGCTGATAAGCAACTCCATCAAATTTAGTTTCCAGTGAAAATATTACACCGTTTAATATTGGTCGAGCCATTGAACTAAACGGCTTTCAGTTGCAAAATGCACAACCTTTAGTTCAAGGATTAATTGGGAGAGTCAGCAATCCTCAAGCAGTCATGGCAGAAATTTTATATTGGACGGGTGGACAACCATTTCTTACACAGAAGCTTTGTAAAGTACTCCCAGATGGTATTGACGATACGAAGGTTCAAGACTTTGTACGAGCGCTCATTATTGAAAACTGGGAAGCCCAAGACGAGCCAGAACATTTGAGGATGCACAACTCGAATCCTTGTTCTCGGCAATGCAAGCAGGACAAGAACTCAAAAAGTTGCTCTTAAAAAACAGGGATTTGGAAAAATATCCAACTGTTACCCCATTGTTAGCATTACAGACAATTCTCAGAGTTGCCGCATCAAGAAGGTGAAGGTATTGAAGTCGTGCGTTTTAGCGCTACAAATGCGAAGAATATTAATATTCTGGCAACTGCCAGTAATGACGGCATAATTAAACTATGGAAATTAACAGAAAATCAGTCTACAAATATTAACGCCGATCTATTTGCAGAATTTCAAGGTCATCAAGGTAGTATTGTGAGTTTTCGTTTTACTGAGAATGGCACTAAACTGGCAACAGCAGGAAAGAATGATGGTGCTGTCAGAGTGTGGAAAGTTTCTAAAAAAGAACCTCCCTTTCTAAAATTGGAGGCTCATAAAAAACCAATTTATAGTGTTCGTTTTAGCCCGGACGGTACAGAAATTGCTACAGCTTCTGATGATGGCACAGTTAGATTATGGAAGATTTCCACAAAACCTCTAAAACTCCTACAAAGTCCGACAATCAGAGAAAATCATCTTAATAATGATATCCAAATCAAAAGTGTCCGCTTCAGCCCTAACGGACAGCAAATTGCTACAGCCGGAAGTGATAGTACAATTAGACTATGGACACGCGGCGCAAAGGAGCCGAAAGAAATTAAAACAGATCAGCGTAGTATCTGGAGCGTGAATTTTAGTAAAGATGGTCATTGGCTCGCATCAGGTGGAAGCGAAGAAAAAGCCACAGTAAAATTGTGGGAACCTAATGGGGATGTGCCATACGATCCATTTGTTTTGGGGGCAAAAGTTGAGGCTGTCAGGTTTAGCAACGATGGCAAGTTCCTAGCCGCAGTTGGAGAAAAAGGCAAGGCAAAACTATGGACAATTGAAGGACGAAAAACAATAAAACTAGAAGAAAAAGGTTACCAAGGTACTGTCTACGGAGTCAGTTTTATCAATAACGATCGAGAAGTTATGACTGCTGGGGATGATGGTACAATTCGACGGTGGGATTTATCAGGAAAGCTTTTACCAAAAATAAAAACTTATCAGGGCAGCGTAAAAAATATCAGTTTTAGCGAAACCAAAGATGATAAGAATAAGATGGTTGCCACCGTTGGACGCAATGGTACAGTCAAAGTATGGACTCTCTCTGGACAATTATTGGCAGACTTTAAAGGACATCAGGGGATTGTCAGAAGTGTAAATTTTAGCAAGGATGGAAAATATCTGGTCACAGCAGGTGATGATGGTACGGCAATCGTTTGGAATATCAAAGAGTTAGATGAACTCCTGCGTGACGGATGTAATTGGTTGAAAGATTACTTATCTAGCCATGAGCAACAACAAAAAGAACTTGATTGCCATTCGAGTCTGACAATTAACGAAAAGAAAAACTAATAAACGTAGAGTTGAATATGAGCGCCAGACAAGCTAGCCAGCGATCGCCTGTAACAACCAGAAAGCCTAGAAAAGTTGGCGTTGCGATTGAAACGTGTTTCTTAGGAGCAACCCCACTGGCGGCGATTAGCTCCGGCACGCTTCGCGAACGCCACCTATTATGCATGAAAGAAACTTTGTTAACAGGACAATTAAGAGGTATTCTTTTGATTATGTCCTGACAGTTAAAACCGATAGTTGTCTGGTGCTTTAAGGCCCCTTTAGGAGCGTGGTTCTGGGATTTATGGTTATGATATTGGTGAAGGAAATTATTTCCTATCCCGTTTGAGAGATTATCGATTATTACCAACCCAGGTGAGGACATCTTTATTAACTTAACATTAAATATCCGAATATTATCGCACAAGGGTACAGGGAATGATGCAATAAACGCTCCTCCTTGGGGGCGCTGTGGTTTAAATCAAGACTTATTCAAGACTTTTTGTATCTTTGCTTAGGACTGCGGGGTTTGTGTAATCAAAAAGCGTAGTCAAACAAAGTCAACCATAACTTTTCGTTTCCCCTCTCCTCTGTGAGCGCTTTCCTCAGAATCAATGGTCGTAGACCAAACCAAAGAGGCGTAGGATGGTAGGAGAGACAGCGAAGCGTTTACACAACGCTCGTGATAAAATTGGGGTACGGTTAGCCACCGACCTTGCTTGCAACCTTATCACACCCAGTCTTTACAAACTTGGCTTTTCGGGCATTGCCAGCCTTCTCTACTGCGAGTGCTGGCTGTACAAAGGAGCGAGATAGAAACCTCAAACCAATATTACGTGCAGCGTTTAACGCAGAGCTACCACGTTGCCCCATCACGGTGGCAAAGCACTTACCACCAGATTGGTAAGGTTGGCAAAAGTCTAGGAGGGTAGGTAAGTAGTGGCTACCTCTCCAAACTTCTACACCATTGACAGCGCAAAGCCTTGACGTATTTTTGGGGTTGACTCTAGCGGTAAGAATTGCATAGCGTTGATATGCAATTCTACGAACGTTATCGACAATCTTACCTTCGATAGCGAGAGTGCTTTGAATAGTACGAATGCGGTTTTGTTTGCGAAGTTGAGGAGAGGGCTGTCCTTGAAGGCTGCTTAGTCGCCCTAGTTGTTCGGCGATCGCGCTTATTTGATTGATGATGCGGGTGCTAATGCTAAAGGGCGGTTGATAGGACATTGAGACAAGGTGATACCTGTTTGTCATTATACTATTGGGTTATAATTTATTTGCATTTTAAGCATTCTTTCTAATATTTCTTTTTCTACTGCTTCTAAGTGAGCAAGCCCCTCTAATGCTTTCTGTTTTTTTTCTCGTACTATTTCTAAGTTACGAATTAGGTACTCGCCACTTAGGTAATAATTACCTAGTTTTATTACTTCTTCGTTTGTAACTTCAGGAAGAGTAAATGGATTACCTTCAAGCTCCAGCACTTCTTCAATTTGGTTATTAACTTGTTCTTGCATTACCTTGTCTCCAACGTCTAATATGTTCCTCTAAAAATTGTAAGTCACAGATCGCTTTTTCAATTATTCATATTTTTAACATAATGTAATATTTGTTATAATAATTAAACTATATTAAGAACACTGACTTCTTTAAAAAGTCTCAGTTCTACTCTCTTCTCGTTGTGAGATTACCAATCGTATGTTCTGACTTAGTACAACAAGCCATTGATAACATTGTCAAAGCGCCGAGACGCTTCACAAACCGCACAACACAAAGGATTGCGGAGTTTGAAGAAAATTTAGAAAACTATTTGCGTAACACCAATAAAGAAGAACTGAATCCAGAAGCTATCAAACGCGATTTGCAGTTGTTGCTGTCTTCTCCTCGTGCTGGAGTATCTTCTTTAAAAGAGCGCGTTTCTAAATTCGATCGCTCTACACTTGTGGCTTTACTGTCCCAACGAGAAGATATCTCCTCTGAAGAAGCTAATAGAATAGCCGCTCAAATAGAATCTGTTCGTAATTCAATTGTTCAACAGTATCAGGAAGTCCAGAAAAGAGTGCAATCAGTTATTGATGGCATTTTTGAGAAAGTTCGCAACTATCTCAACTCGCTGAACCGTCCTGAACTTAACTATGAGAGTATCCAGCAAGACTTTGCCAAATTGTTCGACTCACCACAAACAGGTTTTGAGGCTTTGCGCCATCGCCTTTCACAATTCGATCGCGATACTTTAGTTGCTCTCATTGGTTCTCGCGAAGACATTTCAGAAGAGCAAGCCAATCAGATCGTCAATCGCATAGAAGCCGCAGGGGATAGCGTACTAAAACAAGCCGAACGCATCCAACAGGAAACTCAAAAACGGCTCAATGCAATAAAAGAGCAAGCTAAAAAGCAAGCACTTGAAACCAAAAAAGTTGTTGCAGGTGCTGCTTGGTGGTTATTTAACACGGCTAGTGTTTCTCTAGCGGCTTCAGCACTAGCTGGAGCTTTAGCTGTATCGGGATTTAAGCTATTTGGTTGAAGATTTAACCAAATGTCTAAGACATTAATTATCTGTCTTGTGGTACGGGCTTCTAACCCGTCATTAATCAAGAACGGGCGAAGACGCCCGTTCCACAAGCAAAAGTTGGCTATTTTTTTATTTTGAAGTTCCTTAGTGAAAATCAAGTGAAGAAGGCAGAGGGCAGGAGGCAGAGGGCAGCTATGTTTGCAATATGGTGGGGGCTTCAACCCACCACCAATTGCTTGCCACCAAATCGAAGATTATGGTGGGGGACTTAAACCCTTTGCTCCCTTTGGTCGCGAGAAGTACTCGGGCATATTCCTTCTGCCATCTGCCCTCGTACTTCTGCCTTCTTGTTAAAGGCTATTGTAAATATCAATGTCACTTTTTAAAACAGTCATTGATTTCATTCAACTACCAACTTGTGTTGAGCGATTGATTGGGGAATACTTTCCTGGGTGTTTTTACTGGAAGCCTTTAGGGAATCGCGATCGCTGGAATGATTCGTTTGCATAATTTCTTTCTTTATCACCTTCCCTTAATTACTGATTTTGCCGCGATCTGTATCCGGTTTCCAGGTATGTTGAATCACCATTTATCTTATTGATATACAGCGCTTTGCATTTGAATGAGGTACACCCCCTTTCATCCCTCCAAGGCATCGGGGGGACAGAGGGGGGTAATTTTCGTACCTCACCAAGTTGAAATCTGCTGTAAGTCATTACCTCGAACGCAAAAATTTTAGATTTTAGACTGGGAATTTTTTCTTCAATCCAAAATCCAAAATCTAAAATTAACTTACTAGGTTTTTTATTCTACAGACTAATAAGACCTATCTATAACTTCTTTTTTGTCATCTTTAAGATTTTCTACAGTATGTTCAACGGCGGCTTCTCTCTGTTTTGCTCGACCCTCTGCTTTGTCTTTAGGATTACCAGTCACCTCACCAACAGCCTCTTGGATTTTGCCTTCAATGTTTTTGGCAGTTGCTTCTACTCTATTTTCAGTACTCATTGCTAAACTCCTTTACAAAATTATTGACTTGCAACTTTTTGGTAGTTGCAAAAGTCTAAAAATAATATTCCGTAAAATTAGCTTATCAATCTGACAAAGTTATATGCCTCTGCCGCAAGCCTGATTAATATATCAATACCTTACGATGGCGTTTAACTTGAACGTGAGTTCGACGGAGCTAAAAACGTAGAAAGCATACTGTATAAAGCGTGGATTTGTTGAAGGTAGGGAAGTCTTGTGGTAAAAATCCTAGTAAGATTTGAGAGTGTACTGGTAGTTTTAACAACATGACAGAATCGGAAACTAGCGTTTCTGCGAATTACGATGAATCGTGGAAAGTAGCGATTGAGAAGTATTTTGAGGCATTCGTTGCCTTCTTCTTCCCAGAAGCACATCGGGAGATCGCGTGGGAGCGGGGATATGAATTTCTCGACAAGGAGCTTAATCAGATTGTCCGGGATGCTGAAATTGGCAAGCGCTTTGTTGATAAGCTGCTTAAGGTGTGGCTTGTAAACGGAGAGGAAGCATGGCTGCTATTGCATATCGAAATCCAAAGCCAAACGGACAGCGGTTTTGCGAAACGGATGTTTACCTACCACTATAGGATTTTCGATCGCTATGGTCGAGAAGTGGTAAGTTTAGCCGTGCTGGGGGATGAGCAACCGAACTGGCGACCCACCGAATACGGCTACGGGCGCTGGGGTTGCGAGATGCGACTGCGGTTTCCCGTCATCAAGCTGCTAGACTATACGTGGGAGTCACTAGAAGCAAGCAATAACCCGTTCGCTGTGGTAGTGATGGCGCATCGCAAAACCCAGGCTACGACCCAAGCTGCCACAGAGAGATTGCAATGGAAACTGCGTCTAATTAAAGGGCTTTACAGACGCGGGTATAGCCGACAGGATATCCTAGAGATATTTGGAATATTGGATAGAATGATGGGGTTGCCAGAACCGTTGGAGGTCACCTTTAGAGACGATCTGAGACAATTTGAGGAGGAGAATCAAATGCCCTACATTAGTAGCATCGAGCGCATTGGACGACAAGAAAAAGCAAAAGGTTTAATTCAAAGCCTGCTTAAAAGCCGATTTGGTGTTCTTGACGAGGAGCTTTCATTAATCGTTGAGCCACTCACACAATTGTCGGATGATGAAGTCGCCAACCTTTTGCTTACCTCTTCCCGTGAGGAGTTGGTAACACGCTTTGGACAAAGCACGTTGCACTAAGATAATTCTAAGACTAAAAGCCCCGGCTCTCCCGGCTGTTATAGCGGTTGCTGCGGATGTCCTCATCAATCCCCAGCTTACCGCCCAAAATCAGTAGGGGCGCAAGGCATTGCGCCCCTACAAACGACGTGGTTCATTTAGGTCGAAAACTGCTGTAAATTCAAAAATTGAACTGTTCTGGAGATGTCTAACAAATAATTCCCAGTCATTTCTAGAGAATACACGAATGGCAGCACCTTCTGAAACTTACTCAAGCGATAATCTGGTAGCCGCGACCAGATGAAGCGCTCGGTATCTGGAGCTTTCCAAAATTCAAGATGAATCATCCGAGCGATAAGCCGGAGGCTTAACGGCTGAAGCCGTATCGCACCTGTTAAAGTTGCATAACCCACACTATCGCCTTCAATCTTTAACTTGAAGTTGTCAGAAACAATCATCCAATCATGGTGAAATTGCAAACCGTATTTGAGAGTGTGATTAATTTGTCCACCCGCAAAAGTCCACCACAGTACCCGATCTGTTTCCATCTGAATGCTCGCTCGCCCTTCTAATATGAATGGTCTAATGTCAAAACGGTACTCATCCAACACAACTTGTGTCTTAGCATCAATGTAAGGAATACTACATTCAAACTGCAAGATTTCCGCAATTTGCTGACAGAGTTCAAAACCCAGTAGTTGTGGAGCAAAGCCACCCCAGCTTGGTTTTTTACCACGAGGAGCAGGAACAACTCGAACTGTGCGTTCCTCATGGTTGATGTGCATAACCGTCCAAGCCTGACCGCTGAGAAGAAACGAACTCATTTGAGCAACTAATCTATCAACAAATGATTGCTCCAGGGAACCAATAGTGTAACCGGCTGGTGTTTCCACTTTATACATGACTGGGCTGCTGAAAACGGCGTAGAGTTCCATAAAGTTTTTGCGCCCAAAGACTCGTTCTGCTTTTTCCCCCATCGATAGCAATCCACCAGCTAAAAATAGGAAATCCTCCCGAATCATGTGTTCGACCAATACTTCAAATTCTGAGCGGCTTATACCAGAAAAATCAGGAACTCCACAGAGTAGCTCCCAGCACCGTTCTGGACTAATACCACCAAATTGAAGAGTCAGTGCAAGTAGCTGGTGTACGAGTACGGGCCATGCGCGTGTTTGAATAGGTATAGATTCAACCCAACCTTTCCTAGCTAGTTCAATGATAGCGATCGCTTGCAATACTGTCTCTATATTTTCACAGAAAAATGTCGTGTTGGCTTGTTGCCCTGTTCTTCGTCCGGTACGACCTAACCGCTGGAGGAAAGATGAGACAGTAGAAGGAGCATTAGCTTGCAAAACCAAATCGAGGTCGCCAACATCAATACCCAACTCTAAGGTAGAAGTACAAATAATGCTGGTATTAGTCGGTTCTTTCGTACATAGCGTGCTAAATTTTCATTAAAATCTACAAGTATGCTTGTATTTACAAGGCTTACAGGCACTTATAATTTCAATTTTAACAAGGAGTAACATTTTGAAACTAATAATAGCTGTAAGCTAAGCCCAGCAATAGTTTTAAGCTTATTTTTCTACAATTTTAGCACGCTCAGTACGCAAGAGCCATTCATCTTGTCAACAATCGAATAGGAGCCTTCCCAACTTAGTCAGCTCATTCAAGTCACTGATGAGCAGCTAAGACTAATGGCTTCTCTCCCTTATCAATTAGTTTCTTTTGTTAATTCCCTGCAATACATCATTTATAAATGTGCTCTTAAACTATGTCCTTATTGTTTAACCGAATCTGCTTATTGTCGTAAGATTTGGGATTGGGATTTAGTCAAAGCTTGTTACCTACATCAATGTGTACTGATAAACAAATGTCCTGGTTGTCAAAAAATATTCGGTGGTCAAGACCCGCAGTTACAAGGTGTCGATGTGGTTTTTATTTTCGTTTACACCATCCACAAACAGCTACCTCTGACCAAATTAATCTTGTCCGTATACTTATCCTCATTGGAGAAAAGCCTTGCTACTGCGCCTTGGAGAAGGCATTAACATTATGTGCAAGATGCCTCGAATGTTACTTTTAGTTGATACGTCGTGAGTAGATTTCACTTTATGTGCAAATTGACTTGGAGGCTAAAACCCTTACTCCACGGGCGATTTCACTTAATGCGCGAAACTCGTTGCCTAAAACCCCTATAAATTCGTTCTTAGAATTTCATCTTGCGCATTTATATATAGTCTCAAATCTTGCAATGGCTGAAAGTCTTGTCAAAAGCTAATTTTACATTGTAGACACTGCCTACAATGTAAATAATTAGGAGCATTTAATAATTCAAGTACGAACTAAAAACCCTGTAAAGTTGGGTTTTTGGCATAGAAGTAAAAACTCTGATAGCTTGTGCTAAAATTAGAGCTTGCCTGACCTGTCAAATTTCTACGTTTTTAGCTCCGTCGAACTCACGTTAACTTGAATGGATTCAATTTTAATCAATCAGTTTTAGATAGAGTTGGTCATGTTATTCCTACGAGTGCAGATTTAATCAATCGCGCTAACTTGGGGATTCAAGCAATGCATTCACCGAATGCTCACAATTTCCCTTTGCTTCTTGCTGCTGTTGATGTTGAGCAACTATCCAGAAAATAGCGACTAGAGCTTGTATTCAAAGTGTTAAATCCCCCCATCTCCCCCCAAACCCAGAGGAGGGATCGAATAGCCCTGTCAAGGTGAATACAAACTGCAAGAAATCCAATTGTTCTCTCTCCTCTTTCCTCTGTGTACTCTGCGCCTCAGCGGTTAAATAAATGACTTTTGAACCGCAAAGTACGCAGAGGAGTCAGCGCCGTGCTTTGGTTTCCAAAGTTGAGGCGACTGGCGTGGCGCAGAGAGTAAATATGAGGAATTGCCACCTAAATCAAAATTTTCTGAGCCACCTTGACAGGGTTACCTGATGGCAGTGAGTCAATCCGGCGAACTCTATGTGAACGTATACGTCAGCGGCATTTCGCGCAATATAATAGAACAATTATAAATAACACTATCTCTAACGCCGCGATATGCGATCGCCGAACTCATGAGCAGAGCCAGGATTCTCGACCCATCCGAGAGCTATACTTTCAGCAAGTATGCCGAATTAGCTTACGATACTGCCGATATCTTAGCTGAATTTGGTGCTACCCTCAACAATACGGATCTTCAACTTCCACAGCAATTGCCAATCGATCCAAAACCATTGAGAACAGAACTGCAAGAAAATTTGACCATAGTAGATCCTGCGTCAGAAATAGCTCGACGTGAAGCATTAATCTTTCCAATTCTCAAGACGGTTTGCAAGTTCATTCACGCACCACTCAAAATTGAATATCCCGTTCGGGTAAGCAATTGGCTCAAAGGCAGTTTCGATTATTTCATTCCTACTCCGCAAAATTTATTAGTGATTGAAGCTAAAAATGCTGATTTAGCAAGGGGTTTTACTCAGCTAGCGGTGGAATTGATTGCCCTGGATCAATGGACTGACTCAACAGTTCCAATACTCTACGGCACTGTAACAACAGGGGATACTTGGAAGTTTGGAATTTTGCATCGCCAAGAAAAAATAGTTTACAAAGATATAAATACATATGCCGTTCCTAGCGATCTCGATCGAGTACTTTCTACTCTCTTTGGTATCACCATAACAACCAACAACTAACCACTAACAACTAACAACCAACCACTAACCCTGTACGGGTGCAAGGCATTGCGCCCCTACTGTAACTGCTGAACAATGTAATGGAATTTCAATGACAAACTCTGCTCCTTGCCCTGGTGCTGAATGACAAGTTAGTTTGCCTTGATGTTGTAGAACGATAATTTGATAGCTAATTGATAAGCCTAAACCCATCCCCTTACCTACTGGTTTGCTAGTAAAAAACGGGTCAAATAAACGAGATAGTACTGTAGGGGGAATACCACAACCATTATCAGCAATGCGAATCTTGATGATGTGAGTATCTGAAATTTCTGTGTAAATCCAAATTTTTGGCAGAAAATTTTCTTTGTGACTTCGTTCTTCTAAAGCATCTATGGCATTATTTAACAAATGCATAAATACTTGATTGAGTTGGCTTGGATAGCAGGTTGTAAGAGGTAATTGCCCGTACTTTTTAATAACTCCTATTTCGGGACGAAATTGTGTTGCCTTGAGACGATGTTGTAACAGTAATAAAGTGCTATCGAGCCCTTCATGAATATCAACAAGCTTTATGTTTGATTCATCAAGTCGAGAAAAATTGCGGAGAGAAAGAACGAGTTGCCAAATTCGTTGAACCCCTCTTTGCATGGAACTCATGCTGTTTTCTAGATCTTGGCTTACTAAATCTAGATCTACTTCTTTAAAAATTTCACTAAATTTAGATGGAGAATCTGGATATTCATGATGATAGAGTCGAACCAAATGAAGCAAGTCTTGTATGTATTGGTTGGTGTACTCAAGATTGCCAAAGATAAATCCTATGGGATTGTTTATTTCATGAGCAATACCTGCAACTAATTGTCCTAAAGCTACCATTTTCTCATTTTGAATCAATTGAAGTTCTGCTTGTTTGAGATTGATTAAAGCTTTTTCTAACTCTTGTTTTTGTAGCTTTAGCAAAGCCTCTGCTGCCAATCTTTCTTGAATTTCTTGTTGCAGTGCTATTGATTGACTCTTTGTCTGTTCTAATAGCTCAATGTGCTCTAGAGCAACTCCTAATTGATTGCTAATTTGTGTAACAATATTAATTTCTGTATCTTTCCACTGACGCGATCGCGAATTTTGATAAGTTGCCAGCAATCCCCAAAGCTGACGATTGGAATAAATTGGAACAATAATATATGCTTTAGCTTGAAGCTGCTCTAATAACTTAATATAACACGCATTGAACCCAGCATCATAGATATTTTCTACAACTCGATAAGGCGTTCTTTGATTGTAAAAACCACCTTGAGTCTGTTGTAGATAAGTGTCTTTGATGACCAAATAATTTTCAAATAAACTATCTGGTTCGGTAACAATATTATTGATAGTACAATGCTCATCTAAAAGAGAGTTCTCTTGCAGTTTTGGATTGCTAAGTTGTTCCTTTGATAAAGACCTCCATCCATCCCCAACAGATTCAGCAACAAATTCTCCACTCCAGTCAGAATGGAAGCGATAGATAACAACGCGATCGCAATTAATAACTTGCCGCAATTCTGATGTTGTTGCATTGAAGATTTTCTGAATATCCAGTGTTTGCCGCATCCTTTGAATTGCTCGCGCAAGGGCTTTTTCCCGTTCGGCACTTTCTTGCAATGCTTTTTGCATCTGTACGCTAACTTTTGAGCGACTGAATAACATGAGCGCCAACCCAGACGTAATAATCGCAATTCCCCAGGAAAGTAAAGTGATTTTGAGATCTATCGCCATATACTAAATTGAAATAGATAATAATGTTGTTGTCTGCCTGGGTTGAAATAGTTCAAACGCAAAGCTTTTCAATCCAACACTCAAAGTTTGTAGTTTTCTTTTTTCAAAGTATTCTTTACTCTCACGAGTTGTAAATTGATGTATATACCTAATTTTACTTAAAAGTCAGATGCTTTTAAGGTTAAGGTAGTGTTAAAAAGTTATTAGTTATAAGCAAATCTTGAAAAAACAGATGTCAATACGTCTTGGATAACACAAAAAAATGACAATTTTTGTTTTATGTTGTATCTATGGAATGGTTAAAATCAAGCTTTTACAATAAATGCATATACTTTATATTTTGTCAATTGTATCAATAAACCTTTTTTGAGCTAGATTTTGATAGTACAGTTAAATTAAAGTTAACTTTTGGTAATTCACCAGTTACGTACACGAAGTTTGGTTAAATCCCCGACTACCTTTACAAGATACAGAGTTGTGAATGGGGATGATACCCCTCATTTAATACTCTCTCGTTTCTCGTTGTCTCTAGTTCCCAGCTAGAAACAGGGAATGTCGGCTGCGAGGTTCTGCCTCGCGTGAAATCAAGACGGGAGGCGGAGCCTCTGCTTGAAGGCATTCCCAGGCGGAGCCTGGGAACGAGTGAGGCGGAGCCTGGGAACGAGTGAGTGGTTACTGGTCACTGGTCACTGGTCCCTGGACACAAGTGACGATCGCTTTCCTCAACCATTGCATTCGTCTTCAGATAATCCCGAACTATATTGCAACCTTCAACGAGTAAATTGACCTGAAGGATTTGTTGCAAATCCCACGACATCACAGTCTGGTCATCACCCGCAGAGGCGAGAGTCTTGCCATCAGGGCTAAAAGCAACTGTTTGGACACTTGAGGTGTGTCCGTTAAGAGTTGATAGTAAGGTGCCATCCGTTTTCCAAAGTTTGACGCTACCATCAGCACTACCAGCAGCTAACAGAGTACCGTCAGGACTAAAGGCAACCCTTGTTAAACCAATGGTTTCGCTGTTGATAACACGTACTAAAGTCCCATCCCGCCTCCAGATATGGAGAAAGCCATCCCGCCCACTAGCAGCAATGAGTTGACTATCGGGACTGATAGTAACACCCCACAGACCACTGTACCCTTTCAGAGTTTTATCTGCTTGAACGTTTAAGTAATTGTTGCGGGATGACCACCTCCAGATTTTAACAGTACCATCAGAACTAGCAGTGGCGATAAACTGTCTGTCTGGACTGTAGTCCACATCCCAAATTCGAGCGTTATGAGCTGGGATAGTTTGGTGAAGTTGAAACTGCCCGGAGGAATTCCGTTGCCAGAGGTTTAATTTAAGATTATCTCCTACTGTAACCAACCATTGCCCATCAGGACTGTAAGTAATATCCCAGATACTGGTGCTGTCAGTGTTAAGAAAAGTTTTCTCATTACGATCTATCTGCCATAATCTAATAACGCCATCCGATCCCACAACCGCTAGAGTACGACCATTAGGGCTAAAAGTGAGGCTAAATAATCGCGTACCTTCTACAAAAAAGGTTTTGACAGCAGATCGAGCGCGCCGCAAAATTTTTACCTCTTGTTCTGCAACAGAGGCAAGAGATTGTCCATCAGGACTAAATGCGATGCGCCAAATAATGGCTTGATGAGTACCAACTAGCTTGACAAAAGGTGAGTTGATGCGCCAAAGTTTAGCAGTGTTGTCATCGCTTGCAGAAGCTAGCATCTGACTGTCGGGGCTAAAGGCAACATCGCGAATCGTAGCGCTATGTCCCCGAAAAGTTTCGATGAGAGTACCATCTACTTTCCAAAGCTTGATGGTTTTATCTGCACCAGCGGAAGCAATAATTTGTCCATTCGGACTAAAAGCAACGCCGATCGCTTCTGCTGTATGACCTTTAAGGGTTAAAAGTAGTTTGCCATCACGATTCCACAGTCGCACATTATTATCAGCACTACCAGATACCAAAGTCTGCCCATCAGGGCTAAAAGCAACACTCCAAACAGATGCCCCTCGGTTGCCAAAGGTGGCAATCTCTGTTCCATCTATTTGCCAAAGTGTGTGAGTACCATCCACAGTGCTCGATGCAATAGTCTGTCCATCAGGACTAAAAGCAACTGCCCAAACAGCAAGCTTGTGGTTGAGAGTTCTGATAAGAGTTCCATCGACGATGCTCCAAAGCTTGAGAGTGCGATCGCCACTCGTAGAAGCGAGTATTTGTCCATTTGGGCTAAAGGCAACTTGCCATACTGGCGCTTTATGTTTAAAAGTCGCCAGCAGTTGTCCGGTGACAGTCCAAAGAAACACAGTTCCATCAAGCCCAGCCCCAGCAATTTGACGACTGTCAGGGCTGAAACGGACGCGGTGTATTGTTGCAGTTTGCGCCAGTGTTCTTACCAACTTTCCATCTCGCTGCCAAATTGTGATTGTGCGATCGCTAGCTGAGGTTGCTATCCACTGCCCATCAGGACTAAATGCAACACTCACAACAGTACCCCGATGTCCCGATAAGCGATTGACTTCATGAGTTTTATAAACTGCTTGCTCGAGTACAGTGCGAGTTTGCAAATCTAGGGTATTTGCACCTTCCCAATTGAGAAGATTGAGGCGAGTAAACTTCAGTCGTGCTTGGATTGCTTGCACCAATGCATTTAAATGTTGGTTGGAATCAAAACTACCATTCGAGGCAATTGCAAGTGCTTTTGCCTCATTGATTGCTGAGCGCCGATAAGCTGTGACTGATATAATTCCTGAGACAATAGCTGATATGAGTGCCAAACTAATAACTATTAATAGTTGTCGCTGACGACGAGCGCTCTTTCTTTCAAACTCCAATCGTGCTTCAACTTCTTTAAGCCTATCGGCTTCTAGTTTTTGTTGGATTTCCCGACGATCTAGTTCCTGGCTAGCTGTTAAAAATCGATAGTCCAAATCGCCTAAGTTTTTGCCCCCTGTCCAATCTAGGACTTCTTGTAATGCCTGTCCCCGCAGTAGGCGCGACTCATCTTGATAATTCGATGCAACCCAAGCATTTAAAGACTGAGAGTAGGGGCGCAAATGGTCTAACTGCTTTTCTACCCATTCCTCATTGAAGACATTTTGGTAGATTGGATTTTTAATGCGGAGATAGCCGTTTTGTTTCTCAACGATTCCAGACAATAGCAGCTCTATTTGTTCTCTACTGTCATCAGTTGGAATTTTCACACCTTGTAAGATTCTCTGGTATGTACCCAATAATCTTCCTGCACGACTTTCATTATAAAGAAGGCGATCGCGAATCGTTTTTAAATGCTCTGGTTGGTCTTGATTTTGCCAACTCTCAATAATGTGCTCTCGCACGATATTTTCTACCCAAAATTCCTCTGCTCCTAGTGGTAAAGTCAAACTCTCCGAAAATTTTTCTTTGATTTTCCACTCTACCAACTGACAAACTTTTTGCGTTAAAAACGGCTGTCCTCCAGTCCAAGTTAATATTGGCTTTAATATTGCTTGGGGATGCTCAACTTTTCCTACTAAGCCCTGGGCTAAAGGTAATGCTTCTTCTAAACTAAAACCACAAATATCTATTGCCCTACCGATATTAAAAGGAGTTCTAGTTTTGTCACGAATGAGATCGCTTGGGGTTGATACACCAAACAAGGCAAAGGTAATGCGATTGTATTCTGGATTCAGCGAGCGCTGATTATAACAGTAGCGAATCAAAGCAAAAAAATCATCAGTGGAAAATTCTAAATTGAGAATGCTATCAATTTCATCTATAAAAACACACAAGTGGCGATTGGGAAATTGATTTAATAATAACTCTTCAATAAATTCACTTAATCTTTGTAGTAAAGAAACATCTTCCTGCCCTTGCCACCATTGTTTTAAATTTATTCTTCCTCCACAGCCAAATCCCTGCCATAAATATGCCACCATACCCTTATACCATTGTAAAGGGGTAATATGTTGGCTACCTATCCGCGTCATGTCAATACTCGTACAAAAATAACCTTCTTTTTCCAAGAGATGTTTAGCTCTAACCAACAAAGAAGATTTACCCATTTGTCGAGCGTTGAAGACATAACAAAATTCTCCAGACTTAAGTGCTGTATAGAGTTGTTTGTCCGCAAGGCGCACTACATATGTTGGGTCATCATTTTGTAAGCTACCACCGACTTTGTATTGAATATGAACCATTGATTTATATAATTATAAAAAATATTTTTATTTATATAATATTTAAATTTCCCTTCTAGGAGGGATTTAGGGAGAACTATTCGCGGTTTCGCTCCTTACCCCCCCTTAAAAAGTACGGTGTACCACAATCCTGAAATAGTTCATAGACCTAAATTTTAGTC